>CAYOID010000192.1:0-1515 GCA_964403955.1 uncultured Desulfohalobiaceae bacterium | reverse complement strand
TCACGAGCGCTCAGGTTCATGCCGGCGGTCTGCTCGACCCGAGGTGGATCGTTGATGAGCCGGGTGAGCTGCTTTCCGTGGCGGAGGCGTTCATCAAGGAGCACGACGTCAATCAACCATCCAACCTGAACTGAAAGGAAACACCCATGCACAGTCTTCCAGTCAAAAAAATCGCCCTGGTTCTTGTCGTGGCGCTTGTCGTGGTCCTTTTTTTCGCTCTGGACCTGAACCAGTACATGACCCTGTCCTACCTCAAGGAGTCCAGGGCCAGCTTTCAGGACCTGTTCCAGGCCCACCCGGTGATGGTCCTGGGGACCTACTTCCTGATCTACGTCCTGGTGGTGGCCCTGAACCTGCCCGGGGCAGCGGTCATGACCCTGGCCGGCGGGGCCCTGTTCGGGTTCCTGTCCGGGCTGATCGTGGTCTCCTTTGCCAGCTCCATCGGGGCCACCCTGGCCTGCTTCGTGGCCCGGTACCTCTTCCAGGACTGGGTCCAGGCCAGGTTCAAGGACCGGCTGGCCAAGGTCAACCAGGGCATCGAGCAGGAGGGGAGCTTCTACCTCTTCACCCTGCGCCTGATCCCCATCATCCCCTTCTTTGCCATCAATCTGGTCATGGGACTGACCAGGATGCCTTTGCGGCGGTTCTACTGGGTCTCCCAGCTGGGCATGCTCCCCGGGACCGCGGTCTACGTCAACGCCGGCAAGGAGCTGGGACAGATCACTGCCCTCGGGGACATCCTCTCCCCGAGCCTGATCATCTCCTTTGTCCTCCTGGGGGTCTTCCCCCTGGCGGCCAAGAAGGCGGTCAACCTCTACCGGCGCAAGACCGGGATGGGGGCCGTGGACCCGAACAGCTGATCAGGACGTTGTTTCCAGAATCAAGACCACATCGTCAGGGCAGCCAGCGGCTGAACTGAAAAGGAGCAATCATCATGACCACATACGATTTTGACATCGGGGTCATCGGCGGGGGGGCGGCCGGGCTCACGGTCACGGCCGGCAGCGCCCAGCTCGGGGCTAGGACCCTGCTCATCGAAAAGGAGCCCGCTCTTGGGGGCGACTGCCTGCACTACGGGTGCGTGCCCAGCAAGACCCTGATCCGGACCGCCCAGGTCTTTCAGCAGCTCAAGGACCTCCCCAGATACGGACTGCCGGCCGTGGACGTCCCCAGGGTGGACTTCAGGCCCATTGCCCAGCGTATCCAGCAGGTCATCCAGCGGATTCAGGCCCACGACTCTGTGGAGCGATTCTGCAAGCTGGGGGCCAGGGTGGAGTTCGGCCAGCCGGAGTTCATCGACGACCACGCCGTCAGGCTGGACGGCCAGACCTTCTCGGCCAAGACCTGGGTCCTGTCCATGGGCTCCTCGCCGTCGGCCCCCAAGATTCCGGGACTGGAGTCCACCCCCTATCTGACCAACAAGGACATCTTCTCCCTGGACGAGCTGCCCGGGTCGATGATCGTGCTCGGGGCCGGGCCCATCGCCTGCGAGATGGCCCAGGCCTTTGCCCGGCT
>CAYOID010000191.1:0-1564 GCA_964403955.1 uncultured Desulfohalobiaceae bacterium | reverse complement strand
TTTGACACCCATTAAAAGGCCCTCTGTCAAGAGAAAATAGTCTCCTTGTGCAAGAAAAATCTTTCATTTTTTCTTGCTGAGGTCTGGTCCGATGGTGTCCCGACAAGCCGTCTTGAGCCGTTCTTTGACATATTCCCGTTATTTCGAATGTCCTGGTTGCAGTCGCTCTTTTTTATTGACTGCACCACACACCCATCAGGATCTAGGCCAGATCAGTTCAGAAATGTTTTTTGTTCTGGCCCCAATCGTCAATTCGACGATCCAGAAAATCTTCGGTTCCATGCCATGTCCAATTTGCAGGTTTCATGGTTGTGAACCAGTCGTTTCGTGGCTCATGGCATGGGCAGTCAAAAAGCCGAACTCCGGCTAAAGGGAGGAGAAAATGGCTGCTAATCAGGATTGTGGTTGTACCAGTCAAAACACGAGCTCACCATTTTCTCCAAATTTAGGTAAACATCTTTTGGGACTCAAAAGGAACGTTATCTCGCATAATGTAATAGGCTGCCCGGGCTATCTTGTGAGCCAAAGCTCCGTGAGCAGTCATTCGATTGGTCTTTGCCATTTTCTGCTCAAAAAATCTTTTGGCATGTTGATGAAACATGCGGGCATGTTCTGCAGCTTCTGAAAATGCCCAGGCAAGATATTTGTTCCCGTTTCTTTTATTGCCTTTTCCCTTATTTTTATTGTTACTTTTCCACTTACTCTCAACCTTTCGACAGTAGGAGGCATAATTGCCCACCTGTTTAAACCTCTCAATAGGACCTGTTTCAAGCACGATTGTTAAGGATAGAATAGGGCCTATGCCGGGAATGGTCATCAAATTTCTGTATTGTGGTTTGCCATCCACCTTGTTTATCAGCCTTTCTTCTACGCATTTGATTTGGCCAGTAAAGTTATCAATAGCGACCTTGTCAATGGCAGCTCTGAACATAAGATCTTCATAATCGCTTACAAGATCTACTATGCTTTCTTGAGTTAGGGACTTTATCTGATAAGCTGAAATCCTTAGTCCTGTGTTTCGAGCAATCATGGACTTGAGACTTAAAATAATTGAAGAACGCATCTCAACGAGTTGAAGTCGTTTGCGGCAGAGATCTCTGGTTGGCCTCTCATCTTTGGGATAGATGTAGCCTTGAGGCAGGATATCGAGCTTGACCATCTCAGCCAACCAGAAGGAATCATGCTTGTCATCCGAGTATTTGAGTCCAGAGTATTTTTTCATTGCAGCAGGATTTGCCAAGCGAACCTGTAAACCTTCAGCCATGAGCAGATCGACTATCCAGTACCAATTATAGGTTGACTCTACGGCAATAGAAGCCAAGTCATCTTTAAAGGGCTGAATGGTTTTTAGTATTTTTTCAGGAGAATTAGGCAACTTTTTTGAGAAGATCCTTTTACCGTTTTCGTCAATAATGCCCCAAAAATTATTTGTTGAATGGAGATCGCAGCCAGCATACAATTTCATAACGGCACCTCCTAAATTAGGTTTTTGCTTTTCTCTTGTATAGCTGGCGATTGTTTGCCTGGCTATACCAGGAGGTGCCTTTTTATGATTATCAGGATT
>CAYOID010000190.1:0-1715 GCA_964403955.1 uncultured Desulfohalobiaceae bacterium | reverse complement strand
GTTTGCCTGGCTATACCAGGAGGTGCCTTTTTATGATTATCAGGATTGACAGGATCGACAGGATAAGAGGGGATAAGAGAGGCTGTTTTCCAGCCGTCCCGGAAGTCCGGCTGGAAGCTCTCCCCGCCGCAGGCGGATGAGTTCCCTGGCAGGCGTCCGGCGTGGCAGGGATTGATCATGATCCGGTTCATCCTGTAAATCCTGTCGAACATCTTTTGAACTGATTTCTCGATCATCATATGCTCTCCTACATCTCATCCCTTGATCCTGTGCATCGGCTCCCGGCAACCGGGCGCAGGCTGGTGGTCCTGGGCTCCACCGGTTCCATCGGCAAGAACGTCCTCGACGTCTTGAGCCAGGACCCGGCCCAGGCCGAGATCCTCGGCCTGGCCGCCGGGGACAACATCTCCCTGCTGGCCGAGCAGGCTGCTGCCTGGCGGCCGACTGTTCTGGGTGTCAGATCGGCCCGGCACATTCCAGGTCTGCGGGAGAGGCTTCCCAGCGGCTACAGGCCGGAGATCGTCAGCGGCCAGGAGGGCTTTGTCCGCATGGCCGGCCTGGCTGAGGCCCACATGGTGGTCTCCTCCCAGGTGGGGGCTGCCGGCCTGGCCCCGACCCTGACCGCAGTCCAGGCGGGCAAGGTGGTGGCCCTGGCCAACAAGGAGTCCCTGGTCCTGGCCGGGCCTTTGCTGCGCCAGGCCTGCGCCGAATCCGACGCGGTCATCCTTCCGGTGGACTCCGAGCACAACGCCATTTTTCAGGCCCTGGCCGGGCACGACTGGGGGGAGGTCAAAAAGCTGGTCCTGACCGCCTCGGGTGGACCGTTCCGGCATCGGGACCCGGCCTTTCTGGAGCAGGTCACCCCGGACCAGGCCCTGGCCCACCCCAACTGGTCCATGGGGGCCAAGATCTCCATCGACTCGGCCACCCTGATGAACAAGGGCCTTGAGGTCATCGAGGCCTGCCATCTCTATGGGGCCGACCTGGACGAGGTGGATGTGCTCATCCATCCCGAGAGCATTGTCCACTCCCTGGTGGAGTACCACGACGGGTCCCTCCTGGCCCACATGGGCATTCCGGACATGCGCATCCCCATTGCCCATGCCCTGAGCTACCCCAGGCGGATGAAGCTCCACCTGGATGCCCTGGACCTGGTGCAGCTCTGCCGGCTGAGCTTTGCCCATCCCAAGAACGACATGTTTCCCTGCCTGAACCTGGCCAGGCAGGCCTTGACATCCGGGCCGAGCTATCCAATCGTACTCAATGCCGCCAACGAAGTGGCTGTGGAGTTTTTCCTGGCCGGGCGGATCCCTTTTTTGGACATTGCCAGGCTGAACAGCCAGGCCCTGGAAGCCCACACCCCGTCCCGAGTGGAATCCCTGGAGGACGTGCAGAACATCGACCAGGAGGCCAGGCTTCTTGTCCGACAAGGACTGTAGCCTTGGCTGGCTGTCCATAATGTCTCGATTGCTGCGTTGCTGCGAAAAATACAGCTCCTCACGTATGGCCGAATACGCTACGTCACTGAATTTCTCTAGCGCCTTGCACTCGAACCATTTTGAACAGCCAGCGGACTGAGATGTTTGAACATTCAGATTGCTTCTTTCAACAGAGTCCAGATGATTGAGAAACCCATAGAGTACTCGACAGAATCAAAAGAGCTTTTGACACCCATTAAAAGGCCCTCTGTCAAGAGAAAATAGTCTCCTTGTGCA
>CAYOID010000189.1:0-1732 GCA_964403955.1 uncultured Desulfohalobiaceae bacterium | reverse complement strand
GTCTTTGCTCAGGTTGTTGTCCAGGCAGCTGGAAAAGGGCATGGTCTCCTCCTGTCAAGATGAAGCTGCAAAAAAACGGTTCAGGGCGAAGGCCAGGATCGGACTCGAGTTATGACCACAGCCGCAGCTGGTTGTCCAGAAGATGGGCTGGCCCTGGGACAGGGTCGCCCTACTGAAGAATGAGCCGGGGCCCTTTTCCGGGTAGGCCGCCGCTTTCCAAGGGGCAGGCCTCGAGGTCATGTCTGCAAGGAACAGGGCAGTGGGGACAGTATCCTGGGCTCGCATGGTAGCGTGTTTTGAGATAGAATAGACGCCAGTGCAAAAAGTCCAAGTAGCGGTTCTCCGGCGTCAAATGCTGTTTGCAACTCTTTGATTATTCTGGATTCTGTATTTTGACTTCTGCGGGTGCATCTTGAGTTTTTGCAGTCGCACCAGCATACCTCAGCCGTGTTCAATCCTCAAACCTTTTCAGAGTGAGGGCTATGGTCGAGATTCAAGACAGGCAGGTCGTGATTCAGGGAACCACGATTGCTGCAGAACACATCAAATGCGGGGAGTCTGATCGACCGCCCCTTGTTTTTCTCCACGAAGCACTGGGGTCCATTCGAATGTGGAAGGACTTTCCGGCCCGGCTCTGCCAGAGAAGCGGCCTGAACGGAATCGTGTTCGACCGTCAGGGGCATGGCCGGTCCGACCCTTTGAGCTCAGCCCGAACTTTTGACTACCTGGACCGGGAAACAGGTGAAAAACTGCCTGCTGTCCTGGATGCCCTGGGGATAGAAAAGGCAGCCTTTTTCGGCCACAGCGACGGGGGCACCTTGGCTTTGCTGTTCGCGGCCCGGTTTCCGGAAAGGGTGCACTGCTGTGTGACTGAGGCGGCCCACGTGTTTGTCGAAGACGAGACCCGAACCGGAATCCAGAGAGCGGTCAAGGCCTATGAGACAACTGACTTGAAGGCCAGGCTGGAAAAGTATCATGGGGACAAAACCGATGCCTTGTTCTGGGCCTGGGCCGGCATCTGGCTGTCTGACGAGTTTTTGTCCTGGAACATTGAAGAGGACATCAGAGGGGTAAAGTGCCCGCTGCTGGTTTTGCAGGGTGAGGACGACGAGTACGCCACCCGGGAACAAGTGGATCGAATTGCCAAAAATGTCTCCGGCCGGGTCGAGACTCTACTCATCCCTGGCTGCGGGCATGTTCCCCATCTCCAGTCCATGGACAGGACGGTGAGCATCTCAGCCAGTTTCCTGTGCTGATTGACGGACACACCCAGCCGCTGTAGGGTGACCTTTCCCCGGCAGGGTCGCGAGGGCAGGACCGGCTTTAAGGGCCGGTTTTTTGACGTCTGAACAAGGGCAGGCTGGTTGCCTGCCCTCTCATACAGATCTGGCGCGCCAGGGGCGATTCGAACACCCGGCCGGCGGCTTAGAAGGCCGCTGCTCTATCCTACTGAGCTACTGGCGCGAAGAAACCATGATAGAACCACCCGCCATTTTGGTCAAGAGTCAGCCCTGCCTCTGGTCTGGCTGAAGGTCGAGGGTTGATGGTTGAGGGAAGAAAAGATCCCCGACGTGTCGCGGGATGACACGCAAATTGGCCATTTTGATGCGGCTGCATCTTGAGTTTTTGCAGCCGCTTCATACAAGCCCAGGCCTTGATGGAGATGATTATGACAGTTTCCTCGTTGTACCGGGCGATTCCGGCAGTCGACCCTCTCTTGAGAGACCTCTTC
>CAYOID010000188.1:0-1749 GCA_964403955.1 uncultured Desulfohalobiaceae bacterium | reverse complement strand
AGGCCTGAACATCGGACGGGACCAGGGTCACTGCTCCCTTAAGGACGAAATCAATAGCTGCATGCTGGGCAGGCATGGAAAAGCTTAAAAGATACATCACCTCGGTCAACACCGGCTCCGTGGTATACAACCGTCCTGAAAACCTCTGGAACCACTCTTTACAGGCTTCATGAGCAGTCTCACTCCGATCAAGGAGTGCAACCCACGGCCCTGTATCCAGGAGTGCCTTCACGCCTTATCTCGCCTGATCTGGTTTAAAAGGTGTCGGCGGTGATCAGTTCCCAAGTCTGGAACCCCGCTGCTGGCAATGCCCAAGAGATCCCGGACCTTGCTGTATGGCGAGCCCTCCTGGGCATCAGCTTCTTCAAGAAACCGCCTGATCGCCAGCCGGACCAGCTCTGACTTCTTGACCCCTGTCTGTTGGGCCAACTCCTTGATTTTTGCCATCTGATCATCAGGCATGCGAATCGTCAATTGCATAATCCCCCCTTTGTCATCAATCCAATTGCAATGTAAGCTATTTGACTGCAAAAAGCAATGACCGCCCCTTCACCTCATCTGGTTGAAAAAGGATTTTGATGATCAGGACCTGCATTCGCTCACTGCGTGACCAACCTCTTCTTCCTGTCTTGTCTTGTGCATGATCAATGGCGCTTCACAGAGCACCCCAGGTAACCGGTCCCATTTATGCCACTTTCCGGCGGTCAAACCCGATCTGCGGGTCTTGGAGCCTTCAAAGATTGACAATGGACACAAAAAGGCTACCATTATGCTGACAAATGTAGCCGAAAATGAGGGGAAAATGAGATGAAAATCATCAGCGACCGCGAGTTTCGAAACGAGCCGGGAAAAGTGAGGAAGGAGCTTGCCAGCCAGGAGGTGATCATGACCAGTCGGGGCAGGCCATACGCCGTGCTCCTGCCTGTTGAGGACCCCTCTGAGGTCGATGAGGTCTTGGAGCTCGCGACCAGGATTCGTGCTCAGATGGCCTTGTCCTCAGTTCGCCGTAAAGCTGCCGAGACTGGCCTGGACAAACTCTCATCCACCGAAGTAGATGAGGAAATCAAGGCAGTCCGCAAGAAGCTTCGGGAGTGATCAACATTGAGGATTGTTCTGGACACCAATGTCCTGGTTTCCGGCTTGCTGGGCCTCTATTCCTTTCCGGCCAGGGTCATCGACATGATCACCCTTGGGCGACTGCAGTGCGTCTATGACGACAGGATCATGGCAGAATACAGGGAGGTGTTGTCGAGGCCCAAGTTTCTAGCGATCATTTCCGCGAGAGAACGGCGGGATATCCTGGACTATGTGGCCCGCGCGGGCATCCATGTCGTGGCCGGACCCCTCGGGAAAGAAGCCCCTGCTGCCCCAGACCCTGACGATGTGCCTTTTGTCGAGGTTGCGGTGGCCGGCGGGGCTGAAATCATCATCACAGGGAACGTGCAGCATTTTTCGTATGTGAGAAACCAGCAATGGGGGATCAAGATCCTCTCACCCAAGGACTGCTACGAACTCGTCTGCACGAAACTGACCTGAGGGCCTGCGATTGACAGCAGGCATCCGGCCTGCCAGTGAAAATCCTGATACCGTCAATCCTGGTGATCCTGCAAATCTAAACAAACTCCTCCTGAAACTTGCTTCAGGCCCCTGTCAGCCGCTTCATGGAGTAGACTCCATCCACCCCGTATACTTGGGTGAATGTGCGCTCGTCCTTTGATCTCAGCAGGTGCTTGACCTGGTCAAAGACCT
>CAYOID010000187.1:0-1780 GCA_964403955.1 uncultured Desulfohalobiaceae bacterium | reverse complement strand
TTCTTGAACATAGGATTGAGTCGCCCTCAGAAGGTCGACTCAATCCTTATGGGTTCGTCTGACTGCAGAGACAACTGCCCTGTAACCTTGAAGTTCTGACCATGGCAGTAACTTTGAAGGGCATCATGAGAGTCTATGCTCACAAAGCCTGCTGCTGCCCAGACAGGATGATTTGTGCACAAGAGGAGAAGTATGGCAATGATGTTCAGTCGTATGAATGCAGCACCCATGGCCCACCTCGCGGTTTATTGACATATCAGGCAGTCTTGACGTCCAAACTCAGCCCTGAAGACCTTCAGGTCCCTGGCGTCCACGTCGCCGTCGGCATCGAAATCTCCCAGGCATTGGGTGTCTGGGCTGCAGCGACCACGTCCGAACGATCCGGCCAGGATCCGCAGGTCGGCAGCGTCCACCCGGCCGTCAGCATTCAAATCCCCCTGACAGGGGGCGCAGACCGACTTGACGAGCCGATTCCCGTTGGCATCGTAGGCGTAATCGATCACTGTTCCGCCATGAGTGACGTGTGTCAGCCTATGCAGAGAGTCGTAGGTGTAGGTGGTATCTGCTGCACAAATGGCGCTTGGAAAAAAGAGCAAGGCTGCAGCTGCAATGATGGAGGCAATGTATTGTGGAATGGAAAAGGATGCACAAGGCAAACGAGTATGCATGAGGCACTCCTTTGTGTTTACCATTGAGATCATGGGAGAGGAATGAGGTCTCAATTCTAAACACATATGAGCAACCGATGTGCCATATCTGGAAGATATTGATATCGCAGAGTATAGGAGCGGACTTCTGTATTACTTCAATGATCCAGAATGATTAAGAAAAGTTCACGATGCTGGGAAATTAGATGAGCACTCAAGCGGGTATGGACCAAAACAGGCAGATGCGCTGACAGGGGTTGTCACTTTTTACATTTCGCGCTTAGCGCGAAGTGTAGATGTAGAATGTATCCGCTGATCGCGCTGATCTTCGCTGATACCCTTTCAAAAGCCGGTCAAGAGGAAATCCAGGGCGGCGATGATTTCATCTCGGTTCTCTTTCAGGGAGCAGATCTTGTCGCCCAGGATGCGGGTTGAGACCCCGGCAAGCTCAGCAGTGGACATCACGACGCTGGTTTGTTTCACCATGAACTCAGGATTGAGATGTTTGGCAGCTTTTCCAAAGAGAGAAACAGGAATCAGAGGCACAACCACCCGAGTTGTCAAGTCTGCGAGCACGTCTGCCTGAACGTCCAAAAGATAGGGGATGAGTTGCTGTGTTTCAGGGTTTGCATTCTCATAGACATCGAACTGGCTCATCAGAACCGCCTCAGCCCGTCACTGAAAACACCGTGATCGCCCACTCTGGAATTGTAGGCCTCTATGGCCTCAAGGTTTTCAGCCTTCCACTGACGATGCTTTTCCTCACGCACAAGTTCGGCAAGACGCTGCTCCAGGGTCTGGGAAAGATTGATGCGCAATTCCCGGGCCTGCCGCAGGAGGTCGCTGTTGATGCTCAAATTTGTAGATTTTTTGGGGGCCTTCAGGTCAAAGAGTATATCATCCATAGGGGCTCCTCATGCTAAAATTGATGCGCATAGTTTACCCGCATCATGTACCCCTGGCAAGTGCCCTCGAATCGCAAAATGAACCTGCAGCCCGGTCTGCATCAGCGTGCATCAGCGAGATCAGCGGACAACTCTTTTTCCTTCTCCCGCTGATAGCCTTCTGCGGAGAAACATAACCCAACTTTATGGGGTCGATCGTACTACCTTGAATTTTATCAACGGGTTATT
>CAYOID010000186.1:0-1862 GCA_964403955.1 uncultured Desulfohalobiaceae bacterium | reverse complement strand
GACGCCCAGATCATCGGGCGCATGACGCAGAGCCGCGATCACCCCGTGGCGCTGACGTTTCCCGAGGGCGAGTACTTGAAGGGGCTGATCTGTCGGGCGCGAAGTTGACTCCACTGAAAAAAGAGTGTGAAGATAGTTAAACATAATAGGGTCTCTGGGATTTCGCCGGGTGGCCCAAAAACGATCTCAAATTTTTACCACGGATGGCACGGATTTTCACTGATTTTCCATTTTCTGTGTGAATCTGTGAAATCTGTGGTTAAACTTTCAGTCTGATCATGCGAAGTCCAAAAGAGCCACATAATACTCATTTTCTCTCAGTGTTCTCTGTGCTCTCTGTGGTAAATGGGCTTTTTTTCAGTAGAGCCGAAGTTAGTCTTTAACAGACCGCGAGGCGGCGAAAATCCGAAGACCGTACGACTCACGCCTCCTCGACCAGCTCGATATCCATGCTGGTGAGCAGCGAGAGCGCCTCCGGCAGCGAGAACTTGGCCCCGGTCAACGCATTCTGTGCCGGAGAGATCCGGTAGTTGCATGCCGCGCTGAGATCGGCCCGTGTCAGATCCGTGTGCAGGAAGAGACTCTCGCTGAGATCGGTGCCCGCGAACGTGGCGCGCGTCAGATCGGCCTCGCGGAAATCAACGTCCACGGCGCGGCAATCCTTGAGCACAAGCCCCCGCAGATTAAGACCGATGAAGGTGCTGTGATGGAGATCGCAATTGACGAAGCGCAACGGCTCGCCCAGGCGCACCGCCGACCAGCTGACCTGCGTCCAATCGATCCCCACCAATCGACACGCCTCAAACGTCGTATCGGCGATCACGCAGTCCGCCAAGCGGACGAGGCTCAAATCGCAGTCACGAAACGTACAGTGGACAAACCGGCAGCGCTTCAGCGTCGCTTCCACGAAGGAGCAGCGGGTGAACGTGCAGTCGTAGAACTCACTCTCGATCAGCCGCTCGCCATCAAGCCGCACATCGCCGAACGTCTGCTCCGTACAGCCGGTATGAGGATGAAGTTCGTGGATCAAAGGACGCGCTCCTTCAAATACTCAACGAACGAAACAGAGCACTGCGCCCAAAGCGCGCTCGTATCCAGAAAGACCTCGACCTTAGCGCTCACGTTGCGCCCGCTCCTCCCGCAACGCATGTAGCTTGGACTCCAACGTCTCTCCGTTATCGGTCCACTGGTCGGCAATCTTATCGGCGATGGCATCGATCTGCGACGCCTGCGGATTGAGAATGAAAACGCCCCCCAGGTCGATGAGCGTGAAGGTGTCTCCGGGCTGCATGCCATACGCATCCCGCAACGGTTTGGGGATGGTGATCAGGCCGCGCTTTGCCATCTGTACCTTTGTGCTTGTCTCTGACATGTCTTGCCCCTTTCGGAAAACTGAATCTCTGATATACTGATGATCAGAGATTCAGTAGTGATTCAAGAGTAAGTTGAGGGGGAGATGGTTGCCCCGCCGCCCAGGTCTCTGAGCGTGCTACGAGAACTGGCGTATCGTCAACGGGAGATAGATCTTGTAGGGGGCGAATCGCAGGATGAGTATGCCGCCGAAATCACTATCGACGTAGATATAGGCATTGTCCACCGTCACGTGATTTGCGCTTCCGGGTGTGTCATAAGTCTCGTACCAAGTGGGATTTGCTGGATCAGATACGTCCACAACTAGTCCTCCATAAAAATCGGCTACATAAGCATAGTCCCCTCTCACCGCCACATCAAAGGGCACATTAATTGATCTACAGGAGCCAACTTCGGTGGGATTATCAAAATCGGTGATATCGACAATCATCAATTCTTTGGTAGTGTCCCTGGACAATTGAGATAATTGCCGGCATACTATCAGCAAAACA
>CAYOID010000185.1:0-1940 GCA_964403955.1 uncultured Desulfohalobiaceae bacterium | reverse complement strand
ATTTTTTTCGGTCAACTAAGTTTAAAAAGTTTGTATACACTGAAATATTTTTAAATGACAGGGTCTGTTAATTTTTGCTTATTCTTTGATTTTAGAGACTTTTTGCTACCATTTCAGTTGACATAATGTCCATTTTGTGTATATGTATACACTGAAATGGCAACGATCCAAAAGAAACCATCAAGGGGCCGGGACTACTGGGCCATCGTCGAATCCAGGCGTGTCAACGGAAAGCCCCGGCCTGTGGTCCTGGCCCATCTTGGAACCGCCGAAAACCTTCTCAAAAAGCTTCAAGAAGGTGCCGGGCCGCAAAAGGTGAAAAGCGCTTCGCATGGATTGGTGGCCTATCTCCTTTATGTGGTCGAATCCCTTGGCTTGGTTCAGATCATCAACCGCCATGTGCCAAAAAAACAGCTCAGAGACGGATTTACCGTTGGAGGATCTC
This sequence comes from uncultured Desulfohalobiaceae bacterium, assembly GCA_964403955.1. Classification (GTDB taxonomy): domain Bacteria; phylum Desulfobacterota; class Desulfovibrionia; order Desulfovibrionales; family Desulfothermaceae; genus CAYOID01. The sequence continues at coordinate 1,495 of CAYOID010000185.1, read as the reverse complement.
TCGTCCTTGCGGCTATCGGCAGAGTCTGCCAGCCAACCAGCAAGCGAAACTGGTATGAGGGCTGGGCCAGGCGCACCAGCCTCTCCTATCTCCTGCGGATGTCTCTGACCAAGCTCGATAGTCAGCACTTCTGGGACCAAATGAATGCACTTCCGGCAGAGGCCATTCCTAAGATCGAAGAGGAGCTTGTCGATACACTCTATGAGCGAGGCCTTCTCTCTGTGGATACCTTGCTCTACGACACGAGCAACTTCTTCACCTACATCGCCTCGACCAACCAGAGGTGCACACTCGCCCAGCGGGGAAAAAATAAGCAAAGGCGAATAGATCTGAGGCAGTTTGGCCTGCTGCTCTTGGTCTCACGCCAGGATCAGCTGCCGTTGTACCACAGGGTATACCAGGGTAACCTGAACGACAAAACGGTCTTCAAAGAGCACTTCACAAGGTTTTCCGACAGACTCAAAAGGCTCAGCGGATCCTTGGAAGACATCACTGTCGTACTGGATCAGGGGAACAACTCAAAGAACATCCTCAAAGATGTTGACCAAACCATATACTTCGTCGGGGCTCTTTCCCCGCATCAGCACAAGAATTTGGTTGACAGAGCCAATTCAAACCTCACAGAAGTCACCGTAGGGGGAAAGACCGTTTCCTGCTATCAGGAACGAACAGTGGTCTGGGGCATCGACCTGACAACAGTGATTTATATCTCGGAGAAGCTCCGAAATGGTCAAATCCGGGGCCTGGAACAAGAGCTCTCCAAACTTACCAAGAAGCTTGATCAACTCAGAGAGGTCATAAAGAGCCCGACTCAAAGAGGCAAAAAGCGAACCGAAGCCGGACTCAACAAAAAGATTATCTCACTGATTTCCTCCCATGTTCCAAAAGAGCTCATGGGGTGGGAGCTCTCTTTATTACATGAAGACGCATTCGAACTTCAGTACTGGATCAACGCTGACCACTTGGAAGAGCTCAAAGAACAGAGTTTCGGACGCCGCATCCTTATCACCAACCGGCATCTTTGGAGCACTGAGGAGATCATCAGCGCTTACTGGGGTCAGGCCAACATCGAGTACGTATTCAAAAACATGAAGAATCCGTTTCACTTGGCCTGGCGACCTCAGTATCACTGGACTGACCAGAAAATCGAAGTGCACGGCTTTATCTGCCTGCTGGCCTATCTGCTGGTCATGATCACCTTCAAAAAGGCCCGAGAAAGAGCCAGTTTTTCTCAGTGCCCGCACACCTTACTGGAAAAGCTCACTGAAGTTCGACTGGCCACTTTGATCGATGCGCCGAAACAGAAATCCAAGGGTCGCTACAAGGCTACTTATCAACTCGAGGAAATGGAGCCTGATGTCAAAGAGCTTGCTGACGCAATGGGGATTACCGAGTTGCCACTGAAGACCAAAGTACCTTTCAGTGTATACACTTCTTGATCAGGCTATCAGAATATATTTCAGCCTGTTATAATCGATTTTGGCAATAGCCGTCG
>CAYOID010000184.1:0-1961 GCA_964403955.1 uncultured Desulfohalobiaceae bacterium | reverse complement strand
GGCGGTCCCGAACGGCTAAGCCAACGACCGGGGTTGGATCTAGTTTCATACGAGCCCGGCCTCTGGCTGCGCTGACAGGTCGAGGGTTGAGGGTGGATGGTTGAAGGAAGAAAAAAATCACGACTTGTCACGTGATGACACTCAACTCGGCCAGTTTGAACGGAAAAGAAACTTCACTGCGAAATCAAGTTTCATACGAGAATAATCAAAGAGTTACAAACAGCAAATGACGCCGAGGAACCGCGACTTGGACTTTTTGCACTGGCGTCAACCTACACCTTGAATACAAATTTTTCCGTGCGGAAAAATTTTCAAACACTCAGATCCAGCTCCTGAATCGTGCCAGCGCTTCCATCCTCGCGGACAAAGAGACCGGTGGACTGAACCTGGGCCATGAGCTCCTGCCTGATGTCGGTCAGGGAAAAAAACGAGTCTGCCCGTCCCAGGTAGATGGCCCCGATGCCCAGCCTGCCCAGGGCATGGAGGCTGTCGTGTCCCTCCTCGTCCCTGGTCCAGACCCTCAGCTCGGGGAAGACAGGGTCTGACTCGTCAATCCAGCCGTCCATGTTGTGGTCGAAATGTTGCAGCTCCCCAAAACCGTTGTCGGTTCTGGGACCAAAGAGCTCCCCGCCATCGTCGACTTCGCCGTTCTTGTTCCTGTCCAGAGCCAGGAAGCCGCTGCCTGCGGATGGCAAATGGACCGAGTCGTCAGAGCCGTCCATGTCCAGGTCGAACTCAAACCTGCTCGAGCTCAGCTGGGCTGCAGTACCGCTGAAGTTGACCACTAGAGGATCGACCAGCTGGGCCGAACCGGCCCGGACGCTGACACTCTCAGTCCTGACCAGGGTCCGGGTCATGGTCATGGAGACGTGGATATCGATCTCCCGCCCGTCTGCGGTGCGCACCTGCCCCTCAGCCTTGAAAGCCGTGGACTCGGTTTCCCTGGCCGTGGAGCTGAAATCATAGGCCAGGCCGAATGAGGACTTGCCCTGGTCGGCCCGGGTCCTGGATCGCTCATGGTCCTGATCACTGCGGACCTGCTCGGCCCTGGCCTGCCCTGTCAGGTGATCGGGGTTGATGAGCCTGACCTTTTTGCCGGTCAGGGCCTCGATCATGGCCGCCAAAACTTCGGTCTTGGGATCAAGGGCTGCATGCCGGCCTTGATGAGCCTCGTCTGGAGCCTCTCCCCTGCCGGGCTTTGCCAATCCTGTTCTGAGATGAACTGAATCCTCTGGTTCAGTCTGAACCTTTTCCGGACCTGACCTCCCTGCCCCAGGAGCAATCAGCTCCAGAGACTGGCGCAGCGTAACCTGTCTGGCAAAGACCCGGGTTGAGGACAACTGAATATCCGAGCTGACAATGTCCATTGCCTTGCCTCCCAGTGGAGCTTTGCCCCTGGCAAAGTCGAAAAATATGAGTTCTAAATTCCTGAACCGCCTCTGTCTTCATCGGTCAAAGCCGGGATATCTTTAATCCCCCCTCAAAGACGAGCTCTGGACAGAAGCGTTGCTTGGCGATTATACTTCAATGTTGCCGCTGGCAAAACTGAAACAGGAGCCTCACATGAGCACACCAGCATCTCTGATCACCAGACGCCGCTTTCTTGAGCTGGCCTGCCTGACTGCAGCCAGCGGCTTGACCGGCTGTGCGGTCAATCCAGTTACAGGGCAGTCCCAGCTGATGCTCATGTCCGCGTCTCAAGAGATCCAGATCGACAAGGAGCGCTCCCCGCACCAATTTTCTGCCGATTATGGAACCCTGCAGGACAGGGAGCTCAGCTCCTACATCCAATCCACAGGCCAGAGCCTGGCCGCCAGGACCCACCGCCCGGACATGCCCTACGACTTTCAGGGGGTGAACGCCACCTATGTCAATGCCTATGCCTTTCCCGGCGGGAGCATCGCCGTCACCCGGGGCATCCTGCTGGAGCTGGACAACGAGGCCCAGCTGGCCGCCCTGCT
>CAYOID010000183.1:0-2001 GCA_964403955.1 uncultured Desulfohalobiaceae bacterium | reverse complement strand
GGACGGGCAGGAAGCCAGGACGACCAGCTATGCCTATAATCCACAGGGGCAGCTCATCCTGGTCGACGGCCCGAGAAACGATGTCCAGGACATGACCACACTGGACTACTATCCCAATGACGAGGCTCAAGGCCTGGACAGGGGCCGGCTCAGGAGCATCACCGATCCCCTGGGTCACACCACGACTTTGAGCAGCTACAACGCCTTTGGCAAGCCCCAAAAAATCACCGGCCCCAACGGGGTGTCCACCTCATTGACCTATGATGGGGCCGGGCGAATCCTGACCTCCACAGTCCAGGGACGCACCACGACAATGACCTACGACCCTGCCGGCAACCTGATCGAGCTCGACCTGCCGGGGTCGCAGGCCATTTCCTACACTTACACCAGGGCCAACCTCCTGCAGCGGATAAAGGACAAGCAAGGCAACGCCATCGAGTACAGCTACGACACCGAGGGCAACCTCAACTCCACCCGGGTGTCCGACCCTGCAGGCAACCTGGACAGATTTGCCCACTATGCCTACGACCATTTCAACCGCCTCAGCCATATCATCAATCCGGGCGGGTTCACCGATTCCCTGACCCGGGACGCCGGCGGCAACCCGGTGGAGCTGGAAAATGCCGACGGCTCGGTCACCGGCTATGACTTTGATGCCTTCAGCAGGCTCATCCGGGTCACCCGCCCGGATCAATCCACAGCATCCTTTGCTTTTGATGCCCAGGACAACCTGACAGAGGTCAAGGACCCCATCGGCTCTGTGACCACGTTGGCCTACAACGACTTCGGGGAGGTCACGAAAAGAGTCTCCCCTGAGACCGGGACCACGGCTCTGGACTATGATCCGGCCGGAAACATCGTCTCCAGCACAGGTGAATCCGGCGTCACCGTGAACAGGGAGTACGATCCAAGTGGACGACTGACTGCTGTGCGCTACCCCAGCCCCTCCCAGGACATCGCCCTGGGCTACGACCAGGGAGAGTTCGGCCAGGGCAGACTGAGTTCCATGCAGGATCCCAGCGGCTCCTCCAGGTACGCTTACAACGCTCATGGCCAGGTCAGGCAGGTCAAGCGCCGCATGGGCAGAAGAACCTTTGTCACCAGGTACGGCTACGGCCCCGGGGGTCAGCTCGCCTCCATGACCTACCCCAGCGGGCTGCGCCTTTTCTATGAGCGTGACCCCTCAGGCCGGGTGACCAGGCTCAGGACCGATCGCGCCCTGGTGGCCGATTCTGCCTCCAGCCTGCCGTTTGGGCCCTATGAGGCCTGGACCTGCGGCCAGAGGGGATTTGAAATCCGCAAAACCTTCAATCAGCGCTCCCTGATCCAAAGCATCCAGGCCGGGGACGATACCCGCTACGAGGTCACCCATGGCCCCACAGGCCAGGTCAACTCCACCTCTGGTTTCGCTCGTCCCCTGCTTGGCTCGTCTGAGACAAGCTATAGTTACGATGGGAACCGGCTGATCACTGAAAACGGCGATCAAACCAGGGTCACCTCCTATGACCAGTCCGGACGGATCGTGACCAAAGGCTCCCTTGATTTCCAGTACAACCAGGCCGGAAGGCTCGAACGAGTCATGAAGCACGGCCGGCTCATTGCCGAGTACGGCTACGACGGCCTGGGCAGGCGGGTGAAAAAGCAGGTCTTCCGATCGACCAGGTACTTCCACTACGACCTCCAGGGCAGGCTGATCAGCATCAGCAACGCCCGGGGCAGGCCGGTCCGGGACTTCATCTACATGGACGAAGAGCTGGTGGCCATGAAGGTCTATAGAAAGCATCGCGGGCTGTACTTCTTTGTCACCGATCACCTGGGCACGCCCAGAAAGATCGTCAACCGGGCAGGCCGGGTGGTCTGGCATGCCGCCTATGAACCCTTTGGCCGAGCCCATATCCTCAAGCAGAGGGTCGTCTGCAACCTGCGCTTCCCTGGCCAGTACTTCGATCACGAGACCGGCTTGCACTTCAACTGGCACCGGTACTATGATCCCTCAACCGG
>CAYOID010000182.1:0-2024 GCA_964403955.1 uncultured Desulfohalobiaceae bacterium | reverse complement strand
TTCCCCAGTAGGGCGGCCTTGTCCCTAAGGCCAGCCCAGACAGGCTGAACAAAACTCCACCGGTCGCTGCTCTTGCCCCATAACCTCCCACATATCAACAACCCAGACCCTTGCTCTTATTGCTTTTCCTTTGCCCTCTGATCTCTGACCTCTGTCTTCTGTCCTCTATCCTCTGTCCAACTCCGGGGCCATAACCCGGATCTCCACCCGGTTGTTGACCTCCCGATCCCTGGCGCTCAGCCCTGGAACCAGGGGCTCGGTATTCCCGAAAGCCTGAACCGAAAACCGCTCCGGACCAAAACCGTGCTCCTCGACAAAATAGCCCACGACGTTCCCGGCCCTCTCCGCAGAGAGCTGCCAGACGTTTGCGGACCCGGAAAGTTTGTCCGGCCCAGGGTCCACATGACCCACCACCTGGACCTCGTTGCCGACCATGCCCAAAATTGAAGCCATCCTGTCCAGGAAAGGTTCGTGACCGGGCTTCAATCCGCTATGCCCTGGTTCAAACAGGACCTTGTTCTTCAGCCTCACGGTCACGTGGTTCGAGCTGGAGTATCCAATGGAGAATTGATCCTTGGGCAGGGACGAAAACACTTCTGCTATGCGGGCATGCAGGGACTGCATGGATGTGGATTTGGATTGGCCGACCGTGTCCCTGTAGGTGGACGCACCCCTGTCCCCGAAACGCTGGGTCGAGGACTGGGCAAAGGAGACCTTGTGGTACTCAACTTTGCTTTTCTGATGGTTCAAGGCGTAGACAAAAAGGACGCAAAACAGGACAAACAGGACCATCATCAGGTCCGACCAGGCCAGGGCCCATGTGTTCCGGGCAGATTCCCCGCCCGGGTCTGAAAGTCCAAAGTCCTGCAGGGCAGGGCTGCCTTCAGGCTGGTCTCCCCAGCAGGTTGGTCCCTGCATTGAATGCCACGGAGAATTGATCTGGCTGGTCATCGATCCCACCACCCTTGTGATCTGCACTGAGAAAAAATTGCCTTGTCAGGGTAGTGAGCAAAAAGCATTCCATGTTTATCAATTCATGGATGGCATGAAAACTGTAGATCAGTGCTCTGTGAGCAGCTTGCGGACGATGTCGCGCACGGCCAGCTGAATGCCCGGTGTTTTGCTTTCCCGGGGTCCGGCCACATTGAGGGTGAACACCTGGTGCTGATGGCCCCATTGCCGGATCTTCTCGATTTGGCCATCTTGTGGAGAGCCAGCCAGGTCCAGGAGGTAAAAAGGTTTGCTGTGTCGTCTGGCGCACTCCACTGTTAAAGCGGTCCCGCCTTCCGGCCGGCCATGGGTGACGATGAGGGTGCCGTCCGAATCCATGACATTGGCCTCGGTCCTGGCGGCCGGAACGTCAGAGGCATGCTCCTGAAGGGGATACTTGTCAGGGATGGGGCCTGCCTCTGATGCTCTGCCTCTGGGGCACCACCCGCCGCAGGGATGATTCAGTTCCAGTGCTGCGTCCAAAGCCCCCTGGTCGGCCCCGGTCTGGCCCCCGGATACGATCTTCCCGAACAGAGCCTGGGTCATGATGTCCATATGTCCTCCTGTCAAAGTTCATGGGATAGAACCCATCGGCCCTGCGGGCAAGGGATTCACCTCACGAGCGCGAGCGAGTGGAGCACGGCGGGCAAAACCCCGGCTCGGGGGTTTGCCCGCAGAAAACCCTTCCTCCTCCCTCTGAACTCGGCGGGCTCAGCGGCTCTAGCGAGTCTGCGAGCGGGCGTGAGAAACCCTCTTTTCTTTCTGTCCCTGCTTCTGGTCCGCTTTCTCCATGCTTCGTGCGGGTAAAGTTGCGGCCAGAGGCCGGGCTGAAATCTACCCCATGACGCCGACCACCGCCCCGGTCATGCAGGTGGCCAGTGTGCCGGCTGCAATGGAGCGCAGGCCAAGAGAAATGATCTCCGGCCTGCGCTCCTGGGCCATGGTCCCCAGGCCGCCGATCATGATCCCCAGGCTGCCGGGGTTGGCAAAACCGCACAGGGCATAGGTCATGATGAGCATGCTTCTGGGGCTCA
>CAYOID010000181.1:0-2040 GCA_964403955.1 uncultured Desulfohalobiaceae bacterium | reverse complement strand
AGCAGGAGGCTCAACATGGCCCGGATGTCCAGATTCCTCATTCCACATCAGCACACCACGTATCATGTGATCAGCCGGACAGCTCTGGACGGCTACCCTCTTGGCGAGCAGGAGAAAAGCCTTTTGCTGACCATCATTCAGCAGCTCTCAAGTGTCTATTTCTGTGAGGTTTTGGGGTTTTGCCTTATGGGCAATCACTTCCATCTTCTGGTCACTATGCGGCCGGAGGACGAAGTTTCAGATGAGGAGGTACGAAAGAACTTTCAACGCAAGTATGGAGACGAGTATACTCTGATGACCGGGCAGATCCCTTTCTACCGCCAGAAGTGGACATCTCTTTCTGAGTACGTCAAAGAGATCAAGCAGGGGTTTACCCGGGTGTACAACAAAAAGCGGGGCCGCAAGGGGACCTTCTGGGCTGAACGTTTCAAGAGCGTGATCGTGGAAAGAGGCGAGACTTTGATCAACTGCCTGGCCTACATAGATCTCAACCCAATGCGGGCCGGGCTGGTGGACAGGCCTGAGGAGTATCGCTGGTCGTCCCTGGGCTACCGTTTTCGGTCCAGCCGCAAGGATGAGTTCCTGTCCTGGAACCTGGGACTGAAGGAATACAACGTAAAGAGCACCAAGGAGCGGTTGCGCTTGTACCGGGAGTTCGTCTACGCCCGGGGCGGAGTGGACCTGGGAAAGGGCAAGATTCTGGATGCAGTGCCCCTCCCAGAATCGGTGGAGCGCTTCATCCAGCGTACCCGGTTTTTCACCGATGCCGGGATCATCGGATCAAAGGAGTTCGTCCGCCAGGGATTCGAGCTCTTCCGGGACATCATCCAGCCTAAGCGGGAACGCAAGCCACACAGGATCCAGGGATTGGACAGCATCTATTCCATGAAGCGGCTAACCTGAAACCTTGACGTCTCTTCAGCCTTAGGATCTGCCGCAAAACAACTCAATCATAAAAGACCTTGGCTCACGAATCACACGAATTGCCACGAAATGGTTGATTCGGGCTGTCGTCCCGGCCTCTTTTTGAGGAGAGCAGAGCTTGAAGTTCTTGACAAAAGGCTGGTAGGGTCGTGCCGAAGTCATGAGATCTGCTGAAAAGAGCTGATTTACCATCATGCAAGTCAAAGCCATCAAGGAATTTATCAGCCAGGGCGAGTCTGAACGGCTGGAGATGAAACTGTCCACCGGACAGAGGACCGAAGCGGCCAAGACAGTCTGCAGCATGCTCAATAATCTTGGCGGATATGTCTTTTTTGGGGTCAGCGATCAGGCTGAGTTGGTTGGTCAGGATGTTTCGGACAAGACCCTGCGGGACCTGACTCAGGAGTTCCAAAAGATTGAACCCCCTGTGTTTCCGGAAATCACCACTGCGCCCTTGGAAAACGGCAAATCCCTCATTGCCGTGACGGTGCCTGGCGGGGGCGGGCCGTACACCTATGACGGCAGGCCGTATATCCGGTTTGGCTCCAGCACGATGGTTATGCCCAAAGGGGAGTATGAGAAAAAGCTCCTGGAAAAGATGCATGCCATAAGCAGGTGGGAAAATCAGGTCGCTGCTCAACTGCACCTTGAGGACCTTGATCACAACGAAATCATCCGGACTGTGGAGGAAGCTGTTCGTCGTCAGCGGCTGGACGACCCAGGGGTGCGGACTCCCTTGGACCTGTTGCGGGGACTTGGCTTGCTGGACGAGAATGATCGTCTGCTCAATGCGGCTGCGGCCCTTTTTCTTTTGCCAGAGAAGTGTCTCCCATCCTTTCCCCAATGTCAGCTTCGCCTGGCCAGGTTCAATGGCCTGGACAAGACCGAGTTTCTGGATAACAGGAAGGAGTTCGGCAACGCTTTTTCTCTGCTCATCAAGGCCCAGCGGTTTTTCCGGGATCATTTGCCCATAGCCGGACGAATAGAGTCTGGAGTCTTTGAACGAGTCGATGAGCCCCTTTTTCCGCCGGATGCTTTGCGGGAAGCATTAGCCAACGCGTTTACGGTGACTTTGGCGGCTCGGTGAGTGTGGCGTTGTTCGATGATAGGTTGGAA
>CAYOID010000180.1:1298-2098 GCA_964403955.1 uncultured Desulfohalobiaceae bacterium | reverse complement strand
TTGCACAAGGAGACTATTTTCTCTTGACAGAGGGCCTTTTAATGGGTGTCAAAAGACTCTTCTTCTTTTCCCCTCTCAATCATCTTCTCAATCATCTTCAAGGACCTTCCGGGCCTCCTCCAGGCTCAGGCCCCGCTTGGCCGCGATAGCGGCCAGGTTGGCCTCGGCGTCGGAGACCCGCAAATACAAGGGCTCGATGGGCTCATGGGCGTAGGTGGCCGCCTGGGCATGCTCCAGAAGGACCTGGGGATGGGGGTGGTCGCACACGGGATGGGCCAGAGTGGCCTGAGGCAGGTTGTCCTGCCACAGACCAGGGTTGGGACGCAGTCCAGTGCCCGTCAGGCAGAGACTCTTGGACCGGCCTTGCAGCCTGGCCAGGGCATCTGGCTCCATCAGGGCCTCGGGCGGGCCAAGTGGGGTTTGATCCTGAGAAAAGCCCTGCAAATAGACCATGCCCCGCCGGGCATAGGTGCAGACCCAGACTTCATCCCCCTTTGGCTGGCAGGGCGAGGCGGCCAGGAGGGGGAGGTAGTCCAGGCCCGCCAAGGGGATGTTCGCGCCCAGCCCCAGGCCCATGGCCACGGAAATGACCACCCGCAGCCCGGTAAAAGTCCCTGGGCCGCGCACGCAGGCAATCCCGCCCAGATCATGAACCGAGACGCCGGTCAGCAAGAAGCAGTGCTCCAGGGCCTGGGGCAGGGTGACCACGGCCCGGTTCCGGCTCTGGATGTCCTGGGCCCAGAGGATCTCCCCGCCCTGCCCCAGGACGATCTGCAGCCGGCTCTCGGCGCCGTTGAGAC
>CAYOID010000180.1:0-1288 GCA_964403955.1 uncultured Desulfohalobiaceae bacterium | reverse complement strand
AGGATGGGGTCAGTTGGTGTTGATGATCCGGTAGATGTCATTGTAGACAGCCAGGGCCATGAGGGCGATGAGCAGGCTCAGGCCGATCTTGGTGGCCAGGATGCGCCACTTGGGATCCAGGGGCTTGCGAAGCACGGTCTCCAGCCCGAAAAACAGGATATGCCCCCCGTCCAGGACCGGAATGGGCAGGAGGTTCAAGATCCCCAGATTGATGCTGATCAGGGCGGTCAGGGCCAGAACGTCCACCAGTCCGCGCTCCACCTGCTGGCTGACCAGCTGGGCGATCATGATCGGCCCGCCAATGGTCTCCACCGGGACCACCCGCTCGATGATCTTGACGATGCCTTCAAAGGTCAGCCTGATGATGGTCCAGGTCTGGGCCACCCCAGCCCAGGCCGACTCCAGGGGCCCCATGTCGATGTGCACCGTGTCCTGGCCGGCCACGATCCCGATCCTGGGCATCTTGATCTCTTCGCCAAAGATGTTCTTGGTGGTGGAGATCTCCGGCTGGACCCTGAACTCAAGCAGGGTGTCGTCCCGCTGAACTTCCAGGCGGAGATCGCTCCCTGAGCTCTCCTGGATCTGGCCGGCCATATCCTCCCAGTACTGGACCTTTTCCCCGTTGATGGCCAGGATCCGGTCCCCGGCCTGGAGCCCGGCCTCCATGGCCGGGGTGTCTTTCTGGACCTCCCCGATGGTCGGCAGCAGGGCCTGCTGGCCCACGAAGAAGAAGATCGCCCCGTAGATGACCCAGGCCAGGACAAAGTTGAAGATGGGACCGGCCGCCACCACGAGCATCCGCTGCCAGGGCGGCCGCTCGGAAAAGCTCTCCTGCCTGGTGAAGCCTTCGGGCAGCTCGGCATCAGGGCTCTCGCCCACCAGATGGACGTACCCGCCCAGGGGCACGGCCGAGATCATGTAGTCGGTCTGGCCCACGGAGAACCCGGCCAGCTTGGGCCCAAACCCCAGGGAAAAGGTCTTCACCCCCATCCTGAAGATCTTGGCGACCAGAAAATGGCCCAGCTCATGGAAAAAGATGAGCAGCCCGAGGACGAGGATGATGGCAATGGTGTTCAGCATATGGATCACGGGGTCGCGGCCAAGAGCCGCTTGAGGGTCGAGGGTTGAGGGTTTGAGGAGCCCGGTCTGCTGACTCTGACAAGAAAGAAGAGAATTTTTTGACAGGATTTACAGGATTGACAGGATCATGATTTTCAGCCGACCGTCAGGGACGGCTGGAAAACACATCCTCTTTTCCCTTCTTATCCTGTGGATCCTGTTAATCCTG
>CAYOID010000179.1:0-2146 GCA_964403955.1 uncultured Desulfohalobiaceae bacterium | reverse complement strand
TGACCTGCCTCAAAGCCGGGCTCTCTTTTGGCCACTCCTGGCCGCAGTCTCCGGACTTCCCGTCCTGGCTGGCGTCAAGCTTGATGCGGCTGCAAAAACTCGAGATGCAGCCGCAGAAGTCAGAATACAGAAGTCAGAAGCCAGAATAATCAAAGAGTTACAATATGCAGCTGACCTCTGAAAATCACCTTTTGGACTTTTTGCACTGGCCTCTTGGAAGACTCTGAAAAATTTTCGTGTGTCCTCGAAGGGCTAGGCTAAGGTTTTCATGCTCAAAAGCGGAGCTCATGAAATCGATCTCTTTTTTGCCTGCCCCGGCTTGTTCCGCTTCCCTTCTCCAATTTTTCGTTGACTCCCCAACCTCTTTGGCTATCTTCCGGGCTTCAGACTGGGTCAAGGAGAACTCTTCAGCGACCTCAAAGGCCAGGTCAAGTGAAGCGCTGTTGTTCTCCAAGTCAATGCATGTCTGCAGGTATCTGCCTTTCACTTGCTCCGGGAGAGGTTCGAGATCATATATCGGAGACAACCTCCAGCCCATGTGCTCTTGATCATACAGAAAACCGTGATTGCGGAGATGATCGTCCAAGTTGGAAACCAGGATGTTGAAAACAAGCCTCCTCCACAGGTTTTCCAAGTCTTTCCTTGTGCTTGCGCCGTGCTCAATGAGAGCTTCTGCGATATCAAGATAGCTTCGCCTGTCGCCGTCATTGGCTGAAAGCATGCTCATGGCCGACAAAAACGGAATCCGGATATCTGCTCCGTCACGGTCAAAGCGTTTGAGAAGGAGAACATGCTGGCCCGAGATGTTTTGAAGCTCAAAATCCGGAACCGGAATCCAGACCCTCTTTGCCATCTTCAGCGCCACATATTCCCACAGTTCAACATCCCATTCATCTTTTGGGCTTGGAAACTTGGCAATGAAAAGATTCTTGTTTTGATCGACAACAACCGCTTTAGGCCTTGCTCCACCCAAAGAAGATCCTGGAGCAAACATGTCACGCAGATCTTCGCCAGAGGGAAGGTCATCTTGATTCTCAATCTTGGTTGCTCTGCTGACAAGCTTTTCAAGATCGACAAGTGGTGGGATCGGGAAGGACTCATACGAAGTTAAAAAAGATCCGTCCGGGCTTGTGGAGAATCGCAAGGCCCCTTGTCTGGTCCTGTCATCGACCATCAGGAGGTAATCCGACTCCTTGAGCCTTCTGGCCTTTCTGTTTTTCCGATGTGCCTCTCTTGCCTCGAACCGGTTCATGAGCATCCTGCCCCACCGGTCAGGGGCGGAATCCCCGACAGAGCCGAACAAGGCTTTGTCTGTATGGAATTTGCCAGCACCGAGAGATAGAGCCGGCTCCAGTGAAAAAGCAGATGGCAAACTTCTCAATTCTTTTGAGTACTCAAATGAGGCCCGTTCACGACCTCTTCTTTCATGTATCCAAAGTCTGCCCACAAAATGCGGGGTTCCGGACAAGTCTATGGAGACGAGCAGCTCTTTTTCCATGACAACACTCAAATTTTTCGGGAAGTTCTTGCCCTTTTGGGGATATTCTCCTCGTCTATCCACTGACCCATCTTGTCGTGCTCAATATCGGCAAGCTTCATCCAGTCAGTGCCCAGGCCAGTGGCAAAGATGACCATGGCATAAGCACCGATGCTCACCCCGGGATCCCCCTTCTGGATCTTGGAGAGGGTCTCCCGACTGATCCCGGCCCGCTCCGCCACTACGGTCATTTTCAATTTTCGCCTCAGACGCGCTTTTTTGAGGTCTTCCCCAAGCTGCCTCAAACCACGCCGAACTGAAATCGATGGTTTTTTCATTTTAATGCCTACGATAAGCCCCTTTATAGCTCTTAAAGGTTACTATAATTGGCATTAAAAATCACGTCAAGGAGTCGGCCTGATCTGATTTCCCAACTGTAAGGGTTCACGGAGCAGGACGGAATCAAAGCTTGCGCGGAAGCGATCAATGCCCTTGGCCCTTGTCAGCGCAGCCTCTGGCAGGGCTCGTATGAAATTTCCTTCCCGGAGTCTGTTCTATGCCGATAGACCTGGCCCCAGGGCCGGCCGCTTGGAAAGCGGCGGCCTACCCTGAACCCAGACTCCTTCCCAGGTAGGGCGGCCTTGTCCCTAAGGCCAGCCCAGACAGGCT
>CAYOID010000178.1:0-2222 GCA_964403955.1 uncultured Desulfohalobiaceae bacterium | reverse complement strand
CATGTCCGCCTATCAGGAGGTCACATCCATCCTGAACTACGCCTTTGAAAGTCAGGGGTGACCGGGGCTTTTTCATCCCGGAGCATCAGGGACAAACAGGTGGGCATGCGACTTGAGCTCTGCCTCAAGGCCTTCCGGGACCAGCGCGGCCAGGCTCCGGCCCTGTCTCAATCTGGACCGGACCATGGAGCTGCTGATGTCCAGGCGGGGAATGCTCAGATAGACCACGCAGGTGCCGGCCGGCAGCCTCCATCGGATGGGGTTGTCCGAGACGGTCTGAGTCTCCGGCCACAGGTTCAGAATGAAGTCCTGGATCCTGGCCGAGGAGATGCCCTGCCTGGAGACCACGACAAAATGAGTCAGATCCAACAGGTTCTGCCACTGATGCCATTCCGGCAGGGTGATAAAATCCCGGCCGCCCATGATGAAGTACAGATCGGCATCTGGATCCTGGGCCTGATAGGAGCTCAGGGTGTCCACGGTGTACGATGGCCCTGACCGCTGTCCCTCGACAGGGTTGACCCGATAGCCCTTCCTTCCCAGCAGAGCCTTTTCCAGGAGCAGGCGGCGAAAGGCAAACGGAGAGACCGTCTGTCTCTGCTTGTGGGGCGGGACCGCGGCAGGCACAAAGTCAACCCGGTCCAGCCCAACCTGCTCCAGGACTTCGACACCCAGCCTCAAGTGTCCGTTGTGCACAGGATTGAAGCTTCCCCCGAGAATGCCGATATCCATATCAGGTCCGCACCTGGCCCTGACCCAGGAGGACAAATTTGGTGGTTGTCAACTCCCGGACCCCCATGGGACCGTAGGAATGAAGCTTGGAGGTCGAAATGCCGATCTCCGCTCCCAGGCCCAGCTGACCGCCGTCATTGAACCTGGTCGAGGCATTGACCGTCACCAGGGACGCGTCCACCTCCCGAACAAAGCGCATGGCCCGGTCATGGTCCCTGGTCAAAATCCCCTCAGTGTGGTTGGAACCGAACTCAGCAATATGAGCCTGGGCCTCTTCCTGCGAATCCACCACCTTGACCGCCAGGATCAGGCTGTGGAACTCCTGACCGAAATCCTCAGCCTGGGCCGGTATGGCCCATGTGCCCAGGAGCTTCAGCGACCGTGAATCCGCTCTGAACTCGACTCCTTGCGGTCCGAGCCTCTGGGCCACTGCAGGCAGGAGCTCTGCAGCCCTGCTGCTGTGCACCAGGAGGCACTCCAGGGCGTTGCACACACCTGGACGCTGAACCTTGGCATTCTCTATGATGTCCACGGCCTGCTCCAGATCGAGATGCTCATCCGCATAGAGGTGACATACGCCTTTATAATGCTTCAGGACCGGCATCCTGGCTTCCTGGACCACGGCCCGGATCAGCCCTTCCCCACCTCTGGGGATGACCACATCAATGTACTCATCCAGATGAAGCATGGCAGTGACGGCCTCCCGGTCCGTGGTCGGCACCAGCTGAACCGCATCGGCAGGAAGCCCGTTGTCGATCAAGGCTTGAGAAAACAGTTCGGCCAGAGCCTGGTTTGACCGGTACGCTTCTGAACCTCCTCTGAGAATCAGGCTGTTCCCGGCATAGATGCACAGGATGCCGGCATCTATGGTCACATTCGGCCTGGACTCAAAGATCATGGCCACCACCCCCAGAGGGATCCTCATCCTGCCCACGAGCATCCCATTGGGCCGCTTGGTCATGGAATCAATGCTACCCACGGGATCTGACAGCCCTGCCACATGCTCGCATGCCTGGGCCATGGAGTCCACAATCTCCGGGGTCAACGTCAGCCGGTCGATTCTGGCTGGGTCCAGACCCTGGGCTCTGGCCGCCTGGAGATCCTGGTCATTGACCTCCAGCAGGGCTGTTTCGCTGTCCCGCAACTTGGCGGCCAGGGTGAGCAAAGCCCGGCTTTTGCTCTGCCCTGAGACAGTGGTCAAAGTCCTGGCGGCCCGACGGCTGGATGCTGCCAGCTCCTGCATGAGTTGCCTGACGTCCATGATGTCCTCCTTCAGCGCTGCTTCTGGCAGCGCTGAATTATATCAATTTGAGAAATGGTGTGTAGCATACAATCAGACGCATCTCCAGACCAGCCGCTGGCCTGGTCTTTACCCACACATAGGACAATGGGGTTGAAGAAAGAGTTCAAGAGTTTTTGAACCGCCCGCTCCCGCTGGTCGCTTGACAAAGAGGACCAGAGGGACGGGATAAGCCTTTTTGCCCCGGGCG
>CAYOID010000177.1:0-2241 GCA_964403955.1 uncultured Desulfohalobiaceae bacterium | reverse complement strand
GTAACCGTTCACAGGGTCTGTCATTTTTCCTGACCGATCATAGGCTTTCGATCCACGACAGATCAAGTTCTTTGTCATTCAGATAGGCGTCTAACGCATCCACCAGGACCGGGTAGGAAGACCTGCCCTGGAGTCTGCAGGTCTGGTGCAGGGTCAGGCTGCGTTCCACCCAGCGATCGCCTGAGTCACTTTCGGTTCCGAAGCTGCGCTTGCGCCAGAGCACAGCCCGGCGAAGAAACCTTTCCGCCAGGTTGTTCGTAGGTTCTACACCTTCTGCCTGGAGAAAGATCCACAGCTTGCCCAGCAACCTTTCCAGGCTGCGGGCAAACTGACCCGCTTGATCCTCACGGTCCCTGTAGAGCTTGATCAGCCTGCACAAGCGGGCGTAAAAGGCACGCCACGTCCCTTTGTTCGGCGGAGCGTTGGCCATGGCCACCAGGAGTTTGAGTTCCTTGCAGGCCCAAGTTCCGCACCTGGAGATGCCTGGATCCTTATGCCTGGCAAGACCTTTTGCCTTGCGGATCAGATGGGCAAGGCAGGTCTGGTGCAGGTTGACCCATTTCCTGTAGGTCCCGTAATCGTCGCTGACCAGGATGCCCTCCCAGGCGTGGATGAGCTGCTTGAAGGCCTCCTTGGTCCGCCGGGCATGGATCATGAAGAAGCAGGCCGATCTGTTGCCCATGACCCAGAGCCAGTGCAGTTGGCCCCTGGCCTGATACCAGGGTGTCTCATCCACATGATTGACTGCAGCCTGGTGAACACGCTCCCGGATGGCCTCATAGTGTGGCAGTATGGCCCTGGAGGTCCGGTTGATGACCTTCTGCACCGCCCCGATGGAGATGTGCAGACCGAGAATCTGTCGGCAGAAGCGCTGGACCGTCTCCCGGCTGTCTCCATGGTCGCCGCTTAAAAGAGCGATCAAGCCCGAGAGTCGTGGACCGTATCCTGTGCCATGACCTTGGGGCACAATGGCTTTGTTCAGCTTGCCGCACTGGCAGCATCGTCCCTTGTGGAACAGAAAATGGCGGACAATCAGCTTGATCTCGGGCAGCTCCACCTCCTGATGGGTGTAGAAGGTGCCCTGGTCTTCAAGGTCCAGGCAGCCACATGCACACATCTCAGGCTGGATATGGTGCACCTCGGTCGGCTCCAGCATTGTCTGACTGTGGCCCGGATGCCCTTTCCTGGCTCCGCGGCGTTTGGGTTCCCGGCTCGGATCTGTGCGCTTGGGCCTGGTATGGGGCGAATCCGTTGAAGGAGGCCGGTTGGAGCTTGTGGAGTCCTCGCCCAGCTTGGCTTCCAACTCCTGGATGCGTTTGGACAAGGCAACGATCAGCATGATCAGCCAGGCCACCAGGGCTGTCTGCCGGGACTCTTCAGCCATGGAGCCGCTCTTTGAAACGCTTGTGCAGGGGATAGAGGTACACGGCCTTGCTGATGCCGTGATAGCGGTAGCTGGCTCCCCGCTTGGCGCTGCCGGCTGTCTCCCCCACGTGGATCCAGTTCGCGGCCTTGTAGCAGGTGCCTTTGAACCTGGAGGTGTCCACAAAGGTCTCGGCCAACCACACCGGAGTGTGGTAAAAGGCCTGCCAGTCCCGGTTCAAGACTTTCATGTTCGCGGCCAGGACTTTGGAAGCCAGATGGGGGATCTTCACCCAGGGCAGAACCAGAAAGCGCACATTGTTCACCACTTGGTGCAGGTTGCGTTTCCTGGTCTCCTGGTCCCAGCCGATGAAGCTGTCTCTGGCCACGACCTTCCAAGCGGCTGATCCCCATCCCAGGCAGGCCACGACCTGGTCGTCCAGATAGGCCAGGTACTTGAGATAGGCCCCCACAATGAGCGGACGGCCCAGGTAGTGATGCTGATGCACCAGCTGGTCCCAGAGCTTTTCCTTGGGACTCTGCCGGACCATGGTCAATGTCAAAGAGCTGTACTTCGAGACCGGGCCTTCAAGCGGGCAGACCTCGAAGAGAAACTTTTGCGACTCGACGAACTTTTTGCCGCCGGGACCGGGATTTCGTCTGTCAGGAAGCTCAATCAGCCCCTGTCGATACAAGGTGAGCAAGACATCTCGGCAGGCCCTGTCCTTGAGCCAGCCGTTGGGCTGCTTCCAGGCCCAGTGCCGGCACAAGGCCCTGGAGATTTCAGTACGGCCCTGATGCCAGTGTTGTTTGACGAACTGTTGTATGGTTTCCAGTTCGTCCGGACCGATAAGACGCCCGCGGATCAATTTTTGTTCT
>CAYOID010000176.1:0-2331 GCA_964403955.1 uncultured Desulfohalobiaceae bacterium | reverse complement strand
TGGCCGAGCACGGGGCCCAGGCTTGCTTCTCCCTGGAGGAGCTGGTCCAGGCCCTGGAGCCGCCAAGAGTGATCTGGATGATGCTCCCGGCCGGGGAGGTCGTGGACCAGCACCTGGAAGCGATCCTGGAGCTGACTGAGCCCGGGGACGTGGTCATCGACGGGGGCAACACCTGGTACAAGGACGACATCCGGCGCTCAGAGGCTGCGGCAGATAAGAACGTCTTTTACCTGGACGCAGGCACCAGCGGCGGGGTCTGGGGTCTTGAGGTCGGGTACTGCCTCATGGTCGGGGGGGCCAAGGAGGCTTTTGACATCGTCGAGCCGATTCTGGCCGCCCTGGCTCCGAAGGACGGCTACCTGCACTGCGGCCCCACCGGGGCGGGGCATTTCGTGAAGATGGTCCACAACGGGATCGAGTACGGGATGATGCAGGCCTATGCCGAAGGCTTCGGCATCCTGGAGGACTCGCCCTATGCCGAGCACTTCGATTATGCTCAGCTGAGCCACCTCTGGAACCAGGGCAGCGTGATCAGGTCCTGGCTTTTGGAGCTGGCCGAGCTGGCTTTTGCAGAGAGCCCCAGGCTGGAGGACCTCCAGGGCTATGTCCAGGACTCCGGGGAGGGCCGCTGGACCGTGCTCCAGGCGGTGGAGACCGCCACCAGCGCCCCGGTCCTGACCCTGTCCCTGATGGAGCGCTTCCGCTCCAGGCGGGAGAACACCTTCCCGAACCGGGTCCTGGCCGCCCTGCGCCAGCAGTTCGGGGGTCACGCGGTCAAGAAATCCGAATAAGGAGCGAACCTGAGATGGTTGAACAGACCAGCCATGTGAACACGCCTGACGTCGAAGCCGAGAGCCTGGACCCCAGCCTGTGCCGGCTGGAGCGGGTCCAGGACCCGGCCGTGATCGTGATTTTCGGGGCCACCGGGGACCTGACCTGGCGCAAGCTCTTTCCATCCCTGTTCTCCCTGTACCGGAACGGGCTCCTGCCGGAGAACGTCTGCATCGTGGGCGCGGCCCGGTCGAAGCTCTCCCACGACGACTTCCGGGAGTCCATGCGCCGCAGCGTGGAGGAGGAGCCGGGCCGGGAGCCCCGGGACTGGGAGCACCTCTCGGAGCGGCTCTTCTACCACCCGGTCAGCTACGACGACCAGGAGAGCTTCTCCAGCCTGGGGTCCTTCCTGGACGAGCTGGACACCACCTTCGCCACCCGGGGCAACCGGATCTTCTACCTGGCCGTGCCCCCTTCGGCCTACCCGACCATCGCCCATCAGCTGGGCGATACCGGGCTGGCCCGGGAGGACCCGGAAAGGAAGAACTGGGTGCGCTTTGTGGTGGAGAAGCCCTTCGGCTCGGACCTGGCCAGTGCCAGGGAGCTGGACCAGGCCCTGCACGCCAGCTTTGCCGAGCACCAGATCTTCCGCATCGACCACTACCTGGCCAAGGAGACCGTGCAGAACATCCTCATGCTCCGCTTCGCCAACTCCATCTTCGAACCCATCTGGAACCGGCGGTACATCGACTCGGTGACCATCACCGCGGCCGAGCAGCTCGGGGTGGAGCACCGGGCCGGGTACTACGACAGCTACGGGGTCCTGCGGGACATGTTCCAGAACCACATGATGCAGCTTTTGGCCCTGTGCGCCATGGAGCCGCCGTCCATCTTCGAGGCCGAGCGGGTCAGGGACGAGAAGACCAAGGTTTACCGCTGCCTGCGCCCGTTTCCCACCAGCGAGCTGGACAGCTACCTGGTCCTGGGCCAGTACGGCCCGGGCCGCATCAACGGGAAAGAGGTCCGGGGCTACAAAGAGGAGCCCAAGGTGGACCCCGAGACCCTGACCCCGACCTTTGCCTCCATGAAGGTCTTTCTGGACAACTGGCGCTGGCAGGGGGTGCCTTTCTACCTGACCTCGGGCAAGCGGCTGGCCGAGAAGCGGACCGAGATCAAGGTCCAGTTCAAGCACGTGCCCAGCTCCATGTTTCGGGGGGTCCTGGGGGAGGACATCTCGGCCAACCGGCTGACCCTGGGCATCCAGCCCAGGGAGGAGATCCACCTCAGCTTTCAGACCAAGGTCCCCGGGCCCAAGGTCTGCCTGCGCACTGTCAGGATGCACTTCGACTACAACCAGGGCTACACCGGGCCGGTCCTGGAGGCCTATGAAAAGGTCCTCCTGGACTGCCTGCTCGGGGACCAGACCCTGTTCTGGAGGCAGGACGGGGTGGAGCTCTGCTGGGGTTTCCTGACCCCGATCCTCATCGAGTGCGACTGCCCGGACCAGGGCAAGCGGCTGCACACTTACGAGGCTGGGAGCTGGGGTCCGGAGGCGGTCAA
>CAYOID010000175.1:0-2355 GCA_964403955.1 uncultured Desulfohalobiaceae bacterium | reverse complement strand
GTAACAGTTTAGCCCTTTGAAAAATCTGCCAACAAGGAGCAAAAATTAACTGGCGTCGGAGGGAGAGATTTGATACCTTCTCTCCATGGCCGATCAGAAAATCATTTTTAAGTTCCGCTCCCGGGAGTATTCAGAAAATGACCTGAAAGCTATACGCCAGGTCATCTCTGAGAATTTCCACCTGGGACGGACTCAGATATCATGCATCCTGGCCCGGGCCTGGGAGTGGAAACAGCCAAACGGCAAATACAAAGAGTTTGCTGTCAGAGACACTCTTCTTCGTATGCAGGAAGCGGGGCTCATCGAATTGCCCCCGCTCTTGAAGCGCAATAACAACAAGGCCAAGAAGCCGCTACAAGCTCCGCTCTTTGACCAAACACCGCATACGGGTTTTGTGAAAGATCTCCCTGGCATTGAGGTGCAGAGGGTCTCAGGTTACACCAAATTGGTCTGGGAGTATCTCCTCCAGCGATATCACTACCTGGGATGCCCCAAGGTCGTGGGAGAGCACCTCTATCAGGCGGCCATGCTCGGTGACCAGGTTGTTGCCTGTCTGGCCTGGGGCAGTCCAGCCTGGAAAATAGCACCCAGGGATCAGTTCATTGGCTGGGAAGAGGACACCAAGCGCAAGAATCTGCACTTGGTCACATCCAATGTTCGATTCTTGATCCCACCCTGGATCCAGGTCAAGCACCTGGCTTCCAAGGTCTTGGCCTTAAGTCTGAAGAGTCTTGGCCAAGATTGGGAGAAGCTCTATGGCCACCCTGTGTATCTGGCTGAGACCTTTGTGGACATATCCCGTTTTCAGGGTACAACCTACAAGGCCGCCAACTGGATCTATCTGGGCCAGACCAAGGGCAGCGCCAAAAGGGGAAACTCCTATAACTTTCATGGCCTCAAGAAAGCCATTTATGTGTATCCCCTGCACGCCAAGTTCAGGAGGTGGCTCCTCTCATGACACGAGAAGAAGCCATCGCCATCCTGAAGATGCAGGATCAGGAAGCGGCTATAGCCAAGATCCTGGAGCTTGGCGAAAAAGCTGAAAAATATGACCAGCTCGTAAGCCAAGCCGTAAGCACACCCTCGGGACAAAAGCCACCCTACACCAAAGAGAACAAGCGCAAAGGCAAAAAGCGTAAGAAACCAGGACGCAAAAAGGGTCATCCCGGAAGCAGGCGCACAATTCCGGATAAGATCGATCACTATAGAGACCATAAGCTTGACCAATGTCCGCATTGCCACGGAGGAGTCGGGCCGGGCATCAAGTCACACGAGCGCTATATCGAAGACATTCCGCCCGTTGAGCCGGAAGTCACAAAGCATACGATCTACAAGCACTGGTGCCCGAATTGCAGGGACTTTGTGACTGCTCCAATGACCGAAGCCATGAGCAATGCCAATTTGGGCATCCGGCTCGTGGTGCTCACTGCTTGGCTCCACTATACAGTCGGCATCAGCGTGCGAAACGTGGTCAAAATATTAAGCACTGTGTGCTCTTTTCCGGTCACCCCAGGCGGTCTAACCCAGTCCTGGATCAGGCTGGCCAATCTGCTCCGGCCGGAACACGACCATATTCTGGAGCAGATACGGCACAGCGCTGCCCTGCATGCCGATGAAACCGGGTGGCGGCTGGACGGGGTGACCTATTGGCTATGGGCCTTTTGCACCAAAGAGTACTGCTATTACACCATCAGCAAGTGTCGCGGCTCCCCGGTGGTGGAGCAGGTCTTAGGGGTCTTGTTCGAAGGCATTCTCATCTGTGATTTTTGGGGTGCCTACAACAGACTCAAGGCCTTGGCCAAACAACGCTGCTACTTTCACCTCTTCACCGAGCTGGTGAAGGTGGACAAGAGAAGTACGTCCAAAGAATGGAAATCCTTTCGCAAGCAGCTCAAAAGGCTGCTCAAGGATGCCCTTCGCCTGAGAGACAACAAAGAGCATCTTGATTGTCGGGTCTATGAGCGGCGCAAAAAACGCCTGCATAACCGTTTGGAAATGCTCCTGGAGACAGTGGCCAAGGACAAGGATGTCAACAGGCTAATTAAGCGGCTAAAGCGACATCAGAAGGAGCTTTTTACTTTCCTTGACTATGATGTGAGCCCAGAGAACAGTCATGCAGAGCAGCAAATGCGTGGGCCAGTCATTTCCAGAAAAATCTCCCAGCAGAATAGGTCAGAGGCCGGGGCAGAGGCTCAGGCCATATTGATGTCCATTTTTCGAACAGCCTACCTGCAGGGACGCAATCCAGTCGACTATGTCATAGAGCTATGTAAAAAATATATTAAGCAAAACCACACTCAAATTGAGGTGGAGCTGGATAAGGCAGCTTAGTTAATAAAAGGGCTAAACTAATAC
>CAYOID010000174.1:0-2363 GCA_964403955.1 uncultured Desulfohalobiaceae bacterium | reverse complement strand
CAAAGAGCCACTGCCCTGCACCTATTTTGACCTCATCAGAAGTGTTTGTGGGGTTCTGCAGTCAAATAGGTGCAGGGTGGGAAGGCGCGGCAAGTAGAACGATCCGAGAGTCAGAAGACCTGCCTGAAGAAAAGTGAGCCCGGAATTCGGGAAAAGATCCCGGGCACGATCACGTGGGGAGGAAAAAGGGACATCCCCGGATCGCTCTATGAATACGGTCCGGGGTGCTCCCTGGGCCATAAGCGCTTTCATTCTGGAGGGTGGTTATGGTTAAGAAAGTCTCTTTTGTTTTCATCGTGTTGCTGATATGCGCGTTGTCTTCGGAAGCGGTTGTGGCAAAAGCTGACAATTCCGTAACAGACCTGGGCGAGATTGTCGTCACTGCCGGACGTTACAAAGAGTTCAAGCGGGAAGTGACCTCACACGTGACGGTTGTGGACGAGCAGGACATCGAGATGTCCCCGGCACGGGATCTGGGCGAACTTCTGGCTGAGAAAGGGATAGGGCATGTCAACAAGACCCCGGGGACGCTGACGTCAATCGGTATACGAGGGTTTCGAACCAGTGCCCTTGGCTTGGATTTGGAAGGAAGGGTTTTGATTTTGCTGGATGGAAGGAGGATCGGAACCGGGAATGTGGCCAAGGTGATGACCAAGAACATTGAGCGGGTCGAAATCATTCGCGGACCGGCCTCTGTGCAGTATGGTTCTGCAGCGATTGGTGGCTTGGTCAATGTGATCACCAAACAGGGCAGGGGCGAGCCATCGGGTTTTGTGCAGGGAGAGTTGGGCAGCTTCGGGCATGAGGAGGTTTCGGCTGGCTTTTCCGGAGCACTGAAGGGGTTCGACTTTTCCGGCAGTGTGAGCAGAAGCACCATGGATGATTACGACACGGCAGATGGAGATGAGTATGCGAACACAGGCTATGACGAAAAGGTGAATGTCAGTCTGAACCTGGGCTATGAATTCCTGCCCGAGAATCGCTTCGGGGTCATCGTCAACTCGTTTGAGGTCGATGAAGCTGGAACGCCCGGCTACCTCAGCCAGAACGACCTGGACGACTACGCTGACAAATCCAACGAATCGGTTGATTTTGTCTATGACGGGGCGACGCCGGGGGGCGTGTTTTCCTGGAAGGCCAGGTACTTTGTGGGGGAAGACGACAACACGTCTGTTGATCCAGTGGCCAGCAACCCTGACATGTGGGATGACGGCATCCCCTTTGAAAACAACACCGACTATCAGGGAGCTCAGGCTCAGCTGACCTGGAGCCCGGGCAGGTATCGCCTGACTGCCGGTGTGGACTGGCTCAGCTATGACATCGAACAGGATTATGATCCGGTGAAGACAGAATACGACAACCCGGCATATTTTCTCCTGGGTAAGGCCAACTTTTTTGCAGACAGACTCGTTCTTTCCGGCGGTGTCCGCTACGACGACTTTGAGGTTGAGGTCAAAGAAGGCCAGGGAGGAACGGAGTCCGCTGACGACATCAGTCCACAGCTGGGCATAGCTTATCTCCCTGTGGACAATGTCAAGCTCAGGGCCAATTATGCCCAGGGGTTCAAAATGCCCAGCGCCCAGCAGCTGGCCGCGGGTTTTGTCAGTGCATTCGGCATCCCCTATGAAGGCAACCCTGATCTGGATCCTGAAAAGAGCGAAACCTATGAAGCAGGCATCGATGTGTACTTTGGAGCCTTTGATTCTTCGTTGACCTACTTTCGCACGAATTTTGAAGACAAAATCGTCAGCCTTGCTGGTGGAGGCGGTGTCCAAACCTGGGATAATCTCGGCGAAGCCACTCTTTCCGGCTTGGAAGCCGAGTGTTCCTATGACCTGGCCACAGTGTGGAACTGGAGCTGGCAGATCAAGCCGTATTTCAATGTCACCTACCTGACTGAATTTGAAGACGAGGAGACTGGCGAAGATCTTCTGTACATATCGGAATGGAACCTGTCCTATGGGCTGATGGTCTCAGACTATGACGGTTTTTCAGCCAGGCTCAATTTTGCCACCATCGGTGAGCAGGATATCGAGGACTTTGAATCCGGCTTCCCGGCACCTGTGATTGAAAAAGGCGGCTTCACCGTGGCCGACGTGAGTGTTGAAAAACGAATCCTGGATTTCGGGTCCTATGGGGGCTTGAGCCTCAGAGGCGAAATCCACAACCTGCTGGACAAAGACTATGCCTATGTCAAAGGCTATCCCATGCCGGGCAGGAGCTTTGTGATTGGAGTGGAATACATGTTCTGAACTCTTCTGGCGGTGAGGCAGTCCATTATGAGCATGATGAGAGAGAGACCAGAATAGACTCTTGCCTGGAAGGATGTTTGACCGTCGATCTGCCAAATGAGCCATGGTGAT
>CAYOID010000173.1:0-2417 GCA_964403955.1 uncultured Desulfohalobiaceae bacterium | reverse complement strand
AAACCAGGATTTGCGGGCTTCGCCCCTGATCTCGATCTTTGTGCTCGCCATCGGCTCTCTATGGGGCCTGTACTGGCTTCCCCTGCGCCAGCTCGATGCCGTGGCCCAGGCCGGACCCTGGGCCACCCTGGCCGTGGTCCTGGTGGGGTGCCTGGTCCTGGCCCCGTTTGCCTGGTCCGGCCGGTCCAGACTGGCGGCATCCAACCGCACCAGCATCGTGAGCCTGGCCCTGGGCGGGGCATCCTTTGTCCTCTACTCCAACGGCCTGCTCTACGGGCATGTGGCTGTGGTCATCCTCCTCTTTTACCTGACCCCGGTCTGGAGCACCCTGATTGTCCGCTTCTGGCTGGGCTGGCCTGTGGCCAGGGCCAGAGTCGCCGCCATCGCCTTTGGGCTGATCGGCATTGTCCTGGTCCTCCAGGGCAGTCACTCCGGCTTTCCTGTGCCCCAGACCCTGGGCGACCTGTTCGGGCTGAGCTCAGGCCTGCTCTGGTCCATAGCCTCCACCGGCATCCATCTCCACTCCCGGGCCAGGGCCGGTGAAACAACCTTTGTCTTTTGCGCCGGGGCCACGGTCATGGCCGCGGTTCTGGCCTTTCTCCTCAGCCCTGAGCTTCCAGAATACCCGGCTGAGCAGGGCATTCAGGCCCTGGGCTGGATCCTGGTTCTGGGAGGAGGATGGTGGGGGGCGTCCCTGAGCGGGTTCATGTGGGCCACCCGGCGTCTGGAGCCGGCCCGGGTGGGCATCTTGCTGATGAGCGAGGTCGTGGTGGGAGCTCTCTCAGCCGCGATCCTGGCTGCAGAGCCGTTTGGGGCCATCATGGCCCTGGGGGCCATCCTCGTGGTCACAGCCGGGGCCCTGGAGACCCTGTCGCAATCCCGGTGGGCAGTCAGGAACTGGCCCAGGACATTGAAAATGTGGTTTTTCACAAAGCGATAGATAAAACACGCAGAAGGCAGGCTAAATTTGACTTCTCTGGCTGCCGAGCCGGCTGACAGGGCAAACGGTCCTCGACTGCGGCGATGGAGAGGACGTCATAAGCGGAAGCGAGTGGAGTTGGGCGGGCAAAGCCCAGACTCAGGGTTTGCCCGCAAAAAACACGTCCTCCTCTCTCTGAACTCTGCGGCCTCTGCCTCTCTAGCGAGTCCACGAGCGGGCGTGAGAAACCCTCTTTTCCTGAAGCTCCCGCTCCTATCCTTTCCCGCTGTCACCTGTGTGGGGAAAGCTCAGGCCAGAGGCAGGGCTGTTCCCTGTCATCTGTCCTTTGTCATCCTTTGCCAGGCCTGCTCCAGCCAGCCCAGCCACTGCTCCTGAAAGTCGACTATCTCCTTCCACTGGTTCCTGGTCAGGCGAAGCCCTTCCGGCGGTTGGCCATCCTGCTCCGGGAGCGGCCGGGTGATGACCAGGGTGATCCTCTGGCTGATAACAGATCACCGATCACTCATTTTTACACACTTCTCGCTTGACCAGCTGTGCAAAAAATCATTCCCTGATCTCATGCAACCTCTCCTTCAAAAGGGAAAAACCCTGGGAGATATAGAAGCTTCGCATGTCCGGCTCCAGAATGGAGCCGAGGGTGACCTTGAAGTCCCTGTCCCTGAAACGATTCAGCCTCGCCTTGAACGTGCGAACTAAAGCTGCATCCATCTGCGGCAGGTCAACCCCCTTGCGCAGAAGAAACTCAATATCGAAGCAATCCCTTATTTCTGCACGATCCAGAATAGTCCTTCTTTCCTCAAAGCTCCTTGACTCGTGATAACGATGCATATATGCTGATATCAAAAAAGGAGGGTATATGGCTGGTCAACGCACTATCATCACTCTGCCGGATGAAGACAAAGCCTGGCTCGAAGAGTACAGCAGAATCCACGGCATATCCATGGCCGAAGGGATTCGGAGTGCACTGAGGCTGTTTCGAGAAAAAAAGCAGCAAGACACCTACCGGGTCTTGGTTGAGCAAACACGGGGAATCTGGGATCAGGGGGACGGCCTGGACTATCAAAGAAAACTGAGATCAGAGTGGGACGGCAATGCCTGAAATCCTGATTGATTCGGTCATTCTCATCGATCATTTCAATGGCCTGGAGCAGGCCACCCGGTTTATCCTGGATGTGGACCCAGATAGCTCAGTCGTTTCCGTGATCACCAGAGCCGAAATCCTTGTTGGATTTTCCGAAGAAGAAGCTGAAAGGCCAAAAGCTTTGTTGGATCAGTACAAGACTTTGGAAATCGACAACAAGATCGCGGACAAAGCAGCCGCTCTGAGGCGGGAACATGGCTGGAAACTGCCGGATGCTTTTCAGGCCGCCCTGGCCATTGAACACAAGATCACCTTCGTAACCCGCAACACCAAGGACTTTGATCCTTGCCGTCACCCATTCGTACACATTCCCTACCAGATTTGAATTCCTCCCTT
>CAYOID010000172.1:0-2445 GCA_964403955.1 uncultured Desulfohalobiaceae bacterium | reverse complement strand
GCTGGGGCCTGGCGGTCCCGAACGGCTAAGCCAACGACCGGGGTTGGATCTAGTTCATACGAGCGCAGCCTCCGGCTGCGCTGAAATGCCGAGGCGCACCTCCAGGTCCGTGTCGGCTGGCTTTTGATTTGACAAAGAGGCTCTCATTGATCCATGATTTCGAATCGTTCGTTCCCTGACAAGCCCCGCACCCCCAATGGAGGCCGGCATGAAGACCTACTTTGTCCACAACAGGGATCAAGACCAGGACTACCTCGTTGTCCCGGGCAAAACCGTTCTCAAGGTCACTCCCAGACTTCTGTCCGAATTTCTGTACGCAGCAGACCTGTCCCAGGCCGAAACAGAGCTCCAGCCCGGCCCCCCGGAAGCCTTTGGAAAAGTGGCAGCCGTGCTCGAGAACGACCACCTGCAGATCCTGGACCAGGACCTCTGGGACGAACGCCGCAGAGAGCTGGAATGGTGACCCGGACAGCTCTGGCCCGCTCCCTGTATTCCTCGTAATTCAGCTTTGCCTCTGGCAAAGCTGAAATGATCAACCAAGCTTTTTTTCGGTGTTGCCAATGCCCAAGAACCCGGAGCACATGCCCGCGGATCAATCCCCTGCCCTGAACCTGGATTTCGGGACCAAGGTGCTCCTTCAACCTGAAGGGCTCAAAGAGAACCTGGCCACATTCTTCGTCGGCCTGGACAGGCCCAGGTTCCTGATCGTCAAGGCCCCTGCCTCCCGGGCCCTGATGGAACACATCTATACAGAAAAAGCTGTCACTGTTCGCTATGCCAGCCAGGGCACTGTTTTCGGTTTTCACTCCATGGTCATCTCCACCTTGAGCAAGCCGGCCAAGCTCATCTTCCTGGTCTACCCGGCCAAAGTGGAGACCGTGAACCTCCGCCGCAACGAGAGGGTCGACACCCATATCCCGGCCAGCTTTGCCTTCAGCGAAGCCAGCTTTGAGGCCCTGATCGTCAACCTCAGCCTTGGGGGATGCAAGCTGCTGATCAAGGGCGCTGAAACCAGCATCCCCAATCTCGCCAGGGACGTTCAGGCCCAGCTGTCTTTTGGCCTGCCGGGCTGCCAGGATTGGATTCAGACCTTGATCCGCATTCGAAACCTGAGCATCGACGATGCAAAAATATCTCTGGGGTGCCAGTTTGAAGACCTGAACCAGGAACAGGCCGAGCAGATCCAAAACTTTGTCCAGACCCTTTCCGCCTTTGATTAGTCCTGCCGAGCATCATCGCTGCCGGCTGCACAATGCTGCAATGCCCGACCGAGCACCTGTAACAAGGAGGGAATCATGAGTTTTGAGAATGTTGTGTTCGATGTTCAAGACGGGGTGGGCCTGCTGACCATCAACAGACCCAAAGTCCTGAATGCTCTCAATCCGGCAACCCTGAAAGAGATCGAGGCCGTTCTGGACCAGATCAGCTCCGACCCGTCAGTCCGGGTCCTGGTGATCACAGGCTCAGGAGAGAAGGCATTTGTAGCCGGGGCGGACATCTCGGAATTTCCCAAAATGAACCCCCTTCAGGCCCAGCTCTTTGCCCAGAAAGGGCAGGCGGTCTTTTTCAAGATTGAAGACCTTCCCATCCCGGTCATTGCCGCAGTCAACGGCTTCGCCCTGGGGGGCGGCTGCGAGCTGGCCATGAGCTGCGACTTCATTTATGCCTCGGACACTGCCAAATTCGGCCAACCGGAAATCAATCTCGGGATCATTCCAGGCTTCGGAGGCACTCAGCGTCTGGCCAGACTGGTAGGCCGGGCCAAGGCCAAGGAGCTGTGCATGACCGGGGAACAGATCACGGCCCAGGAAGCCAAGGACATCGGTCTTGTAGCCCAGACCTTTCCAGCTTCTGATCTGGCGGACGCGGCCATGAAGACAGCCAGGGGCCTGGCAGGCAAAGGACAGGTTGCTCTGCGGGCGATCAAGACCACTATTGACCGGGGAGTGGAAGCAGACCTGAAAACCGGCTGCGCCTTTGAGGTCCAGGCCTTTGGCACCAGCTTCTCCAGCCAGGACGCCAAAGAAGGCGCTTCTGCCTTTCTGGAAAAGCGAAAGCCCTCCTTCAAGGGAGATTTCAGCAGCTGAGCACTGGATACAAGCCCATCCCAGATCTGGACTTCTTTTGGGCCCAATCGGCCGTCATGGCTTTTAAAACTTTGATTCATTTCTGCCACCAACCACGTCTCATCCCGGCAGGCGGCCTGGCGGCCGTCCTGTCGGGATGCCCATTTGCTTTTCGCCTTGGATTGAACTATGCAGAAATCATACTCACCGCCACAGCGGTGATGAATGTCAAACCCTTTCGAGCTGCATCAGGTGTCAGCGCAACCTCTGGCCTGGTCTTTACCCACACATAGGACAGTGGGGTCGAAGAAAGAGTTTCAAGAATTTTTTAACCACCCGCTCCCAAGGGTCGCTTGATGAAGAGGATAAAGGCATGGAT
>CAYOID010000171.1:0-2487 GCA_964403955.1 uncultured Desulfohalobiaceae bacterium | reverse complement strand
TCCGCGCGAAGCCATTGGTTCTATAAGTTCACTCCAGGCTTGTCAACAAAAAAATGAAAAGAATTTGAAAAAAACATAACAGTTTGATTTCAATCCTTATCAATGCGCGGCATCCAGAAGGAGGTTGTCCCTGTGAATGGCCTCGACCATCGGCACCGACCGCCCCAGGATGGTCGTCAGGTCGGCGCTCTTCTTCCCACAGATCAGCCGCAGCTCCCGGGCATCAAAATTGGTCAGCCCGGCCCCGATCTGCTGCATGTCCGGCCCCAGGACCCGAATCAGTTCTCCAGCCGAAAAATCGCCCTGCACTTCCTTGATCCCTGCCGGCAGAAGACTCTTGCCCCGCATGAGCAGAGCGTCCTGGGCCCCCTGATCAATGACCACGCTGCCCACTGGATCAAGATTGTAGGCCAGCCAGAATTTGCGCTGGGATACGGCCTTTTCCTCAGGCAGGACCCAGGTTCCGATGTTCAGGCCGGAAAAGGCTTTCTCCAGGCCAAAGGGGATCGTCCCGGACACGATCAGGGTCGGCACCCCGAGCTGGGCAGCCCGGCGGGCGGAGAGGAGCTTGCTGTACATCCCCCCGGAACCTTTGGAGCTCTTGCCCTGGCACATGGCCTCGATATCCAGCTCCCGCACGTTGAGAATGCATTCGAATCGCTTGGCCTGAGGGTTCTTGTCCGGGTTTTCGGCAAAGACCCCCTGAGAGCTGGTCAGGTTGATGAACAGGTCGGCCCTGACCAGGTTGAGGAGCAGTGTGGCCAGATAGTCGTTGTCCCCGAACTCGAGCTCCCGAACGACCACGGTGTCGTTCTCGTTCACGATGGGCACGATCCGGTTGCTGAGCAGGGTGAAAAAGGTGTTCCGGGCATTGAGGAAGCGATGCCGGACCCGCATGTCGTTTCGGGTCAGCAGGACTTGCGCCGTGACTTTGCCATAGCGCTCAAAGGCTTCGTCGTAGCTGTGCATCAGCCTGCTCTGTCCCACAGCTGCCGCAGCCTGCTTTTCGTGCAGGGTCAACGGCCTGCGCTCGGCATGCAGGTATCCCCGTCCGGCGGCTACGGCTCCTGAGGAGACCAGAATGACATCTTTGCCCTGATCATGGAGGGAGGCTATTTGATCGGCCAGACGATTGACCACCCTGAGATCCAGACCGCGATCAGACGTCAAGACGGCACTGCCAACCTTGACCACAATCAGCTTGGCTGCTTCCAGAATGCCGTCCCTGCGTGCTGTCCAGTTCTGCTCCTCAGACATGGTCGCCCCCTGTTTGCTCTTCCCCTTGTCTGTCCTGGAGAAAGCGGGCCCAGACCTCCCGCATGACCTCATCCACCCCCCAATTGTGCAGAGTGGAGATGTAAAAGACAAGGAGCCCATCCCGCCTGGCTCTGGTTTTGAGATCTTCAAGCTGATCCTCTGTCCACAGGTCGATCTTGTTCACCGCCCAGATCTGGTCCTTGGCAGCGATCTGGGGGTCAAACCTCTGCAGCTCATCATTGACGAGGCCAAACCCGGCCCATGGATCCTCGAGGCTGATGTCTTCGACACTGAGCAGGTGAACCAGGATCCCTGTCCTGGACACGTGCTTCAAAAAGGTCGTTCCCAGCCCATGGCCTGCATGAGCGCCCTGAATCAGCCCAGGGATGTCGGCCATGACCAGCTGATGGTTGGAATCATCCCTGACCACCCCCAGCTTGGGGACCAGGGTGGTGAAAGGATAGGCCCCGATTTCAGGCCGGG
Organism: uncultured Desulfohalobiaceae bacterium; assembly: GCA_964403955.1. Taxonomy (GTDB): domain Bacteria; phylum Desulfobacterota; class Desulfovibrionia; order Desulfovibrionales; family Desulfothermaceae; genus CAYOID01. The sequence continues at coordinate 747 of CAYOID010000171.1, read as the reverse complement.
CCGCCGAGACCCGGCTCAGGAATGTGGATTTGCCGGCATTGGGAAGCCCGATCAAGCCGGCCTCGGCCAGAAGGTTGAGCTCCAGACGCAGACGCCTCTCCACTCCCTCTTCCCCTGGCTGGGCAAACCGAGGGGTGCGCATGGTGGAGGACTTGAAATGGGTGTTCCCCTTCCCGCCCCGTCCCCCCTCGGCAACACAGATCTGCTGCTCCGGACGGGTCAGGTCGGCCAGAAGGTCCTGGCTGGAGTCGTCCCGCAGGGCAAAGACCTTGGTGCCGGCCGGCACGTCCAGGATCAGATCCTGTCCGGCCCGGCCGTGCTTGTTCCGGCCGCTGCCGGGTTGCCCATTCTGGGCAGCATAGTGATGCTTGAGACGCTGGTCGTAGAGGGTCATCCGCGAGGCATCGGCCCGAATAAGCACCGACCCTCCGCGCCCACCATCGCCTCCGTCCGGGCCGCCCCTGGGAATGTACTTCTCCCGCCGGAAGGAAACGCATCCGTTTCCCCCGCGGCCTGAACGAACCGTTATGGTGGCCTCGTCAATAAAGCGCATCTTTCCACCTCAAAGAAGCGGCTGCAAAAATTCAATATGCAGCCGCTGGATTCAGGATCCAGAATTCAGCTTGGCCTCTGGCAAAGCTGAATATTTGGGTTACATCTGCACCGGCGTTTTCATTTCAGCGCTGCCAGCAGCCTGGTCTTTACCCACACGTAGGACAGTGGGGTCGAAGAAAGAGTTTCAAGAAT
>CAYOID010000170.1:0-2624 GCA_964403955.1 uncultured Desulfohalobiaceae bacterium | reverse complement strand
GAATAAAGATGAGGTTTTCGCATTTGTGGAAGATGCGTTTTTCCATCTCGTAGCTGTCGAGCTCCCCCGCCAGCATCTGGTTGTAGCGGATCATCTCTGTGTCCAGGTCTTCCGGATGGGTGATTTCAGGCCAGCTTCGATTATGGAGCTCCTCTTCGCTGTAGCCCACGATGCGGCGAAACTGTTCATTGGTGCGGATCCACTCTTTGTCCGGGGTTGTGATCACAATGCCGATGTTGCCGTACTCAAACTGGGATCGAAACAGGGCTTCGCTGTCTTGAAGCTGTTCAATGAGTCTGCGGACCTCTGTCTTTTCTTTTTCAAGGCTGTCGATCATGCTGTTGAAGGACGCCATCAGGCGCCCAAATTCGGTCTTGGCAATCCTGTCGACCTTGTAAAGTCGACCTTCAGCAACGCCTTCTGTGGCCGTAATCAGCCGATTGAGGGGCTTTTTGATAAAAAGGTGAAAGACCACCAGCAGGGTGGCCACCACGGCCAGGAAGACGCCCACTACGCTGAGGTAGGTGATCCTGTAGGCCATTCGGATGGGGCTGGTGTAATCATCCTCAAACACGAAGCTGATGATGTGCCAGTCCCAGAACGGAAAGAACTGTTCGCTGGATCTAACCCTGTTGCCGTTGAATGTGAAAAGCAGCAGCCTGTCGTCCCGAACCTCAAATGAAGGGCTTGCCAGTCTCTCTGGAGCATCCGGAAGGGAGCAGGCCCTGACGGTCTGCCTGGATTCCAGGACCAGGAGCTCTATCTGCGGGAATTGATCGCCGATGGCCTGAATCTTGGTCATGACTTCGCTTTGCATGACCTGATTCATTTCCTCGTTCCTTTCCAGCCGCAGGTCCAGAAGATAGCTGAAGCTCTCCTCGCATGCCCGCAAGCCCATGACGGAGGCAACCTTCAGGTTGGAGTCGAACTGCCGGACCAGGAATTGCTTCATCGGAGTAGACAGGAAGGCGACCAGCAGGGTGGAGCAGGCGATTCCAACCACGACCACAGGCACCAGGAGCCAGAACTGAATGCGATGATAGAATGGGGGCTGTCTCTTCTTCATGCAGTTCCCGGGGAGGTCAGAATACGGGCGGCGCGGTGCGCATCGTTTGCGGCCAGACGACCTCCTTCCTGCCATCCTGCCATTGAATGATGAATGAGTTGTGCCCGACCTGCTTGCCGCTGAGATCCACCTTGAAACGGCCGAGGATGGTCACTGTGTCCAGGGCGGCGATGTAGTCGCGCAGCTCCTCATGGTCGATGGACCCCGTCCGGGTGATGGCCTGTTCGAAGAGTTGACAGGCCGAATAGGCTGAGGCGGCGTGAAAGGATGGCGGAAGACCTGCAAAAGATTTGAAATCCTGGATGAAGCGCCGTGTGCCCGGGAAGGATATTCGTTCAATGGGTTCCCACTGGGATGGACCGAAGACATTCTCTGCCATGTCCCCCGCCTTGGCATGAAAATCTGGATGAGCCGGCGAGATGGGCATTGCCAGAACGGTGGGCCTGTAGTGCATGTCCCCCAGCAAGCTGAGAAGGGCATAACAGTCCGGCGAATATGCCGAAAGGATCAGGCCTTCCGCATCCCTGGCTCTGACCTCTGACAACAGGCCGGGCAGCTCTTTTCTCCCGTTTTGGAAGCCTTGCTGAAAGAGAATGTTGATTCGAAAGCTCTCGGCCCATTCCTGGACCCCGCGCACAATATCCAGGTTGAAGGCCGAAGTTTGATCGTAGAGGATGGACAGTGTAGTGTGGTTCTCCCTGGCCATCATGTCCAGCAAGCCGATAAACTGCCTCCGAGCCGGGGCATAGAGCTGAAACAAGAAGCGGGCTCCACGCTGCCATGGCTTTTCAGCGGCTGCGGCAACGGCCAGCATGAGCATATTGTGTTCTTCGCTGACTTCTGAAGCCGCCACTGTCAGCGGTGAGCTGTACGGGGAAAAGACGAGGTCGACCTTGTCCTGTTCAATGAGCTTTCTGTACAGGGTCCGGGTCAGTTCCGGGTCGCTTTTATCGTCGTAAAGGATCAGCCTCGCCTTCCGCCCGAGCAGCCCGCCCTTCTCATTGATCTCCTCGACCCAGAGCTGAAAAGCTTTTTGTATCATCATCGAGGGTTCGACATAGGGGCCTTCCATGGACACGGTGGCCCCGATGACGATGGGAGGACCGTTCTCAGCTGCGCTGGCTTCTCCGCAGTGAACAAAGAGCACCAAGAGCATTGCCAGAGCCCATTGTATTCTGAACTGCATGGAAGCGTCTCCTGATGAAAGAAGCAGGGATTTGACCCGGTCAGCGATCTTGCACGGCATTCGCTTTGAAAGAGATCCGCCTGTCCTGAAAACTCAATCCAGTGAATCTCGTTGTTCACCTTTACAAAGTTGTCTGCAGACTATTCCATGATCTGAGTTTGGGCAAGCCAGCGATGTCTTGGGACCACAGTCTGTGAGTGGACTCAGCTTAATGAGCCCCTTGAGGTGTTGATTTTCATACTCTCGATGGGCGAACTCAATCCCTGAGCCAACCGATTGAGATCTGAAAGGGCAAAATGACTGATCCATTGCTTCGGCTATTTCCGAAACAGTTCGATCGTTTTGGGCATGCCACCTTCCTGAGGGTGAACC
>CAYOID010000169.1:0-2652 GCA_964403955.1 uncultured Desulfohalobiaceae bacterium | reverse complement strand
AGCTTAGCCCGAAGCTTGGAGTTGTGTCAACAATGTGCCTGTCCCTTTGTGCTCTCATAAAAAGTCTGCAATTGCAAGCTCTTTTCCTCCTTCAGCAGGGGCTGTTCTCCTAGGAAAAGCTGGCTTACAGGGCATAAAACAAGGAGTAGTCTCTGGAGTGATCTCTGGACCATCTTCTCTTGCTGGAAACACCCTCTTCTCACAAAAAAAGAATGTAAATAAATTATGTCATTAAAATTAATAGAGAATTATCTATTTTTTAGAAAAAAATATTCCACACTAATATATATTTTTCAATATATATTAATTACCATTTCTGTTTTACTAATGACAATATCCTTGAATTTCTTTATTGCTGCCCTTTCAATTATTATTACAATAAATATATGCGAATATATATTCTTGAAATGTCCAAATTGTAAAAAAAGATTTATATATTTTTGGAAACAATTTCCTGAAGAATGTCAGCATTGCGGATATAAGTTTTGATATAAAACAATTATGAATCAATTAGCTAAACTTTAAAAACATAAATGCTATTTTTTATCTAGCACACTGAACAACAATTTCAAATGGAAAAGTGTACAAAGTGGTGCCTTATATGGAGGCATATCAGGCTTGATAGCTTCTCCAGGCGTAGGATTGACAACTTACGCTACTTCTGGGTCTGCTTTGGGTAACAGCTTAATGGCAATTTCAGGCGCAACGCTTGGAGATACAATCATATCAACTGCAAATGCAATAAATAAAAAGCAATGCCAGTATGACAAATAAAAATCAATACATTTTTGGATTTCAATCCAAGCCATCTGAGTTTCTCTTTAAACACCCGTGGATTTCTATGCTATTCACTTTATTTTTAATTGGAATATTAATATCAATAAGCGATTACAAAATCGGTGCTAGAATAAAAACTACTTCCATAATATCTTTCATATTACTTATAAACACATTTATCATGAGTAAATTAACAAAAAAACATTCATACAAAATAAAAATAGACAGCACAAAAAAATTAATAACATTTTACTTAATGTTCAATCGAGGCATACATACTGAAAAAATAAAAAGACCAAAAATAATTGTTGATCATAATTGCAAAATAATTTTTGAAAACAGAACCTATGTAGTATTTACAGAGCTGATCAATAAAATTGCACAACATTTTCCCATAGATACTGAAGTTCAATACCAAGGATTTTTCGGAAGATTTAAAAAAAGAGAATGGTCAAAAAGAAATAAGTTGATTTCACCCGGACTAAAATTATGAATCAAATCCCATTCTACGAAAACAGACACAACAGCAGAATCTGTGACATTTTTCTACCTTAGGCAGGCATCCAAGGTGCAGGCTGAGCTTAACCATAGGTTCCTTGGATTTTCAGCACAACGAGACAAGCCGAATCACAAGGAACCCTCTTTGTGCAAAGTAAAATGATGGAATTTATTTTACCTATTGCCTTAATAGTATTAATAAAAATTTTAATATCTATTGTTTTATCATTTTTCATATGCTACCTTTCCATCAATATGAATTAAAAATCAATTTTACTCACTTTTTTTCATCATACCATGGCCAGCCTTGATATTCTCAAGTCATTTTTCATTCAAAATATTTTATTTCCCAGTCTTTGCATTCGTCATCAGCGGACAACATCTTCATCTTATGCTTCTCCGCAGATGACTTTCACCGGAAGAAAGAGAAAGACTTGTCCGCAGATCTCGTTGATTCCCGCTGATAAAAGGCTGTTGGGGCAAGTCCTATGCATAGGACTTGCCCCACTCCTTTGAGGCCAAAGTCCACATCGAGCAACTGGTCCTTGTTGCCGGTCTGCATGTGGTAGCCCAGAGAGCACCAGCGGTATTCCTCCGGACGCCTGACGATCCAGGCTCGTTCATTCCAAGTGCGTTTCTGAGAAGTTTGAAAGGCTGTGTCCGCAAGCTCGCAGGACATCAGACATGGTTGGTGACGGCTTGACATTTATAGCAAAAATGCTATGCATACTTTATGGCTCATTCGAGTTGGAATGTTGATTTTTTGAACAGCGCTGTGGAATCTGAATTTGACCAATTTCCCGCTGATGTCAGAGCCAAGGTGGTCCATATTTCCAAGCTCATTGCCGAGTTTGGTTTGGAGAACATTGGTCGTCCATACATCAAGCACGTCCAGAGCAAAATTTGGGAACTCAGGGTATCAGGAAAAGATACTCAAGGTCGTTGTCTCTATGTCACTGCAACAGGCAAAAGAGTGGTCATTCTTCGATGCTTCATTAAAAAATCTCAGAAAATCAAGCAAAAAGAAATTCGTATTGCTCTAGAGCGGGCAAGAGAGGTTCATGATGAGCAAAAGCCTTGATGAAAAGCACCGGGAAATGATGCGTGATCCTGAATATTCACAAGCATATGAAGAACATATGCCTGAGTTTAGCATAGCAAGGGAACTGATCCGGGCTCGAACCAGGAGTGGACTGACGCAAAAAGAAGTAGCCCAGCGTATGGGAACAACCCAGTCGGTCATAGCACGAATGGAATCCGGCACCCCTCTGCCGAGCCTGAGGAGCTTGCAAAAGTACGCTCAAGCTACCGGTAGTAAAGTCAAGATATCCCTGGAGGGCTGACCCCGCTCACCGCGTGATCAACCTTTTCATGGAG
>CAYOID010000168.1:0-2715 GCA_964403955.1 uncultured Desulfohalobiaceae bacterium | reverse complement strand
GTGATGATGGGGGTTTCCTGAGCCCTGGATTCAGGCTGGCCCAGGCCGATCGTGGCCAAAAGGCCATTGCACAGGCAGCGCTTCCCTTCTGTCTCCTCCCGACTGCCCCCCTTGGCCACAAAGGCTGCAACCGGTTCGCTCGGGCAGCGAAACCCGAGCTGAGACTTGGTTTCACTGTACAAGCGCCTCAAGTGCCCGAGATCACAGACTCTCTTGCGCGCTGGCTGGCCCTGCTTTCGCTCTTCGGAAGGAAAGAGCTGGATGAGCTTGAACGGGAATCCGGTTGGCGAGGCCTGAAAATCGGTCCAGACCTTCAAGGTGCCCTGGAGGTGCCTGGCGATGACCTCTTTTTTGATCCAGGACAGGATGCCGGACTCGGCACAAAAGGCAAAGGCAGTTCCAACCTGAATCCCCTCAGCCCCGGCCTCCTGGGCCTCCTCCAGCCGGTCCGGAGAAGCGTATCCCCCGGCCAGCCAGAAAGGCCGGTCCAGGGCCCTGATCTTGGCCAGGTCCGGGACGTCCCGCCGGCCGTAGTCCTGGGCAGGGCAATCTCCGACCTGCTGCTTTTTGCGCGGCGGAGCGTTGTGTCCGCCAGCCGAATGATTCTCGACCACAAATCCCTGCACTTCGCCACTGGATTTTCTGACCAGGCTCTTGGCCACAATGTCTGAAGAGACCACTGCCAGGAACTCGGGCCGGATCAGGCTTGGGTACGGCCCTGCGGCAACCTGCCTGGGATCGAAGCTCAAGCCTGGATTCTCCTCCAGGGAGCAGTTTTCCACCTGCAGCCTGAGGGACACCGGTTCCCAACGGGCCAGGCTGTCCAGGATCCCCGGAATGGACAGGGGTATCCCAGCCCCCATGAGGACCACATCCACCCTGGCCAGCATGGCTCCCAGAAGGGAGGGCAGGGTTGGCAGCTGGACCTTCTCCATGTAGTTGATGCCGACGATGCCGTCGTGTCCTTCCTTGGCCAGGTAGACCTCCACAAAATTGGCCACGATGACCAGATCAGTGTAGGGCTGGGCCAAATCCAGACCCGCCATGGGTGCGAGCAGGAAAGGCGCATCCTTGGCCTTGCCCCCTGGGATGAAGTATCTGTCCCGAACCCTTTTGGCCATCTCCGGCCAGGGGAAACGGGACAAAGCCCGCCTGATGCTCCCGTCAGGGTCGCCGCACTGCAGGCGCCGGGCGATCACGGTGTCCAGGGCCGAGCCGGAGACAACCCCCATCTGGCCATGGCTGGCCACAGCTTTGGCCAGCGGCCAGCCTGAAACACCGATGCCCATCCCGCCCTGAATGATATGTGGTGAATACTCCACAGTCTGCTTCTCTCTCCCTGTATCTGCCCCTTTCAAACTCAATGACCCGTGCTGGCAAGGCAGAGCTCAGGTTTTTCTCACTTTTTTGCCAAACACTGTTCACAGAAGAAAAAATGATTTCAAAAGACAACACTACGACACCACACCTGGGAGCGCAAGGAAGAATTCCTGATGTGCAGACTTTGTCAGCCATTTCTATGATCGCCATTCAGCTGAGTTCGTCGATTCAGCCAGGCCTCAAGCAGCGAGAAGGCCATGGGCAGCAGAGCCGAAGCTCCGGCGAGCACAAAGACCGTGTCCAGGTCAGCGCAGCCTCTGGCTGCGCTGAATATTTGGCTTTGAACCGAAGAACGGACGTTACTTTTGAGCATAATGCGCCAACTTGATGCAGCCAGTTTGATCAAGAAAGAAACTGATTGAAGCCGAAGAGAAGCGGTTTGGCCTTTCCCAGCAGCTGAGTTTCATACGAGCTGGCCAGAATGGCCCCGAACAGGGGCGGGAACACTGTCTGCCCGAGATAGATCATGAAGTCTGCTCACAGTTCAACCTGAGCCCAGATCGGGACGCCGGCTCTGGCTCCGTGCCTCAGCTCCGCCCTAAGCTCAGGCCACTCCGGACACAGGCTGGTCAACAATGCGGCGAACCCCGGCCCATGATCCGGAAATCTGATGTGACAGAGCTCGTGAAGGATGACCGCCTCGACCAGGCAAGGGTTGAGAAACAGGAGCAAACAGTTCAGGCTCATGGTCCCGGTGGAGGACATGCTTCCCCAGCGGGTCTTCTGACGCCGAACTTGAACCCTGGCTACAAAAAAACTGTGTTTTTCGGCCAGGTCCTGGACCCAGGCCTCAAGACTTGAGCGAGCCTCTCTCTTGAGCCAGGCCTGAAGCAGGTTCAAGCAGGTTTCTGCCTCGAGTTCAGGATCAGCGCAAACTGTCATCCTGCCTGGACCTGAGGCCTGAACACCGGGCCTTCTGGACGATCTCCGGATATAGCTGACCTGGACCTCCTTCTGGACAGCCTTCAGCTGGATTCGAGCGGGCAGGATCCCGGACTTGTCTGCCTTGGTAGCTGCTCGCTCGATGGCGGCACTGTGAGCATCGATCCATCCCTGCTCCTTGCGGATGATCTCAGGCACCAGACCTGGATCGCATCCCTTGGGGACGACAACCTCCAGGCCCAGGCCTGGCACCACGCGCAGCCTCACGTGACGGGCCCTTGCACTGACCCTGACGGCAGCGGGCAAAACTCTGCTTCCGCTCTGAACCTGAAACAACCTTTGATTCATGACTTGACAGCTCTCCTGCCGGTTCGAGCCTCTGAAAGGCTCTTTTCCAGCATCAGCGCATCCTCTGACTGCGCTGAATGATCTGGTTTGAGACCACGAACAATT
>CAYOID010000167.1:0-2731 GCA_964403955.1 uncultured Desulfohalobiaceae bacterium | reverse complement strand
ATGACCAGAGGAATGATCACCGGGTCCCGGCCGATGGATTTGCGGAAGTAGCGCCGCAGGGCCGACTTGATCCGCTCCCGGAGCTTTTTCCAGGACCCGGCCGGGATCTTGGCATGCACGTCCAGGATGATGGACTCGGCCTCTTCCAGGATGTGGGTGTACTGCTGCTCGAAAATGAACCCCTTGGTCTCGAACCTGGGCCCCATGACGATATCACCAGTCTCGCTGTCCACCACCAGAAGGACCACGACCATGCCCTCGTCAGCCAGGAGCTGGCGTTCCTTGAGGATGGTCTTGCCCACATCGCCGACCCCTTTGCCGTCCACCAGAACGCTCCTGGCGGAAAAGGCGTCCTCGAGCCTCAACCCGTTCTCGTAAAAAGTGACTGGCTGACCGTCTTCGAGCACAAGGGACCGCTCCGGGGCCACACCGTGCTCCCTGGCCAGCAGGGAGTGCTTGAGCAAATGCCGGTACTCCCCGTGAACCGGAATGAAGAACTTGGGCCTGACCGTGTTCAGCATGGTCTTGAGCTCTTCCTTGTGGGCATGGCCCGAGGCATGCACAGCCTGGACCCTTTCGTAGAGCACTTCGGCTCCGAGCTTGTAGAGCCGGTTGATGACCTTGGTGATGGCCTTGGTGTTTCCGGGTATGAACCTGGAGGACATGACCACCGTGTCCCCGGGCTTGATCTTGAGCTGCTTGTGCGTTTCTTCCGAGAGCCTGGTCATGGCTGACATGGGCTCTCCCTGGGACCCGGTGACCAGAAGCACCACCTGGTCATCAGGAAGGGAGTTCAGATCCTCCAGGGCGCATGTGCTTTCCTCGGTCAGGCTCAGGAGGTCCAGATCGCTGGCCACATCGATATTGGCGCTCAGGCTCCGGCCGCTGACCGCCATCTTCCGGCCGTACTGCTTGGTCAGGTCGAAAATTTCCTGAATGCGCTGGATGTGACTGGAAAACAGGGTGACCAGGATTCGCCCCTTTGCATTCTGAAAGATGTCCTGCAGTGTGGCCTTGACCTCTTTCTCGGTCAGGGCATGGCCTTCCCGCTCCACGTTGGTGGAGTCAGAGAGCAGCAGCATCACCCCGGGCTCCGAGAACTCGGCAAAGCCTTCCAGGTCTGTGGCGTGCCCCCGCAACGGGTTGCGATCGATCTTGAAGTCCCCGCTGTGCACGATCCTGCCCGCCGGGGTCTCGATCCCCAGCCCATACCCGTGCACGATGGAGTGACAGACCGGAAAGAAGTTGAAGTGCAGATCCCCTATGGTCACCCGTTCTCTGGGTTCCACACCGTGCAGGGTCAGCCCTTCCAGGAGATTGTGCTCCCGCAGCTTGTTCTCCACCAGGCCCAGGGTGAACCTGGAGCTGTAGATGGGCACATTGACGTCCGGAATCAGCCAGGGCAGAGCCCCGATGTGGTCTTCATGGCCGTGGGTGAGCACGATCCCCTTGAGCTTGTCCTTTTTCTCCAGGATGACGTCCAGCCGGGGGATGACCACATCCACTCCGTAATGGAAATCATCCGGGAACATGAGCCCGCAATCGATGAGCACGGCTGTGCTGGCCGTCTCCACCAGAAGGCAGTTCATGCCTATTTCACCCAATCCCCCCAGTGGGGACAGGGTGACTGTGTTGTCTGTGTTCATACGTTTATCTCCGCATATGCTGTGTTCATGACCTCCCAGACCTCATTCCTGAGGCGGTCACGATCCTTGATGGTCATGGTTTCCTGAATCTGGAACGCGTCCAACACCTGGACCCGAACCGGTCCGGGCCGAACCGTGATCGACCCTTTGGGCAGAACCTTCCCGGTCCCGGCAATGATGACCGGAATCACCGGCCGGCCGGCCTTGAGGGCAATGATGAAGGCCCCGATCTGAAACGACTGCAGCCCTTCCTGACTGAGGTTGCGGGTCCCTTCCGGAAAGATGAGCACTGAATCCCCGTGCTCGATCTGTTCCACAGCCTTTGTGATCCCCTCCATCCCCTTGCGCCTGTTCTCCCTGTCGATGGGGATGTGTCCGGTCCTGCGCATGGCCGGACCGAAGAGCGGGATCCCAAACAGGGACTCCTTGGCCAGGAAACGGGGCCGCCAGGCGGCGAACAGGGAAAGAACAATCGGCGTGTCCAGGTGGCTTTGATGGTTGGCGATGAACACGTAGTTCTGGCCTGGGTCCAGTCTGGCCCCTTCCCAAGTGATCCTCACGCCGCTGGCCATGACCACTGACCTGGCCCACCAGCCCTCCAGGGTCCGCAAGAGTTTCTCCGTGGACGGCAGCAGGGCCAAAATGATCACCGAGAGGGCTGTCAAGGCCGTGCTGAGGACCACAGTCAGGAGAAAGACAATATTTTGAAAAAATTGTTTCATGATAAAAACTGGTTCACAGTTTTTAGAAGTGAAAAAAGCCGCCCCGAGGCGGCTTTTTTCATCCACTCATGTCAACCCGGCCAAAGCTAATGCAACAATCAACGTTGCGAGCACATACCAAGCTCATATGAACCCTTCTCGATAACTCGGAGATCTTGTCTTCCCTCAACCATCCACCCTCAAACCTCGACCTTCAGCCCTGCCAGCGGCCTGGCCTTTACCCACACAGAGCACAGGGGGGGAACCGGCCAGGAGCAGGAGCGCAAAGAAAAGAGATTTCTCACGCCCGCTCGCAGACTCGCTAGAGACGCTGAGCCCGCCGAGTTCAGAGGGAGGAGGAAGGGTTTTCTGCGGGCAAACCCC
>CAYOID010000166.1:0-2807 GCA_964403955.1 uncultured Desulfohalobiaceae bacterium | reverse complement strand
ACGGGCGGTTCAAGACTCTTTTCCCTCTGTGTCAAGTGTGTACGAAGCTCATGCCTCTGGCAGGGCTGACACATATAGTTTTGATTTTAATCAATAAAAGTTGATTTAAATGAATGATAGCTCTGGGGCAAATCTGCCAGTTTGATCAGGGTAGAAACTTTGGCGGTTGCTCCTCTGACTGCTCCCCTTGAAAAAGGAGAGCAGCCCAGAAAGCTTCAACCTTGATCAAGCTAGGTGCATGTATGTGGTAGTCCCTGTTAGAAAGTGAGGTTGTTTCCCAGTCCAAACCCAAATTTTCAGTTTTGCCTCTGGCAAAACTGAAAAGAGGAAGCAGCGATGAGATTCTTAGTCGGATATACCGGAACCAGCGTGGCCAAGGCAGCCCTGGCCCTGGCCCGGGAGCATGCCCTGCAGTTCAAGGCCCATGTGGTCATCGTGACCTCCATGGAGGGTGGTTCGAGTGAAAAGCCTGAAGATATCAGCCATGTGGAAGGTGACCTGAAGGAAGCCAAGCAGTTCATGAAGGACAGAGGGGTGAGCTGCGAGACGCATCAGCTCGTTCGGGGGCTGTCCCCTGGTGAAGACCTTGTCCTCTTTGCCAGGGAGCAGGATATAGACCTCATGTTTGTGGGGATCCGCAAAAAATCGCGAACCCAGAAGCTCATCCTGGGCTCAACCGCCCAGTTCATCATTTTGAAAGCACCCTGCCCGGTGATCACCGTCAAATAGCTCCCCAGCCACAGGCCTGTCCGTCCTGTACCCTGAACCCGGACAGGCTTGACTCATTCCCGCCAGCCGTTGCGACGACTCACAACCGACCAACTTTCAACACCCCAGGCACTTGCACTCAGTGTTTTTCTTCTGTTCTCTCTTGCAGGTATGGAGCGATAGCGGAAATACTTGTCAAGAGCAGAAAATGGTTATGCAAAAGAATCTTGATCTCTGTGGATTGGTTTCAAGCGATTAATCTTTTTCGCCTCAGGGCCGTGCATCGCATGCCAAAGGTCCCAATCCTGTTGCAAACCCAGCCAGAAATCAGCAGACATGCCCAAGACACGGGACAGTCGTAAAGCACTATCCGGAGTCATTGAACGTCTGCCTTTAATAATTTCGTTCAGACGAGGGTAAGAAACGTCTAAGCGCCTTGCAAGTTCTGCTTGTGTGAGGTCAAGTGGCTTGACAAATTCCTCCAAAAGCATCTCACCAGGATGGGTCGGGGGACGATTTTGAGGCAGTCGCCGACCAACATCAGTGGTAGTCTGTGATTTCGGTTTCATAGGCATAACCTTCTTCCCATGTAAATTGAACACTCCACCGCCTTCAGGCGGTGGAGTGTTCAATATGGGTTATATTATAACGGGTTCCGTTATAATTGACAAGCTGCATAAAAAGAATGTTTATCAATCGGGAGAATCGAGCTCCTCGTCCGTGACCCAGGGCATGCCCTGGGCGGCCCCTTCGGGCAGGAGTCGCTGCAGGGCGGGGGAGTCGGGCTTGAAGAGGGCAAAGTTGCCTTCAGCTCTGGCCAGAACCATCTCCCGCTGGTCTGAAACCGCAGAAGCCATGACCGCCCTTCGGCGGCTGACCCGCTCTTTGATCCAGCCTTTGACCAGGAGAGGGGTCTCAATGGTCACCGGCTTGAGAAACTCAACCTGCATGGACTGGGTCAGGATGAAACGGCGCATGAGGTGGATGGCAGTCCAGGCCATGGCCTCGTCCAGCATGGTGGAGATGATCCCGCCGTGGACCATGTTCCTCCAGCCGCGCATCTGGCCGGGGATGGTGACAAAGGAGTACAGGGCCTGGCCGTCGGTGTAAAAGGTCATGTGCAGGCCGCAGGGGTTCTCGGTCCCGCAGGCGAAGCAGTCGGCATCGCTGCTTTCGAGAGGGGTCAGGGCAGGTTTTTCAGTCATAGGGACCTCAATAGAGATGGGGCTGCTGGAGTGCAGAGGCAGTCGTGAGCATTCAGAATCCAGCTTTGCCTCTGGAAAATCTGGATTTATCTATTTGATTTCAATGATAAAAATTTGAGCACTCGGTTTGACAACTCAGGCTTTGTCATTGGCCAGTCTGAACAAGGAAGAAACATTCTTTAGAGCTATCTCTGTCTTATTGGGGAGGTATTGTTCACGTCTCAATATGGTTCGTCAAGGTGGAACTGGGGCGGTTTGGATAAAAAACCGGGGTTGGGAAATCGTCCCCAACCCCGGTTCTCAGGCCTGAGAGCGCCCGGGCGAGCTTGGGCTGAGCCTAGCGTGAGGGGTGCATTGTCTCAACTCTTCTTCCAACTCCCGCTGCCTTGCCGCGGGGTGTGCGGTCGATTGTCCCCATCTTGATGAAGCGGACGGCCTGGCCAGATATGGTCAGGGACTCATGATCCTCGACATTAAAGTACACGGTCAGGCCATCCAGATTGATTTCTTCGCCTTGCGGCGTGATGAGCAGGTCCTTGTTGGTGGGCAGCTCATATCCGTCAATGACCAGCACCGGGTTCTCCGGGTCGGAGGTGTCGAGCTCATGATCGGCAAATACATCGCTGACCTTGACGTACACTTTCGTCTTTGACGTTCTGGTGAAGGAATTATAGAGATTTGGTGAAGATGAATGAGCTGAAGTGATGATTGGGCAGATTTGTGGAATCCCTGATGCAGCTGAGACTGAGGTGAGGGCTGGGATTGGGGTCGATCACACAGGATGTGCTGGTGGGCAATGGGCTTACCCTCTGGAGCTCCCCCTGATCAGGCATGAACAAGGCACACACTTGAGACAGTGGGTGAGGTTGGAAGAGAAGAAAAGATTGGTCTCTC
>CAYOID010000165.1:0-2815 GCA_964403955.1 uncultured Desulfohalobiaceae bacterium | reverse complement strand
ACCCCTCAGTCCTTCGGACAGCTCCCCTTGGAAAAGGGGAGCAGTAAGAGGAGCACTCCCTAAAGCTTCTTCCTTGATCAATCTGGCAAATACAAAGCTGAAGGTGTCAACAGAGTGTTGAAATTTTTATCTTTAAAATCAATGGGATAAATTCAACTTTGCCAGAGGCAAAGCTGACACCCGAACACCGACACCTGAAACCTTCTTGATCACCGATTCAGCCTCCAGTCGTAGGCCATGGTGCGCACCGTGCACCTGTGGCCCTCCTGGAGCAGAAAGTCCCGGTCCTGCTCGTCGTAGAGCAGCGGGGCGATGAACTTCAGCCGGGAAGCCTTGTCCGGCCCGAAGTCGGCCCCGTACCAGAGAAAGATCCTGGACAGGGCGACCGTCAGGTTGTCCCTGTCCACCTCGATCCCTCCGGCGTTGAGGAAGGTCCGGCCCGAGATCTCCAGCTCCTGGTCCAGGTTCTCGGCGGTGTAGACCCCGATGGGCGGGCAGGACGAGGAGGCGCAGACCAGGGCGAAGTGGATCCTGGGGTCCAGCTGCTGCACCGTCAGCTCCAGCCTGGGATCTTTTTTGGAAAAGGGCTTCCGCAGACCAAAGGGCGGCCTGGAGTTGGCCCGCAGGATGCCGTGCTCGATGTCGTCCGGGGTGAAGAGGCCGCCGCCGATGTCGTACTTGATCCGGCTGAAGAAGTTGCGCACCTCCTTGACCGAGTCCGAGATGTCCAGCTCGATGACCCCGTGGATGACGATGACGTTGTAGAGGTTGATCCAGAAGGCCTTCCTGGCCGCGTCCGTGATCAGGCTGCCCGGCTGGAAGTGCTTCAGGTTCAGGCTCAGGTCCAGGTAGTGGCGGTAGAGGTCCGAGCCCTTCATCTTCTCGTAGGACACCCGGCCGTGCCGGCTGTCGAAGAAGGCCCCCCGCATGAGGTCCATGGTCGACTTGAGCTCCTCGGCCAGGTCCTGGGAAGCCACATGCTGCTCGGGCGCACCCTCGTTGAGGACGATCTCCGGGGAAAGCAGCTTCCTGCGAATGAGATCCAGCTTCTGGCCTGGCTCGGGGCTGCGCTCCTCCTGCCGGCCCTGCTGCCTGGCCTTGACCAGGTTGACCACGGCGTTGATGTAGCCGATGTGGGTGAAGGCCTGGGGGAAGTTGCCCAGGGGCTCCTGCCACTGGACGTCATACTCCTCGGCAAAGAGACCCAGGTGGTTGGCGGCCCGTTCCGCGTTGCGCAGCCAGGCCTCGGCTTCCTCCAGCCTTCCCATAACCGTGAGACAGTCGATGAGCCAGAAGGTGCAGAGCAGGAAGGTCCCTTCCCAGCCTTGCAGGCCGTCGGGGGTGGTGTAGCGGTAGATGAAACCGTCCTGGCTCAGCTCCCTGATGGTGGCGTCTACGGTGGAGACCACCCTGGGGTCGTCCGGGGGCAAAAATCCCAGCAAAGGGATGAGCAGGTTGGAGGCGTCCAGGGCCTCGGTGTCATAATGCTGCACAAAGGCCCCTCTGGTCTGGCTGTAGCCCTTGTCCAGAACGTCCTGGCGGATGTCCTCCATGGCCTGCCTCCAGGCCCGGGTGTCGGCCTGAAAGCCGTAGCGTTTGGCGATGGCCGTACCCCGGTCCAGGGCCACCCAGCACATGACCTTGGAATACACGAAGTGGAAGGGTCCGCCCCGGACCTCCCAGATCCCGTTGTCCCGCTCTCGCCAGATCCGGGCCGCGTGGTCGCAGATGTCCCGGAGCACGAGCCAGAGCTTGACGTCGATCTTGCCCACGTAGTCCGCCAGGAGCATGGCCGCGTCCATGATCTCACCAAAAATGTCCAGCTGAACCTGGCTGGCTGCGCCGTTGCCGATGCGGACCGGTGTGGAGCCCTTGTAGCCCTCCAGGTGGTCCAGGGTGGCCTCGGTGAGCTCGGTCTCCCCCCGCAAGCCGTACATGATCTGCAGGCCTTTGGCCCCGTGCTCGGTCAGGACCGACTCGATCCAGCGCAAATAGCCCTCGGTCTCCGAGAGGTGGCCCAGGCTGAACAGGGCCTTGAGAGTGAAAGCCGCGTCCCTGATCCAGGTGAAGCGGTAGTCCCAGTTGCGTTCCCCGCCCACCACCTCGGGCAGGGACGTGGTCGCGGCCGCGGCCAGGGTCCCGGTGGGGCCGTAGTAGAGGAGCTTGAGCACCAGGGCCGAGCGCTGGACCATGTCCTGATAGTGATGCTCGGGCAGGCTTCGCCCGGTTTCGCTGGTGCTCAGCCAGGTCCGCCAGAACTCGGTGGTCTCGTCCAGGAGTTGAGAGAACTGATCCGGGTCCTGAACCTGGGTGTCCTCCTCCCGGCACTGCCCGGACTGGGTTGAGCCGAGCCTGAACCAGACCACGTCCCCGGCCTGAAGCTCCCAGCGGCCCCTGGCCTGGTCCGTCTGCGCCTCCAGGGGATGGGTGCAGCTCAGGGCCATGGACCATTCATCGCTCTCCGCCAGGACCCCGCCCTGGGTGGACGAGACTCGGGTCTCTGTGCGGGCGTAGTCGAACCTGGGCTGGAACAGGCAGTGGACGGTCATGGTCCCGGAAATGACCTCCAGGCAGCGGATCAAAGCCTGGGGCGGTGCGTCCCCCCCGGTGGGCTGCTCCTTGAAGCCGACCGGCATGAAGTCTGTCAGCACGGCCGTGCCCTCCCGGGTCCGGAACCGGGTCACCAGGATGTTGGTCCGCTCCAGGTACTGGGCTGCGGCGTCATAGGCCCCCGCTGGCTGGACGGCAAAACAGCCCCCTTTGTGCTCGTCCAGCAGGGCCCCGAAGACCGAGGGCGAGTCGATGTAGGGGTAGC
>CAYOID010000164.1:0-2837 GCA_964403955.1 uncultured Desulfohalobiaceae bacterium | reverse complement strand
GGCGTCCAGGGCAAGCTGCTCCGCCCTGCGGGCAAGGGATTGACCTCACGAGCGGTAGCGAGTGGAGCTGGGCGGGCAAAACCCCGGCTCGGGGGTTTGCCCGCAAAAACCTCTCCCCCCCCTCCCTCTGAACTCGGCGGGCTCAGCGTCTCTAGCGAGTCCGCGAGCGGGCGTGAGGAATCTCTTTTCTTTGTGCTCCTGCTTCTGGCCGGTTCCCCCCTGTGCCCTGTGTGGGTAAAGGCCAGGCCAAAGGTCTGGGCTGAAGTAGAGCGGCTGCTTCCGGTTTTTTTCAGCCGCATCATGCACTGGCACGATCTGCGAGTTTGCGGCCCTGTTCAACGTTGACCAGGGCCAGGAGCAGGGCCCCGAGCCCGAAAAAGAGGATCAGGGCCAGGATGGAGAGCCTGGGAGCGCCGGTAAGGTCTGCCAGCAGGGCAAAAATGAAAGGGCCGAGAATGGAGGCGAACTTGGCACTGAGGGCGTAGAAGCCGAAAAATTCAGCATTGCGCCCGACCGGTATCATGGAAGCAAAAAGTGAGCGCGAGGCAGCCTGGCTTCCCCCCAGGACCAGGGCGACCACAAAACCCAGCACCCAGAACTGGAGGCTTGTGGTGATCGTGGCTGCGAAGGCGGTCACCCCCATGAACAGGACCAGGGTCAGCAGGATGACCTTCTTGGCCCCCCATTTCCCGGCCAGCCAGCCAAAGAACAGGGCCCCGGGCATGGCCATGAACTGGACCATGAGAAAGCACCCGATCACCGACTCCCTGGGTAGCTGGAGCACGTCCCTGGCAAAGATCGCTGAGACAGCGATGATGGTCTGGATCCCGTCGTTGTAGAGCAGGAAAGCGATCAAGAACAAAAGCAGATCGGGATAGGCCTTGATATCGGACAGGAGTGCCGCATATCCTTTCAAACCCGCAGGCATGGCTGACCTGCGCTGCCTGGGCGGGGCCTTTCCGAGCAGCCACAGGGCGGGAAAGGCGAAGCCAAGCCACCACAGGCCCGTGAACACAAAGCCGACCCTGGTGGCCACACCTGGCCCGTCCAGGCCGAACCACCCCGGATAGGAGATCAGGAGCACGACCACCAGCAGGGCCACTCCGCCTCCGATATAGCCCAGGGCGAAGCCGAAGGCTGAAAGCCGGTCCATGTCACCCTCCCCCCTGGCCAGGGCAGGCAGGAAGGCATTGTAGAAGATATTGGCTGCAGCAAAGGCAAAGTTGGCGCAGATGAACAGGCCCAGGGCCAGGGCATAGTGCGTGTCCCGGGCAAAGAAAAGGGCCATGGTGCATGCCGCTCCCAGGCCGCAGAACAGGGCCAGGAGGGCATTGTGCCTCCCGCGGCGATCCCCGATGGCCCCCAGATAGGGAGCAGCCGCAGCCACCAGGAGCATGGACAGCGAAACACCATAGCTCCAGAGCACCGAAGCAGGAATCGGATCCGAGCTCCAAAAGACCTCAGCCCCGGCCTCCGGGACCAGGTGCACGAAATAGACCGGAAGAACTGCGGCCAGGATGACCGTGGCAAAGGCTGAGTTGGCCCAGTCGTACAGACACCAGCCAAACCATGACCCGGACAGGCCCTGTGGGCGAATGCTCATATATGCGCTCCCTGCCGGCCCTTCCCCAGTAGGGCGGCCTTGTCCCTAAGGCCAGCCCAGACAGACTGCACAGAACTCCCCCAGTCGCTGCTCTTAGCCCCACAACCTACCAAATATCAACACCTCAGGCCCTTGCTCTTATTGCTTTTCCTCTGCCCTCTGTCCTCTGTCATCTGCCCTCTGATCTCTGACCTCTGCATCTCTGATCTCTGACCTCTGTCCTCTCCCCAGGGCCGGCCGTTTGGAAAACGGCGGCCTACTTCAGATAAGGCCAGTCCTCAGCTCTGGCTACCAAACCCGCTTTCACAGGATTATTTCTGATATAGGTTATGATTTTGTCATCTTCCAGCGGCGATCTCGACCAGTGATCAAACCACTCTGACTGCCAAAAACGCTTGCCAACGGTTCCTAAACATTGATTAACCTGCCTGGCTGTATAGCGCTTAAAGTTGCGCACACTTTCAATCATGCCCTGGCCTACTGGCGTGAAAAACCAATGGAGGTGATTGGGCATGACCACAAAGCTATGGACCTGCCAGATGGAACGCGATTCATATTCCCTGAAAGCGGAAATAATCATTTCTGCGACATTGGCCTGAGAAAGAACATCAAAAGTTGTATCGTTATCCAGCCAAGCTTCGATTTTTTGAAAGTACTGCCGGGCTATGTCAAGATAGTCATCCTGACACACATCTTTCATGAGGCCGTTCAGCTCAGTTTTGAGTAATACAGGAAGCGTTCCAGCAAGGCGAAGGGTTATGAAATACGACGCGTCTACCACTTCCCAGTGAGGGAGCCGACCCCGCCAGAATCGAATGGTCTGCTGCTTTTCCATAGCCGTGATTCAACTGGACCCACCAAGCCCGATTCTCTTCTTCATCCCTGTTTACCGGTCATTGACCAGGCCTTACCAGCTTCCCCAGGGCCAGCCGTTTGGAAAACGGCGGCCTACCCGGATCCCAGGCTCCTTCCCCAGTAGGGCGGCCTTGTCCCTAAGGCCAGCCCGGACAGACTGCACAAGCCACCCCAGCCGTTGCCCTTTGCCCCACAACCTGCCAAATATCAACACCCCAGGCCCTTGCTCTTATTGCTTTTCCTCTGCCCTCTGGCATCTGCCATCTGTCCTCTGTCCTCTGCCCTCTGCATCTCCCCAGGGCCGGCCCTTGAGACAAGGGCGGTCTACCCGGATCCCAGGCTCCTTCCCCAGTAGGGCGGCCTTGTCCCTAAGGCCAGC
>CAYOID010000163.1:0-2902 GCA_964403955.1 uncultured Desulfohalobiaceae bacterium | reverse complement strand
TTGAAACCAGCTTTTATTAATTAAAATCAAAAAGATATGGGTCAGCCCTGCCAGAGGCTGCGCTGACATCAGGCACGGTTTTTGCAATATTTACATAAGAGGAAGGCCGGCAAAAGCTCTGAGCCACTCATGTGCTTTTCTGGTTGTCCAAGCTCACATGCAGGGTGTTCGGGTTTGATTATTCCTGAATCCTCGTAAGAAAACTCAAGGAAGGCGCCCCATGAGCCATACATTCGATATCCACAACTGCTATCAGATCTTCAAGGACATCAGCTTGATCGTGCACTCCAGCGTGCACATGGATGAGGTTTTGGAGCTGGTGGTCTGGAAAACCACGGAGGCTTTCCAGGCCAAAGGGGCCCTGCTGCGGATTCACAACCCGGTCACGGACCAGTTTGAAATCGGGGCGGTCTACGGCATGGGGGAGCGTTACCTGACCAAGGGCCCGGTGACCACCAACAAAATCATTGACGGGGAGATCCGGAAAAAGAAACCGGTCATCATTGAGGACATCTGGAATGAGCCCAGGGTTGAGTACCCTGAGTACGCCCGGGATGAGGGAGTGTGTCTGATTGTGGATACACCCCTTTTCGTTGGGGATGAGATCATCTCCATTCTTCGGCTGTATTTCACTGAAAAGCGGGCCTTTACCCAGGAAGAGCTGGATTTCCTGGTGGCTGTGTCCACCCAGTGCGCCTGCGCCATCAACAAGGTCCGCCTGATCGAGACCCAGCAGGAGCAGTATGAACAGCTGGCCCTGCAGACCGAAAAGCTCTCCGCCCTGGGGCGGATGGCCGCAGGGATCGCCCACGAGATCAACAACCCCCTGGCCGGCATCCTGCTCTACTCCACTCATATGAAGAAAAAGCTGGACCCTGAAAGTCCACTCCGGGAGAACCTGCAGGTCATCATCAGCGAAACCACCCGCTGCAAGAGCACGATTCAGGAGCTCCTCGATTTTTCAAGGGAAAGGGAGCCGTTGAGGAGCCTGTGCAACGTCAACGACATCGTCAAGCGGGCCCTGTCCATTCTGGAAAACGAGTTCCACCTCAAGCACATCAGGCTGGATGTGAACCTTTCCAGTGAGGTCCAGGACATCTTCCTGGATGCCAATCAGATCGAACAGGTTCTGGTCAACCTGTTGCTCAATTCGATCCAGGCCATGAACTCCAAGCAGGGGGTGATCAGGGTTCAGACCAGAATGGACACGGAGCAAAAAATGGTGCAGATAGATATCGAAGACAATGGCTGCGGCATCCCTGCAGAAAAAATGTCCAAAATCTTCGAGCCATTCTACACCACAAAGCCCAAGGGGAGCGGTCTGGGGTTGTCGGTCAGCTTCGGCATCATCCAGAACCATCAGGGCAGGATCGATATTTCCAGCCAGACCGGGCTTGGGACGAGATTTTGCATCTCGCTTCCAGTCTATTTCGAGCCTGAAACAACCACACTCGACAGGCAGCTCGATGGAATCGAACACAATCCTGGTTATTGACGACGAACCTGCTATCGGCAAAGGCTGTCGCCTGGTTCTCTCAGACCAGGGATACGAGGTCGAGTCCTGTCTCAATGGAGCCAGCGGCCTGAAGGCCTTGCACAAAGGCGGATACGACCTGGCCTTGCTGGACATGAAGCTGCCGGACATGAACGGCATGGATCTCTTGCGCACCATCCGCCATGAGCTGCCTTCGGTCTCCGTCATCGTCATCACCGGCTATTCCACAGTCCAGAATGCGGTCAAGGCCATGAAGCTCGGGGCCTATGACTACCTGAGCAAGCCCTTTTCCGACGACGAGCTGCTCATTGCTGTCGAGCGGGCCATGGAACGGAAGCGGATGGCCGATGAGAACAGGGCGTTGAAGGAGCAGCTCCTGGACCGTTTCAGCTTCTCCAACATCGTGGGCGAAAACAAGGTCGTCCTGGAGCTCTTCCAGAAGATTGAAAGAGTGGCCCCAACCGACACCACCGTACTCATCACCGGGGAAAGCGGGACCGGAAAAGAGCTCTTTGCCGGGGCCATCCACGCCAGAAGCCCAAGAGCCTCCAGGCAGCTGGTGGCCCTGGATTGCTCCACCCTGACCCCCTCCCTTCTGGAAAGCGAACTCTTCGGCCATGTCAAAGGGGCCTTCACCGGGGCTGTCAAGGACAAGGCCGGGGTGTTTCAGGTGGCTCACAATGGGACCCTTTTTCTGGATGAGGTCTCCAACCTCAGCCTGGAGACCCAGGGCAAGCTGCTGCGGGTCCTGGAATCTCAGGAATACAAACCAGTTGGGGCCAACAGCGTCAAAAAGACCAACACCAGGATCATCGCCGCCACAAACAGGGACATCCAGGATCTCCTGGAACAGGGAAGCTTCAGGGAGGACCTCTTTTACCGGCTCAATGTCTTTCCCCTGGTCATCCCCTCCCTTCGGGAGCGCAGGGACGACATCCCCAGGCTGGCCTACCATTTCCTGCGCCATTACTGCCGCAAAGCCGGTAAGTCGATTCAGGGGTTTTCCGACGAGGCCATGGAGACTCTGGTCAACTATGACTGGCCCGGAAACGTCCGACAGCTGAAAAACGTGGTCGAACGGCTGGTCATCCTCTCTGACGAGGGCGTCCTGGGGCTCTTGAACCTGATGGACGAGCTCCGGTCCAGGCGAAGCTCTGAATCCAACCACATTCCCGAAACCCAGAAAGATCTCCTGGCCAGGAAAAAGGAGATCTTGACCGAGCATTTCCTGCCTCTGCAGAAAGCCTTTCTGATCAAGGCCCTCAAGGAATCCGAGGGCAATATCGCCAAAGCGGCCAAGAAGGTGGGCCTGAAGCGACCCAACTTCTACTCCCTGCTCAAGACCCACGACATGTAACCGTTCACAGGGTCTGTCATTTTTCCTGACCGATCATAGGCTTTCGATCC
>CAYOID010000162.1:0-2923 GCA_964403955.1 uncultured Desulfohalobiaceae bacterium | reverse complement strand
ATAGAAAAAGTGAATCACGGATCAAGTTTGGTAAGTCAGAACTGGAGAGGATTCCTAGTCGCACATTGTCGTTGTGGGGATACAAGATTGGCTCAAATCGTGTGACCAAAGTCACCCGAAGACCCCGTGTTCCATCCTTCCGAGAATCTGTTTGACCTCCTTAGCCCCTTCCTCGGTCTGAGCATGATCCGCAGGGATCATCCCGTTCAACACGCGCTTTGGGCTGTACAGCCACTTCCGGGCGTTGTCCTCGTTACCAATCACACGGATGGCTTTTTCGAGAATGTCGGCTGGGATGTCGTCTTTTTTCATCGCGCACCGTCTTGTTGCTGCAGGATTGATCACATCTTCAGGATAACCAGGCACTCGGAGTCTTTGCAACAGAGCGGACGTTCATTCCTTCAAGATGGCCATGAACACGAGCAAGTCCAGGGAGTGGTCGTGCCGCGTGATTTGCCTCCGGTAGCCCAGATGGGTGGGTGGACTCAAGCTTGTCAGGGCCTCCGCTCGCTGCACGAGCTATACTGGGGGCTGCCGCCCCCAGCCCCCCGTTGCTGGCTGGAAGTTCATCCATCGTCAGGTCAATCCCATGTAAACCCATACTTATTCTTGTCAGGGTCAGATCATCTGTTCTGAAGCGATCTGACATTCTCCATGCCTTCATCGACATTTCACTTCAAGAAATCCTGTTTTGGCAAGGCTTGTTCCAGATAGGTACAATATTCAAAGGACTTGGTCATCCTGCCGGCTCTGGCTTGAAGTCTGCCAGCATAATCACTTCATCAGCCTGATCAGATAGATCTGTAGCAATCACTACAGACAATCTTTCTCTGTACTCGCTAGGGTTATGATCATTTTGGACCCAAAACAGAGGAGGTGGAGTATGCCAGCTTGTGGAATCTGTGGCGGTGAAGCCCCAAGGCAGCCGGAAGTGACTGACGACGGTCGTTGTGACCTGTGTCAGCGCAGAATTGTCCTTGAAGAGGACTTGGGCAAGACCAAGTGCGGCCTGTGCGATGGTGAAGCCCCGCGCCAGCCCGTCATCACCGATGAAGGGTCCTGCGACATGTGCGGCAAAAAGGTCGTGCTCAAGGAGTAAACTTTGAACCCCGGGCAGTCATCATTTCAGGAGATCGCCATGCCTGCACAGCTCATCGGATTCTCCGGGAGTCCAATCAAGAACAGCAACACCGACCGTCTGGTTCAGGCCGTGCTCGATGCCAGCGGACTGGAAACCGAATTCATCAAGCTCTCCAAGCACAACGTTCGACCTTGCATCGCCTGTCTGGGCTGCACTGCAGACAATGTGTGCAAGGTCAAAGACGACTTCCCCGAACTGGCGGAAAAAATCAAAAAGGCCCACGGGATCGTTGTCGGCTCCTATCCGCCCTACGCGTCAGTGGACGGGTTTACAAAGGCCCTGCTGGAGCGCCTCTTTTCCATGCGGCACCAGAATCATCTCAACCGGGGCAAACTGGCGGTGGTGGTGACCACGGGAATCGGCCGGGGCGTGCCCGGCCTGGACCAGGCCAGCCAGCAGGTAGCCACGGCTCTTTCAATGGAAGGCATGGAGGTTCTGGGACAGCTCAAGGCCATTGGCAATGCCGAGTGCATGGTCTGCGGCTTTGGTGAGGAATGTCCCATGTCCGCCCTCCCCTGGGTCTTCGGCCGGGACTTCACCGTGACTGAAGAGGCCTTTAGCCAGGTTGAGGATCAGCCTGATGTCTGGGATCAGGCCCGGAAATTGGGACAGACCATGAACGACAGGATCAGGGCCCAGACAGCACTGTGAAGTATTTGAACTTGGGTCAAATAGGGTCGAAAGCGAGACCCTGATCCCATTTATTGTCCATGTCAGCGATACACGTCGGTCTGGGGATGAAATGCCTGCCAGGCAAACCAATAGGCAAAGAGGTGCTGGACCGGCTGGCCCTGCTCGTCGGTGACCGACACAACCTCCTGATCTGCAACGCGGATACGAAGCTGCACGTCACCGATCCGGTCCGTCACAACACCGTCCCTCGCGATAAGGTCTTCCAGGGGATAGGCCTTGCTGTCCGACCCGATTTCAACCCCAAGGACACGGTCCTTGGGTGAGAGATCCCGCCTGACCTCCCCGACAGGAAACCAGATTGTCCCCACCCGGTAGTACCCTTCATAGGGATCCCGGCCATAATCCCGGTCATATCCGGTCTGGTCTGAAAGGACCGTTGTCTGCGGGTTCAGCTGGGTCCATTTCTCCCAGGACACCCGGGACGCAGGGATCTGGCGAAGCATGGTCCCTGCCAGAGGACCGGCAATGGCCTGGGACTTGAGCTGGGACCACAGGCTTTCTGTTCCGTGGTCATAGAGCAGGACATTGCTCTTGTACAAACGGCCGGAGATGCCAAAGGTGCGGGTCGTGCCGTCCACCTTTCGGGAGTAGACCACCCCCGTCTGGGTCAAAGGTCAGAAGGTGACCACGATGGGTTCCCCTCCAAGGATATCGTTCACCGCCTCGTGCCAGTTCAGGATCTTGATGGGATAGGCCCTGGCGGCACCGTTCACGTTTACGCCGATGACCTGATCTGAATCCTCCAGGAATGAGGCTTCCTCCCCGGGTATGGATCGGGGATCGAGCAGAGCCGGGATCCCGTCTTTGGGCGGCCCTCCTGACAGGATATCCTCCTTGGGAACAATGGAGTTTTCGAGGTTGAACCCGGAAAGCAGAAGAACGGCGGTGACCACCAGGAGCGTTCGGACAGGTTTCATAAGGTTGTCCTCCTCAGCGCGCCCTTTGGCCGCACTGAAACTTGTGGTTGAAAGGAAAAAAACCTTTGGATGTGGAAATGAACACCAGGCCCCCCACTCAATGAGGGCCCTGTTTTCAGTGTGTCGAAAATCAACGGGGAAACTGACACCCAAAATCTCTGAGCTTTGGTCA
>CAYOID010000161.1:0-2928 GCA_964403955.1 uncultured Desulfohalobiaceae bacterium | reverse complement strand
GGGATTGACCTCACGAGCGGGAGCGAGTGGAGCTGGGCGGGCAAAACCCCGGCTCAGGGGTTTGCCCGCAGAAAACTCTCCCTCCTCCCTCTGAACTCTGCGGGCTCTGCGCCTCGAGCGAGTCCGCGAGCGGGCGTGAGAAATCTCTTTTCTTTGTGCTCCTGCTTCTGACCGGTTCCCCCTGTGCCTGTGTGGGTAAAGACCAGGCCAGCGACAGTGCTGAATTGGACTGCAAACCCTATAAAAAGGAGTCAGTTATGAAACAGCGAAAAAGTGTGATCACCGTCATGATCCTGAGTGTCTTTCTTTGTGGACTTTCGTCCATGAGTATGGCTGAGCAGAAAGCGGTCCGGTTCGGATCTGTGAACTGGCCCGGGGTGACGGTCAAGACCGAGGTGGTGAGTCAGGTGGTGCAGGCACTGGGGTATGAGACCGAAATCAATCAGCTTCAGGTTCCGGCCATCTTCAAGGCCCTGTCCATGGGTCAGCTCGATGTGTTCATGGGGTGCTGGCTGCCGACCATGGACAATTACGTCAAGCCCTATCTGGCCAAAGAGCAGATTGAGCTCCTGGCCACCAACTTGAGCAAAACAGAGTACCGCAATGCCGTGCCCGCCTATGTCTGGGACGCCGGGGTCACATCCCTGACCGACCTGGACAAGCCGGAGTATCGGGACAAGTTTGACCGCAACGGCGACGGCACGCCTGAAATCTACGGGATCGAGCCCGGCAATGACGGCAACAAGCTGATCATCGACGCCATCGAGTCCGACACCTACGGCCTGGGGGACTGGGACATGATCCCCAGCAGCACGGCAGGGATGCTTTCTCAGGTCAAGAAGGCGGCCAAGGACAATGAATGGATTGTTTTTCTGGGCTGGGAGCCGCACTGGATGAACCTGGAGTGGGATTTGAAGTACCTGGATGATCCGGAAAAAATTTGGGGTGAACCAGGGGCCACCCATGTCGACACCGCGACCAGGGCAGGATTGAACAAGGAATCTCCAAACCTGGGCGCCTTTTTGAAACAGGTCGTGATCCAGGCTGACTGGCAGTCCAAATGGATCATGGGCTACACCTATGAAGGCAATGAACCCGAGGATGTGGCCCGAGTCTGGATCGAGAACAATCTGGACAAGGTGGCTGCGTGGCTTGAAGGGGTGACCACAAGAGATGGAAGCCAGGACGGTTTGAGTGCAGTTCAAAAAGCCTTTGGACAACACTAATCCGACGTGACCGGGCCGGTCCCGCAGGGCCGGCCCGGCCATGCCGGGACATGGTCGAACAATCAGGAGAAAGATGTGAGCATCGGTACAGCATACACTCAACTCGTGTCAGTGCTTCAGACCAAGATTCCCCTGGGAGACTGGGTGGAGCAGTTCATCGATTTTTTCACTGAGAATTTCGCCTTTCTCCTGCAGGGCTTTTCCAATGTCATCCTCTTTGTGGCCAACAACCTGAGCTCCCTGCTGTTGGCCATTCCAGCCCTGCTCTTTGTCCTCTTGATCGGGGGAGCCATGACCTGGATTCGGAATTGGAAGTACGGCGTGATCACCGGGCTGGCCTTCTTGCTCATGTTCAACCTTGGCCTGTGGGAGGAGACCATGCTCACCCTGGCCCTGGTGCTGACGGCCGCCCTTCTGGCCCTGATCGTCGGGATTCCGGTCGGGATCCTGGCGGCCCACAACAAGGTCGTCTACATCATCGTCCGCCCGGTCCTGGACTTCATGCAGACCATCCCGCCCTTTGTGTATCTCATCCCGGCCATGATGTTCTTTGGCCTGGGACGGGTCCCGGCCGTGGTGGCCACTTTCATCTTTGCCGCTCCGCCCGCAGTCAGGCTGACCTATCTTGGGTTCAAGGGGATCCCGGATGAGCTCCTGGAGGCCGGGCATGCCTTTGGGGCCAATTGGTGGCAGATGCTCTTGAAGATCGAGCTGCCGGCAGCCATGCCGTCGCTGAAGATGGGGGTCAACCAGACGATCATGATGTCCCTGTCCATGATTGTGGTTGCAGCCATGATCGGAGCCAAGGGTTTGGGCCAGACCGTGCTCAGATCCCTGTCCTGGATCGACCCGGGGCTGGGCTTTGAAGCCGGTCTGGGCATCGTGATCATCGCCATCGTGGTCGACAGAATGGTCACTGAATAAATTGATGCCCTGAGCGGATCGCTCAGGGCATCAATTTATCTATGGGCATGTATCTGGGATCTCTGGTTTTGCCTTTTGTTGATTGTCGCCTGAAAACATGCAGGTCAAGGGGTGCGCTTGTGGATGTTGGCCACGATGTGCTCCAGGAGGCGGCGGAGCTCGGCAATGTCTTCATTGGACAGGCCCGCAAAGAGATCGCCGGAAAATTTCTCCACGATCTCAGTGACCGGTCTTTGCAGGGTTTGACCGCTCTGGCTCAAAAAGACATTGGACCGTCTCTTGTCTTTCGGGTCTGGGCGGCTGAAGACGAGGCCCCTTTTCTCCAGGAGGGAGACAATCCTGGAAATGGTGAATTTGTCCCGCCCGGTTTTTGTCGCCAGCTCGCTGTGGTATTGCCCATCTGCGTGCCACAGGCAGCTCAGGACGGACCACTGCTCCGGGGTCACCCCAAGCCCGGAGTGATGCAGTGTCCGGTACAGAGCGGTTTTCATGTGCATCGCGGTTTTGATCACCAGGTAGTATTCCGATTCAGTGAGCGGACAGGTGTGGGCGAGGGTGGATTGCAGGTGATGGTCGTCCATGGCTGAACCTCTGAGCGGATCAAAAAACAAGTGAGGGTTTCTTCCCCAATCTGAGCTCCCATACCAGTGCCATCAGACATGTACGATTTTTTGGCATTGAGGGCAAGACAGGTCAGCCCTGCCTCTGGCTTGAGCTTCGCACACACCTACCACAGTGGGAAAAGAGTTTTGAACCACCCGTTCGCTGCGCTCACTTG
>CAYOID010000160.1:0-2979 GCA_964403955.1 uncultured Desulfohalobiaceae bacterium | reverse complement strand
ATTCCAAGATTATGCAAGCTTTGTGTTACATTTATTTTATGACAATTCCTAAGCTGCTGGCAAAGCTCATATGAACTCACTATAACTCTTTGAGATTGCTTCGTCGAAGACTCCTCGCAATGACGGGTAGAGTTTCAGCTGCGGAGAACATCTTGGGCTCGTCATTGCGAACGTAGTGAAGCAATCTCTCAAAGTGCGTGACAGAGTTTCTGCCATGGTCAAACCGAATCATGAAAGCCAGCGGCTGCGCTTATGCCTGATTTACTGCTCATCCTCCCCCTGATTCCGGCACACAGCTGACCACACGCTCCGAATCCTCCTGCGCATGGTCATCAGATCGCTCCAGGTCCGGACCGGGGTGGACTCACGGCCCAAGGGCCAGAGCCCGCGCATCGTGAGGTCATCGAACTGGGCCTGGCTGAACCTGGCGGCTGTCGAGTCCTTGAGCTGCAGCCTCTGTTCCAGGGCCCGGAGGCCATAGTAGCCGAGAACCAGCCCGTCCCGCTGCTCTTGGGATACCCCGGCCAGCTCCAGAGCCCTGGGCAGAAGGTCCAGGAAGGTGCCCCCCCTGAGCCGGTCGTCGCTGACGCCATGCAGGAGCTGATATCCCTGGACCAGAAACTCCAGATCGGTCAGCCCGCCATACCCCAGTTTGAGGCTGATCCCCCCCTGTCGCTCACCGCTTCTCTCCATTTCCATGCGTTTTCGCAGATGACAGAGCCGGGGCCAGACAGTCTCGGGAGGACGGTTTTGAAAGCAGATCCCCCTGGAGAAGTCCTCCAGCCGGGAGCCCAGCTCCGGATCCCCGGCCACGGCCCTGAGTTTGAGCAAGGCCTGAATCTCCCAGATGTCCGCCTCGTGGGCGTAGTATTCCTCCCACCGCTTCCGGGTCACGATCAGGGGGCCATAATTGCCCGTGGGTCTGAGCTTGGCATCAACGGCGTAGCCCGGACCCTCCTGCAGGGGCGTGCTGAGCATGCGCATGAAACGCTGAACGAGCCGCACGATGTCCGGGGGGATGCTGTCCTGGTCCTGATCGCCCCCCCCATTGTCGAAGACGAACATCAGGTCCAGGTCGGAGAGGTACCCCAGCTCCCTGCTCCCGAGCTTGCCCAGGCCCAGGACGCTGATCCGGGGCGGCTCGCTCTGGCCGACAGCCCGGCAGACCGCAAGGAAGGTCTTGTGAATGACGAACTCGGCCAGGAAGCTCAGCTCCTGCCCCAGATCAACCTGGCGAACGTGACCGTGCAGGTCAGACAGGGCCAGCAGGAGCATGCGCTCATTTTTCAGGCGGCGTATCCACTCCATGCTCTGCTCGTAGTCTTCACTCCCCTCCAGGATGGTTTCAGCCCTGGCCAGCCAGTCTTCAAAGCCCTGGGTGAAACCCTGCTGCTGCATGCCTTCGATCAGGCTTGGTTGATTGGTCAAGAGCCCGGCAATGAGCTTGCTGGCGGCAATGCCTTTCAAGACGTCTCCGAGCCAGAATGGCCCCTGGTTGATCAACCTGACCAGGCCAGGCCTGGTCTTGACCTGGTGCAGAAAGGTCTCCACCCCTTTGGGCAGGTCAGTTGAGCCGCCCTCAGCCTGCTCGGCAGTCTCCTGTCTGACATCCTGCAGATGGGTGATGACTTCTGTGGTGAACAGGGACTGCAGCTCCTCCCAGCCAGGCTTGACCTCGGGGCCGGTTCGGGGGCCCTTCCTGTCCTTCGACGGCCGGGAATCCGCCTCCTTCTGCTGGAACATGGCGCTGAAGTGCTCGTGGACCACTCTTCGATGCTCATCCAGGAGGGTCTGGAAAGCCTGCAGATCGTCCTCAAAGCCCAG
The DNA here is from genome assembly GCA_964403955.1 of uncultured Desulfohalobiaceae bacterium. Classification (GTDB taxonomy): domain Bacteria; phylum Desulfobacterota; class Desulfovibrionia; order Desulfovibrionales; family Desulfothermaceae; genus CAYOID01. The sequence goes on along the minus strand of CAYOID010000160.1, from coordinate 1,155 downwards.
GGCCCTGGCCAACCTGGCCTGATCGCTCTCTGAGCGGGGCACTTTATGAGACTGCTTGTTCTGATCCAGCTGAACCCAGTGCTCCACCCTGCGCAGAAAAATATAGGCTTCCTGCAGCTCTTGAAGCATCTGCACCGGGACCAGGTTCATTTTTTGCAGCACATCCAAGCATTTGAGAGTGTTCGCTTCGTTCAGCTCCCGATAGCGCCCCCCGTAGATGAGCTGGAAGGACTGGACAATGAACTCGATCTCCCTGATCCCCCCTATGCCCAGCTTGACATCGCCTGAGGACTGCAGGGCCTTCTGGCTCTCTTCAGCCAGAATCTTGTCCCGCATGCCCTTGAGCTCGTCCAGGGCCTGAAAATCAAGGAATCGTCGAAAGACAAAGGGCCGGATTTCCTTCAAGAAGAGATTGCCTATCCCTCGATCCCCGGCCAGGGCCCTGGCTTTGAGCAAAGCCTGCCGCTCCCAGGCCTGACCATAGAGCTGATAGTGATAGACTGCAGCGTTGATCGCCGGGACCAGATCCCCGTCCTTGCCTTTGGGCCGAAGGCGCAGATCCACATTGAACACCCTGTCCCCGCTTTCCCATTGATCCAAAAGCCTGGACAGGGTCCGGGCAAAATTGATTTTGAGCTCGTTATCCGGCCTTCTGGCCGGATCACGGGCCGACTGCAAAAACAAAAGATCGATATCGGAGACGTAATTGAGCTCCCGACCACCGAGCTTGCCCATCCCCAGGACCACAAAGTCCGAGAGCTGGGCCGCACATTCCTCCTTGCTGAGCTCAGACCTGGACCACAGTTCCGGGTTCTTGGCCAGCCAGTCGCAGCCGACCTGCAGGCAGACTTCGGCCAGGTCGCTCAAGCCTGTGGTGCACTGCTTGAAATCGGCCAGTCCCAGGTAGTCCCTGGAGCCGATCCTCAGAAAGTGGCGCTGCTTGAAGATCCTGAAAACCTGGCTGAGCTCCTCCAGCCTGGTACAGGGTTCGGCCTGGGAGCGGAGGTCTTTGTAGAGCTCTGTCAGCGGATAGGCCCGTTTGAGGTGCCCCTGGGTCCAGAGCCAGTGCACATGGCTTTCCTGCCTGAGCAAAGAGGCCAGATAGCGGGAACACGCTGCCACATGTCCCAGGTCCGGAATCTGTTCAAAATCGTT
>CAYOID010000159.1:0-3004 GCA_964403955.1 uncultured Desulfohalobiaceae bacterium | reverse complement strand
CCGAAAAAAATGGATATTTTTCTGAAAAATGCACTACGTGTAATAAACTCACGCTAGGGGAGCAGTAAGAGGAGCAGCTCCAAAAGTTTCTTCCTTGATCAAACTGGGCATCTGCTGCCAGAGGCAAAGCTGGATTAAAAATAGACCTTTTTGGACTTTCGCCTTTGAATCCGCCCGAGAAAGAAGCCGAACAGGGCCGACCCGCAGACAACCCCGGCACCGGCCAGGAACCAGTGCATGTTCTGGTTGGAGCGCAGCTCTTCATTTTCAGCGCTGACGGTCTTCAGTCTGGACTGGGTCGTTTCCAGCTCCTCTTGTGTGGCCTGCAGGCTTTCCTTGTACTCCAGGGCCTGGGAAGCGTCTGATTTCAGGGAATCGTAGCGTTTTTTCAGGTCGCTGAGCTCGTTCTGGGCTGCGGACAGGGTGGAGGAGAGCTGCTTGTTCTCAGCCCGCAAATCTGTGATGCTGGCTTCAGCCTCCTGGTTGGCCGACTTCAGGCGGTCCAGCTGGCTGGTCAGGGTCTGGACCTTGAGCTTGCTGGGCGTGTCCTGCATAGTGTAGCGCTTCAGGACCCAGCCTTGATCGTCTTCTGAGGTTTTGACCCTGTACCAGTCCGCAGTCTGGTCAATGACCTCCAGGCTGGTCCCGGAAGGGAGCATTTTTATGATCTTGTGCTTTGTGCCCGGGCCGGTTCGCAGGGTGATCTTGAAGCTGTCGGCAACATAGATCTGCTGGGCAAAGCCGGGAGCAGCCATCAGGAGACTCACGATCAGGCCGACACTGAAAAACAGGTGGGTGATGCGCATTGGAATAATCAGACCTCACTGGTTTGGGTCAACAGGCCGGACATGGCAAGCCCGTCAGGTTAGACAGGGTCATGAAATTTCAGGTCAAAAACTCGAAAGCATTCAGGCGGAAAGCCTTTGGCTCATCAACGTGGCAAGACTAGCAACTCTTCCTGAAAATCTCAACGGGCCAGTTTTTTCCCCACGTCAGGAACCATGGCCCCTGAACCACTCATGCCGATTTTGGAAGATGTTCAGAATCCGGGCATAGCCCTTGTGCCTGAGAGGGACTGCCCGTACCTGTGGTCCAGGTGCCGCGGTCTCTCCAGGGAGCTCTCTCTGCCCCTGGCAGGGCCCGGGAGCACTGAGACCGCTCCAGTCATGGTTGTGGGAGAGGCCTTGAAGGTGCGCTTTCCAGGCCGGGGGGCAATGAAAGGGGGTGAAGACCTGTGGGTGGAATGGGCTCACCTCGATGTGCGCAGTAGGGCCGGCCGGAGCAGGCGGCAGCCCATGGTCCGGGCCATCAGAGGCAGGACCAGGTATGAGGGCCTGCCTGTGGTTCTGGACGGAACAGCCGGCCTGGGCGAGGACACCTGGCTCTTGAGCTCTCTTGGCCACTGCGTCCTGGCTGTGGAGGAGCATCCTGTGGTCTTTGCCCTGATGCGCGATGCCTGGGCCAGAGCCGGGATATCCAGGCCCTGGAGAACCAGGCGGATCCGCCCGGTGTGGGGGGACACCCTGGGTCTGCTCCGCACAATGACCGGGCAGGCGGCTGCGGGCCAGAGGGAGGCAGGCTCTTTGAATCTTCTGCCCCGGCCGGATGTCGTCTATCTTGACCCCATGTTTCCAAACCGTGGACAGCGAAAGACAGCCGAACGCAAACCCCTTCGCCTGCTCAGGGCTCTGCTGGGGGACACACAGGAGGAGACGCCGGAGCTTCTCAGCCTGGCCCTGCAGGCGGCCAGGTTCAGGGTGGTTGTCAAGCGACCCCTGAAGGCCCCGGGGTACGCTTGCCGGGTCTTTGCCCCAAACCACCGGGTTTTTGGCCGAAGCGTGCGCTATGATGTCTACACCCCGGATTGAACTTCGCCTCGTTTTCTCGTAACCTCACTGTTCAAGGTTCTGGTGAAACATGCTTTCAACAGGGCAGGTGCTATGGCTTTTCTCTCGGAAAAGGCGTTCCTGGAGCTCATCGACCGTTTTTTTCCTCTGCACAACGGCGATATCCTGATTCCCAGGGGCGACGACTGCGGCGTGATTGAATGTGCCGGGCGGCTGTGCATCACCTCGGACCTCTTTCTGGAAGACACCCATTTCCGGAGAGCCACGTTCCCGCCGGAAGATGTGGGGTACAAGGCCCTGGCTGTGAATGTCTCGGATATTTCAGCCATGGGAGCGGAACCCGCGGGCTTCAATCTCAACCTGATGATCCCCAGGGACCTGGACGAGACGTTCTGGGCCCTGTTTTTCAAGGGCATGGCCGTGCTGGCCCAAGAGCACAAGCTCACCCTCCTGGGGGGCGATGTGAGCCGGGCCGGTTTCCTGGGAGTGGACATCACCATGTGGGGGCGAGCGCCGGACAGGCTCATGCTTCGGGAGCAGTGCAGGCCCGGGGATGAGCTCTTTGCAGTCGGGCCTCTGGGACTGGCCAGGGTCGGGCTGACCCTGCTGGAGGAAGGTGGGGAGCCACAGGCTTTTCCCGGAGGGGTCAGGGCCCATCTGCATCCCAGGCTCTTTGTCCGGGAAGGGCAGGCTCTGGCCCGGCAGCCCTGGGTTAGGGGGCTGATGGATGTCTCGGATGGCCTGGCCATTGATGTGGGACGGTTTCTGGGCCCCGGCCTCGGTCTCGAGCTGGCCCTGGACGATGTCCAGCTGGAGCCGGAGGTACGGCAGTTTGCCGCCCAGCGGGACGAGGATCCTTTGCGCTTTGCCCTGCAGGGCGGAGAAGACTATGCCCTGCTGGGCGGGATGAAGCCCGGGTCTCTGGAGGGACTTCTTGAAATCTGCCCTGAGGCTGTCTTTCTGGGGACTGTGGACAGGACGCCCGGAATCAAGATACAGGGCAAGCCTTTTCTTTTTCAGGGGTATGACCATTTCAGCCCGGCCAGCGGCCTGGTCTTTACCCACACATAGGCCAGTGGGGTCGAAGAAAGAGTTTCAAGAATTTTTTAACCGCCCGCTCCCGAGGGTCGCTTGATGAAGAGGATAAAGGCATGGAT
>CAYOID010000158.1:0-3017 GCA_964403955.1 uncultured Desulfohalobiaceae bacterium | reverse complement strand
CCTCTTCATCAAGTGAGCGCAGCGAACGGGTGGTTCAAAACTCTTTTCCCACTGTCTCATGTGTGTACGAAGCTCATTCCGCCAGCTGCGCTGAAGAGTGCTGCTCATAGTGAGGGTCGGGATCAAAAGAAGCGGGAGGCGATCCAGCTTCCGGCCACGAAGGTCCCCAGTGAGCTGCCCAGATTGGCCAGGACGACCACCAGCAGGATGCGGCAGACCGGGTTGAGCCAGAAGGTCTTGATGGACAGCAGGGCCTGGGGCAGATTTTCCAGGTCGGCCACAGTGGGTTTTTTGATCCAGGCCTGAACCAGGCCGGCTACCCACCCGGCGGCGATGGTGGGGTTCAGGCTGGTCAGCGGAGCGGCCACAAAGGTCGTGGCGATGGTCAGGGGATGAGCCAGGGCCAGGCTGACCCCGATGGCCGAGCAGATGCCGTTGACCAGGATCCAGATGGAGATGGACCCAACCGAGTGTTCTGCCCCGCTGTGGAAGAAGCCGTAAATGATCAGCCCGATGATGAGCAAGGGGATGAGCCATTTGAAGATTCTGGGCCAGACGGAGCGCGGCGGCAAGGTCATCAAAGGGGCCAGGTCGTGATCTTCAAAGATGTTGGCCTTGATCCCGGGGACGTGCCCGGCCCCGACCACGGCCACGATTCTCTTTCCAGGGGCTTCACGGATCTTCTGGGCCAGGAAGATGTCCCGCTCGTCGATGAGCCTCTTCTTGACCTGGGGAAAGGAGCGGGCCACGGATTCCATGACCACTTCCAGCTGGTCCTTGTCCTTGAGGTCTTCGATGGTGGCTTCATCCACAGAGTCCTGGACAAAGAGGCTGCCCAGGAGCTGGAAGAGCATCTTCAGCTTATGCCAGAAGGAGAGGTACCCCCAGACCCTCTTCAGGGTCACGTTCACATCCCTGTCAGCCAGGATCAGCCTGGCATTGTGGATTTCAGCCTGATGGACCCCTTCGATCATCTCCGCACCGGGTTGAATGCCGAGCTTTTCTCCGATCTTGCGGTAAAACGAGGTCATGATCAGCTGCATGAGCAGGAAGAGGGCCTTGTTTTCCTTGATGACCTTGAAGATGTCCATCTTCTTCCAGCTGTCCCGGTCCAGGAGGGCCTTGTGCCGTGATGGGCAGAGCTCGATGCAGACCGAATCGGGCTGGACCTGTTCGATGACCTCTTTGACCTCGGCCACACTCTGGTGCGAGACGTGGGCTGTGCCAAGCAGGACGATCTCCTTGTCCTCAAGCAGGATGGTCTGGGCGCTTTCCGGAAGGGAATTGATTTCGAGTGCGGTTTCGGCTGTCATGTTTGTTGTGGAGGGTTGTTTTCGGAATTCGGGTTTTCCATGCGGCTGCAAAACTCATGATGCAGCCGGTTTGATCATTGTCGTTCTTAAAGATGAGCTGCAAAGTCTGTGCCTTTACCCGCAGGCTGTGCCCACTCATATCTGCTCCGGCCAAAATGATCAAGCCCGTCAGCTCGTCCGCTGGCCGCAGACTCACAGTTTGATCCACGAAGAAACTCTGTAGCGTCCTCTGAGAGATTGCTTCACTCCGTTCGCAATGACGAGCCAAGGATCTTTTCCGTAGTTGAGATTCTACCCGTCATTGCGAGGCGTCTTCGACGAAGCAATTTCAACGAATTATAGTGAGTTTCATCCGAGCCGGGCCTGCGGCCCTGGTCTTTACCCACACATTGGACAGTGGGACTGAAGAAAGAATTTTTTTAACCACCCGCTCCCGATGGTCGCTTGACAAAGAGGACCAGAGGGACGGGATAAGCCTTTTTGCCCCGGGCGACCCTCCCCGGGGCAAAGATGCCCGCCTGCGGCGCACACCTCAGCGTAATCCCCATGTCGCGTTAGCGAGGCGCCCTTTTGCCCTGATCAGCGTCGAGCAGGGCAAAGGATCCTACCCGTCCGCCCCTGGGGTCTGCCTTGTCGTCAAGTGAGCGCAGCGAACGGGTGGTTCAAGCCTTCTTTTCTTCAACACCCGCTCGATGACTCGATCGAACCCGCTGCGTTCTGTGTGTGCCATGCTCATCCCAGAGGCCTGGGCTGACTACTGCACGACCCCCCATTGCTGCAGGCGGGAGTAGGCGTATTTGGCCTGGTTCCCCTGATTGGTCATCTGCAGGTACTGCACATAATGCGAGGCGGCTTGCTCCCGCCTGCCCATGCCTTCCAAAGACAGCCCGGTCAGGAAGGTCGTGGCTGGATTGCCGGGCAGCTTCTGCTCATAAGCCTGGAAGGCCTGGTAGGCGCCGGAGAAGTCCTTTCGGGAAATCCTGGCTGCTCCCAGAAAGTGGAGGGCCTGGGCCTCCTGCGGGAAGACGTCGGCAGCCTGCCGGGCGGCCCTTTCGGCTTCGGCATGTTTCTGTTGGGCCAGGAGGGACTTGGAGAGCATGACCAGCCCGGCATAGTCGTTGGGAGCGATCTTCAGGGCTTTTCTGAACTCCTGCTCCGCCTGTCCGAACCTCTTTTCCCCCATCATTTTTTGCCCAGCCTGCATGGCCTCGATAGCCGGCTTGATGCGCCTCAAGCCGGCTGTCTTGTCCATGTATCTCTCCCGGTAGAAGGGTCCGGACAGGGCGTCTTGGTGCGTGCTGAAAGCCTCCTGCCGCATCCGGGTGTAGCGGGCTGCAGACATGGGGTGGCTGGAAAAGAGCTGCTCAAAGGCGCTAGGGGTGTGGGCGCTCTTTTCCTGGAGCATCTCCATGAGCCCGACCATGCCTTGGGGATTGTATCCTGCCCGGACCATGTACTCCATGCCCAGGTCGTCTGCCTGGCGTTCGTTGTCCCGGCTGTACTTGGCCAGCAAGGCCCCGGCCCCGATGCCCCCGAGTCCGGAGATCAGGGCCCCATACCCCTCCTCGCCGGCCAGGGCCAGCCCGGCGCCGCTCATGACAGCCGAGACCAGGACGCCTTTGGACATCCGGGATGCCGTGTGCCTGGCGTTGACGTGCCCGAGCTCATGGCCGAGCAGGGCGGCCAGCTGGGCCTCGTTGTCCA
>CAYOID010000157.1:0-3026 GCA_964403955.1 uncultured Desulfohalobiaceae bacterium | reverse complement strand
CCCGGGATGGACTCACACCATCCTGACAAAACGCCTTCACAGGCGCACTCAGCCCGGTTTATGACCGGGCTGAAAATCACAGGGTGACGATGCCCAGGTAGCCGTCCACAGAGATCAGGTCCCCGGTTCGGACGGCCTCCAGAACTCCGGGAACACCGGTCACGCAGGGCAGGCCGTACTCCCTGGCGATGATCGCCCCGTGAATGAGCATGCCCCCACGCCGTTCCACAATGCCGGCAGCCAGAACAAACATGGCGGTCATGTTCGGGTCCACGGCATCGCAGACCAGGATCTCACCCGATTCCATGGCCCGCAGATCCTGCAGGTCCCTGACCACCCTGGCCTTGCCCCGGACCACCCCTGGACCGGCCGGCTGGCCCAGAAGCTGTCTGGCTCTGACCATCGGCCTGTTTTCGATCTGATCCTCAGGGAGGTCGTCCGGGCAGTCCACATGACTGTCAGGGTTCTGCAGGCCGGCAGCCACGGTTTGCGGATCCAGCTGGCACTGCTGGCCAATGTCCCTTCCCAGTCGGGACTGTCCCTCGGCAACTGCCCTGAGGAGCTCAGCCTCTATTCTGCCCAGATAGATGTTGTCGTCGTCCCGCAATCGGTAGCTGGCCCTGGCCAGCTCCAGGACATTTTCCGCCTCGGCCTGCCGCCCGGGCCCCATGGCCTGAAAAAAAACGCCCTCCAGCCTGGCGGCTCTGTCCAGGGCGGGCTGGCCCTCTGATGACTGGCGTCTGGCCAGCTTGGCCACCAGGGACAGCACGTCGGCCCTGCCCTGGGTGCAGGAGGCCTGGTGGCAGAACAGGTCTCCGAAGCGGTCCAGAAACTCCTCGAGCATTGGTCCCAGTGCCTGATCAGCTCCTGAATGATCTCCTCTGTCCAGGGCTGCCAGCACGGAAGGGTCCTTGCGCGCACGCGCAGCCATGTCCTGAAGCAGCCTGTTCCGCTCCAGGCTGAGCAATGTGCTGCTGCCCAGGAGCTGAACAAACTCGAAAGGGTCGACCGGCTTGACCGCATCGTTGTAAATCTGTCCAAAGAGCCTGGCTCCGTGGGCCATTGGGATGCACTCGTCCCAGTAGACCCGCACCCAGCTCTGGTGCACCTCCTGCCTGTGCAGGATTTCTTTGGCCAGGTCCTGATCCTCAAGCCGGGTCAAATCCTGACCGGCCAGGGCTTTGGCCTGATCATCCATACCCGGCAGGATCTCCTGCTCGATCCTCCTGCGCAGGGAGATCAGGTTCTCCAGGCTGCGGCGCAGGCTCAGGTACCAGCCCCGCTTGTCTCCTGTCTCGCTCTCCCGGCTGGTCGTTATCGGCCTGGACTGGAGAATGTACAGCCGGCCGTCGCATATGGTCCATTCCACGTCCTGTGGACGGCCAAAAAGCCCTTCAGCTTCCAGGGCCGCCCGAATGACATGCGCGAGCTGGTCTTGATTCAGCGGGGCCCTGCCTTGCAGGTCCGGGTCCAGGTCCTGCCGGGCTGTCCCGGCTTGGACCGGAACGATCCAGGCCGTCCTTTCCGGGGCGTGGCTGGAGAGCACCTCCCCGGTCTTGCGGTCCACAATCCACTGGTCCGGCTCCACCTCCCCGTCAACCAACCCTTTGTTCAGCCCGTGAACCGCCTCCACCACCAGGGCGGAATCGTTCTCTGGGCTCTGGGTGAAGACCACGCCGGAACATTGTCCGAGGACGATCTCCTGGACCAGGATGGCCATGCTGCTCTTTTCAACCTCCAGGCCGAACTCCTGACGATAGAGCAGGGCGGCGTCGGAAAAGAGCGAGGCCCAGACCTTGCGGATGCTGGACACAAGCTCGACCCGGCCGGACACATTGACCAGGGATTCGTGCAGACCGGCAAAAGAGGTCCGGCCGCCGTCCTCCCCGGGCGCGGACGACCTGACCGCAGTCCTTGAGTCCCCAAAGGCCTTGTCCAGCTCAGCCCCCAGGGCCTGCTCCAGGTCCAAAGGCAAGGCGGATGTCAGGAACATGTTCCGGATCCGCAGGGCGGCATCCCACATTTCCTCCCAGCGCATGTCGGCAAAGGCTTTCCTGGAAAGCTCCATCAGGATCCTGTCCCGCAGACTGGTGCTGTCCAGGAAGTGGTTATAAGCCTGGACAGTGACGCACAGCCCCTGCGGGACCCTGATGCCGGCCCGCTGCAATCGGGCCAGGGCAACCGCCTTGCCTCCCACCCGCGGACCGTCGGCCTCTCGGGCATCCTCAAGGGGCATGACCCAGGTCATGGGCTGAGCACCAGTTCCGAAACCTGCTGAAAGGCCTGAACAAGGGAAAAGCGAGCCACTCGGACCACCACCAGGGCGCAGGAGGGGGCCTGGACAAAGTCCACCAGGTGAGGGTGCTTGCCCAGATAGAGCTCCAGCCACTGCTGCCGGGATTCAGGGCTGGCCGCCCCTGCTCGGCCATAGGCGGTCGCAGCCATGGCTGAATGGCAATCCCCGCGCTGATTGGACCTGCTGTCCACCAGGAATGCCATCCTGGAATCACGCTCCAGATTGGCGAATTTTCTCGTTGTCATGGGGGTGGCAAAGACCAGGTTCTCCAAATCCGGGCTGGAGGCGAAGGCCACCAGGCTGGCGTGGAGTCCTTCAGGCCCATGGGTAGCCAGAACGCCCAGGTATTGTTGCTCCAGAAGCGTTCGAACCTCGTGCTCCACGACGCTCATTCTTTTTTCGTGACCTCGATGTTCGAGGCGTAGCGGCCCACAGTGGCATCGTCCACGCAGTTGTCCATCTCCTCATCCGTGGCTTCCCCGGGCGCTTTCAAGGCCTCCAAAGGGCACAGGAACTCATTGCCTGCCCCGTCCTTGACTCGGACGAACACGTCTTTTTTGGTCTGGTCAGTCATCGACATCCTCCTAAGGCCAGGGGTGTTCACAACAGCAGCCTCTTGTCCTCATTATCATCTCTGTATATCTGGAGCGCACAGGGGAGTCAAATGTCAGCGCAGCCTCCGTCAAATCTGACCTATTTTTTGCCCCAAAGCGGGCAAAAAAGGAGAAAT
>CAYOID010000156.1:0-3051 GCA_964403955.1 uncultured Desulfohalobiaceae bacterium | reverse complement strand
CAAGCTCATCTCAACACAACTGAACGCTCATGAATCGAATGCCCACGATCACCACCACACATGAATTCGACAACCGTCTCCGGGTGCTCATCATCAACGGGGAAGTGACTGAGGCCGAGATCCTGGAATGGCTTCCTCGTCCAGAACAGCCCGGAGCCCACGACTTGACCCTCTGGGATTTCACCTCCGGAGCTCTGGGCTTTACACCGGATGAGAGCGGCGGGCTGGTCGTCCCTGAGTGGTGCTCGGGCAGCAGAAACGCTTTCTCAGGCAAAACAGGACTTGTCTGCCCGAACGAACTCGACCACGGTATGTTCAGGTTGCTGCGAGTCTTCGCCCCCAGGCTTCAGTATCCTGATCAGATCCGTCCCTTCAGAAACATGAGGGCGGCCAGACGCTGGCTTGGGGCCTGCAAGCTGTGTGTTCAGCAGATCCCGAGTGAAGAGGTCCGGTCCAAGCCCTGCATCCAGCACTGCACCAGGCAAAGGGCTGCACCCTTGTAACGTGTCAATCGAAAGATCTCCTTTCAGCCAGGAGGCTCCAGGAGGTTGCAGAAAAGAGAAGAAGCTTTTGACAGGATTTACAGGATGAACACCCATTAAAAGGCCCTCTGTCAAACACTCTTTGTCTTGTCTTCCTTAATGTATTCGATGTAAGACGACAGTGCAGAGGCTGATCACCTCTCACGATTTGGAGTTTTCAATCATGCACATGCGTACCCTAGGACAGACCGGAGAGCAGGTGTCCATCCTCGGCCTGGGTGGTTTTCACCTTTTGGAGATCGGGACCGGGCAGGCCAACCAGATCTTGAACCAGTACCTGGACGAAGGCGGCAACTACATCGAGACCTCGGCCAGCTACGGCAATGGAGAGTCTGAACGCAAGATCGGCCGGGCCGTTGACAACCGCCGCCGGGAGTTCCTCCTGGGGACCAAGGTGGATGAACGAGACCGCAAAGGGGCCATGCGCACCCTGGAACAGAGTCTGCACAATCTGTGGACGGACAGCGTGGACATCTGGTTCATGCACGCGGTTCAAACCGAAGCCGATGCCGAACAGCTCCTGGGGCCAGACGGGGCCCTGGAGGCGGCGGAACAGGCCAAACGTCAGGGCAAGATCCGCTTTGTGGGCATTTCCGGGCACGGCCAGCCTTTTGGACTGCTCAAAGCCCTGCAGGAGGTCTCTTTCGACGTGCTCATGGTCCCGGTCAATTACTACGACCGCTTCAACTTTCCGGATGTGCACACCAGGCTCATTCCCCTGGCAGAGAAGGCCGGAACCGCGGTCATGGGCATGAAAGCCCTGGCCGACGGCTATCTGTGGCGATCGGCCGACAGCGCGTTTCGCTATGCCTGGACCCAGCCGGTGAGCACGGTTGTGGCCGGATGCAACACCCCGGAGATGCTGAATAATGATGTCAAGCTGGCCCGCAGCTTTTCCCCCATGAGCGATCAGGAGCTTGAGGATCTCTTTGCCAATGCCCCGGAATATCGCAGCTACGTCTGCCGCCAGTGTGATTCATGCCCGGCCGGGGACAAGCTGAACCTGAAGCGCATCTTTGAGCTGGAAGGCTGGTACGACCGCCAGATGTGGGACGGCAAGGTTCACACCCCTGAAGACTACGCCCTGCGCATGCGCCTGGGCCCGTGGTTCGGGCAGCAGGGGGCAGCCCAAAAGGCCTATGCGGCCGAAAAGCTCTTGCCCTTTCCCCAAGCTGATTTCGGACACCTCAAGAATCGCTGCCCCTATATCCAGGATCTGGAAAAAAAGCTCAGAATGGCCCACAAGAAGCTGATCAGCTCCTGGGCTCTCAAATAGGAAGGCTCCAAGAGCAAGCTGCGTTCAGACCTGCCTCTCGTATGAAACTTCCTTCCCGGAGTCTGTTCTATGCATGTAGACTTGGCCCCAGGGCCGGCCGCTTGGAAAGCGGCGGCCTACCCGGAACCCAGACTCCTTCCCAGGTAGGGCGGCCTTGTCCCTAAGGCCAGCCCCTTTTCGAAACTTCCAGCAGAGGCTCTGGTCACAGCACATGATCCCGTGAAAGTTTCTACCTGTGGGTGCACCTTGGTGACACACCCTGCTCAAATTGAAATTCCTTCTTCAGCCCAAACCCAAATATTCAGCTTTGCCAAAGGCAAAGCTGAATACAGATGAAAAGGAGCAGTTCTCAAAAATTCTGACGGCACGACCGGCCCTTGAGGCCTCATCAGATCCAGAAGGCCGGGGGAGTGATCGACTCGCTCTTGCAGACCGGGCAGCGGGAAGGCTTTTTGAAATCGTCTCGCTTGGCAAAGGAAAAACCGCAGTCCCGGCATGCGGGTGGAACCATGGACACCCCCTTGTTGTGGGTCTTCATCGACCGGTGAATGTGCTCCAGGTGATCCAGGACCTCTTTTTCCGGAAGTCCGGCCAGCTGCGAGATGTCCCGCAGGGTCAGCGGCTCTGGCTGATCCTGGAGCAGGTCGGTGATGGTCCGGCGGTCTGTCTTGCCGGATCTGGATTCACGCGTTGACTCACTCATGCTTCGGTCTCTTCCTCCAGCCAGCGGGACAGGGTGTCCACGATCTGTCTGGCCTGCTTGGCACTGGAAATGTTGAACTTGGACTGGAAGCGGAACTCCCCGCCCATCTTCCTGTACCGCCTGATGGTGTACTTTTCCGGACCGAAATCGTCCTTGTCCTCGTTGTATTCCCGATATCTGAAAAGGATCGTTGTCCAGGCCCCCCTGGTCAGGATCTCCTTGTCCAACTCCTCCACGACCTGCCGGCCGTTTTCTTCATAGTTGACCGTGATCTCGTCAATGGTTTCAGCCATGCTTCCTCCGTATGCGTCTTTTCGCTTGTCGTTTTGCCTCATTCTATTTTGCTTTCAAAGTGATCACCATTCTTGCTCTTTTCACCAGTCTGTAGACACATATGGAGGTCATCTTGATCGCAAAACAGAATCAGTGGACAGGCGGGGGATTTCTTATTTGCTCGTATCAACTTCACCGGAATCCAGCTCCTTCCCCAGTAGGGCGGCCTTGTCCCTAAGGCCAGCCCAGACAGGCTG
>CAYOID010000155.1:0-3097 GCA_964403955.1 uncultured Desulfohalobiaceae bacterium | reverse complement strand
GCTCATCCCTAAGGCCGGCCCGGCCTGAGAGGCATGATCCTGACTCACTCGAAAAACACAAGAAATTTGTTTTTAGCGTTGACAGGATTCACCAGACATGTCATACAATCACTAAGAATCTCTAATCCTCGTTGCATGTCTTGAGGTGCGGCGGCAGGCAAAAGCCCAAAAAAACCTTGTTCAAACACGAAGGAGGGGCCATGGCAGACAAAGAAACTTCTGGATCCACGCACTATGCCGTTCATTGGCAAGAGGAGGAGTACTACTATCCTCCGCCGGATTTTGTGGGTCAGGCAAACGGAACTGATCCCGAGGTGTACGAACGAATGAGCCTGGACAACTTTCCAGAGTGCTTCAAGGAGTTTGCCGATCTTCTGGATTGGGACAAATACTGGCACACCACTCTGGATACGAGCGACGCTCCGTGCTGGAAATGGTTTGTGGGCGGCAGGATCAACGCAAGCTACAACTGTGTTGACCGGCATCTGGACAAGTACAAGAACAAGACGGCCATTCATTTTGTGCCTGAGCTGGAAGAGGAAAGAATCGAGCACATCACCTATCAGGAACTCTACAACCGGGTCAATGAAACTGCAGCCCTGCTCAGGGACTTTGCCGGGCTCAAGCAAGGGGACCGGGTCACCCTGCATCTGCCCATGACTCCTGAGCTGCCCATCACCATGCTGGCCTGCGCCAGACTGGGGGTGATTCACTCCGAGGTCTTTGCCGGTTTCAGCGGCAAGGCCTGCGGCGACCGGATCTGGGACTCCGAGAGTGAGGTCCTGATCACCATGGACAGCTACTATCGGAGCGGCAAGCTGCTCGATCACAAGGTCAAGGCCGACGAAGCGGTTGAAGCTGCGGAAAAGCAGGGCCAAAAGGTGAACAAGGTTCTGATCTGGAGACGCTATCCAGGTAAGTATTCAGCGCCTACACCTGTAGTCGATGGTCGGGACTACTTCATGGACGAGCTCCTGCAGGACTACAAGCGGGCCAAGGTCGATCCGGTCTCCCTGCCGGCCGAAGGGATCCTGTTTTTGATGTACACCAGCGGGTCCACTGGCCGGCCCAAAGGCTGCCAGCATTCCATCGGCGGCTACCTGGCCTATGTGGCCTGGATGTCCAAGTACATTCAGGACATCCACCCCGAAGACGTGTACTGGTGCATGGCCGACATCGGCTGGATCACCGGGCACTCCTTCATTGTCTACGGCCCTCTGGCCCTGGGGGCCAGCACCGTGGTCTTCGAGGGGGTTCCCACCTATCCGGACGCCGGCCGACCCTGGAGGGTGGCCGAGGACCTGGATGTGAACATCTTCCACACCTCGCCCACGGCGATCCGCGGTCTGCGCAAGGCCGGATTCGATGAACCTAAGAAGTACAACTACGACTTCAAGCACATGACCACGGTGGGCGAACCCATCGAGCCCGAGGTCTGGCGCTGGTACTACACCGTGGTGGGCAAGAGCAATGCGGCCATTGTGGACACCTGGTGGCAGACCGAAAACGGCGGCTTCCTGTGCTCGACCATGCCGGCCCTGAAGCCCATGAAGCCCGGCAGCGCCGGTCCCGGGGTGCCCGGCATTCATCCGATCATCTATGACGACGAGGGGAACGAGATTCAGCCGGGTGAAGGCAAGGCCGGGAACATCTGCATTCAGAACCCCTGGCCCGGGGCGTTCCAGACCATCTGGAAGAACCGGGAACGCTACGTCAAGACCTACTATGAAAAGTATTGCAAGGACCCGAACAGCACAGACTGGAGAGACTGGCCCTATATGGCCGGGGATGCCGCGGTCATGGCCTCTGATGGCTATGTGCGCATCCTGGGCCGCATTGACGACGTGATCAATGTGGCCGGGCACCGGCTGGGCACCAAGGAGATCGAGTCAGGGGCCCTGACCGCCGAAGAGGTGGCCGAGGCCGCTGTGGTGGCTGTTGCAGATGAAGTCAAGGGGACCGTCCCCCATCTGTACGTCTCCCTCAAGCCCGGTTTCGATGCCAGCGAGGACCTGGCCAAGAAGATCTCGGCCGCTGTCTCGGATGTGGTGGGCAAGATCGCCAGACCGTCCAAGGTCTACATTGTGCCGGACATGCCCAAGACCAGATCCGGGAAGATCATGCGCCGGATCTTGGCTTCGATCTCGAACTTCAAGGATGTCGGGGACGTGACCACCTTGGCCAACCCGCACATTGTGGAGGAGATCAGGCAGCAGGTCCAAGACTGATCTAACCGTACAAAGGAGGGGAATACATGGAACCCGCAACAAATGTGATCTGGGTCTGGGTTTTTCTGGGCCTGTACATTGTCTACTGCTTCTACTGGGGACTGCGAGGTTACTTCACTGAAAAGACATCGTCAGGCTATACCATTGCCGGGCGGTCCATCCCCATGATCGCCTTTCTGATGGCGGCCACGGCCGCGTCCTTCAGCGGGTGGACCACGGTGGGTCACCCAGGGCTGATCTGGAAGGCCGGATTGGCCTATGCCTTTGCATCCTTCTACGTTTTGACCATCCCCATCACCGGAACCTTCTTTGCCAAGCGGAACTGGTTTCTGGGCAAGCGCTACGGGTTCGTCACCCCTGGGGACATGTACGCCTACTACTACAACAATGAGGGCGTGCGCTGGCTGGTGGTGCTGACCGCCATCCTGTACGGGACCTTCTACTCCGCGGTCCAGCTCATGGCCGCCGGGGCCCTCTTTCACTGGGTGACCGGGTTCCCGGTCACCTGGGGGGCCATCTTCCTGGCCGCGGTGGTCTGGTTCTACGTGGTCACCGGGGGGCTGCGGGCCTCGACCTGGGTCGGGGTGGCCCAGTTCGTGCTCCTGGTCCTGTCCATCATCCTGGTGGGATCCTACACCCTGGCCTCCTTCGGGGGCTGGAGCGAGCTGTCCTCCCAGGTGGCCCAGCTCCAGGACAAGTACACCCAGGTGGACGGGATGATCAAGTTCACGGTCAACGAGACACACTGGACCGGGATCATGATCCTGACCTACATGTTCGCCCTGATGGGCATCCAGTCCTCCCCGGCCTTCACCATGTGGAACTTCGCCAACAAGAACCCCAGGCCTTTCGCCTGGCAGCAGGTCTTC
>CAYOID010000154.1:0-3265 GCA_964403955.1 uncultured Desulfohalobiaceae bacterium | reverse complement strand
GCTACCCCTACATCGACTCGCCCTCGGTCTTCGGGGCCCTGCTGGACGAGCACAAGGGGGGCTGCTTTGCGGTCCGGCCTGCGGGGGCCTATGACGCCGCAGCCCACTACCTGGAGCAGACCAACATCCTGGTGACCCGTTTCCGAACCCGGCAGGGCTCGGCCGTGCTGACCGACTTCATGCCGGTCGGCTTCCGCGAGCAGCCCACCGGGGAGGAAGCAGCCCCCCAGGCCCTGATCCGCCGCCTGGAGGTGGTCTCCGGGACCATGACCGTCCACTGTCTGTTTCAGCCCAGGTTCGACTACGCCAGGGCAGAGACCCGGGTCTCGGCCACCCAGGGCGGGGTCCTGGCGCAGAGCGATGAATGGTCTATGGCCCTTGCCTGCACCCATCCCCTGGAGGCGGAGGCGGACCAGGCCAGGGGACAGTGGGAGCTTCAGGCCGGGGACACGGTCTGGCTCCGGCTCGGCTCCACCCAGTCCGGCCAGTGCCGGGAGGAGGACACCGACGTCCAGGACTCTGACCAGTCCAGGCAGCTTCTGGAGGAGACCACCGGGTTCTGGAGGACCTGGCTCAGCACGAGCGAAACCGGGAGGACCCTGCCGGATCACCACTATCAGGACATGACCCAGCGCTCGGCCCTGGTGCTCAAGCTCCTCTACTACGGCCCCACCGGGACCCTGGCCGCGGCCGCGACCACATCCCTGCCCGAGGTGGTGGGCGGGGAGCGCAACTGGGACTACCGCTTCACCTGGATCCGGGACGCGGCCTTCACCCTCAAGGCCCTGTTCAGCCTGGGCCACCTCTCCGAGACCGAGGGCTACCTGCGCTGGATCGAGTCGGTCCTGACCGAGCACGGCGCCGAAGACCTGCAGATCATGTACGGCCTGCGGGGGGAGACCGAGCTCACCGAGACCACCCTGGACCACCTGGAGGGGTACAAGGGATCCAGGCCGGTGCGGATCGGCAACGGCGCGGCCGGCCAGGTCCAGCTGGACATCTTTGGGGAGATCATGGACGCGGCCATGCTCCTGGCGGACTACGTGGGCAAGATCGACGTCAAGCTCTGGCTCGTGCTCCGGGACATCTGCGACCACGCGGCCCGGATCTGGCGAGAGCGGGACAACGGGATCTGGGAGGTCCGGGGCGGACCCTTCCACTTCGTGTATTCCAAGGTCATGTGCTGGGTGGCCCTGGACCGGGGTACGGCCATCGCCAAACGCTACGGCTTCCAGGCCGACACTCGGGCCTGGAGGCAGGCCATGGAGGCCATCCGGCAGGAGGTGCTCGACAAGGGCTACAGCCAGGACAGGGGAGCCTTTGTCCAGCACTATGAAACCGAGGCCCTGGACGCCTCCAACCTGCTCATCCCTCTGCTGGGGTTTTTGCCCCCGGACGACCCCAGGGTGGTCTCCACCGTGGACGCCACCATCAGGGAGCTGAGCCAGGACGGGTTCATCTACCGCTACAACACCCCTGACGGCCTGGGCGGCCGGGAAGGGACCTTTCTGCTCTGCACCTTCTGGCTCATCGACTGCCTCACGGCCATGGGGAGGCTGGAGGAGGCCGAGGCCTGGCTGCGCAACGCGGAACGGGCCGCCAACCACCTGGGCCTGTTTGCTGAGGAGTACGACGTCCTGTGGCAGGAGCCCCTGGGCAACTTCCCCCAGGCCTTCACCCACATCGGGTACATCAACGCCGTGGTCAACCTGGTCAAGGCCAGGCAGAAGAACCGGCCGGAGGACCCCAGCCCCGAGCCCGGCCCCAAGCTGGACCTCGTCCGCAAGAAGCTGCTCTCCCCGGAGATCGTCCTCAACCAGGGCACCCCGAGGCAGCATGTGGACTCCCAGGACCTGGCCGAGGAGCTCAAGTCGACCATGAACCTCATGCGGGGGGCCTTTTTCGACAGCCGGCGCGGCCGGGTGTCCTACGAGAAGATGAAGGGCTCGGACCTCTACCGCCACTACCTGGACCTGAGCCTGAACCTGAAGCACTTCCAGCCGGGCAGCCTGATCACGGACGCGGCCAGGAAGGCCTTCTGGATCAACCTCTACAACGTCATCGTCATCCACGGGGTCATCGAGCTGGACATCTCGGACTCGGTCAAGGAGGTGCGCAACTTCTTCAGCCGGATCAAGTACGACATCGGCGGCGGCCTCTTCACCCCGGACGACATCGAGCACGGCATCCTGCGGGCCAACTCCAGGCCGCCCTTTGGTCTGCGGAAGCCCTTTTCCAAAAAAGATCCCAGGCTGGAGCTGACGGTGCAGCAGCTGGACCCCAGGATCCACTTCGCCCTGGTCTGCGCCTCCTCGTCCTGCCCGCCCATCGGGGTCTACACCGCCGAGAACCTGGACCAGGAGCTGGAGATCTCCGGCCGGACCTTCCTCAACGCCGGGGGAGTCAAGGTGGACAGGGACAACCTGACGGTCACCCTGTCCAGGATCTTTCTCTGGTACGGGGCCGACTTCGGGCCGGACAAGGCCTCCCGACTGAAGTTCATCGCCCCGCTGCTCTACGACGGGCAGGACCGGGACTTCCTGCTCCAGGAGGGGCACCGGTGCGCGGTGAGCTACATGGCCTACGACTGGAGGCTGAATCGGTGATTGCAAAACGTGGTATCAAGTGTCGATGTTCGGGTGTCAGCTCGGCCGCTGGCATGAGCATCGCACACACAGAACACAGAGGGAAAGAGTTTTGAACCACCCGTTCGCTGCGCTCACTTGACGACAAGGCAGACCCAGGTGCGGACGGGGTTGACGCTTTGCCCTGCTTGACGCTGATCAGGGCAAAAGGGCGCCTCGCTAAAGCGATACAGGGATGAAACTGAGGTATGCGCCGCAGGCAGGCATCTTTGCCCCGGGGAGGGTCGCCCGGGGCAAAAAGGCATATCCCGTCCCTCTGGTCCTCTTTGTCAAGCGACCATCGGGAGCGGGCGGTTAAAAATTCTTGAAACTCTTTTTTCAACCTCACTTTCCGATGAAGTTCAAAGAGAGCTGTTTGATCAGCCCAGTTTTTCTTCTCAACCTTGAACCCTGAACCTCTCAGCCGGACAGAGTCTGGGCTGAAACCTTAAAACAAGCAAGGAGGATCCCATGAAGATAGGCATGGTCGGGCTGGGCCGGATGGGCATGAACATGGCCAGGCGCATCCTGGAGCACGGGCACAATGTGGCGGCTTACAACCGAACTCCGGAAAAGACCAAAAAGGTGGCCGAGCACGGGGCCCAGGCTTGCTTCTCCCTGGAGGAGCTGGTCCAGGCCCT
>CAYOID010000153.1:0-3381 GCA_964403955.1 uncultured Desulfohalobiaceae bacterium | reverse complement strand
CACTAAAGCGAAATTCGAAAGGAAGTCTGACGGCTTGACTACTACCGTTCTTAAACAACTTAGCTGTTTGCGTTTTTTTCATGCCAAGCCTCCTTTGCTTGAATATATATTTAAGTATATACTCAAGCGGCCGCCATGTCAAAACATTATTCTCAAGAAGTCCTGGCAGAGCTCATTGCAAGAGAGGATCTTCACTCGAAGACTCGTTCAGAATGATAACAAAGACAACAGATTATAATCTGTCATTCCTTCGATCACGAGGAGTCAGGACAGGCTCTGAGTGAGTCTGCGAGCGAAGGATCTCCTCCCAGATATCTCGCTCGTGCAGGGAACTGTTCCATCGCTTAAAGCGAAATCAGTACCAAAAATAAAACAGCCAGATTGGAACCTTGCGGCCAAAACCAACCTCTATGCCATCAGCGGCAACAAAAGATTGGGAACATCTTGTATCTGATGTACTCCTTTGTCCTGAACGCCAAGATAAATTGACCCTTTTATGCTAAGGAGAACTGACCAGAGGTGAACCCGGCGGTGGTCAAAATTGCGCTGTCACGGGTGGTCAGTTTTGGATTGTCACACCGCTTTCAGCGATAAATGTCTTTGCGATGCCCGACTGCTACAATCCAAACTGAGAGTTCATCGTCCTGGATTGAGTATACAATGCGGTATCGGCCCTGACGCAACCGGTAGCGTTCCTGGCCCGTTAATTTTTCGCACCCTGGCGGACGCGGTTCCTCTTCGAGGCTTTGTATTCGAGAAAGGATTCTCTTCAGGTCTTCTTTAGGAATGGCGGAAAGGTCTTTTTGAACGGACTTTTTGAAGAAAACCCTATATCCTGCCATCTTCTTTAAGCCTCTTGATCATCTCTTCGTAGCTGATCAAGGGTTCATCAGCTCGTTCATCAAAAGCGCTTACATCCTCCACATCTTCCGAAAGGGCTTCTCGAACGGCTTCATTGACGAGATCGGATACAGAGCGAGATGTTTCAACAGATTTGAGCCTCAAGGCTTTGTGAAGATCTGGGTTGAAGTAGACGGTTACCCGCTTTGCCTCAGTTGCCACAATGCCACCCCCTTTTTGTAGTTATAACATCATAGCATTACAACGTTATCATGTCAAGGTGGGACAGCGAAGAGCAAGGAATCTCAGCCATCTAGCGTGTTTTCTTAGCAGTCCCTGGCTGCGGATGATGAAGTTCTGAAAGACATCCACAGGATGCGGAAAAGGAATGCTTTCGTGGGCATTCTGGGGAGGATTTGAGTCGGGCCACACAAACGGGCCACATGAACAAAGAAAGGGTTGCGGCGTAGGCCACAACCCATTGAAATCATTTGGCGTCCCCAGCCGGATTTGAACCGGCGTCGCCGGCGAAGAGTTCCAATTCTCAAGCAAACGAATGTGCTTTGACAGGACTGGTAATGTGGATTAGATTAGCTATAGAATTCCACATGAAAGAGGTGCAATATGAGAACTGTTCAGATGACCCTTGATGACGACCTCGTCCAAATGGTCGACCGTGTTTCCAAACAACTCCGAACAAGTCGTTCCGCTTTCACCAGAAAGGCACTTCGCGAAGCGCTTGAGCGCTACAACCTGGAGCAAATGGAGCGGCAACATCGTGAAGGATACCAGAAACAACCCGTGTCAACAGATGAATTTTCGATCTGGGAAACGGAACAAATCTGGGGTGATGAATGAAGCATGGCGAAATCAGATGGTATAAATTCGTCAAACCGGACAAGAAAAGACCTGTTCTGATTCTCACCAGAGACTCCGTGTTGGAATATCTCGGGGAAGTCACTGTTGCTCCAATCACGAGTACGATTCGCGATATCCCATCCGAGGTCTTGCTCTCAAAAGCTGATGGTATGCCCAGAGACTGTGCCGTCAACTGTGATCATCTTCAAACGGTTTCCAAAGGGAAAATTGGCCCCTTGATCACTTTCCTGCCTCGGATAAAGATGGTTGAGGTCGGGTGGGCGATTTGTTTTGCCCTGGATCTTTGAAATATAAAAAGCCTCCAGAGGCGGGGTCCCTGAAGGCATTTTTCTGCCAGGACTGACTCCCGGATCGGACCGATCGCATCGATCGGCCGCCACCTCCTAAGGGGATGGGGTGTCATTCTCAGAGATCGAAACAGGAGAGATGTCGTGCTGTCGTCGTGAGTAAGTCATGAGAACCACCTTACCCGCCCTTGCTTCATTTCTCAAAGGCTCCGTGTCTCACTCTCAATGGCACAGAGGGATGCCATGAAGTGTAAGTGCTGTCCCTGATAAGCTTCCCAGGGAGATTATCATCAAGGGCAACGTGCAAAGCATTCTTATTTTCCTGGCACGTATGCTTAAAGATGTCTTCTACTGACTGCTTGACCTCCTCCGGAATGATCTCTTCCTCTTTGAGCTCCATTTTGCCGGCCAACAAAGTCCAACTCAGCCGGGCATTGGGGCAGGCAGCTTTGCTGCATACGGGGAAAGAAAGCAATCCAAAAGTGAATCAGAATCAGTAAGCCCAAACATCGCCCAAGATGAGGCTCTGGAAGGGCTTTTGAAACTCAGAAATAGGAGAGCCACCCGCTGGGCACGCCATCGGCAATTGACAACTTCTCCCAAAGTGATGACAATGTGACAAATCACCAGGAGGTGTTTATGCCACGTTTGACTATCACCCTCTCTGAGGAACGTCACCTAGCTCTCAAGGAAACAGCGGCCCGCAGCCGGAAAAGCATCGCCGCCATCATCGAGGAAAGCCTTGAGCTGAGCGGCATCAAGACCACGGCTTCAGCTACCGAGCTGGTAGCTCAGGCCCGGGCGCGATCAGGCCTAGACGAAAACCAGGCATTTGATCTGGCCCTTGAAGAGACCAGGGCCCAAAGGGCCAAGAAGTGACAGTCTGCTTTGTCGTCGATACAAACGTCCTGGTCAGCGGCCTCCTCACTCATGAGCCTGACTCGCCTCTGGCAGCCATCGTCGATTCCATGATTACCGGGGGTATGACTTTTCTCCTCTCCCCACGGCTCCTGATAGAGTACAGGGAGGTTCTCCTTCGCCCAAAGGTGGTCCGATTTCACGGGCTTTCAGAAAAAGAAGTGGACGCCGTACTGACTGAAATCGCCCAAAACGGGCTCTGGCGCGAGCCGAACCAGGCTGCTTCCGCACCTGATCCGCATGACGATCACCTCTGGGCGCTTTTGACGGCGGTCCCTGGAGCCATTCTGGTCAATGGGGACCAGCTCCTCCTGCACAATCCGTCATCCTTTGCCTCGGTCATCTCGCCCAGGTCCTGCCTGTCACTCATTCAGACAGGAAAGTGATCCACTTCCGGCTTTTCGGAAACTGCTCACCAAAAGGGGACAACGCATCTACGCCAAACGCGGGCAAACGG
>CAYOID010000152.1:0-3621 GCA_964403955.1 uncultured Desulfohalobiaceae bacterium | reverse complement strand
GCTAGGGGAATGGCCACCATAATGGTCAGGGGTTGGCCAAAGGAACGAAAGATGGGAATCAGGGAAAAGTAGAGCAGGATCAGGGAGAGGACAATGGCTTGGCCCAAGCGGGAAAAGCTCTCATTCATGCTCTTGATTTCCCCTTCCTGCGTGATGCTGTATCCCGGCGGCAGATCCAGCTCCGCCAGAGCCCGGTCCACCCCGGCCTGGAGATGCGAAATCGCCGTGGTATCACGATAGCCGTAGACATTGACCACGTTCTGCAGATCTTCGCGTATGAACCTGTCCTGGGTCAGAACCCGTTCAAAATCGGCCACCTCCCGCAGAGGAATCGGGCCTTGGGGTGACATGACCGTCACATCCCTTAGTTTGGACACAGACCAGGATCCTGCAATTTTCAGACGGACCAGAATCTCAATGCCTTTCTGACCAGGTATCTGGAGCACTGAGGCATGCAGCCCCTGGGTGGTAGCTGTCAGGACGCGACTGATGTCAGCATCATTGATCCCGTAGGTAGCCATGCGACGGTGGTCCAGGACCAGCTTCACTTCTTCACTGCTTCGGTCCCAGGAACGGCTGACTCCTGTCAGACCTGGCACGTCCCACATTCTGCTCTCAACTTCCGATGCGATTCGGTCCAGGACCAAGGGATCGGGTCCGGCAATTTGAACGTCAACAGGTGCGCTGATGGAGGAAAGGGGTGTGGCCCCATATTCAAACACAGTGACGTTCTCTAAGCCCGGCAGCTTTCGAAATGCTCGGCGCAGCTCGGCCTCTATGGTCCAGATCGATTTGTCACGCTCGAAACGGTCAACAAAATGGGCGGTGATCTTGCCTTCCTGGGCGGTACGTTCAGCTCCGAAACTGATCACCCCTGGCTCGGCCCCGCCCACTGTGGCCATGCGCACAAACCCGGGATACCCGGCAATCAAGCCTTCCATTCTATGGACAACATCTTTGGTCTCTTGAACCGGCATGCCTGAGGAGGTTTGAAACTCAACAATGATGATTCCGGTGTCCATGGGCGGCATGAGGTCTTTTCCAGCCAGGGGCATCTGACGCATGCTCACCATCAGGACCAGGATGCCCGCTGGGATAAAAAGCCAGCGCATTGTCGTTCCCAGGCTGTAGACCCGGACAAAGAAGGCCTGGACCGGGCCGAGGATTCGTGAGGATACCCAGTCCAGCACCCGAGCCACCTTGTTTTCTATCCTGGAAGAGCCAAGAAGGTATGGGGCCAAAAGAGGAATGATGGTGATGGATACCAGGTAGGAAAAAACCAGGGCCAGGGACAGGGTCAGGGCCAGAGGCCGCAAAATCTGTTCAGGGTAGCCGCCCACGAACATGATTGGCAGGAGGACGGAAATTGTGGTCAGGGTTCCCGAGAAGTCGGCCAGGTAGATCTCCCTAGTTCCGACTCGTGCGGCCTGCCTGGCATCGACGCCTGTTTTGCGAAAGTGGCGCTCGATGTTTTCAATGACCACGATGGAGTCGTCCACAAGCAGGCCCACGGCCAGGATGATGCCGGTCATGGTCACGATGTTCAGCTCCAGGCCGAACAAACCCATACCGGCAAAAGTGAGGAGGAACGTGAAAGGGATGGAAACCACGGTCAGGGCTGTGGCTCTGGTTCGCGCCAGGAGAAGAAAGATAACCGCTACGGTCAAGAGCACAGCATCTCGCAGGGCGGAGAGCATGTTCTGAATCGATGTCTGAATGATGTCCCCGCTGGTGTCCACGATGCTGATGTTCAAATTGCTGAAGTCTTCTTGAACAGCAGGCAGATGTTCCCTGATCGAGGCAAGTGTGGAGCTGACATGCCCGGTTTCCGGACGCAGGATGTTCAGCCCGACAGCCTCCTGCCCATTGCCATGGAAAAAGGAGAACATGTCCTTGTGGGCAAAGGAAATGGAAGCCACATCCCTGAGATGGACTTCGCCGGACCCATGGCTGGCCAGGACAATGTCCTCCAAGTCATGAGCCTGCTCTTTTTCGCCCTGGATGCTGACCAGGAACTGTTCCTGAGAGCGAATGATCGTTCCGCCAGGGATGTTCTTGTTCTGAGAGGCGATGGCGGCCGTGACCCGGTCCAGGCTTAGGCCGTGAGCCTCCATTTTGATCCGGTCCAGCTCCAGGCGGATCTCTGGCTTTGTTCCCCCAAAGACTTCGACCTTTGACACTTCAGGGATGCGCAGCAAGGCTTCCCGAAGGTCGTTGTCGCAGAGCTGGCGAACCGTGCTCAAGTCCATCGAGGATTGTGAATCCGGCCGCACAGCCAGGGTGGCCACCGGAGTGGTGGCGTCTGTGACCCTGAAAATACGTGGGGGCAGAAGCTGGCCAGGCAGGCTGGACCAGATTCTGTCCAGGGCTGCACTCACATCAACAACCGCTGCATCTATGCCTTTGGTGTACTCAAACTCAACAGTCAGGGCCGCGACTTCATTCTTGCTCACAGCCCGGACGCTCCGGCTCTGATCCAGTGAAGCCAGCTCGGCATCCACATAGCGGGTGACCTGGGCCTGAACGTCCTCGGCAGCTGCACCTGGCCACACCAGGAGCACGGACACAGATGGGTAATTGGCATCGGGAAAGAGGTTTTTGGGCAGGCCCTGAAAGCTGAACAAACCAAGGGCTACCCCGAGGAGAACAAAGGCCAGCACCAGGTGGGGGTGATCAAAAGTTTTGTCCACCAGGCTCATAACGAATCTTCTCCAGCCACCTCGACGGCAAGGCCAGAGCTCAAGCGCATAAGCTGAGACAAGGGGCCGACAACGACTTCTTGACCTGCCTGCAGTTGACCTGCAAAGACCACGCGTTCCGATGTTTTGGCGACGATCCTCACTTGGCTGGGCTGGATTCGGCTTTGTCCGTCAACCACAAAGACCAGGTCACCTTTGATCTGGCTCAAGACAGCCCGGGCAGGAGCCATCAGGCCCGTAACTCTGGAGGTGGCCAACGTGGCGGTCAGGCT
Organism: uncultured Desulfohalobiaceae bacterium; assembly: GCA_964403955.1. Classification (GTDB taxonomy): domain Bacteria; phylum Desulfobacterota; class Desulfovibrionia; order Desulfovibrionales; family Desulfothermaceae; genus CAYOID01. The sequence goes on along the minus strand of CAYOID010000152.1, from coordinate 650 downwards.
TGCTCCGCTGGCCAGGTCAAAAGGAGGTCTCTGCACGAAAATCTCTATTTCGATCAGAGGTGATCCTTGGGCTGCAGCAGGGTGAATGCGCTGTATTGCTGCGGTCAGCTGCCGGCTTCCGTGCTGCAAGACGGCCTTTTGGCCAGGGCGCAGGAACTTCTGAACCTCTGCCGGGATAAGGACATGTACGTTGTATCCGGCAGTGGCGTCTTCCAGGACAAGCACAGGCTTTCCTGGCTGGGCCATGTCTCCAGGCTCCATCAGACGCTTTTGAATTCGGGCGTTCACCCCAGCTTGCAGCCGGGCATAGCTGCGCCGGATTTGAGCCTGCTGGAGCTCGTGATCGGTTTTGGTCAGACTGAAACGGGCTTGCTGTAGGCTGGAGAGAGTGCGATCAAAAGCGTCCTGGGAGAGATTGTCCTGGTACAACAGCTTTTCATATCGCTGTTTTGTCTTTTCCAGAATCCAGATACGGCTTTGCAGCCGCTGCTTTTCTGCCTGCAGGGCTTCGATGTTCTGCTGAAGCTCGGCATCATCGATCCGAACCAGGGTTTGTCCAGACTTGACGTCATCCCCGGCATCTCCATTGATCTGTGTTATTCTGCCCTGGATTCGAGGAGTCAGGGCAATTGTTCGCTCGGGCCTGACGA
>CAYOID010000151.1:0-3684 GCA_964403955.1 uncultured Desulfohalobiaceae bacterium | reverse complement strand
ACCTGCTGATTACAAGTCAGCTGCTCTGCCAATTGAGCTACGCCAGCACAAAGAGGTTTTGTAAACCTTTTGCTCCTTTTTTGCAAGCATAAATTTTCAAAAAATGAAAACCCTGCTCTCACAGGGTATGGGGCGGCTTGTCTACGGCCGCAAATCACGATGTGCGTCGTGAGTTATGATGATGTCACCGGAAACTCACTTGAGACTGGAGCGTGCTCATGAACGGCTGCTTCGTGGTCTTCTTTCAGATCGACAAGCTCAAGCAGGGAGGCCTCGTTCTCAGAGAGCCCCCTGGCAAATGCATTGTTCAAGCTGTGCCCTGAGCAGTGGACCTCGAACCGGCCCCAGACAGGATACGGCATCAGCCCAAGGTCACCAAGAAAATCCAAGAGCTTATGCCGAACAGGCTCGTCCGGAAACCTGAAACCTTCAGGATTGACGACGCCGTAGTCATCCAAAACAACGGCATTGTCCAGTGAGCCGCCAAGAGCCAGATCGTTGGCCTGCAGCATTTCGACCTCATGGAGAAAACCAAAAGTCCTGGCCCGCGAAACAGTCTTGATAAAGGCCTGGGGAGTCCAGTCCAGGGTCGTCACCTGCTGGCCGATCAGAGGATGGGGAAAATCAATGCTGCACTTGATGCTGAGGCCGCGGGCCGGGCTGGCCTTGACCCATCGTTCCTTATCCCGGACTGAAAACTCCCTGGTCAAGAACAGGACCTTTCGAGCGGCATCTTGAGAACGCGCTCCGGCCTGGCGCAGAAGGTACACGAAGGAGGCTGCGCTTCCGTCCATGATCGGGATTTCCCGGCCATGGACCTCGACCAGCACATTGTCGATACCCAGCCCGCGGATCGAGGCCAGGACGTGTTCGACTGTTCCCAGGGTCCACTCCCCATTGCCCAGGGTGGTGCACAGCCTGGTGTCTGTGACCATAGTCGGGTCGGGCCGCAGGAAGCGGGTCCCCTTTCCGGCCTGAACAGAGAAGACAATTCCTGTATCGACTGGAGCAGGGTGAAAAGACAGCGACACCTTGCTGCCGCTGTGCAGCCCAACTCCTGAGCAATGGACGCTTTTTTCGATTGACTGTTGCTGCATCGTATCCTCCAAAAGAGCTACTGCAAAAATTACACCAAGCGCAACAGGACACATAACAGCTTAAAATAAAGTCAAATATGAATTGAGTCACATCTGTTGTGTCGCTGATCGGCCACACTCTGTGCTTGAAGCACACATCTTGTGGGCCACAACCACCCGCTCCAGGTGCTGATAATCCCGGGTCAGGGTCACAGACTGCCACACGCCGGACGAGGCCTGCATTTCCCGGAGCAATGGCTGGAACTGACCCTCCTCGATCTCCATGAACAGCCACCCCCCGGGCTTGAGCACCCAGCTTGCCTGATGGAGCAGCTTTGTGCTGATTCTCAGTCCAAAAGGTCCCCCATCCAGTGCGATTGCCGGTTCAAAGCAGCGAACCTCCCTGCTGATCTGGCCTAGGGCCTCTTTTGGGATATAAGGGGGATTGGCTACAATGCAGTCCACGGATTCCCTCCGGAAACCTGCCATGACATCGGTGCACACACAAGCGAGCCTGGAATCCACCCCGTGGCGTGCGGCATTGATCCTGGCCAGATGCAGGGCTTGACAGGAGATATCAGTCAACACCCCGCAGAGCCCCGAAAACTGGGTGGCCAGTGCAATGCCAAGGGCGCCGCTTCCTGTGCAGACATCAGCCAGAGTGGTCAATCTCCCGGGGCCAAAGGTGTCCTTGACCATCTCCACGATCAGCTCGGTTTCTGGCCTGGGAATGAGAACTCTCTGGTCGACTTGAAAAGACAGGCCGCAGAACTCCTTGATTCCAGTGAGATAGGCCACCGGCTCCCCCCCGGCCCTGCGGCGCAAGAGATTTGCGATCCCCTCGACCTGCCCCCGGTCTAATTCCCGCTCCTGATCGATGAGGATCTCCAGCCGATCAAGGCCCAGATAATGGGCTGCCAGAACTTCTGCAGATAATCGGGGCGCATCGACTCCAGACCGGGCCAGCTGTTCAGCGCCATCGTGCAGGACTTGCCTTATGGTCGGAGAAAAAGGGGTGGTCATGGTGAGCGGTGGGGTCAATAGGTGCGGCTGGAAAAACTCAAGATGCAGTCGCAGAAGACAGCTTTACCTCTGGTAAAGCTGTCTATTTGGGTTTTAACCGAAGAAAAAACCTTCTGCCACCCGTCCATGGCTGAACGGCCAGAGGACACACATAGAGCCTGAAATCCCGGCTTGTAACAAGCCGGGATTTCAGGCCTCGCTCAGCTCCTGGACGGCCTGTGCCTGGAAGTGACTGATCAAAGGCTCGATGATATCGTCCAGCTCGCCGGAAAGGACTGCTTCCAGATTGTGCGTGGTCAGGTTTATTCTGTGATCCGTTATCCTGGACTGGGGAAAATTGTAGGTCCTTATCCTCTCGGACCTGTCCCCGCTTCCGACTTGAGAGCGGCGGGCCTGGTCCTGTTCCATTTTGGCTTCATCCTGGCGCATCTTGAGCAGCTTGGAGCGGAGGACCTTCATGGCCTTGGCCTTATTTTTGTGCTGGGATTTTTCATCCTGGCAGCTCACGACCACCCCGGAAGGCACATGCGTGATCCGGACCGCGGAATCAGTCGTGTTCACGCTCTGCCCGCCCGGACCAGAGGCCCGAAAGACATCGATACGCAGATCGCTTTGCTCGATCTGCACATCCACTTCCTCCGCTTCTGCAAGGATGGCCACAGTGACGGCCGATGTGTGCACCCGCCCCTGGGATTCGGTCTCAGGGACCCGCTGAACCCTGTGCACCCCGGATTCATATTTGAGACGGCTGTAAACCTGTCCTCGGGAGATAGAGACGACCACTTCCTTGAATCCCCCGCTTCCAGTCTGGTGCTCGTTGAGCAGCTCGACCTTCCACCTGTTCTTTTCTGCATACCTGGTGTACATCCGCAACAGGTCACCGGCAAACAGGGCAGCCTCCTCGCCCCCGGTCCCGGCCCGAATTTCGATGATCACCGCCTTGTCATCCAGAGGATCCTTGGGCACAAGCAAGGAGCGGAGTCTTTCTTCAAGCTCCTCGATCCTGGCCTGGACCGTCTCCATCTCTGCCTGGGCAAGCTCTCTGATGTCCCGGTCAGAGTCCCGGCTTAATTCCTGGTGTTCCCGGAGTTCCTGCAGTGCAGCCTTGTACTCCCGGAAAAGCTGAACCAATTCCGCAAGATCTGAATGGAGCTTGGCCAGCTCGCTGTACTGTTGCTGATTCTGATAGATTTCGGGCTCACCCAGCTGGGCTTCAACCTCATCGTACCGCTGCTCGATCTCTTCGAGCTTGTGAAAAAAAGCCATGTTCTCTTATTCAGACGGCTTCTGAAATTGAGAATATTTCTTGCGGAATCTGTCGATCCGCCCGGCAGTGTCAACAAATCGCTGCTTTCCAGTGTAGAAAGGATGGCAATTCGAGCAGATTTCCACCTCGATGTTGCCACCCCGCGTGGTTGTGGTTTCCACCTCATAACCACAGGAGCAGCGAATGGTGGCCTTTTTCAAATTGGGGTGAATATCCTTTTTCATACTATCCTCCGTGTCTGACAAGTCTGATGAGGAGCAACTGGTCCCAGGCCCCATCTTCAGGATGGTCCCCCGGGCTGACTGCAAAACAAACAAT
>CAYOID010000150.1:0-3820 GCA_964403955.1 uncultured Desulfohalobiaceae bacterium | reverse complement strand
TGGTCCAGGAGCTTGGATGAGTCATCAAGAGAAGAAAATGCAAGATCTGCAGGCCCGGCGCAAGACCATTGAGGCCGGCGGTGGAGCCGGGCAGATCGAAAAGCAGCACCAGAGAGGCAAGTACACTGCCAGGGAGCGCCTGGACATTTTTTTTGACCAGGGCAGCTTCAAAGAGATCGATGCCTTTGTCAGCCACCGGAGCAGGGAGAAGGGCATGGCCACTGCCGAGATTCCTGGAGACGGGGTGGTCACCGGGTACGGGACTGTCAGCGGCCGCCTGGTCTATGCCTTTGCTCAGGACTTCACGGTCATGGGCGGCTCCCTGGGGGAGATGCATGCCGCCAAGATCACCAAGGTTCAGGACATGGCCCTGAAAATGGGCGCGCCCATTGTCGGGATCAACGACTCGGGCGGGGCCAGGATCCAGGAAGGGGTCTCCTCTTTGAGCGGCTACGGGCATATTTTTTTCCGGAACACCATCTCTTCCGGTGTGATCCCGCAGATTTCGGTCATCATGGGACCCTGCGCAGGCGGGGCAGTCTACTCCCCGGCCCTGACCGATTTCGTGTTCATGGTGGACGGCACGAGCAAGATGTTCATCACCGGGCCTCAGGTCATCAAGTCGGTGACCGGGGAAGTGGTCAGCGCTGACGACCTCGGCGGGGCCGTGACCCACACCCAGGTCAGCGGGGTGGCTCATTTCAAGGCCGGGGACGAGGACGAATGCTTTGAGATGATCAAGGCCCTGTTGTCGTACCTGCCGGCCAACAACCTGGAAGACCTGCCGGAGGTGGAGTGCACTGACGACCCGGAAAGGATCAGCCCGACCCTGGACGCCATCATGCCCGAGCATCCGAACAAGGCCTACGACATGAAGGATGTCCTGGCCGAGATTCTGGATCATGGCCAGTTTCTTGAAGTCCAACCGGGGTATGCCGCCAACATCCTGACCCTGTTCGGCCGCTTGAACGGGAAGACGGTCGGGGTGATCGCCAATCAGCCCAACTACCTGGCCGGGTGCCTGGACATCAATGCCTCGGACAAGGGGGCCAGGTTCATACGCTTCTGTGACGCCTTCAACATCCCCATTCTGACCGTCATGGACATTCCGGGGTTCCTGCCCGGGACCAACCAGGAGTTCGGGGGGATCATCAGGCACGGGGCCAAGATGCTCTATGCCTACTCCGAAGCGACTGTGCCCAAGGTGACCTTGGTGGTGCGCAAGGGCTATGGCGGGGGGTACATCGCCATGTGCAGCAAAGAACTCGGCGCAGATATGGTCTTTGCCTGGCCTTCGGCTGAGATAGCGGTCATGGGGCCGGAAGGGGCGGCCAACATCATCTCCAGGAAAGAGATTGAGGCAGCTGAAGATAAAGAGGGCAAGCGGGAGGAGAAGATCACAGAGTACCGGGAAGAGTTTGCCAATCCCTACAGGGCCGGGTCGTTCGGGTACGTGGAAGACGTGATCCAGCCGAGCACCTCCCGGCCGATGATCGTCTCAGCCATGGAGATGCTGGCCCCGAAGCGGGAGCAGCGGCCGTTCAAGAAACACGGCAACATGCCGCTGTAATCAGCCCGGCCTCTGGCCTGGTTGGAGGTCGAGGGTTGAGGGTGGATGGTTGAGGGAAGAGAAGACCTCCGATGTCCTCAATGTTCGAATCTTGCGAATCGCCATCGGGGTTGCATTTTGGCACATAAAACCCAGGATCACGGCTTTGCTTTTGGCAAAGCCGTGATGGAGGCAAGGCATGGACAAGCTGGTCACCGGACTTCAAATCACGCTCATCGGGATGGGGGTGGTGTTCATCATCCTTTTGGTCCTCTATGGGGCCATGGTCCTGATGGAGAGATATTTTCACCGGGGAAGCGGGGCTCAAAAGCCGCGCCCTGCCCAGCCCCATTCATGGCCCCCTGAAAGGACCCAGGCGCCCAGTGCGAAAGAGCCTGAGCCGCCGATTGCGGTCATCACAGCGGCCATTGCAGCCGCGCAGGGCCTGGACAGGCCGTTTCGGATCACCTCGATCAGGTTCACTGGAGCGCATTCCCCCCAGTGGCGCAGGGCCGGTATTGGGGACAACGTGCGCCAGAGCGGTTAAAGGTCCGGCATTGGTACACATCAAGGAGTACGAGAGCTCATGAAACGGTATCGCATCACAGTTGAAGGCAAGACATACGAGGTCGAGGTCGAAGAGCTGGACAGCCCTGAGACCCTCAAGCCCGCTTCTCGCCCGACAGCCCCCAAACCTTCCGAACCGGTGCAGAGCAAAGCCAAACCGGCTGCCCCTCCCTCCCAGGATTCGGGTCCTGCCCAGGGCTCCGGCCAGGTCGCGGCCCCCATGTCCGGCAAGGTCATCTCCCTCAAGGTCGAGCAGGGGGACAGCGTCCAGCAGGGGGATCTGCTGCTCATCCTGGAGGCTATGAAGATGGAAAACGAGATCCGATCCCCGAAAGCCGGGTCGGTCTCCGAGATCTTTGTCCAGGAGGGGGGTTCGGTGAACAGTGCGGATCAGCTCATGCGCATTGAGTAGTTTGTTTCAGGACCGCAGTCTGCTGTTCAGGAACTCATGCAGGCCACAGACCTGCAATGAGAACTTCCAGGGTCTGATGTGATCCGCAGCTGGCTGGTTTTTGGCATATTCGCTCTCTTCAATCAGAATGCACTGTATCAGCGTTGCTCAGGGCAAAGCTGATATGAGGTTGGGATGCTTGAAAAAATAATGCTGTTCATAGGGTCCACCGGGATCATTCATCTGACCTTCGGGCATATGGTCATGATCCTGATCGCCCTGGCCCTTCTCTATCTGGGAATTGCCAAGAAGTACGAACCCCTGCTCCTGGTCCCCATAGGATTCGGGATGCTGCTCATCAACCTTCCGATGACCGGCCTGATGGCCGAGCCGGTGATGGAGGTCGGAGAACACGGCCTGCACACCAAGCAGATCGGGGGGCTCTTGTACTATCTGTTTCAGGGGGACGAGCTGGGGATTTTCCCGCCGCTGATCTTCATGGGAGTGGGGGCGTTGACCGACTTCGGGCCGCTGATCGCCAACCCGCGATCCATCCTTCTCGGGGCCGCGGCCCAGTTCGGGATCTTCACCACCTTTCTGGGGGCCATCTTTCTCGGCTACACCTATCCTGAGGCGGCCAGCATCGGCATCATCGGAGGAGCGGACGGACCGACCACGATCTATCTTTCCTCCATGCTGGCCCCGCACATGATGGCGGCCACAGCTGTGGCCGCTTATTCCTACATGGCCCTGGTCCCGATCATTCAGCCCCCGATCATGAAGCTCCTGACCACCAAGAAAGAGCGTCAGATCGTGATGAAGCAGCTTCGGCCGGTCTCAAAAAGGGAAAAGATCGTCTTTCCAGTCGTGGTCACTATTCTGGTCATCCTCATTCTGCCGGCCGCCGCTCCTCTGATCGGGATGCTCATGCTTGGGAACCTGTTCCGGGAATGCGGTGTGACCGCCCGCCTGAGCGAGACGGCCCAGAATGCCCTGATCAACATCGTGACCATTTTTCTGGGCATCACTGTGGGGGCCACGGCCAGTGCCGACTCGTTCCTGAACCTGAAGACCCTGGGGATTCTGACCCTGGGCATCGCCGCCTTTGCCGTGGGGACGGCCACAGGAGTTCTCCTGGCCAAACTGATGAACAAGCTCTCCAAGGGGGAGATCAATCCCCTGATCGGTTCGGCCGGGGTTTCGGCGGTTCCCATGGCCGCCCGGGTCTCCCAGGTGGTGGGTCAGCAGGAACGGTCAGACAACTTTCTGCTCATGCATGCCATGGGACCCAACGTGGCCGGGGTCATCGGCTC
>CAYOID010000149.1:0-4087 GCA_964403955.1 uncultured Desulfohalobiaceae bacterium | reverse complement strand
CATACAGCAATTGACGCCGGGAAACCGCTGTATGGACTTTTTGCACTGGCGTCAGGGCTTGCCTGGTCGCAGCCCGCCCCCTGACTCCCCTCCTTGCCGCCTGTCTTCAGGCGGGAGGGGCCAGGGGACCCGATGAACAAACAAAGATGAAGAGGTTGCTTTCATGCCGGAGATTGATGTGCGCGCCTTTGGCTCATTGCAGCAGGCGCTCATGAATGGAAAGAGTTCACTGCAAGGACAGAAGCTGGACACCGAACTTCCCGTGTTCGAACTTATAAAAAAGTTGGGCATTTCCAGGGAGCACGTTCAGCTGGTCATGGTCAATCACAGAGCTGTGGCGAACATATTTCTCACCCGCCAGCGTGAAGCGGAGGGGGAAACACAGATCTGGCTCAAAAAACAGTTCAGCATCTCTATGCTGTTTGACGAGACATTTCTTGGTATGAAAATTCCCAAAGGCCGGCATTATCTTTTGCATGCTCGATAGTCATGCTGACTATATTCCCTTGTCCATCAATATCTACATAAATATCTTCGCTTATTTCTTTTGTCTCTTGGACAGCTTTGTCTGTAAATTCTATATAAGCTGTGTCCGTATCTGAAAAATATTTAACCCTCATAGCTTACTTCTCCTTAAAGGATCTATCAAAAAATGCGTTATGCACCACTTCGCCATCATCAAGCAATACAACCCGCAAAAATTTTCTGACTTCTGGTATCCAAGCCCACTTTCTGATTCTTCCATCGGATTGTACTTCTATTTTTTCGGGTTCCTCTATAACTCCCTTGATCCAATCCTCCTTAATCTGAGCGCGATCAGGGCGTTTTCTCGTATAATCAAAGTATTGTGTTGTTTTCATTTGTTAAAATCCAAGAAGACCATTGCCTTTTTTGACCACATTTCAGACACTTCACATAGCCGTCTGCTCCCTGATCCTCTCGCTCATGGTGCCCCCGTGCCTGCCATCGCAAGCACGGGGGACAAAGTTTACTCCTTGAGCACGACCTTTTTGCCGCACATATCGCAGGTCCCTTCGTCGGTGATGACGGGCAGGCGTGGGGCATCACCGCCACAGATTCGACAAGCTGGTGGCATACTCCACCTTCTCTGTTTGGGCTTCAACATGGTCATAACCCTAGCAGGTTCAGAGGAAAATGTCTGTAGTGATTGCTACAGATCTCTGATCAGCTGTTTATGCGGTCAGCCTACGTGCCAGAATTGACGGGACTTTCAAGGCATTGGAATGCTGCTTGTTACGGGAGCTAGCCCATTCGAAACCGGTTAACTAGTAGCGTTCAAACTCCTCGTCTTCTGTATCCATGCTCATGTTCAGCTTCATCCCTTTGGCGGCCTGTCCGGATTCGATGCCTGCCTGGGGTTTGCCTGCCAGCTGCTTTTGGCTGACCTTTTCAACCTTCTGAATCCTGGATTGCTTGACTGGGGAAAAACCGCCATTGCCGTTCACCTTGAAGAACTCCATGGCCTCCTGCAGCTGCTCGGCCTGGCTGGAGAGCTCTTCGGCAGTGGAAGCCATTTCCTCGGAAGCTGAAGCGTTTTGCTGAATGACATGATCCAGCTGCTGCACGGCCTTGTTGACCTGCTCGGCTCCGGAGTTCTGTTCCCGGCTGGCGGCGGTGATCTCCTGGACAAGTTCAGCGGTCTTTTGGATGTCCGGGACCATCTTGGTCAGCATGTCCCCGGCCTGCTCGGCCACTTCAACGCTGGAAGACGAAAGCTCGCTGATCTCATTGGCTGCCTTGCCGCTTCGCTCAGCCAGCTTGCGGACTTCGGCTGCAACCACTGCGAACCCTCTCCCGGCATCTCCTGCCCGGGCAGCTTCAATAGCGGCGTTTAAGGCCAGGAGGTTCGTCTGCCTGGCGATTTCTTCGATAATCGTGATCCTGTCGGCAATATCCCGCATGGCCTTCACCGTGTCGTTCACCGCCTTTCCGCCTTGCTCAGCGTCTTTGGAGGCCTTCAGGGCCATCTTCTCTGTTTCCTGGGCGTTGTCGGTGTTCTGCTGAATATTGGCCGCCATCTGCTCCATGGAGCTTGAGACTTCCTCGATGTTCGAGGCCTGCTCCGTGGCCCCCTGGGACAGCTCTTCTGAAGAGGAACTCATCTCTTCTGATCCGGAAGCCACGTTGTCGGTGGCCGCCCGGACCTGACCCACAACCTCTTCGAGCTTATCGGCCATGGTGTTCAGGGCTCCTGCCAGAACGCCCACTTCGTCTTTTTGCTTGATGTCCAGTCGTTGGGTAAAATCGCCCTCGGACATGGACTTGGCAAAGGCAACGCCTCTTTCGATAGGCCTGACAATGCTCCTGGCGATAAAGAAGATAACGACCACCAGAAGCAGGACAGCAACGATACCAATAACAGCTGAGAGGTAAGTCATGTTATTGGAGGCTTCCATGACCTTAGCCATCGGGATGGAAATGCCGAAACCCCAGGTGGCATCAACGCCGGAGAAGCTGAAAGGGGAGACAACGAAATACGAATCCGTCTTTTCCCCGCCCGTAGCCTGCTTCATGAAAGTGTGCTGCTTGCCGGAGGTGACGCTTTTGATCAACTCATCACCATTTTTGACGTACTTGGCAATAGAGTCTCCGAGAACACTCTTCTCGGGATGGCCCACAAGCTGACCGCTTTGGGAGATCATGAACCCGTAACCGGTCCCATACGGCTTGACCTTTTCAATCTCGTTCTGAAATTCATCCAGGGCGATATCCACGCCAACAACGGCGACCACCTTATTATTATAGCGAACCGGCATGGCCAAGGTGGTCATCAGGATCTTTTTGCCCTCCACCTCATAGAAGAACGGATCAAAGACCTTGGGTTCCCCGGTTTGCTTGGGAACCTGATAATAATCCCCCACCCCCTCCTGGGTGTAACCCTGCAAAGGCTCCACGCTGATGCTGTCTCCCGACCTGTGCCAGTATGGGACATATCTGCCGGTTTCATCATGGCCCTTGGAGTTTTCAAAGAGCATGTCCTTGCTGTCCAGGGCATTCGGCTCCCAGCATGTCCAAACCCCGATCAATTCCTTGTTGTCCTCCAGAACATTGCGAAGCATGGAATCCATCATGACACGACCTGCATTGTCGGTCCCGGATCGGATGCCTTCAAAGGAATTGGCCAGGGTCCGGGCCTCGTTCAAGCCCCGTTCTAGCTTGGCCTTGAATTGATTGGCGAACTCCCTGGACATACGGCCGGCCTTGTCCTTGGCCTCCTTTTGAATCTCGCCGCCCATCCGGGTGACAATAATCCCAAGGGTCCCGGCAAAGATAACCAGCACCAGCAGGCAGACCGGAAGCATGATCTTGTTTCTGAGTTTCATGTTTTTGAACATCCGCTGTCATCTCCTTTTTCTGAAATCGAACATGATGAGAAACAACTCCCTCACAAGCTCCGCCACATAGCAAGGGACATGCCATCTTTTGATTTTTAAAAAATGAATATTTTTAGGTTATTGCAAAAGACAAGAAAACTTCTGAAGGCAAATACGCCTGGGATTTTCAAATCAAATTTGAATGCATTCAAATTTGATTTGACTACTGATGAGGGCTTTGAACTGGGAAAGAGGTCAGCACAATCATCATGCGTCACGCCAACCTGTCCACAACCCAGCGTTATCTGGGCAAAATCAGCAAGGCTGAGGCCATCAGGAGGACCGGGAACATCGACCGACATGTACAAACCCGGCCGAAGGCCAAGCACATGGACAAAACTTGCCTTTCCACTGTTGTCGTGCAATATGTATCTCGAACGGTCTCAATTGGGCGGACCCAAAAACACAGGAGTGAATATGGCCGAACATCGCCAACTGGCCGAAGAACTGATTGCCGAGGCAGAAAAAAGGGATGGTTTTCGAGCGGGGATTGCCGCTGTCGATGACGTGTTGGACGGCCCTTCCTACAAGGCTGAAGCTGTGGGAACTTGGGAGACCAACCATTCGGAAAATCCGACTCCGTGGCTGCCAGACGCCCTCTCTCTTCTGGTGCTGGCCATGCATCATCCAGAAGATGACCCGCGGCTGGACTGGTTTGACCGCGGCAATACCGCGGGAAACCGCCGAATGAC
>CAYOID010000148.1:0-4097 GCA_964403955.1 uncultured Desulfohalobiaceae bacterium | reverse complement strand
GGAGGTTCAAGACTCTTTTCCCTCTGTGTCAAGTGTGTACGAAGCTCATGCCAGAAGCCGGGCTGACACCTTGATGCATCCAGTTTGATCAAGAAAGAAACTGATTTGACTGCAGGCTTATGACGCAAGATGCATGTATTTAGAATGTATGAATTTAAAAGCATTCAAGAATATTCGAAAGTCAAAGAGGTGCATGGGAGCGGGCGTGAGGAATCACTTTTCTTTGTGCTCCTGCTTCTAGCCGCCAGTGCAAAAAGTCCATGCAGCGCTTTCCCGACGTCAATTGCTGTATGCAACTCCTTGATTATTCTGGCTTCTGAATTCTGTATTCTGACTTCTGCGGCTGCATCTTGAGTTTTTGCAGCCGCATCCTTCTGGCCGGTACTCCCTGTGCTCTGTGTGGGTAAAGGCCAGACTGGGGGCATGGGCGAGCTCTACTTGATTTTTTCCATGATCATTTCGTACTCGTCCTTGGTGATGGTCTTGTTCTCAGAGAGCGAATCCACAAAATCTTTCAGATCCTCTTGGGTACCCTCGAATTCAACCTCGTTTTGGCCATTGGTCCCAAGGGTGTTCTCAAGGCTCTCAATAGGCTCTTCCTGCCCAAGCTCCAGCTCATACGAGAAGTCATCCTCCTGCTGGTCATGTTGCATGCCTTGACTGCCTCTTTCAGGCAAAGAAGAGGATCGACCGGTATCAAAGACCAGCAAGGCCTGAATTCCATGCTGAGTTTCGGGCTGCGGCAATGCTTCTGATGAAGATTGAATGATGACGAAGCTCACACCAGTCAGGCGCATCATGTCTTTGATGCCTTCAATCAGAGGCTGATCCCTGAAGCTGATGGTGACGCTCTGATCCAGTGTGCCAAAAATTTCTAGCTCAAAGCCAGCCTTGGAGGACAGTTCCAGGAGAATGCCTTTGAGTGGGAAATCATTCAGGCGGCCGGTGAGGTTGAGCTGGTTCAGGGAGAGCGTGCTCGAGCCTGCAGCCCAGAGTGGAGCTGTCAGAGAGCCAAGGATCAAAAGGCCCAGGAATGATGAGCGCTTAAGCCAGCACGTCAATGTCCAGCGATTCCATTTGAGATGTCTGGACCCCATCATGCCTTTGAGTCCTTTCCAGAAAAAGAATATAACCTGAGTCTTGGCGATCATTTTCCGTGTAAAAAGAACTCGAAGTCAAGCGCTCATTGCTTGAGGCCAACTTTCAATCATCAATAATTGAGCTTTGCCAGGGGCAAAGCTGAACTTTGAACCCTTGGCAACCAAAGTGAGGTGCCGGTCATGACAATTCGAAGCATGCTGAGTGTGTTCGCTGTGCTGACGACCCTCCTGGCTCTCTGTCCAGTGCCCTCTGAGGCCAGGACCAAATTGGCCGCCGTACCTGAGAGGGAAGCCGCGGTGATCCGGCTTGACAATCAGGGAGCCACCTTGATTCAGGAAAATCGGACCTTGACCCTGCAGCAGGGGAAGAATCAGGTTGATTTTTCCTGGAAAGGGGTCCGGATCGATCAGGACTCAATCAGGCTGGATATCCTGTCCCACAAAGACTCGGTGACTTTGCTCAGTGTGAGCTACCCCCCTCAGGAACCCTCCCTGGTCTGGTCCATTCATTCGAAAATGCCGGCCCAGGTCGAGGTTCGAATCAGTTATCTCCTGTCCAGGATCGATAGCCTGGCGACGTACAAAGGAGTGGTCAGCCATGAGGAGACAGAGCTGGACCTGATCGGCTTTCAGATTGTGCGCAATTTTTCCGGCGAGGACTTTGGTCCGACGGCTGCCTTTTTTGGCAACGGCAACAGGGACATCGCTGAGCTCCGGCATGAAGAGACCAAACAGCTCCTTGACCTGAGCTCTCAGGCTACGCCACTGAAAAAAAGGATCACCTTTGATTCACGGCAACACCCCTGGGATCCTGAAACTGAGCAAAACACAGTGGGCCTGCCGGTCAGCTACCGCATCAGGAACGTCCAACAGAGCGGCTTGGGCCAGAACCTTCTGCCCATGGGCAAGATGCGCTTGTTCATTGAAGATGGCCGTGGAGGACGGGTCTTTTTGGGCGAGGATCGTGTCGGTCCGGTTCCGGCAGGCCAGGACATGGAGGTCACTGTAGGACAGAGCCGGGACGTCAAGGTCACTCAGCGCACAATGTCCAGGAAAAAGGTCAATGTCCGGCGCAACACCGACAATCATGTGGTCCTCTTCGACCAGGAAGAAAGGGTCAAGGCCGAGCTCGAGAATTTCAAGGACACACCTTTGCTCCTTGAGCTTATTGAACACATTCCAGGGGAGTGGGAGATGGTCTCGACAAACATGGACTATTCCAAGAAAGATGCCAATACACTCGTCTATGAAGTGGAGATCCCGGGCCGCGGCGGCAAGGAACTGGTCATGCACTACAGACGCCGGAATATTCGCAGATAGGGAGAAACGGAGATGAAAAGATGCGCGATGGTTGTCCTTGGGCTTTGTTTTTTGTGCTTATCTCCAGCAATGGCCAAAGTGGATCTTGTGGCCCTGCCGCAACGAGACGCAGTGCAGGTGACGATCTACAATGCTGCTGACCTGACCCTGGTCAGGGAAAATCGACAGTTGACCCTGAACCAGGGCATGAACACCTTGCAGTTCTCCTGGGCTGGAACCTTGATTGACCCCACGAGCCTGGATATGTCCCCTGTGTCACAGGAGAGCCGGGTCACTGTCCAGGAGTTGACCTATCCTCCCAGGGCCAGGAATGTGGGAGTGTGGAAGGTCCGCAGCGAAAACGGCGGGGACGTCCCGGTGGAGATCTCGTATCTGGCCAGTGGGCTGACCTGGCGGGCGTTTTATATGGGGACCTTGAGCAGGGATGAAACAGAGATGAACCTCAAGGGGTTTGTCCGGGTTTCGAATCAAAGCGGGGACGATTACGATCAGGCACAATTTCGGGTTGTTGTGGGCAAAGTGAATCTTCTGGATCAGATCGCCAGCCTGGCTCAGCGGCAAGACCCGTATGGCCGTCCTGCAGAAGAACCGGAACTCAGAAGGGAGGCTGATCAGGCCGGTCGGAGGGCTCCACAGGCCAAGGCCGCATTCATGCAGGCGGAGTCCCTGACCATGGCCAGACCAAAGGAGATCGTGAAAGAAGGAATCAGCGAGTACTTTCTGTACACCATTGAAGGCACGGAAACAGTTCGGAACGGCTGGTCCAAGAGGCTGCCCAGCTTTGAGACACAGAGCATTCCGGTGGTGAACATGTACAAATACGATGAGCAACGTTTCGGTACAGAAGCGATCCGTTTCCTGAGTCTGGCCAACGATGAGGAGCACCATCTGGGTCAGACTCCGATTCCCGGGGGCGAGATCACCCTGTTTCGCGCCCTGGGAGATGCGGCAGAGCTCAGCTTCGAGGGTCAGACCACATTCAAGTACATCCCTGTCGGTGAAGAGGCAGAGCTCAATCTCGGGTCTGTGTCCAATGTCATGATCGAGCCATCCCTGATGGACTTTTCGACTGATGCTTACCTCTTTGACAACAAAGGAAACATCAGTGGCTGGGACGAGTCCAGAACCTTCAGGATCAAGGCTGTCAATGCCCGGGCTGTGCCGGTGAAGATTGAGATCACCCGGCACGTTTCAAGTCAAAGTTGGGAGATCCAGGGCATACCGGACCATATCACCCATGAAAAGATCGATATGGACACGGTCAGGTTCTATCTGGACCTTGAGCCGGGACAGGAGTCGGCCTTTGAGTATACAGTGACCACCCATCACGGCCAAAGGGTTCACCAGGCCAGGCAGTGATTTCAGGCAGACAACATCAAGAAAATATCAGCGAACCCTGCCTCTGGCAGGGCCTTTACCCACACAGGGCACAGGGGGAACCGGCCAGAAGCAGGGGTATAAAGAAAAGAGATTTCTCACGCCCGCTCGCGGACTCGCTCGAGGCGCAGAGCGCGCAGAGTTCAGAGGGAGGAGGAAGAGTTTTCTGCGGGCAAACCCCCGAGCCGGGGTTTTGCCCGCCCAGCTCCACTCGCTCCCGCTCGTGAGGTCAATCCCTTGCCCGCAGGGCGGAGCAGCTTGCCCTGGACGCCGGCTCGGCGGCCAGGGCAATTCCCTCTC
>CAYOID010000147.1:0-4163 GCA_964403955.1 uncultured Desulfohalobiaceae bacterium | reverse complement strand
AGCCGGGCAAAGGCCTGGGCCATCTCGCAGGCGATGGGCCCGGCCCCGAGCACGACCATCGACCCGGGCAGCTCGTCCAGGGAGAAGATGTCCTTGTTGGTCAGGTACGGAGTGGACTGCAGGCCCGGGGTTTTCGGGGCCGAGGGCGAAGAGCCCATGGACAGGACCCAGGTCTTGGCCGAGAGGGTCTGCCCGTCCAGTCTGATGGCGTGTTCGTCGATGAACTCGGGCTGGCCGAACTCCACCCTGGCCCCCAGCTTGCAGAACCGCTCCACAGAGTCGTGGGCCTGAATTCTCTGGATGACCTCCTGGATCCGCTGGGCGATGGGCCTGAAGTCCACCCTGGGGACGTCCACGGCCGGCAGGCCGTACTTTGGAAGATCCTTGAGCTGCTGGTAGACTTGGGCGGTCCTGATCAGGGTCTTGCTGGGCACGCACCCGTAGTGCAGGCAGTCGCCCCCCAGGACGGGCTCCTTCTCGATGAGGATGGTTTTGGCCCCGAGCTGGGCGCTGCCGGCCGTGACTGTCAATCCGGCAGCTCCTCCGCCGATAATCCCGATGTCAAAGTCGTATGCTGTCATGCTGTGCGCTCCTCTTCAGCGTAGCCGCTGGCTGCCCTGACGATGTGGTCTTAATTCTGGAAACAACGTCCTGATCAGCTGTTCGGGTCCACCGCCCCCATCCCGGTCTTGCGCCGGTAGAGGTTGACCGCCTTCTTGGCCGCCAGAGGGAAGACCCCCAGGATGACAAAGGAGATGATCAGGCTCGGGGAGAGGATGTCCCCCAGGGCGGTGATCTGGCCCAGCTCCTTGCCGGCGTTGACGTAGACCGCGGTCCCGGGGAGCATGCCCAGCTGGGAGACCCAGTAGAACCGCCGCAAAGGCATCCTGGTCAGTCCCATGACCAGATTGATGGCAAAGAAGGGGATGATGGGGATCAGGCGCAGGGTGAAGAGGTAGAAGCTCCCCTCCTGCTCGATGCCCTGGTTGACCTTGGCCAGCCGGTCCTTGAACCTGGCCTGGACCCAGTCCTGGAAGAGGTACCGGGCCACGAAGCAGGCCAGGGTGGCCCCGATGGAGCTGGCAAAGGAGACCACGATCAGCCCGGACAGGAACCCGAACAGGGCCCCGCCGGCCAGGGTCATGACCGCTGCCCCGGGCAGGTTCAGGGCCACCACCAGGACGTAGATCAGGAAGTAGGTCCCCAGGACCATCACCGGGTGGGCCTGGAACAGGTCCTGAAAGCTGGCCCTGGACTCCTTGAGGTAGGACAGGGTCATGTACTGGTTCAGGTCCAGGGCGAAGAAGAGGGCCACAACGACCGCCACGCCGAGAACCAGGGCGATTTTTTTGACTGGGAGACTGTGCATGGGTGTTCCTCTCATTTCAGGTTTGCCTCTGGCAAAGCTGTGTTCTATTGTCGTGGTTTAACAAAAAAGCATACAATTCAAAAGACAAGCCTGGATGAAGTTTGCCAATTTGACCATTGCGGGTCACTTTGGGACCTGCTCCCCTCACTGGGTTCTTTGCGCTGTTCCTCATAGCCTCCATGATGGCGTAAAGAGTTGGGATCCTTAGGTGGCCTCGGCCAGCGGGGCCTCGAGGCCCTGGTGCATGTTGAAGACGGCAAGGTTGGTCTTGGTGCCCCCGATGTCCCCGGCCAGGACATAGGTGTCCTTCATGTTCGCCTCCGTGTTCATGATTGATCCGGCAGCCTTGTCACATTTTGAGCAGCAGCCGAGTCCACGAACCACTCCAGACGTCCGTTTTCAGGGTTGACCAGGGCTGCAGGCAGTCGCTGTTCAGGGCTTTGGACATCGAAAACAGCCTGGAGGGGTTGAGCCTTTCCTTCGCCGACAGCCACGAAGATCACCTCCCGGGCATGGTTGATCACCGGCAGGGTCAGGGTGATCCTCTTTGCAGGGGGCTTGGGCGCGTCAAAGACCGGGGCCACCCATCTCAGCTCCTCGTGCAGGAGCTCATGACCGGGGAAGAGGGATGCGGTGTGGCCGTCCCCGCCCATGCCCAGCAGGATGAGGTCGAACCTGGGCAGCTGTCCTGGGGCGGGCTGGAAAACCTCTTTGAGCCTGGCCTGGTAGTTTGAGGCCGCTGCAGCCGGTGCATGGCTGTCCTCAAGGGCATGGATCTGCTCCCTGGGGATGGGCACATGGTCCAAGAGGAGCCTCTTGGCAGCGGCAAAGTTGCTCTGGGGGCTCTCCAAGGGAACGCACCGCTCGTCGGCCCAGAAGACCGCCCAGGCTGTCCAGTCGATGCGCGACCGCAGAGGGTCCGTGATCAGCAAAGGGCTCAGGATCTCCATGAGCGAGCCCCCGGAAAGGGCCACCGTGAAGCGGCCTCGTTCCCTTGCAGCCTGCCCGGCCAGATCCGCGACCCTGAAAGCCACGGCCCTGGAGAGATCCTTCTTTGTCCGGGAGACATGGATGGTGCCCGACATGGTCACGAAGCACCCCCTTCAGGCACCCCGGAATACCCTTCCAGCTCCCGAACCTTGTTCAGGCGGCGGACATGGCGCTCCTCCCCGGTGAACTCGGCCTTGACAAAGGCCAGCACCAGCTCTTTGGCCACATCCGGGTAGTCCACAGGCTGGGCGTCATGGGTTCCCACATCCACCGGCTCGTGCCCATAGTGGCGAAGGGTTTCCATAAGCTCTTTCTTGAGTGTAAAGCCGGCATGATCAGAGCCGATGACGATTGAAGACATCATGAACCCTCTCTTCTGTATACCCCCTGATCCGGCGTGATGCGATCAGATGACCTTTATGGAGAAAAAGAGCTTTTGAGCTGGGCCTTTGCTGTGATTATCGATTGATAGTCATAATCGTTACCATTATTGATTTTTTGTTCAGTAGCATATGTTACACTACATTTTTTCCTGGTCCAGTCAATTCACCCCTGGCCGCCAGCCTTTGTCTGATTCCTCCAGCAACCTCCCGGTAACGCCCTCAGCGCTTACGGGAAGCCTTTCATGCTCATGCTTGAGGTCATTGGATGCATCGAGCCTGATGTCATTTTTAAACTTTATGAGGTGCCGCTACCAGGAAGTGTGCCCCAAGTGGGAAGCGGGGCAAGAGCAGGGTTTGGGGTCCTTCGGGGGGGAGACTTTGGAATCAGGCAAAGGGAATGACCATGGTCTTGCCCTGCTGGATGATGCGCCCGGAAGACTTGAGAGCCTTCATGGCCCGGGTGATGCTGACCCGGTGGGCTCCGACGAGAAAGCTCAGGTCCTCGTGGGTCATGGGAAATTGGATCACGTACCCGTCCTCATCGACCTGGCCGTGTTCCATAGCCACATTATTCAAGACACTGTAGAGCCGATCTTCCAGAGACGAGATGGTCATGCTCCCCATCCTGGAGGTCAGGGAGGCCACCTGCTCGCTCATCCTCTTGATGACCTGGAGGCCGATGTTCGGATAGTCCCGAACCATTCGGTCGAAAATCTCCTGCGTGAAGCCGCAGATCAGGGTTTTCTCCATGCAGGTGGCCGTGACCGGGAAGGAATTTTCCTGGTCATTGAGCATGTATTCCCCAATGAAGTCCCCGCTCTTCCTGATGTCCAAAAAGATCTCCGAGCCGTCTTCCGTGAACTTGTCCAGCCTGACCCGGCCGCCTTTGATCAGGAACATGGTCTTTGCCGGGTCGCCCTGATAGAAGATGGCTTCCCCGGGGTGATAGAGCTTGCGCATGGCCGAGGCCCCAATCACCCTGAGCTCGTCCTTGGTCAAGCGGTCAAAGATCCACAGCCGACCGATGCACTCCGGGCTGAGGTTCAACTCCTCAGCCCAGATGTCTGCACACACGCAGCCTGACGACATAGGCCCTCCCCATGGTAGAAATCCGGTCAAACAATACCTGAGCAACACGGGTGTGACAAGTGGGATATGAAACATGCAGGGCCCCGTTTTGCATCCTTGACCTGAATGGCACGTTGACTTTTCGCCATGACAGGTGTTCAGGTTCAGCCTATCATAAAGTGTCATCCATCATGGGCTTTATACGAACATCAGATGGTTCCCATTTTTTATCAGCTTTGTTAACGGCTCGCCCCAATAGATAACCTCAACACCCAATCCTTCCAGCACTTGAGTACAGCCAAGCTGGTCAGCGCAGGCCTTGCAGGCGGATACGATCATTCCTTCTTTCAATG
>CAYOID010000146.1:0-4318 GCA_964403955.1 uncultured Desulfohalobiaceae bacterium | reverse complement strand
ACGCCGGAGTCATTCAGGCCCTGAAAGCCAAAAAGATTGAGCTGGCCTGGTTCGGGCCGGCCTCCTTCGCCCGAGCCTGGCTTGTGACTGACAAGCAGGCAGTTCCCTTGGCCGCTGAAATCGATAAAGACGGTGGATTCGGTTATTTCGGGGTCATCATTGTCCGCAAGGACAGTCCGTACAAGGACCTGGAAGACCTGAAAGGCGTGCGCTTCGGCTTTGCCGACCCCAACTCCACATCCGGCTATCAGGCACCCCGCTTTTTCTTGGAAAAGCAAGGTATTGACGTGGACAATTACTTTGGCAGCACCACCTTCTCCGGGAGTCACGAAAGCAGCGTGAAGATGCTCATGGACGGTCAGTTCGACGCTGTGGCCACTTGGTGGACCAATGAGAAGAAATCCAGCATGAGCCGGATGGAGAACAAGGGAATGATCGAGCCCGGCCAGTACCGGATTATCTGGAAATCTCCCCGCCTGCCCTCGGACCCGTTTACAGTCCATGCATCCGCGCCTGAGGACATGAAAAAGGACATCACCCAGGCCCTGCTGCGCATGCACACCAAAGATCCCCAGGCCTTTAAGGCCCTGATGGGCGCTTCCCAGCGTCTGAAAAAGGTCGGCCTGGAAGATTACCAGCCGGTGATAGACTTTGTTCAGGCCAATATGCAGTAGTTGTGCGTGTGTCTTGGTATGTTTGAACCACGGAATACCCAGAAAGCCAGGAAGAATTCTATGAACATTTCTATCCGGCGTATTCTGTGTGTTCCGTGGTCAAATCTTCCTGCAGCATGGCGAGAATCACCTTGGATGTGCATTTAAACCACGAAACTCTTGGCCAATCCCCGGCCTTTGCCCGCTTTGAGCAGGCCGAGGCTGAACAAGACCACAAAAAAAGACGCCAGCAAGGGCTCTTTGGTCTGGCCTTTGTTCTGGCCTGCGTTCTTTCGGCCTATGTGGGGGAAGTGGATATCCCGGAGTTTGTGGACGGCCTTCCGGCTTTTTTCAATTACTTCCGGGACACATTGCCGGAGATCGGCCTGACGACAATTCCCCAGGATGTGGCCGAGTGGTACAGGGGATGGGACACGTGGCTGAAAGCTTTGTGGGATACTGTTCTCATCGGTTTTCTGGCCACGCTCTTGGGCTTTTCCGCCGCCTTCATCCTCTGTTTCCCAGCCTCCAGAAACCTGAGCCGGAATCGAGCACTGTATTTTTTGAGTCGGCGCATCCTGGAAATTGCCCGCTCGGTGCCTGAGCTTGTCTATGCTCTGATCTTTGTTTTTTCCTTCGGCATCGGCCCCTTTGCCGGAGTCCTGGCTGTGGCCCTGCATACCACTGGTGCCCTGGGCAAGCTGTTTTCCGAAGTCAATGAGAATACCGAGCTCACTGCAGCCGAAGGTGTAACCGCCTCCGGAGGCAACTGGTTCCAAGTCATTCGCTACGCAGTCGTGCCCCAGGTTCTGCCCAATTATTTGAGTTATTCCCTGCTCCGGTTCGAAATCAATGTCCGGGCCGCATCAGTGGTCGGGTTTGTCGGAGCCGGGGGGATAGGGCAGGAGCTCATGTTTTCCATCCGCCAGTTCCTGTACACCGATGTCTCAGCTCTTGTCCTCATGCTGGTTCTGACTGTGATCATCATCGATATCGGGTGTGAAAAGTTGCGGCATGCCGTTCTTTAAGCCAAAGGCCCCTGTATGACTGGAGAAACCATACCCAGCCCAGTTTCATCCGATCTGACGACCCTGGAAGCATTGTCCCCTTCCAGGTCCCAACTGTTGATCAAAATCCTGGCTCTGATGTGTTTGTCTGGATTGACCCTGTACTCCCTGTACGAGCTTGATTTCTTCAACCTCCCCATGATCTGGCGAGGGCTGACCAAGCTCTTTGACACCCTGCAGTTCATGCTTCCCCCGGCCGCTCACGGCCGAACCCCTGACTTTATCTGGGCGGTCCTGGAAACGTTGGCCATGGCCTTTTTGGGCACCTTGCTCGCTTCTATCCTTTCCCTGGTGTTCGGCTTCATTGGGGCCAAAAACGTGATCAGCCAACCCCTGTTCCATTTCGGCATCCGCAGGTTCATGGACTTTCTGCGCGGCGTGGATGCTCTGATTTGGGCTCTGATCTGGATCAATGTGGTCGGGCTGGGGCCTTTTGCCGGGATTTTGGCCATTGCGGTCTCCAATACCGGAGAGATATCCAAGCTTTTCTCCGAAGCCATTGAGAATGTAGACCAGGGACCTATCCAGGGAGTCCGGGCAGCAGGGGCCAACATGGTCCAGACCATCGTCTTTGCCATGCTGCCCCAGGTCCTGCCTGTTCTTCTGTCCAACTGCCTGTACTACTTTGAGTCCAACACCCGTTCAGCCACTATCCTGGGCATCGTGGGGGCCGGAGGTGTGGGGCTGGTTCTGGCCGACCGAATCCGGGTCATGGCCTGGGATCAGGTTTCGCTTCTGATCATCATGATTTTGATCACCGTCTATCTCATCGACAATCTGAGCCGATTTCTGCGCTCCAGGTTCATCGGCTTTAGCTCCAGGGGATTTCAAATTGGGCATTGAGATTTGCATGAGCAATGAGCCTCTGCTGGAAGTCATCGGTCTGAGCAAGGGGTTCTACCTTCATGAACAAAAAAAGGACATCCCTTCGGCCGCGGATGTGCATCTTCATGTCTTCTCAGGCCAGTTGACTGCCTTGATCGGACCGACGGGGTGCGGGAAATCCACTGTGCTCAAAAGCATTTACCAGACCTACATCCCCTCCCAGGGCAGGGTACTGTATCGCACAGCCGAGGACCAGGTGCTCGATCTGGCCCAACTGGAGGAACGGCAGATCATTGAGCTTCGCAAGGGGGAAATCCGGTTCGTGACCCAATTCCTTCAGTTCCTCCCCCGGCAGCAGACCCTGGATGTGGTGGCCACCCCCCTGTACAAGCAGGGCCAGACCAGGGAACAGGGCCGCAGCGAGGCCCGCAGGCTGCTGAAGAGGCTGGGTATCCCGGAGCGGTTATGGAACCTGCCTCCGTCAACCTTTTCCGGTGGCGAACGTCAGCGGGTCAATCTGGCCCGGGGGATCATCTCCAAACCGCGACTGCTCCTCCTGGACGAACCTACGGCCAGTCTGGATCAAAACACGATAGTGGAGGTCACCCGGATCATTGAGGAGGCCAAGTCTTTGGGGACGGGCATCCTGGCTGTCTTTCACGACCTGAATCTGGTCAAGAGCCTTGCTGAGCACACCGTTGCCCTCCAAATGCCTGCAGTCGAGTCACCATGTCCGCATTGAAACCGGCACCAGGTGCACAAGGACCTTCCCAGATCAAACCGGCAGAACCTTTCCAGGACACTCAGCCGAATGCCCAAGCATTCTGTTCGGAAATACAGCCCGATCATGTCAGCTTTGCCAGTGGCCAAACTGACATGACAGCCCAAACCGGTCCGTCTTCAGGACAGGGCTTTATGATCTATGTCATGGGCCCCTCTGGAGCGGGGAAGGACACCCTGCTGGACTACGCCCGCCATCGGCGGCCAGCCGGCGTGGTCTTCGCCCATCGCTACATCACCCGAAATACCGGCTATGGCGGCGAAGCCCACGTTCCCCTGAGCCTGGAGGACTTTCAGGAGCGTCAGCAGTTTGGTCTCTTTGCCCTGTCCTGGCATGCTCACGAAACCTGGTACGGCATTGGGGTAGAAATCAATGTCTGGATGAGTCGGGGTTTTTCTGTTGTGGTCAGCGGATCCAGATCTGCCCTGGATATGGCCCTGAAGGGCTATCCCGACCTGCGACCGATCCTGGTCACGGCCAGTGGCCAGATCTTGCGGTCCAGGCTCAAGATGAGGGGGCGGGAGGATGATCGCGGTATTGACCAGCGCCTCCTGCGCGGTCAGGATGTTGTTTGTTCAGGATCGCGCCCTGTGTGCCTCATCGACAACTCAGGGCCGGTCCATTTTGCCGGAGAGCAATTCCTGGCCAGCCTCGTTTGAAGCTCAACAATCATACATCCTACAAAACGTGAGGCTGCTGCTCGATCTCAGATTCAAATATCCAGCGCAGTCAAGGGGGCGATGACATGAGCACGACCCGGGTCATCATCATCACCGTCCCGCCTGAACGCGTCCGGGCCCAGATTAAGCCCCTGCGGGAGAAACTCTGCAATCTGGCTGAAGACGACCAGGCCCTGGCCTACCCCCCGCACATCACTCTTCGGACTGGAGCATTCGTCCCAGAGGAACATCTGCAGCTTTTTGTGGATAATCTGCAAAAGGCCATTCCCGGCGCGACTCCTTTTCCAATCCGGGCTGATGAGATCTATCTAG
>CAYOID010000145.1:0-4435 GCA_964403955.1 uncultured Desulfohalobiaceae bacterium | reverse complement strand
GAACGGGTGGTTCAAAACTCTTTTCCCACTGTGGTATGTGTGTGCCAAGCTCATGGCTCTGGCAGCGCTGAGATATTCATGACATGAGGCAAATATGTCAGCTTTGCCTCTGGCAAAGCTGACATTGGAGAACAGAACATGGTCAAGCTCAGGGTCAGCCCCCTGAATCAGGTGGTTGAAGCCGAAAAAGAAGAGAACGTGCGCGAAGCCCTGCAACGGGGCGGAATTTATATCGACGGGGGCTGTGACGGACAGGGCCTCTGCGGTCAATGCACCATCTGGGCTTCTGCTCAGGGACCTGTTCCGGAAACGCCGCACGAGAGCATATCCAGGGCTCAAACGGGCAAAGGCCTGCGGTTGTCCTGTCAGCTCAAGGCTGAGCAGGACATGGATCTCGAGCTTTGCGACAACTACAGCCTTGAGGCCCATTTCGGGGACGACTCCGGACCAATACTGGTTGGAGATCTTAGCCATTCCGGGGAGATTGATCCGGCTGTGCAGGTCGTCCAGACAAACGGCGCCTGGCACATAGTGTATGAACAGGGCGATACAGAGGCTGTGGACATCTGGTCCGAGCAGTTCGAACCTAAAGGCCTGGCTGTGGACATCGGGACGACCACCCTTGTGGTCTCCCTGATGTCCTTGACCACCGGCCGGGAGCTGGCCAACGCCTCCAGCCTCAATCCGCAGATCCGCTTTGGCCACGATGTCCTGACCAGAGTCCAAAAGGGCTCGTCCCCGGAAGGGCTGCAGGAGTTGTCCGCCGCGGTCCGCGGGGGGGTGAACGACCTGATCCGTGAAGCCTGCCAGGCCTCGTCCGCAGACCCTCTGGAGATCCTGGATGTGGTCGTGGGGGGGAACACGACCATGCTTGAGCTGTGCGCCGGGATCAATCCCGAACCACTGGGCCGGATCCCTTTTCAGGTCGATATCCCCAGCAGCACGGCTGTGCCGGCCTCCAGATTCGGCTTCGATGTCAATCCAGGGGCCAAAGTCTACATCCCTCCCGTGATCCATGCCTTTGTCGGCTCGGACATCAGTTCCGGACTGCTCGTCAGCGACGGTTTCTTCAAAGATGAGGGGTGCATGCTCTTTCTGGACGTGGGGACGAACGGAGAAATGGGGGTCAGCAACGGGACAGAGCGCCTTGTGACCTCCACAGCAGCCGGTCCGGCCTTTGAGGGCGCAGGCCTGTCCAGCGGGATGCGTGCGGCCAGAGGTGCAGTCGAGGCGGTGACCCGCTGGGGGGACGATCTCCAGTTTGCCACCATCGGCAATGTTGAGCCCAGAGGCATCTGCGGCAGCGGATTGATCGATCTGCTGACCATGCTGCTGACGACCGGCATTCTGGACCCTTCAGGCAGGCTGCGCAAGGCTGAGGAGTGTCCAAAGCTCTCAGACAAACTGGTCCGGCATCTGGAGGAGGAAGACGGCCACCCCCTTTTTCGGATCGCTCCGGATGTTGTCCTGACCCAGAATGACATCAGGCAGATTCAGCTGGCCAAGTCCGCGATCAGGACCGGCATGGACCTCCTTCTCCAAGAAACAGGCCTCGATCCGGAATCGCTGGACAGCGTGGTCATCGGAGGAGGATTCGGCAATTTTCTGCGCCCGCCGAGCCTTGAAGCCATCGGCATGCTGCCGCCGAACACTGCCCACAAGGTCGCATTCGGGGGCAATACCAGCTGGCAGGGGTGTGCAAAGCTCCTGGTCAGCGTGACCAAGCGCCGGTTTCTGGAGCAGGAGGCGCAGAAAATCCGTCATCTGCCGATAGCAGAAAAGAGCGAGTTCATGGACAGGTTTGTCCAGAACATGGAATTTCCTGAATCGGACACTGCCTTCTCTCATGGGAAAGAGGAGGCCCCCTTGTCAGGTCGGGGCGCGGGCTGATTCCAGAGGCCATTGACAATGGCCGAGATCGCTTTGCCCAAGAATCACATTAACCAACGGAGGAGATATGCTCGTTGTCGGTGAACTCATCAATGCCAGTCGAAAAGCCATCGGTGAAGCCATCAAGGCCTCGGATGGGGAGACCATCCAGGATGTGGCCAGGAAACAACATGAAAACGGAGCCGATTTCATTGATGTCAATGCCGGAATCTTTGTGGGCGAGGAGTCGGTCTACATGAACTGGCTCATCCAGACGGTTCAGCAGGCTGTGGACAGACCGTGCTGTATCGACAGCCCTGACCCGCAGGTTGTGGACCAGGCTCTGGCAGTGCACAAAGGCACGCCCATGATCAACTCCATCTCCCTGGAAAAGGAGCGCTATGAGGCCTTGCTTCCAATCATCTCCAAGGGCGATTGCAAGGTTGTGGCCCTGTGCATGAGCGATTCAGGCATGCCGGAAACGGCCGATGACAGGTTCGCCATTGCCGAGGAGCTGGTGAACAAGCTTGTCCAGCACGGCGTCAAGCAGGACGACATCTATGTCGACCCTCTGGTTCAGCCGGTGTCCACGGACGACAGATACGGGATGGAGTTTCTCAAGGCCATTCACATGATCATGACCAGACTGGGTGGTGTGCACACAGTGTGCGGCTTGTCCAACATCTCGTATGGGCTGCCCAAGCGCGGTCTGCTGAATCGAACCTTCATGGCCATGGCCGTGGCCTATGGGTTGGATGGAGCCATTGTCAACCCCCTGGACAAGCAGATGATGGCCACGATCACGACTGCTGAAGCCCTGTCCGGGCGACATGAATATTGTATGGAATACCTGGATGCCTACCGGGAGAAGAAACTCGAAGTCTAAACCGCTCCCGGCCGAGTCAGGCCGGAGACCACAAGGGAGTCAGCGATGTTCAAGAGAGGACGATTGGGAGGATTGGACGGAGGTCTGTATCGACCTTTTGATGCGTCAGATATCCGCAAGGTGCACCGGGCCGTGGTTCGGATCATGTCTGAAGTCGGGGTGACCGTGCACAATGAGCGGGCTTTTCAACTCTTCAAGGACAGAGGAATCCCCACAGACGACCAGCAGCAGCTGGTCTTCATTCCGGAAAGCTTTCTTGAAGACTGCATAGACGCGGCCCCGTCAGAGTTGATCCTGCATGGCCGGGGCAATCCGGAGAACAACATTTATGTCGGGGGCAAAAGGGTCCACTTCGGCAGCGGGGGCACAGCCCTGAACGTCCTGGATCTGGACAGCGGGGAGAAAAGGCCGTCCACCCTGGAGGACGTGCAGAACGTGTCCAAGCTTTTGGACGGGCTGGACAATGTCCACTTCCAGGTCATCCCGGTCTTCCCCAACGAGTTGCCCACTGAAAAAGTGGACATCAACCGCTTCTTCGCAGCCATCAACAACACCAACAAGCATGTCCAGGGCGGTGTCTACACCACAGGCGGGGTGCGCGAAGTGGTCGAGATGTGCTCCATGATCGCCGGGAGCAAAGAGAAGCTGCAGCAGGAACCCTTCATCTCCTTCATCACCTGCGTGATCAGCCCGCTGCAGATCGACAAGCAGTATGGCGACCTGCTCATGGCCTGCGCTGAGTCTGGACTGCCCCTGTCCATGCCCTCCGAGCCCCTGACCGGATCCACCGGTCCGGTGACTATTGCCGGGAATGTGGCCAACATCTGCGTGGAGACCCTGGCCGGACTGTGCCTGGCCCAGCTGGTGAACCGGGGGACCCCGGTGCTCATGGCCTGCACCTCGACTTCGTCCGACCTGCGGGACATGAGCTATGCCTCAGGTTCGGTTGAAGAGGGGCTGATCAACTCCTGCGCCGCCCAGATGGCCCAGTTCTATCAGCTGCCGTTCTATGGCACGGCAGGGCAGTCGGATTCCAAGATCATGGATGCCCAGGCCGGTTTCGAGGGAGCGATCACCAACCTCCTGGTGGGCATGTCCGGGGCGAACTTCATTCATGACGCAGTGGGGCTTCTGGAGTTCTGCATGACCGCCAGCTATGAAAAATATGTCATGGACAACGAGATCATCGGCGAAGTGATGCGGGTTCTCAAAGGGGTGAACGTGGATGAGGATACCCTGGCCGTTGAGGTCACTGCCGGTATCAGGGAAGAGGGCAACTACCTGCTGACCGACCACACCCTGAATCACATGCGCAATGAGCACTTTGTACCCAGGATCGCAGACCGCAACCAGAGGGAGATCTGGGAGATGGAAGGCAAGAAGGACACCTTCCAGCGCTGTCACGAGGAAGCCAGACGAATACTGGCCGAGCATCAGCCAACTCCCGTGGATGATAAAGTAATTCAGGCCATTCGGGACAGGTTTGAAAATTTTGCCCAATAACGGTTCACTTTTCTCCCCAAGTCGTGTAGCCAAGGGGCGAACTCTTGGGGGGTCATTGTGAACGACGAGCCCTGTCCGTATCACATCAGCCATGACGGCAGTTCAGGATGCGGACAGGGAGTGCTGCTGAATCAAACCCATGAATGGGGAATGCTATGGCTAAGAAAAGAGTGCTGG
>CAYOID010000144.1:0-4676 GCA_964403955.1 uncultured Desulfohalobiaceae bacterium | reverse complement strand
ATCTTTTCTTCTCTTCCAACCTCACCCACTGTCTCAAGTGTGTGCCATGCTCATGCCAGCGGCAGGGCTCGTATGAAACTCCCTATACCTTCTTGAGATTGCTTCGTCGAAGACTCCTCGCAATGACGGCTAGGGCCTCAGCTACGGAGAATATCCTTGGCCCGTCATTGCGAACGCAGTGAAGCAATCTCTCAGAGTACGTGACAGAGTTTCTTCCTTGATCAAACTGGGCGTCTTCGTCCAGCGGCAGGGCTGACACCTATTCCTCAGCCTTGGCCCGGCTTTCTTCCAAAACTTTTTCCTGAATATTGGGCGGGCATTCCGCATAGTGGTCGAACTCCATGGTGAACACGCCCTGGCCGCCGGTCATGGCCCTCAAGTCGGGCGCGTACCTGAGGACTTCGCTCATGGGCACATGGGCGTTGATCTCAGTGATGCCCTGATTGGACTCATAACCCAATACCTTGCCCCTGCGGCTGGACAGATCGCCGATGACGTCTCCCATAAACTCGTCAGGCACGGAGATGGACATCTTGACGATGGGTTCGAGCAGGGTCATGCCCGCCTTTTCCGTGGCCTTCTTGAAGGCCATGGAACCGGCGATCTTGAAGGCCATTTCCGAAGAGTCCACGCTGTGATAGGAGCCGTCGTAGAGGCTGACCCTGAAATCCACCACTGGATATCCGGCCAGGACCCCTTTCTGGGCCGCTTCCTGAATTCCCTGGTCAACAGCCGGAATGAAGGTCTTGGGGATGACTCCGCCCACGATCTTGTTCGCAAACTCGTACCCTTCGCCCTTGGCATTGGGTTCGAGCTTGATCCAGCAGTCCCCAAACTGGCCCCGGCCCCCGGTCTGCTTCTTGTACCGGCCCTGGACCTCTGCCGTGCCTTTGACCGTCTCCCGGTACGGGACTTTGGGGGCCTTGAGCTGGACTTCCACCTTGTTCCGCCGCCTGACCTTTTCCACAGCGGTCTCGATATGCAGCTGGCCCATGCCGGAGAGCAGAATGTCCTTGGTCTCCTCATTGTGCTGCAGCTTGAGGCTGGTGTCCTCTTCCAGCAGCCGGTTGATGGCGGCCACCATCTTGTCTTCGTCATCCTTGCTCGCCCCGGTCAGGGCAAAGGACAGGAGCTGATTGGGAAGCTCGGGGCGGGCCAGGACAAAGGAGTCCTTTTCCTCGCACAAGGTATCCCCGGTGCTCGTGCTCTTGAGCTTGGCCACTGCCAGGATGGTCCCGGGGCCGACCTCTTCCTTGCAGGGATCCTGCTTCTTGCCCAGGACCCACTGCAGCTGGCCCAGCTTTTCCTTCTGGTCCTTGGTGGAGTTCTTGACCGGCATGTCCGAGCTCACAGTCCCGGACAGGACCCGAAGCATGGACAGCTGCCCCCCGAATGGCGTGGTCACCGTCTTGAAAACAAAGCAGCTCATCGGGGCATCCGGAGACGACTCCCGCTCGCTGCCATCCTCGCCGGTCCAGGGCCTCCTGTCCAGGGGGGATGGGAAATAATCCTGGATGAGCTCCAGGACCTCCCGGCCGCCTTTGTTGGCCGCTGCAGCCGAGGCGCAGACCGGCACGATCTCCCCGGCCAGGACCCCTTTGCGCAAACCGCTCTGGATCTCTTCAGGTGTCAGCTCCCCTTCTTCCAGATACTTCTCCATCAGCTCTTCATCACTCTCAGCAATGTTCTCCACCGTGGTTTCAAAGAGCTCAGCCACCTGATCCTGAATTTCGGCCGGGATCTCACCTTCCTCGACCTGTCCCTCGTCCTTGAAGAACAGGGCCTTGCTGTTCAGGACATCCACGAGCCCCTTGAAGTCGGCTTCGGCCCCGATGGGCATGTACATGAGCACCGGCTTGCCCCCCAGGATGTCGCTGATCCCGGAAAAGGCCTGGTCGAAATCGGCCCGTTCGCGGTCCATCTTGTTGATCACGGCCATCACAGGCAGCCCGGCCTTCTGGACATCCTTCCACATCTTCTTGTCCTGAGGCTTGACCCCGTCCACGGCATCGATCACATAGACCACGGCATCCGCAGCCACGAGCTGATAGGGAAACTCCCCGAGAAAGTTGCTGTCCCCGGGGTTGTCGATCAGAAAATGGCGATTCTTCTTCCAGGCGTACAGGGCGTAGGCAGGCTGGACGCTGCCGCCCTTCTTGGTTTCTTCAGGCTCGTAATCCAGAGTCGTGTTCCCGCTGTCAATGGATCCCATTCGATTCACGGCCCCGGCATTGTAGAGGAGCATCTCTCCCAGCGAGGTCTTGCCTGTACCGCTGCTGCCCGCCAGGGCGAAGGTGCGCTGCAGTTTGAGTTTGTCCTGCATTCTGATTCTCTCCCTTGAAAAAATGAATGGTTTCTGCTGTATGGCTTCTGGGTTCAGGCCCTGCCCAACCTGGATTGAAGATAAAATGTATAATTTAGATCAAAAACACCTCTTTTGCAACTTACAATTCAGCGCTGCCTGAGGCAGCGCTGAATGATGTGGAGATTGCACTTCATGCCTTGCCGGGTTAAAATGACAGTTTGCTTGACGCCGAGCGCGGCTTGACGTGCTTGCGCCCCAGGCGGACCGGATGCACTGCAAGCTCGGACCTCTTTTTTCATTCCGATAAGGACGACAAGACTATGCCGATCATCATGGGCACGGCCGGGCACATCGACCACGGGAAAACCACCTTGATCAAGGCCTTGAGCGGCATCGACTGCGACCGCCTCAAGGACGAGAAAAAGCGGGGAATCACCATCGAGCTCGGATTCGCCTACCTGGACCTCCCTGACTCCACCAAGCTGGGCATCGTCGATGTCCCGGGCCATGAAAAGTTCGTCAAGAACATGGTCGCCGGCGCAGCCGGGATCGACTTCGTGCTCTTGACCGTGGCCGCAGACGAGGGGATCATGCCCCAGACCCGGGAACACATGGAGATCTGCTCCCTGCTGGGCATCCGGGACGGCCTGGTGGCCCTGACCAAGGTCGACACCGTGGATGACGACCTCCTGGAGCTGGCCCAGGAGGACGTCCAGGACTTTCTGTCCGGCACCTTTCTGGACCAGGCCCCCGTCTTTCCGGTCTCATCCCACACCGGCCAGGGCCTGGAGCCTCTGCTTCAGGCCCTGCAGGACAAGGCCGGCCAGGTCTTGGCCAAGGACAGCTCGGACATCTTCAGGCTCCCCATCGACCGGGTCTTCACCATGCGCGGGCACGGGACCGTGATCACCGGAACTGTGATCGCCGGCCAGGCCAGCCTGGGGGACACGGTCCGGATCTTTCCCGGGACGCACACCAGCAAGGTGCGGGGTCTCCAGGTCCACAGCGATGCTGTGCCCACAGCCTATGCCGGGCAGCGCACGGCCATGAACCTCTCAGGCCTTGAAGTGGAGGACCTGAGCCGGGGCGATACCGTGGCCAGGCCGGGCAACCTCTTTCCCAGCCAGCTCTGGGACCTGGAGCTGACCTGTCTGCCCACCGCCCCCAAGCCCCTGAAGCACCGCAAGGAGATCCATTTCCACCATGGGACCAGGGAGATCCTGGGCAAAATATACCTCCTGGAGGGCGATGTGCTCGAGCCGGGCCAGACCGCCCTGGCCCAGGTCAGATTCGCCCAGCCCATGGTCGGGGTCTACGGGGACAGGTTCGTCATCCGCTCTTTTTCCCCGCTGCGGACCATCGGCGGGGGCCGGGTCATCAACCCCCTGGGACGCCGGTCCAGACGCAGCGCAGTCAAGCTGGACCTGCTTGGCCAGCTCACCCAGGACGACCCGGCCGCGATCATCCTGGCCCAGCTCCAGCTGGCCGGGCCTGCAGGCCTGACCCTGGCTCAGCTGCAGATCATGGTCAATATTTCCTCAAAGCAGCTGAACAAAATCGTCCAGGACCTGGGGGGCAAGCAGAAGCTGGCCATCTTTGACCGGGAAGAGCAGCGCACCGTCTCCATGGACATCATCGCCGACCTGCAGGACAAGCTGACCCGGTTTTTGCGCACCTACCACAAGGACAACCCCTTGCAGCTTGGGGTCTCCAGAGGGGCCATCATCACCAGCTGGGGCAGGGACCTGCCACCCAAGCTGGTCCACTTCCTCCTGGAGCGCTGCTTGAAAAACGGGGACATTGTTTCCGAAAAAGAGGTCTTGCGCCTGCCCGAGCACTCCATCTCCCTGGGCACGGACCAGACCGAGCTCAAGTCAAGGCTCTTGAAAACCTACACCGAAGCCGGCATCCAGCCCCCCAACCTGAACACCGTGCTGGAGGACCTGAAGGTCAGCAAAAAGGAGGCCCTGCCGGTGATGAAGCTGCTCATAGAAGAAGGCAGGCTCTCCAAGGTCAACGACAGCCTGTACTTCAGCAGCGAGGCCCTGGCCAGTATCAAGAGCATGGTCCTGGACCATTTCGCGTCCCACGACGAGCTCAGCCCCACCGGGTTCCGGGACTTGACCGGCCTGTCCAGGAAGTTCACCATCCCGCTCCTGGAGTACCTGGACAAGGAAAAGGTGACCATGCGCATCGGGGACGTGCGCAAGCTGAGGCGGGGCTGAAACCCGGCCATGCTGGCGCGTGACGGGCGGTGAGGCCGGGGAGGCCTCCAGCCTAAGCATAGCACACACTTGACACAGAGGGAAAAGAGTTTTGAACCACCCGTTCGCTGCGCTCACTTGATGAAGAGGATGGGGAGGATAAGAAA
>CAYOID010000143.1:0-4748 GCA_964403955.1 uncultured Desulfohalobiaceae bacterium | reverse complement strand
CCTGCGACTCTCGGCTTAAAAGGCCGATACTCTACCAGCTGAGTTAACGACCCGCGCAAAAAAAAAGAAACTACTTAAGCAAACTGCGTTTGTCAATGACAGATTCTGTTGGGAGTAAGAGTGCATGCCCCAGGGATGGCCCGGTCATGGTTCCTGCTCATTCCTTGGGGGTGATGGATGTCATCCCGCGCATGTACGGCTGGAGAGGCCCTGGAATGAGAACCGAGCCGTTTTCCTGCTGATAATTTTCCAGAATGGCCACCAGGGTCCGGCCAACAGCCAACCCTGAGCCGTTCAAGGTGTGCAGGAACTCTTTTTTGCCCCCGCCGGCGGGCTGATATCTCACATTAGCCCGCCTGGCTTGGAAATCTTCAAAATTGGAGCAGGAGGAGATCTCCCGATAGGCATTCTGGCCTGGCAGCCAGACCTCGATGTCGTAGGTCTTGGCGGCAGAGAAACCGAGATCGCCGGAGCACAGGGTGACCACCTGATAGTGCAGCCCCAGCTCCTGCAGGACAAGCTCAGCGTGCTGGAGCAGATGTTCCAGCTCGGCATAGGAGTTTTCCGGATGGGCAAACCTGACCAGCTCCACCTTGTTGAACTGGTGCTGCCTGATCAGGCCCTTGGTGTCCTTGCCGTAAGAGCCGGCCTCGGATCTGAAACAGGGGGTGAAGGCTGTGTAGGCCAGAGGCAGGTCCTTTTCCTGGATGACTTCGTCTCTGTGAATATTGGTCACCGGGACTTCGGCTGTGGGAATCAGGTAGTAGTTCCAGCCTTCAAGCTTGAACAGGTCCTCTTCGAACTTGGGAAGTTGTCCTGTGCCCTGCATGCTGTCCTGGTTAACGATGAAAGGCGGCAAGACCTCGATATAGCCGTTTTTCACAGTCTGGATATCGAGCATGAAAGAGATCAGAGCCCTCTCGAGCTGGGCGGCCCAACCCCAGGAGAGGGTGAAGCGACTGCCAGTGATTTTGGCGCCCCGCTCAAAATCCAGACCGCCGAGCTCAGGTCCAAGCTCCCAGTGGGCCTTGGGTTCAAAGTCAAATCCAGGTTTGTTCCCCCAGAGCTTGATCTGGATATTGTCGTCGTCGGTCTGGCCATGAGGCACATCCGGATGGGGGATGTTGGGTATGGACAGCCGAAAGGAGTCCATTGCCTCTTCCAGGTCTTTGCGGGTGACGTCCAGCTCCTTGATCCGGTCCGATATTGTGGACAATCTGGAGATGTGCTCACTGGCATCCTGGCCCTGCTTCTTCAGTCTGGCTACTTCAGTCGAGGCCGAGTTACGTTCCCTTCTGAGGTCTTCGACCTCCTGAATGAGTGCGCGACGCTTGGCATCCAGATCCAGAAAGTCTGATATCCGCAGATCGGAGTACCTTTTTTTCAGGGCTTCCTGGACGATTTCCGGATTTTTTTGAATGAATTTCAGATCGAGCATGGCGTATCCTTTCCTTGAGAACAGAGGGCCGGTCGTTTCGAGAAGGGAGACAGCATAATGTCCTCATCGAGCCGGGTCAACTCTGGGACTGTGGCCGTGGTCCAGCGTTGCCTGTGCCTGCCGAATAAGAATTGAAATGCTGATAGGACCAAAAAAAGGGCGCAGTTCGTAGCTACGCCCTTCTTTCAGGGAAGCCAGGCACCCATAGACAGCTGTTACCGCTGCTCCCTCTCGGGCCTGACGGGGTTGGCAGTGTCTATGCCACCCGGCTTCCCTTGCTCTGCTTACCGACAGGACAAAAGACTGGCGGAGAGGGAGGGATTCGAACCCTCGGTACCGCTTTAACGGTACACACGATTTCCAATCGTGCTCCTTCGGCCAACTCGGACACCTCTCCGCTCAAAAGAAAAATCTATACTTGAATCTGATTCAATGATCAACCCATTAAAAATCCTGCTCTGCAAAAAAAGTTTTGCAGAGCAGGATTTTTAGTGCTTGGCATTCTGATCTGAATCGTCGGTGCTTTCAGGGGGTTTGGGCTGCCAACTGCAGCTCTGCTTGCCGGGGCCTCAGCCCTGGATCCCGAGCCTGGGAAAGACCACTTTGACGATCAGCACCCAGACCACAATAAAGATGAGTATCAAGCCAAGATTGTTCATACGTTCAAACGACCTCCCAGTGGTGATGTCTGTGAGCACAAAGCTCTTCGATGTCAGATTCTGTT
The DNA here is from genome assembly GCA_964403955.1 of uncultured Desulfohalobiaceae bacterium. Classification (GTDB taxonomy): domain Bacteria; phylum Desulfobacterota; class Desulfovibrionia; order Desulfovibrionales; family Desulfothermaceae; genus CAYOID01. Next base: position 2,586 of record CAYOID010000143.1, on the reverse strand, counting down.
TCTCCAGTTCAAAACTCTCGTCGGCGCAGCCAGAGGCTGCGTTGACGAGAGTTTTGATTATAAGCTGATTTCTTTACCAGTCAACAGGGCATAGGCTTCAAGGTACCTGCGCTGGGTCTGGTCGATCACATCCTGGGGCAGACGGGGGGGGGCGGATTTTTTATCCCAGCTGTCGCTCAGCCAGTCCCGCAGGTACTGCTTGTCAAAGCTGGGCTGGCTCTGTCCCGGAGTGTACTGTGACTTTGGCCAGAAACGCGATGAGTCCGGAGTGAGCACTTCGTCAATCAGGAGCAGTGCATCTCCCATGAGCCCGAACTCAAATTTGGTATCGGCGATGATCAGTCCCCGTTCTGCTGCCATGGCTGTGCCTTGTTCGTAAATCTTGAGGGATGTCTCCTGGACAGTCTGAAGGACCTCAGGGTCCATTTTTTCCCCGGCCTGGGCCAGAGAGATGTTTTCGTCGTGATCTCCGGCTTCGGCCTTGGTGGACGGGGTGAAGAGCGGCCTGGGCAGGGGGGAGGATTCCTGGAGTCCGGCAGGCAGATCATACCCGCAGACTTGACCTGTGCGGGTGTAATCCTTCCATCCAGAACCGCTCAGGTAGCCCCGGACAATACATTCGATGGGCAGGGGCCTGGCCCGTCGAACGATGACTGACCGTCCTTCCAGCTCATCAGCGTGCTTCTGCAGGGACTTTGGGAAGTCGCGAACGTCAGTGTCCAGAAGGTGATTGTCGACCAGGGGCTGGAAAGTTTCCATCCAGTAGCAGGTCAGTTGATTCAGGACCACTCCCTTGTAAGGGATGGGGTCGTCAAGGATGACATCGAATGCGGACATCCGGTCAGTGGTCACGATGAGCAAGGTCTGGTCGTCAAGTCCGTACATGTCCCTGACTTTTCCCCTGGAGACCAGAGGGAAATCGTTGATTTCAGTCTGTGTGACGACGTGCATGGCTTGGATACTCCATTATTTGGCGGTGGTATGGGGATGGTTCTTCAGGCGCACTTCCACGCTCCGGGCATGGGCCTCCAGTCCTTCCAGGCGGGCCAGGCCGGCGATCTTGTCGGCGTGGCTCTTCAGGTAGGCCGGGGTGGCGGAAATGATGCTGCTCCTGGTGCAGAAGTCCTGAACAGACAGGGCTGAAGCGAAACGGGCACTGCCCATGGTGGGCAGGACATGGTTGGGGCCGGCAAAGTAGTCCCCCACCGGTTCAGGGGTATGGTGACCGAGGAAGATGGCTCCGGCGTTGCGGATCGAGGACAGGTGGCTCCAGGGGTCCTCAATGCACAGCTCGAGGTGCTCCGGGGCCAGGCGATTGATGAGCCAGATTCCTGTCTCAAGGTCATCCACTGAGATCAGCGCCCCCCAGTCAGTCAGGGATTTCCGGGCTGATGCATGCCTTGGCAGCATTTGGAGCTGTGATTCCAGGGCATCTTGGACTGCCTGGAGCTGGTCCTGTCGTGTTGAAATGAGCATCGCCGAGGCCAAGGGGTCGTGCTCAGCCTGGGAGAGAAGATCTGCCGCAATCCAGGCTGGATTGGCTGTCTCGTCGGCCAGGATCACGATTTCGCTCGGCCCGGCGATCAAGTCGATGCCCACCTGTCCGACCAGCAATCGCTTGGCTGTGGTCACATAAATATTCCCTGGTCCGGCAATCAAGTCCACCCTGGGCAGGGTCTGGGTCCCAAAGGCCAGCCCGGCAATGGCCCAGGCGCTGCCGACAGCGAAAACATTGCTGATCTCCAGTATCGCTGCAGCTGCCAGGGTATAGGGATTGAGGCTGCCATCAGCTCTGGGCGGGGACACCACGACAATGTTCTCCACTCCGGCAACTTTTGCCGGGATGGCGTTCATGAGCAGGCTGGAGACCAAAGGTGTTTCCCCCGACTGTCCACCTGGGACATAGAGTCCGGCAGACTGGACCGGATGGACCATCTGCCCGGTGATGATTCCGGCCTGGCTGTGGTCGATCCAGGACGTTTCCTTCTGTTTTTGATGAAAACGGGTGATGTTCTCGGCAGCTTCTTCAATGAGCTTCAGTTCGTCCGCCGGGATTTGGCTGCGGGCCAGCTCTATGGATGTGTCCGGTATACGGAGCTGGGCCAGGGAAAAGTCCGGGCAGTCAAAACGCCTGGTGAAGTCCAAGAGGGCCTGGTCGCCATGTTTGCGGACTTGATCAAGTACGTCCAGGACCTGTTGCTCGATGTCCAGGCTCGGGGTCTGCCGCTGGGCGAGCCATCTGGAAATTTCCATCCAGTCGGTGTGTTGCGTGTAGTGAAATCGTCTGTAAGGTGCACTCATGATGTCGCGCATAGTCAGGATCTGGTCCGGTCACAGTGTTCGCTTTGCTCAAAATGCTCCATCCACAGCCGGTGACAGGTGCCAAGGGTGGGGCAGCGCCCTGCCTGCTGCTTCAGGCCAATGAATAGCTGAGAAGGTGTCAAAAGTCCATGAACTGACCAAAGCACTGGATTTTTCTGCTGGCAAAAGCCCGGTTGGTGGGGGTCGAGAGAGTTTTTTTCCAAAAAAGAATTTTTTTGTTGACAAGCCTGGAGTGAACTTATAGAACCAATGGCTTCGCGCGGA
>CAYOID010000142.1:0-5083 GCA_964403955.1 uncultured Desulfohalobiaceae bacterium | reverse complement strand
TCAGCCCTGCGGGCAGCTCCCCTTGGAAAAGGGGAGCAGTAAGAGGAGCAACCCCAAAAGTTTCTGCCCTGATCAAACCGGCTCATTATAGCCAAAGGCGGGGCTGACCTTTGTCCTCTGTTTTGGGAGACGAACGGCCCGACCGGCGTAGGCAGACCATGTGCACGCTGAATCCGGGAATGTGCAATTTTTTTCATAAAAAGATTGACCTCCAGAGGGTGTTTTGATTAAATGAGCCTAAATTTTTAGGGTAAAGTTTGGGCGAAGGCCTTACAGGGAGCTGTTTCACGCTCCCTTTTGCCTTTCAGCGCCTTGTGAATGCAGCTCGGATGGCGACGCAAGGTTGCAGCAGCGATCCGCTCCTGCTTGGGCCTGCAGTTTGTTCCCAGGAATCGTCCGCACGGTTTGCACTATGGCAGTGGAATCACCTATGGAAGAGAAGAAACGCATCATTGTCATTGATGATGATCAGACCATCAGAGACGTGCTCCGGGACTACCTCCAGGAGCTTGGATACAGGGTCATACTCGCTGCAGACGGTCTGGAAGGAATGGACAAGATCAAGCAGGAACGCTACGACCTCATCATTCTGGACATCCGCATGCCCTACGTCAGCGGCATCGGACTGGTCAAGATCGCTCGGGAGATCAACCCTGACATTCCGGTGATCTGCATGACCGGCTATGGTATCTCTCCGGAAAAGATCGCTGCCGAAGAGCAGGTCGACCTGATCCTGTCCAAGCCCTTCGAGCTGAAAACCCTGTCCCAGGCCATGAACAAGCTCCTGCACCAGGTTTGATGAGTTGAGATACAGATATGTCGTTTCCCAAGCCTGATATTATCGGCAACAGCCGGGCTATTCAAAAAGTCATCGAAATCACCCAGAAGGTCGGGAACGTTGACCTGAATGTGCTCATCACCGGTGAAAGCGGCGTGGGCAAGGAGCTCGTAGCCCGTTCCCTGCATTTTTACTCCCCGAAAAAAGAGTCCCCATTCATCAAGGTCAACAGCGCTGCTCTGCCTTCCGAACTCATGGAATCTGAGCTCTTTGGCTATGAGAAAGGCGCTTTCACCGGTGCGGATCGGCCCAAGATGGGCAAGTTTGAGCTGGCCGGCAAGGGGTCCATCTTTCTGGATGAAATCGGTGAAATTCCGCTTTTCATGCAGTCCAAGCTTTTGCAGGTTCTCCAGGACAGAAAATTTCACCGCATCGGCGGCCAGGGCGAGGTCCAGGTTAACGCCCGGGTGATTGCTGCCACAAACCAGAACCTGGATGCCGAGATCGCCTCCGGCAACTTCAGGGACGACCTCTACTACCGGCTGACCACGATATCCATTCACATCCCGCCCTTGAGGGAACGTAAGGAGGACATCCAGCCCCTGGTGGAGTACTTCACCAAGAAGCTCCACGAAGAGCACGACATGCCCAAGGTCAAGATGACCTCTAGGCTGATGGAACTCTTCTACCTCTACCACTGGCCCGGCAATGTCCGGGAGCTGGAAAACTACCTGAACCGCTTGAGTGTGCTCAGCAACTTCCGGGAGCTGGAGGACAAGCTGCGCAGGAGCATCGACTCGCACAACCCCCAGGAGTCACCTCCAGAAAGAGAGGAACCCCGGTCTGAAGAGGATGAGCTCACAGCCAGGCTGCACAACAACTCCTTCCCCTCCCTGAAGGAGGTTCGCGACCAGGCTGTGCAGAGAGTGGAGAAAATGGTCATCGAACGGGTTTTGGAAGAGACCCACTGGAACAGGAAAAAAGCGGCCAAAATCCTCAAGATCAGCTACCGGGCCCTGCTGTACAAGATGAAGGACATGAACATCAAGCCCACATACAGATAAAAATCAGCCGCTATGGCTGCTGATTTTTAAAAGGCCGATACAGCTGGTCCCCGATCAGGACCATCTTCCAGGACCAGGAGGGGATGGAGAGCAGGTAGCATTCAGCCAGGCTGAAGTCACCGTCCAGCAGGGTCTTGAAGAAAATCTCCGGCAGGGGAAAGGCCTGGACATAGGGCTCCCCCACCGGACCGAACGTGGCCGCCACCCCTTCCTCGAGCATCCGCTTGCACCAGACCTGGCTTTTACCCTTCAGCGTGGCGCACTCGCTGCTGGCGATGTGATAGCCCACAGCCCCGGGCCGCCACTCGAACGCATCCACATAGTTGGAAACCTTGAACGGGACCCCGTACATGAGCACGAGGCAGCGGATGGCCCGGTCCGGCCGAGCGTCGGTCACGAAGCGGCGAACCGGGGCGGCGATCTCGTTGTCGAACTCCTCACGCGAACAGCGCTCTTGGTCCGTGGTCCAGACCTGCAGGAGATTCTCCTTTGGGATGCCCCGTTTTTGCATGTAATACCTGGCCAGGCCCACACTCCGGGCCGCATTCTTGTTCGCAATGACCAGGACCTCCTCCGGGTTGAGCACGGCCCAGCCGGGCTGCACCCCCAGGAGGAGCACTGCTGCGACAGTCAAAGCAGTGCACAAATGTGTCAATGCAGTCACACTGTTTTTCAAGTCTTTACCCCATTGGTGTTTTCTTTTATGAGTGGAACGGGCATGAGTTCCCGGCCAGCTCGGAAACTGCAGGACGTGAGCAACCACGCCCCCTAGCCGGGTGCCTCAGGGAAAACTGTTGTGCGGCCAATTCGGGATACAAGACGCCAGTGCAGAAAGTCCAAGCAGCGGTTTCCCGGTGTCAATGGCTATTTGTAGCTCTTTGATTATTCTGGCTTCTGAATTCTCTGTATTCTGACTTCAACGGCTGCATCTTGAGTTTTTGCAGCCGCACCATTTCTTTCAAATGGGCTGGCTCTGTCCCAGAGCCAGCCCATTTTCGAAACTCCCAGCAGTGGCTCTGGGTACAGCACGTGATACTGTGAAATTTTCTTCAGTGATCAAACTGACTGTATCCGCGTGATACACTCTGCTCAGAAAGAGTCTGTTTCTTCTGTTCAATCCCAAATATTCAGCCCGGCCAAGGGTATGAACTTCGCACACATATACCACTGTGGGAAAAGAGTCGAGAACCGCCAAGATCGCCAAGCGCGCCAAGGCAGAGCGCCAAGAAGAGAGGGATTTCCACCGGCGGGGTGGACGCCGGGGAATAGGCTCTCGCCCCGCCTGAGCGGCGGGTGAAGAAATCGGTTTTCAATCATCCCGTCAGGGATGAGGCAAACCGCTCTCTCTGCGGTCCACCCCGCAGAGAGGCTCTTCCCTCGGCGTCCTTCGCGACTTGAGCGACCAGCGGAAGCGGGCGGTTAACAAACTTGAAACTCTTTCTTCGACTCCACTGTCCTGTGTGAGGACAAAGACCAGGCCAGGGCTCTGTCCGACCTCTGCCTTCTGACCTCTGGAGAGTTATCATGCACTTTAAAAAACGACGCGGCCCCTACCCTGCAGCCTATGAAGCGGCCCGAGGGCCGCACGATGAGTTCGATTCCCCGCAATGCAAGTCCCCTTCCTACAGGCTGGCCTTTCAGGACCCGGAGTTCCTACTCTGGGACGACCTCCGGCCGACCAGGATGATGCTCGAGCTCCTCAAGCCGGAGCTCATCCTCCAGGACTACGGGGTCGATTCAACCATCGTCTTTTTCGGCAGCGCCCGGATTCCGGACCAGGCATCGGCCCAGCAGGCCGTGACCGATATCGAGGAAATGATCGCATCCGACTCGGACAATCAGGAGCTGTACAAAAAGCTGCACACCGCCAAAAAAAGGCTGGCCAACAGCCGCTACTATGAGGAAGCCCGCAAGCTGGCCCGAATCGTCTCCCAAAAAACATCGGAAAACACCATGCTCATCATCACCGGCGGCGGCCCCGGGGTGATGGAAGCGGCCAACCGGGGCGCCTGGGACGTCAAGGCCCGTTCAATCGGCCTGAACATCGTGCTTCCCCATGAGCAGGCCCCGAACACCTTTATCTCCCCGGAGCTTTCCTTTCAGTTTCACTACTTTGGAACCCGCAAGATGCATTTCATGATGCGGGCCAAAGGCTTGGTGGCCTTTCCAGGCGGCTTCGGCACCCTGGATGAGATCTTCGAGGTCCTGACCCTGCTGCAGACCGGCAAGATCTCGCCCATCCCGGTCATTCTCTTTGGGTCCGACTTCTGGAAGCGGGTCATCGATTTCGAGGCCCTGGTGGAGGAAGGGACCATCGACGAACAGGATCTTGACCTGTTCCAGTACGTTGAAACCGCAGCCGAGGCCTGGGAGATCCTGGCCGGCTGGAACGGGCTGGAGTGAAGCATTTTTTCCGGATTGTCTCTCGCCCGTTCGAAGACTCACTCGAGGCGACGAGGCTCGGAGAGGAAAAGACTTCTCTCCATTGCCCCGAGCTGAATAATGGAGAGACTCTCGCCCGGCACACGCCGGTGAAGAGTTGTTCTTTCTCCTGTAAACGCCCCCTCCAGCAATCTTGTCACCGAGCGAAGCCGCAGGCGGCGCGGGCGTGAGATACTCTTTTCTGCTCCCGGCCCAACGGGCAAGGCAACAGCAAGAGATAAAGAAAACAGAAAGAGCTTTTTTAACCTCCCGCTCCCCATGGTCGCTTGATGAAGAGGATCGGACCAGAGATGGAGAAAGAGCGCTTTCTTTTCAGCCCAAGCGATGCTCCTTGGGCTGAAGCAGCTCTGCCGCAGGAGCGGCATGCCCTGCGCCAACCATGTCTTCACCCGCGACAGCGGGGAGCACTGCGGGCCCGGCCAGCATCGGACGGGGCCGCTTGTCACCATCCTCTCCATCCTCTTCATCAAGTGAACGCAGCGAACGGGCGACTAATAATCTCTTTTTCTAAGCTCCGTCCAAGGCCCTGCTGAATTCAGCTCCAGTATCGCGCCAGCGAGGCGCGTTTTGCCCTGATCAGCGTCGAGCAGGGCAAAGACTCAAACCCGTCCGCCTTTATGTCTGCCTTGTCGTCAAGTGAGCGCAGCGAACGGGTGGTTAAAAACTTCTTGTCACCTCCCTCTGTGCTTGCCATGCCCGTCGGCATGGCTGAAAAGCACCGGAAACCCAAGATAACCACCCCTGCCCCTCCTTTTCAAGCTGACCTTTACCCACACTTGACACCGTGGGTTCGGTCAGG
>CAYOID010000141.1:0-5146 GCA_964403955.1 uncultured Desulfohalobiaceae bacterium | reverse complement strand
TTTATACCACACTTCTCCTTAAATGCGAAGCATTAAATGATACGTTGTACTAGCTGATTGGCAACTTCCTTGATCTGCTTGGCAACATTTGCCGCAGCCGCTGGATTGTCTTCACTAATGTAGTCCAGAATGCTTTCGAGATTGCTGGCGGCCTTTTGTGTCCACCTGGGCACGACTCATGCCCCGTGCTTCTGAAAAATAGCCTCAACTGCCTCTGGCGGGGCATAGTTGCCGGCCTCGTCATCCTGGATGCCTTCCTCCACTTTATTCATGAACCACTCCTGATACTCAAGCAGATCGTCTACGGCTTTGTTGAGGACCCAGTTTCGACTCCTGCCAAGGGCTTGTGCAAGGGCATCAATCTTTTCAATCTTGTCTTGATCTGTTCGGAAAGTTGTCGTGGGCATGGTTTCCACCTCCTGTATTCAAAGTGAATACAAATGTTCGCTCTCTTTGTCAACAATCTCAAGCGGGCTGGGGATTCCCAAGGGAAGAGGGAAAAGTCAAACGTGAAAAAGAAAAGTCCGGCGTAAACCGGGCTTTCAGCTCAGGAGATCGATCATGAAAACGCAGATCCCTTGACGGTTCAAGACTCTTTTTTTTCTGTGTCAGGTGTGTGCGAAGCTCAAACCAGAGGCCGGGCTGGATTCTAGCGGCTGCATCTTTCAAGGACTCGTTCGTAAATCTCCAAATCTCTTCCGCTATGCAGCACGAAGCGCAACATCTTAACGCATTTCAGTTCTGGAATGACCTCCATGATTGTTCCGAATGCCACTTGGGCCGCGTCTTCCACGGGAAAGCCGAATGCGCCGGAGGAGATTGCCGGAAAGGCAATCGATTCGATCTCATGCTCTTCAGCGAGCCGTAATGCATTCCGATAGCACCTCGACAAAAGCTCGTCTTCCGGTTTGTCCATCCCGTAAACAGGCCCCAGGCAGTGAATGACATACTGGTTGGGCAGATTGTGCCCTGTGGTCAGCACCGCCTCTCCAGGCTCAATGGGCGCTAGAGGACGGCATTCCTCGGCAAGCCCCGGCCCGGCTGCACTGTGCAGCGCACCTGCCACGCCTCCGCCCATCATAAGCTGGGCATTCGCGGCATTCACAACAGCTGCAAATCCGGATTGCGAGGCGATATCGCCTCTAACGCACTCGATTTTGACGCCAGTTATCGTTTTCTCCATGACAACAAGACCTCCTTGTAAATGGTTTCCCCGTCATTGGTGCAAATGATAAAGAGAACATTCATGCCTGCCTCCCTGTTGGTTGGTTCGACAAAAATATTTCCATCTTCCCTTCCCTTTTTTTTGACCTGGATCAAAGCCGATTCAGCTTCTTTCTTCTATTGTCTTCTTGTTCCAACTCATAATCAATGATATCAAAGAGTAAAAAGTCCTGATCATGACCAGAAAAGCTCATCGTATCAAATTTTGCTGGGGAATAGAAAGTGGAGAGTGTCCCAATCTGCTTTTCCAGGAGCCGGCACTGAAGCAGGACCTCGAATCCGTCATCGGACACTCCGGCTGGCCGGAGCTTCTGGAAGGCAGCCTTTCCCGGGAGATCAAGCCTTTGGACCAGTTCTCCATCAGCGTCTCCGGATGCCCAAACGGGTGTTCCCGGCCTCAGATTGCTGATTTCGGACTCCTGCAGGCCAAGCACCCCAGAGTGTCGGATGATGCCTGCACGGGATGCGGAGAATGTGTCCAGGCCTGCCGGGAAGGGGCCATTGATGTGCAGGCCGGCGTGGCCAGGATCGATCCGAAAAGCTGCCTGTCCTGCGGCATATGCCTTCGATCCTGCCCTGAAGATGCCCTTTCTCCCCAAAGCCAAGGCTACCGGGTCCAGGTCGGGGGCAAGCTGGGCAGGCATCCCCGTCTGGCTGACGAGCTTCCGGGCATTCAAGCTCGCGGGCAGATGCTGGACATTCTGAAACGCTGCCTGGAACTCCATCAAAAGAGCTATCGGCCCGGCCTCAGATTCGGGCAGGTTGTGGCCCAGCAGGGGATCCAGCGGCTCCACCTTGGATAAGTTGATGGTTATTCTGTTATCTGTCCTCTGCGTCTGCAACTGACTGCAGCCGCTCCCACCCAAAAAGGAGGTCAACAATGAAAGCACGAACCATAACACAAGGCGTTTCCTGGCTGGGGGCTGTGGACTGGGACCGGCGACTGTTCGACTCCCTGATACCCCTTCCGGATGGGACCAGCTACAATGCCTATCTGATTGAAGGCAGCGACAAGACCGCCCTGCTGGACACTGTGGACCCGGACATGGCCGATGTGCTGCTGTCCCAGGTGGAGGACGTCTCCAGAATCGATTACCTTGTTTCCCACCATGCGGAACAGGACCATTCTGGAACCCTGCCCCTGGTCCTGGAGAAGTTTCCCCAGGCCAAAGTCGTCTGCACGCCAAAGGCCAAGGGCATGCTCATGGACCTGCTCCAGCTGCCTGAAGACAGCTTCATGCCGGTGGAGGACGGGCAGACCCTCTCCCTGGGGGACAAAACCCTGCAGTTTCTGCACACCCCATGGGTTCACTGGCCGGAAACCATGGTCACCTATCTTGAAGAGGACAAGATCCTTTTTTCCTGCGATTTCTTCGGCTCCCACATCGCGACCAGCGAGCTCTTCGTCTCTGACCAGGGCCGGGTCTACGAGGCGGCCAAACGCTACTTTGCCGAAATCATGATGCCCTTTCGGCGTCAGATTGCCAAAAACCTGGAGAAGCTCAAGGACTGCGACATCAGGACCATCGCGCCCAGCCACGGCCAAATCTACCCTGAGCCGGACTTTATCCTCAAAGCTTATCAGGACTGGGTGCACGGCACGCCCCACAACACCGTGGTCCTGCCCTACGTGTCCATGCACGGCAGCACCAGGCGCATGGTGGACCACCTGGTATCCGCCCTGGTGGACCGGGGCGTTCAGGTCGAGCAGTTCAACCTGGCCGTGACCGACATCGGGAAGCTGGCCATCACCCTGGTGGATGCCGGCAGCATTGTCCTGGGCACTCCAACCATCCATGCCGGTCCTCACCCTTATGCCTCCTATTGCGCCTTGCTGGCCAATGCCCTGCGCCCCAAAGCGCAGTTCCTGTCTATCATCGGGTCCTACGGCTGGGGTGGTAAGACTGTGGACACCCTGGCCGGGATGATCCCCAACCTCAAGGTGGAGGTTATCGATCCGGTGTTGTGTAAAGGTTTTCCTGGAGAACAGGATTTACACAATCTGGACAGGCTGGCGGAGACTCTTGCCGTCAGGCACAAGGAGGAGGGATTTCTTTGATCTGGATCAAAGACCTGGCCGGGAAATGACGTAGTCTCGCATGAAACAACGTTGAGATCACATCAAACAGCACTCAACCAAAGGAGTCAGACCATGTTTTGCTTTCAATGCCAGGAAACAGCCAAGAATGAAGGGTGCACAGTCAAAGGCGTGTGCGGAAAGCCGGAAGAGACTGCAGACCTGCAGGACCTGCTCATTTATGTGTGCAAGGGAATCTCGGTGTACGGCGAAAAGCTGATGGAAAAGGGCACGGTGGACAGGGAGGCCGGCTACTTCATCTGCAAGGCCCTGTTCACCACCATCACCAACGTGGCCTGGGACGACGACGTGATCATCGACCGGATCAAAGAAGCCTTCAAGGTTCGTGAAACCGTCAAGGCCAAGCTTGGGGGCGACCTGCCCGACCCGCTGCCGGAGTGCGCCACCTGGTACTCCGAGGACAAGGAGGAGATGAAGGCCAAGGCCCTGGCGGACGAGATGCGCATCACCGCGGTGGAAAACGAGGATGTGCGCTCCCTGCGGGAGCTCCTGGTCATCGGGAGCAAGGGCATCGCCGCCTATGCCGACCATGCGGCCATCCTGGGCAAGGAAAGCGACGAGATCTACGGCTTTTTGATGCAGGCCCTGGCCTCCACCACCAAAGATCTCTCTGTGGACGAGATGGTGGGCATGGTCATGAAGGCCGGGGACACGGCCGTAAAGACCATGGCCCTCCTGGATGAGGCCAACACCGAGGCGTACGGCCATCCCGAGATCACGGAGGTGAACATCGGGGTGGGCACCAACCCGGGCATCCTGATCAGCGGCCATGACTTGAAGGACATGGAGGAGTTCCTCAAGCAGACCGAGGGGACCGGGGTCGACGTCTACACCCACGGGGAGATGCTCCCGGCCAACTGCTACCCGGCCTTCAAGAAGTACGATCACTTCGTGGGCAACTACGGAGGCTCCTGGTGGCAGCAGAACAAGGAGTTCGAATCTTTCAACGGCCCCATTGTCCTGACCACCAACTGCCTGATCCCGATCAAGAAGGACAACACCTATCTGGACCGGCTCTTCACCACCGGGGTGGTCAACTACAAAGGTGCTGGGCACATTGCGGACAGGCCGGCCGGGGGCTCAAAGGACTTCACCCCGGTGATCGAAATGGCCAAAAAGTGCCAGGCCCCGGAGGAGATCGAATCCGGGAAGATCATGGGCGGGTTTGCCCACAACCAGGTCCTGGCCCTGGCGGACAAGGTGGTTGAGGCGGTCAAGTCCGGGGCCATCAAGCGCTTCATCGTCATGGCCGGCTGCGACGGCAGGCAGAAATCCCGGAGCTACTTCACCGAAGTTGCCGAAAACCTGCCGAAGGACACGGTCATCCTCACGGCCGGGTGTGCCAAGTACCGCTACAACAAGCTGGACCTGGGCGATATCGGGGGCATCCCCAGGATTCTGGACGCGGGTCAGTGCAACGACTCCTACTCCCTGGCCGTGATCGCCCTGAAGCTGAAAGAGGCCTTTGGGCTGGAGAGCATCAACGAGCTGCCCATCTCCTACGACATCGCCTGGTACGAGCAAAAGGCCGTGGCCGTCCTTCTGGCCCTGCTCAGTCTGAACGCCCAGGGCATTCGACTCGGGCCCACCCTGCCGGCCTTTTTGTCCCCCAATGTGGCCCAGGTCCTGGTGGACAAGTTCAACATCAAGCCCATCGGCAGTGTGCAGGAGGACATCGAGGCCATGATGGCCGGGAACTGATCCCATGTTGCGATCAGGATGACCTTCATGCTTGATGCGGCTGCAAAAACTCAAGATGCAGCCGCAGAAGTCAGCGCAGCCTCTGGCTGCGCTGAATATTTGGGTTTGAACTGAAGAAGGAAT
>CAYOID010000140.1:0-5160 GCA_964403955.1 uncultured Desulfohalobiaceae bacterium | reverse complement strand
CTCCCCTTTCCAAGGGGAGCTGTCCGAAGGACTGAGGGGTAGGGGGAGCTGCCCGCAGGGCTGAGAGGTTCATCCTTCCGAAGTTTCATATGAGCCCAACCGCTGGCAAAGCTGAGTTCATACGAGGCAGTTGGAAGGAGTTGAGGCTCATTCCTTTTGCTGCTGAAGGCTGTATCGTTTCAATTTGCTGTACAGCGTACTTCGACCAATTCCAAGTTTTTCCGCCGCAAGCTTCTTGTTCCAGCCGCATTCGTCCAGGGTCTGGACCAGCAGGTCCCGCTCATGGGACCACATATCTTTATCCGGTGTGGGTTGCGGACTGGACTCCAGGAGTTTGTCCGGCAAATCACCGGGCAGGATGCGGTCTCCCCTGGCCATGATTGCCGCCTGCTCCATGACGTTTTCCAACTCCCGCACGTTGCCTGGCCATGGATAGCGCAGGATCAGGCGCATGGCCTGGGGGCTGATGTCCTGAATCTGTTTGCCCATTCGGGCAGAGAACAGGGACAGGAAATGTCTGGCCAGAAGGGCCACATCGTTGCCCCGGGCTCGCAGGGGCGGAAGATTGAGAGGGACGACATCCAGCCGGTAGAAGAGATCCTCGCGAAATCTGCCGGCTCTGACCTCTTCAAGCAGGTCTTTATTGGTGGCCGCAATGATCCGCATGTCCACTTTGATTGTCTGCCTGCCGCCGAGTCTTTCGAACCTTTGAGTCTGCAGGACGCGCAGCAGCTTGACCTGAAGCTCAAGCGGTATCTCTCCTATTTCGTCCAGAAAGACTGTTCCCCCGTCAGCCTGTTCAAAACGACCAGCTTTGGCGTTATTTGCACCTGTGAAGGCCCCTTTTGTATGACCGAAGAGCTCGCTCTCGATCAAGGTGGACGGGAAGGCCGAACAGTCGATGACCACAAACGGATTGTTTGCTCTGGGACTCTTGTCGTGAATGGCCCTGGCCACCAACTCCTTGCCTGTGCCGCTCTCGCCGGAAATGAGAACCGTAGCGCCGGTGGGGGCCACGTCTTCGATCAGGTTATAGACCTTTTGCATGGCCGGATCCTTGCCAACAATATTTCCAAACACTGGATTCCCATCCAGGAGGGAGCGGAGACCCAGCATCTCTTCTTCCTGGCGAGCGGCCCTGAAGATGCTTTCCGCTGAGTGGACGATGATCAGGGCAACCAGGTCGGCTTCTTTGAAATCGCACTCGCAATCCCCGGGACAGGCGATCACCAGGGCCCCGACAATGTTTTCATGGGTGTCAAAAGGGATAACGTTCTGGCAAGAGGATTCGGCAAAAACTTGATCAACCAAAGGCGGGCCCAGACAGGCTGATCTGCAGACCGAGTTGAGGGGCAGGCCTTTCAAAGCAGCTTCGAGCTCTTCCACCTCCTGCTGATCGCGTATGATCTCGCTGCCCTGAGGTCTGAGCTTCACGAGGAGGCTTTTGTCCGGGCTGCACAACAGCAGGGTCATCTGGCTGCAGGTCAGAATTTCCTGGAGCTGGTTCACGAGATACGTGGCGATTGAGTCCAGCCTGGTTTGGGAGGATACGGTGCGAATCACTTCATACGCTGTGGACAGCTGGCTGTGCATCTGCTCAAGGCTTTCGGCCTGCTGCCGCAGATTGCCGGTGTACTCCTCCAGACGGGAGGCCATGTTGTTGAACGACTCGGCCAGCGAAGTGAACTCGTCTTTGCCTTGGACTGGCACGCGGACTTCAAACGAATCTCTATCCATGGCCTGGGTGGCTTCCACCAGGGATTCCAGCGGCCTGGTAATCCGGCGCATGAACACGAGCCCGCCAATCACAGCTGGAATGAGGATGGCCAGAGAAACCAGGGCAATCTCCAGCCAGAGCTCCTGCATGCGAATGGCCAGAGACCCCCTGTCAAAACCCATGCGAAGTGTTCCTGCTTTGCCCTCAAATATCGGCCAGGCTATATCCAGATAGTCTCTGGCTCCGTTTTTGGAAAGCACACGCTTCAGGCCCGGAGTGTCTGTGTCAATGGGGGTGTTTGCATCGATCAAACCATTGGGGATGCCTTTTGCAAAGGTGTGGCTCAGAACCCGACCTTGGCGGATGACAAAGGCGTACTCCACGTTGGAATGGCTCTGGACATGATTGGCGAGTGCCTTTTGCAGCCCTACCAGATCATTGATCAAAATCAGATCGGAGACCTGCATGGACAGGAATTGAGTTTGGTTTTCAGCCTGGGATTCAAGGTTGGTTTTCAGGGCATCGGCATAGCGCAGAGAAGCCAGTACGGCAACCAGGAGGCAGCTACCCACGACCAGAGTGGCTACAGCCAAAAGCAGAGTCCCTTTCAGGGAAGAGGGACAAAAGCGCATGAGTCGATATTATTCCTGTCACTCAGTGTGGATTGTGCGAATAGGGTCGTACCAGGAATCATCGGCTGGAATGAATTTGTCAATATTTAAATGGGATAAAATCGATGTTCCCGGTTCGGACGTGTGCATGTTCAAAAAGATGTCCTTAACTTTTTGGTGCAGACTCTCGCTCATGCCTGAGGAGACCACAATCGGCGGAATTCCGAAAGGCTGTGACTTTTTGATGATCCGGGTCTGCTGAACAGTATCGGATCCGGACTGGTGCATAAAGTCCCAGATCAGGCTGTCCACAGCCGCCCCGTCCACGAGACCCCGGGCTACGGCCAGGATGGAGTTGTCGTGGCTGTAGGTGTAAATGGTTTGAGAAAAGAATTCTTGGGGCCGGGTTCCCAATTGGTGCAGCCAGGAGAGGGGTACGATCCGGCCGGAATTGGAATGCGGGTCGGTGAAGGCAAAGACCTTACCTTCCAGGTCTTGCAGCCTCTGAAAGGGAGAATCCGCATTCACGATCAGATAAGAATAATAGACATGGTCGCCGTTCACCTGGGGGGCGGCCAGGAGATCGAAACCGCTGTTGTCCTCGGCCAAAGCGTAGGGGCCGGAACAGATAAAGGCCAGGTCCAGGCGGCCCTTGCGGAATAATTCGTTGATTTGGGCATAGGTTTTGCGCTGGACAAAGACCAGCTCCCGGTTCAGCCGGCGGCTGACATGGGCAAAGAGCTCCCGGTACTGGGAGTAGGTCTCCCGTGGGGAGACCATGGCCCCCACGGCAATGCGCAGCTGCTCACGATTTCCCCGGTCAGCTCGTGGTCCGGTCTCGGGCAGAATCTGATCAAAATCTACGACCACAGTGTCAATTTTCGAGGAGTCACTCTGGTTTGTGCATCCTGTGAACAGGACAAGGCTGCTGAGAAGTATGACCCAGAGCAAAGGGGCCGGAAGAGGGCTCTTGAGCATTCGACTGATTTTGCGCATGGAAAAATTCTACCACTGCTTGTTGTCTCAATCATTTCCGAGTCAAAACAATCTGATCGACTCCTTGCACTATTTTGCAATTATTACCGCTTATCCGTACTTGTCAATAATAAAAATTTGAACCCTTTAGCCTTGCTCGCTTGACAATGTGCTCATTTGGATGTACATTTGAGTGCACATATAAGGAGTAGTTTTAATGAAAACTATAACATTTACCGATTTTCGCAAAAGGGCATCAGGTTTCATAACTGAAGTAGAACATGGAGAGACGCTTATTCTTTTACGCCGGGGGAAGCCTGTGGCGGAGATAACGCCATTTCACGATGCGGCTCCATGGAAACCTTCATGGAAGAGACCGGGACTCCGATTGGAAATCAAGGGGAGTGATCTGTCTTCTGCTCTTTTGGAAGAACGGGAGGATGGCTCATGAGGCTGGCCGTCGATTCTTCCTCATTTGCAAAGAGATACATACAGGAAATTGGTAGCGACAAGCTTGATGATTTGCTGCAGGATGCTTCGGAAATGGCTCTCTGCGTTATCCTGGTGCCGGAACTCGTCTCGGGCTTGAACCGGCGACTGCGAGAAGGCGCCTTAAAAGATAGAGATTATCGAAAAGCCAAAAAATTATTGATGGAGGACGTACGTGATGCAACAGTCCTTCAACTCACCTCATCAGTCATTTCACGATCGGTAACGCTCCTTGAGGACAACATATTACGCGCTATGGACGCCTTACATGTTGCTTGTGCTCTGGAGTGGCAGGCAGATTTGTTTGTTACTTCAGACAGAAAGCAGTTGAATGCTGCCATCAACTCGGGGCTCCAGGCCGAATACCTAGGCCAGCCACACGATTGAGGGAGACCCATTTTCATCCGAAACGCCTTTTTACGGCGGCTATTTTCTCTGGCTCCAGAATAGCAGAAAACCCCCTGCCGCGATCATGGGCAGGGACAGGATCTGGCCCATGGTCAGAAAATCAAGGGCCACAAAGCCAAGGTGGAGGTCGGGCTGCCGGAAAAATTCCACCAGAAAGCGGAAAAAACCGTAAAGAAGCAGAAAAAGTCCGAGGACCATGCCTCTGGGCCGCGGCTGCCGGGAAAAAAACCAGAGGATGAAAAATAAGACCGCGCCTTCCAGCAGTGCTTCATAGAGCTGGCTGGGATGGCGGGAAAACGGGCCGGCCGCCGGCCCGGGAAAGACCATCGCCCAGGGCACATCGCTGGGCCGGCCCCAGAGCTCGGCGTTGATAAAGTTGCCGATGCGGCCGGCAAAAAGGCCCGGCGGGGCCAGGGGGGCTGCAAAATCCCCCTGGTCCAGAAAATGGATATCATTTCGTTTCGCAAAAACCAAACCCGCTGCCACAATGCCGAGCAGCCCGCCGTGAAAAGACATTCCCCCGTGCCAGACTTTTATGATCTCCAGTGGCGCCCGAATCAATGCGGAGCTGTCGTAGAAGAGCATGTAGCCCAATCTGGCGCCGATGATGAGGCCGATTATGGCATAGAAGGCCAGGTCCTGAAACTGTGCCGGCGTCATCGGCGAATCTTTGCGCCTGGCGCGGCTGGTGCCCAAAACCAGGGCGGCGGCAAAACCGATAACATACATCAGCCCGTACCAGCGCACAGCCAGGGGGCCGATTTCAAAGGCCACCGGGTCTATTTCGGGCAGGACAATCATGCCGGAGGGCCGTGTTTTTCAAAATATCTTTTCACCCATGGCGATAATTTCCATATGCCAAGCATCAACAAGACCTGGAACATGGGCACAACCGAAGGCGGTAAAACAGCAAGTCCGCCGAATGTGGTGGCAGCCAGGGCCAGGGTGATGCCGTGGTTT
>CAYOID010000139.1:0-5175 GCA_964403955.1 uncultured Desulfohalobiaceae bacterium | reverse complement strand
CTCTGCGCCTCGAGCGAGTCCGCGAGCGGGCGTGAGAAATCTCTTTTCTTTGTGCCCCTGCTTCTGGCCGGGTCCCCCCTGTGCCTCATAGAGGCATAGACAAGGCCTCTGGCAGGGCTGACAGCACTTGCCGTGCAACTCTACGCCGAACTTTCAAGGAACACCGCCCACCATGGACTTCATCTGGCAAGGGATACTCAAGGCTTTTCAGCTCCTGCTCTCCGGCGATCCCGAGGCGCTCTCCGCTATCGGGGTCACGCTCCGCGTCTCCACCCTGTCCATCCTGGCCAGCCTGGGCCTGGGCATTCCCCTGGGGTTCGTCCTGGGCTACCGGAGCTTTCCAGGCAAGCGCGCGGTCAGGCTCCTGGTGGACACCCTGCTCTCCTTCCCTACCGTGGTCATCGGCCTTCTGGTCTATGCCTTGGTCTCCAGGCAGGGGCCGCTTGGGGATTTCGGTCTGCTGTTCACCCTGCCGGGCATCGCCATCGGCCAGACCATCCTCGGCCTGCCGATCGTCATCGCCCTGACAGCCTCGGCTGTGGAGGGCATGGATGAGCGGCTCCGCCCCACCCTGCTCACTCTGGGCGCAGACAGGCGGCAGATCATGCTCACCACGGTCTGGGAGGCCAGATTCTCCATCCTGGCCGCGGCTGTGACCGCCTACGGCCGGATCGTCTCCGAGGTGGGCATCTCCATGATGGTCGGGGGAAACATCAAGTGGCACACCAGGACCATCACCACGGCCATCGCTCTGGAAACCAACAAAGGGCTCTTCGGGATGGGCATCGCCCTGGGCCTGGTCCTGCTGGCCATCGCCTTTGCGGTCAACCTGATCCTGTCCTTTTTGCGACGCAGAACGGAGTAAGACCCATGACCCGGCTCTATGAGCTCCGCAACATCGTCCTGTCCTACTCGGGACAGACCGTGCTGGACATACCCCACCTGGACATCGACGAGGACTCGGTCCTGGGGATCGTGGGCCACAACGGCAGCGGCAAGTCCACCCTGCTGCGCCTGCTGGCCTTTCTCGAGGACCCTGACCAGGGTGAGATCCGGTTTCATGACCGCAAGGCCAGCTCCAGGGAGGACCACCTGAGGCGGAGGGTGACCCTGCTGACCCAGACTCCCTATCTGCTCAAGCGGACCGTGTTCGGCAATGTGGCCTACGGGCTCAGGACCAGGGGCAGTCATGACCATGAGTCGGCTGTCTGTGCCGCTCTGAACATGGTCGGTCTCCCGCCGAAGCACTTTGCCAGGCGAAGGTGGCACCAGCTCTCAGGAGGGGAGCGTCAGCGCGTGGCCCTGGCCTCCAGGCTGGTCCTGCAGCCGGAGGTGCTCCTGTTGGACGAACCTACCTCCAATCTGGACATTGAGAGCACTGAGCTGGCCCGAAAAGCCATGCTCCAGGCCAGGGAGCGGTGGTCCACAAATCTGATCGTGGTCAGTCACGACCTGGAGTGGCTGAACCAGGTCAGTGATCGGACCCTGTCCATGCACAGAGGACGGATCGAGAAAGGGGTCTGAATCAGGACGCCAGTGAAAAAAAGTCCAAGTGGCGGTATTTCGGCCTCAATTGCTGTGTGCAACTCTTTGACTACCCTGCAGGCCTGGATTGTCTTCAGGCTCACCCTGTGGCAGGATCAGGCTGCAACTCATGCATGCACTCTTTGAGTGAAGCCTTAGAGGAGAACCCGACATGACCGGAAACACCCCTCTTGCCGCCCAGGACTGCGTCCTGGTGCTCATCGATCTGCAGGAGAAGCTCCTGCCGGTCATGACCGCCCAGGAGGCAGTGGTCCAGAACACTATCCGCCTGGTCCGCTTTGCCCGCATCATGGACATCCCCATCCTGGCCTGCGAGCAGATCAAGCTGGGCAGCACCGTGGAGCAGATCTCCAGCCAGTGGTCAGAGGTGGAGCCCATCTCGAAATCGACCTTTGACTGCTTCGGGGCTGAAGCCTTTCTCAGCCGGCTCAGGGCGCTGAACAGGCAGACCCTGATCATCGCCGGGATCGAAGCCCACATCTGCGTGACCCAGACCGGGCTGAGCGCACTGCGAAAAGGCTTTGTCCCCCATGTGGTCTTTGACGCCACCTCGACCAGGTCCGAGCACAATCTGCCCATTGCCAGGGACCGCCTCCTGCAGTCCGGAGCCACCCCGACCTCCACCGAAATGTTCATCTTCGAATGCCTGCAGGAAGCCGGGACAGAGGCCTTCAAGCAGGCTTTCGCACTGGTCAAGTGATCGCAGGCCCGCCTTTACCGGGAGCATTCCAGCGACCAGACAGCCTGGACCACCCCCTGGGCGGACTCCAGGACCCGGGGGCTGAACGAGTGCTCCATGGCCGACTGGAGCATCGCCCTGCTCAAGAGCCGCCCTTCGGAGGCCAGGGCCGCCACCGAGGCCAGGGCCAGATCACGGGCCTTGATGCCGGAGGCCTTGAAGTCCGGGCAGACGACTCTGGCCCTGGTCTCAGGGATGGCCACATCACCGGCCCTGACCACAACGCTCTGGGGGCCGAGGTCTGAGAACAGGCCTGATCTGCGGTTCACGCCCTCCTGCCCCACAGCCAGAACCGCTGTGGGCTCAGGGATGCCGGTAAAAAGAATTTTGGAAGGGGACAGGA
Organism: uncultured Desulfohalobiaceae bacterium; assembly: GCA_964403955.1. Taxonomy (GTDB): domain Bacteria; phylum Desulfobacterota; class Desulfovibrionia; order Desulfovibrionales; family Desulfothermaceae; genus CAYOID01. The sequence goes on along the minus strand of CAYOID010000139.1, from coordinate 2,548 downwards.
TGACCTCGGTGATGGAAGGCCCTCTGAGTACGGTGATGTTGTATTCGCTCTTCTGGGTCGCCTGCAGTCCGCTGCTCAGGCCGGCCAGGCAGAGCAGTTCCCCAGCCGTGATCACCCGCTGCCCGGCATCGCCCAGGAGGATGATCTCCCTGCGGCCTGATCCAGGGTCAGGATTGGTGGCCGGAACGCCCTGGGGCAGCCTGACCTTTTCTCTGGAGGCGGCCAGCTCCCGGTAGTGCCGCCCGTACTCCCTGCGCTGGTTGCCCTGGACAGGACCTGAGCACGGTTCCAGAGCTGCCAGCCTGTCCTCGATGTCCCCTGGTGTCAGACGGTTTTTCCGGGTGTAGCGCCCCGGGCAGACCCCCCAGATATCCAGGACGGCAAAGCCCTGGAACTGGATCGCCTCCAGGATGGTCCCGGCCAGGTCCCGACTGTGGGCTGAACAGCGGCTGACGTATGCAGCCCCTGCGGCCCCGGCCACCTGGCAGAGGTCCATGGGCCGGTCCAGCTGGTTCAGGAACCCGGACCCCACACTGGCACTCTCCGGGGTGGTGGCCGAGTACTGCCCTCCGGTCATTCCGAAGTTGAAGTTGTTCAGCACCAGCAGGGTCATGTCCAGGTTCCTGCGGCAGGCGCTGAGCAGGTGCGCCCCGCCGATGCCCAGCCCCCCGTCCCCCATGGTCACGATGAGGTTCAGCTCCGGCCTGGCCATCTTCAGCCCGGTGGCGTAGGTCAAAGCCCGGCCGTGCAGTCCATGCAGGGCGTGGGTATGAAAAAAGGTGTCAAACAGGCCTGAACAGCCGATGTCAGAAACCAGGGCCACTTCAGCGCCCTTCAGCCCCAAGGCCTGGAAGGCCTGATCCAGGGCTTGGGCCACCCTTTCGTGAGAACAGCCCGGACAAAACACCGGGGGCCTTTCAGTATTCAGCAGATAGGCGCTCATCCCGCACCGCCTCCATGATCTCATTCGGGGTGATCAGCTGGCCGTTCATCCGGCCCAGAAAGCGAACCGTTTTGGGTTTGAGCACCCGCTCGAATTCATGCACCAGCTGCCCCAGGTTCATTTCCACCACCAGCACCTGCTCCGCCTGAGCCCCTTTGGCCCGAATGATCGCCTCAGGTACAGGCCAGATGGTCTGCAGGACCAGAAGGGAGGCTGAAAATCCCTGGCCCCTGAGGCTTTGCAGCGCAGCCCTGGCCGACCTGGCTGTGATCCCGTAGGTCACGATCATGACCCTGGCCTGCTCCGGACCATAGAACGTGCTGAAGGAAAAGCTGTCCGCCTCAGAGAGCAGCTTGCGCTGCAGTCTCCTGACAGTGCTGTCTATGACCGCCGGGTCCGTGGTGATGTATCCATCCGCCCCGTGAGTGGAGGACGTCTGGCGGACCAGGTCCTGCCCGCCCATGGGCAGAAATTCGGGCACGGCCTGTCCGGGTCCGGTTGCAAACGGCAGATACGGACCTGGTCCCTTGAACCTAGGCCTGCCTTGGATCTCAGGCTTGGACAGGGACTCAACATCCACCCCCTCCCTGGTCAGGCCGACCTCCTTGTTCGAGGCCACAAAAACCGGACAGCGGTATGTCTCGGCCAGATTGAAGGCCTCCCTGGTCAGCCAGTAGCACTCGGCTGCGTCGGCCGGGGCCAGGACCACCACAGGCAGCCCGCCGCTGCATCCCCAGCGCAGGAACTGGATGTCTCCGTCCGCCCCCCTGGTGGCCGAACCTGTGGATGGACCAAGCCGCTGAACATCCACAATGACCACTGGAATCTCGCTTCCGATGGCAAAGGAGATGTGCTCGCTGTACAGGCTGATCCCTGGTCCGGAGGTGGCGGTCATGGCCTTGTGTCCGGCCATGGACGCCCCCAGGCACATGCCGATGGATGCGATCTCGTCCTCACCCTGCAGACAGACTCCCCCGGCCGGGGGCAAAAGATCGAGCATGGCGTTGAAAATCCCTGTGGCCGGGGTGATCGGGTAGCCGGCAAAGAAACGGCATCCAGCGTCATAGGCCCCCCAGGCCACGGCCTCGTTTCCATCCATGAGGTTCATCCTCATTGACAATCCTCCTGGCATCCATCTCCCGGAGTGTTGGCAGGCCGTTCTCCTCGTATGAAACTTGATGAGGAAGAACCCCGCACTCAGTTCCGTGAAGAGTGTTGTTCATGAACGATGTACCCATGTACTTGGGTTTTTGAAGCTCAAACTGATCAACCTCTCTGAACTGAGTGAGGGGAGCAGTAAGAGGAGCATCCTCAAAAGTTTCTGCCCTGATCAAACTGGCTGTATGAAGCGACACATGGGGTTTAACAAGAGTCTGTTTCTTCAGGTCAAACCCAATGGAAGTCAGCCCTGCCTCTGGCCTGGTCTTTACCCACACAGGGCACAGGGGGGGCTGGCCAGAAGCAGGGGCACAAAGAAAAGAGATTTCTCACGCCCGCTCGCAGACTCGCTAGAGGCGCTGAGCCCGCCGAGTTCAGAGGGAGGAGGAAGGGTTTTCTGCGGGCAAACCCCCGAGCCGGGGTTTTGCCCGCCCAGCTCCACTCGCT
>CAYOID010000138.1:0-5249 GCA_964403955.1 uncultured Desulfohalobiaceae bacterium | reverse complement strand
GTGTTTCGGAGAAGGATTTTGCAGAGGCGGAAAAAATCGTCGAGGAATGGCGTCGCGCCGCACCTGATGAACTCCCATGGGATGACAACCTGAAAGGTGATTGAGGACCTGGGATGGGACAAAAGCTTGGATCAAAATTCAAGACCTGACCCCATATCTGTAATAATGAAGTCCTGGTCTCGCCCCTGGCTCGTTCAGAGCAGAACAATCCCGGGCCTATCATGACTCTTGAGCAGCGGCCAATTTTTCCACCCCAGGATGAGTGGCATGTCCCGGATCAGGAGTGTCTGGGGTGGCATCGGAGGGAGATGTTTCGAAGATAATCTTTCGGATTTTCAAATTGGTTGCTCAGCAAGAAATCATGAGGACTATGGCACGACCTGCCTGGATCTAATATAAACACAGAAATGCTTTACTGAGACGGGACGAAATTTTGTATATCATTACGATTGGAATGATAGCCTGAAACTTCATAATCATTTGTGCTGTACTATAGTTCACGCCTCTCATGACTTTTCAAGGATCAACAATGGAATTCAGGGATTATAAACCAAGTGATTCATCAGCCATAGAAAGCCTATTTGTTTCGGTGTTTTCCGAGTCTGAAGGTGAGCAGGAAGGGGCGCTGATCGGCAGCCTGGCGAAGGAATTGATTGCCACTACCAACAGTCGGGATCTGTATGGATTTGTGGCTGTTGATGGGGAACAAATGGTTGGCACTATATTTTTCAGTCGGTTGACTTTCGAGAAAGATAGAGATGTGTTCATCCTGTCTCCTGTTGCCGTTCATACTGAATATCAGGGAATGGGTATAGGACAGGCATTGATTACTCTTGGCCTTCAGGAATTGAAGAAAAGAGATGTAAGGGTTGTAACCACATATGGAGACCCAGCCTTTTACTCCAAGGTGGGGTTCCATCCACTTTCTCAGGATACGATCGAAGCGCCGCTTGAGCTTTCGCAACCGGAGGGATGGCTTGGGCAATCACTAACGGATGATTCAACAGAGCCAATACCTGGACGCTGTTCATGCGTGAAGGCATTAGACCATCCAGCATATTGGTGAGGAATGAATGGTAGTCCGTGCACAGAACATCGGCGTTGAGCAGATGCCGAGAAAGTAGTGCCTTAATTGGAATGCCCCCAGGCGGCGCTGCTCACGTCGGCGTTGGGTGTCAAAATCTTCGATCAATCCTACCTCTTGACACGATATCAAAAAATGATATCATATAACTATGAATAAAAAGCAGCGCCAGACGCTGGAACGAATATTTGAACAGCCTGTCCGGTCCGATATTCCATGGGCTGATATTGAAAAATTGTTTCGAGCGTTGGGGGCTGACATAACCGAGGGAAGGGGATCGCGCGTTCGGGTGGCTTTGGAGGGAGTAAGAGCTGTTTTTCACAGACCTCACCCGGAGCGGGTGATAAATCAATCCACTATCCGTTCAGTGAGACGATTTTTAAAAGAAGCGGGGGTGAAACGCTAATGGAGTATAAAGGTTATTCAGCCATAGTCGAATTTGACGAAGATGCAAATGTCTTTCATGGCGAAGTGATCAATTTGCGGGATGTCGTCACCTTCGAGGGAGAAACTGTAGACGAACTGCGGCAGGCCTTTCAGGACTCTGTCGACGATTATTTGGAATTCTGCGCCGAGAGGGGTGAAGAGCCGGAAAAACCTTATTCAGGGAAATTTGTCGTTCGTGTCGAGCCGGGACTTCATAAGCGCCTTGCAATCGAGGCCCGGAAAAGAGGCGTAAGCATCAATGCCCTTGTAGGCGAGGCACTGTCAAAAACAATAGATGAAACCACCCAACAAGGGCATGCACACTGACCGAAAAACTTGTGGGTTTTTCGGCAGGTGATGCCCAGTTGTTATCTTTCCAATAAAGTAGATCTTTTCATTGAGCAGTATCTATATTCCCACTCAAGAACCTGAAGACTGGGCACAGCTACTGGCTGATCCTGAAAAATATTGGTGGACTTGATTCTCCGCGCGGACGCTTGTTTACTCCTGGCATAGCGCTGACGGCTTTCCTGATGAGGTTAAGGAAGCATTTTCCTTAAACGAGTTCCTTTCCGATATCCAATTGCACAAAATTCTCAATCCCAAAAGAGCTTCATGGCCGTTCAAACAAACAATCAAGTCATGCCCCATATTCACGTCACCTGTGCAATTATAGAACGAATGGGCGGAAATGAGCAAGGACCTGCCCTATGGCATTTATGATGCCCTGCAGAAACAGGCTCAGACTCTTGACATCAAACAGACAAGGTAAAACCATGCAACCCATCATACCCGCCTATACCCCGCCGGACTTCTCCTGTCCGGAACTGAAAAACGCACCGGCCGCCCGGTTCGATCCTGCCCCAGCGGACGGAGTGGTTCCCGCCGGGTTCCATGGAACATCGAACTACCCGGAATATGTTCACATGGGTGGCGGATCGTGGCTTCTGGCCCCGGAAAGCCGGATGGATGCCGTTTTGGTCCTTCGGAACGAAGCCCTGGATGTGGTCGAGCCACGAAATGTTCGGCAGGGAGCCTTGGTGGCCACGGGTAGGACGGAAAACGGCGAGGAAGGAATCTACATCCATACGACCGGCTTTGACCCACCCGCAGGGCAAACGACTGACAAGTTTGTCTTCCGGACTCGAGGAACCCGGGAAACCCCCTTTTCCAGGTCTTACGACGATTTGTACCGGATTTTGCATCACGACCGGAACAACGGCTATATCAGCTGGGTATTGGGTCCGGCGGTCGCTTTTGACAAGGACAGCCGGGAGGCTATGCAGGGGATGATCGAGAGCGGGTACTGCCATGCTCTGCTGGCCGGAAACGCCTTGGCCACCCATGACCTGGAAGCCGCCTATTTTCGCACCGCCCTGGGCCAGGACATCTATTCCCAGCATCTGCGGCCCATGGGCCATTACAATCACCTGGATCTACTGAACGAAGTACGCAGGAGAGGCTCCATCTCAAGGACCATAGAAGAGCTGAACCTGACCGACGGCATCATGTATGCCTGCGAAAAACATCATGTGCCCTATGTCCTTGCCGGATCTATACGGGATGACGGTCCTCTGCCGGAAGTAATTGAAAATGTTTACCAGGCTCAGAACGCCATGCGCTTCCATGCCCGCAAATCGACAACCGTGATCGCCTTGGCCACGCAGCTTCATGCCATCGCATTCGGGAACATGATACCGAGCTACCACGTAATGGACGACCAGACGATCCGGCCCGTTTACCTCTATATCGTGGACATGACCGAGTTCAGCGCCGACAAACTGGCCAACCGCGGCTCCACCCAGGCAGTTGCGATCCTGACCAACGTACAGGATTTTATGGTTAACCTGTGGAAAGAATATATGGGGTCAGGTCTTGATTTTTGAGTTCAGGGTGTAAGGCCACATCATGGCCAGACCTCTGCGAATCGAGTATCCCGGAGCCGTCTAATGAAATTGTACATGGGCAAAGATCCATTACACCCCCGCCGCCGGCTCTCATGAGCCGGTTTGATCAAGGCAGGAACTTTCGGGGAGGCTTCTCTTACTGATCCCCTGGCTGCTCCCCTTTTCCAAGGGGAGTTGTCCGCAGGACTGAGGGGGTCTTTCTTTCGAAGTTTCATACGAGCACTAACTGGTGGTCGCTTGGGGTCTGTAGCTTCTGAGGCATCTGTGATATTGAAAAAGCAGCTAACAAATGCCAGAAGCGGACCGGCAACCACCTGTTCTTTCACCATTTGTCTTGCTGCTTGGTTGCTCGTTCCGTTGGCTGTTCGGCCGGCCGCACAGGCTGGCGTTAAGCACTCAATCCAGCAGGAGTGAGAGTTGAATCTCTTCTTTTTCTACATCAGGGTGTTCGTGTTCCTCGGGGTTACCCTGGCGGGTATTCAAGTTCCTGCCTTCGTAGATCAGTATGGTAAAAGTCTGGAGTCACATCTTACAGAATCCCGCATTGCCCTCAATGAGTTTCAGGATGATGCTGATAAACATTTTGATGGCAGCATAGAAAATTTGATAGCCCACTACAGAAAGAATAAAGATCAAGTTTTCTATGAGGGGAGCCATAGTATCAAGGCAATTTACGACCGTAATCTGATGCTCAGAAGTCATTTCGAGCAATACCAGAGTAGCTCTTTGTCTGCGTACACTCAGGCACTTTTTTTTCCAGTGCCAGATGTACGAAGGAAAGTGTGGGAAAGGTATTCCTACACCATTCAGCTCAAGCCTATTGCTATCGTGTTCGGTCTGATTACGGCTTTGATCTTAACCTTGGGGATTGAGCTTCTGTTCAGGCTACTGTGCAAATCCTCAAAATTGCTTAACAAGAGATTCCAGACGACGCCATAGTGGACATAGGGTCAGGTCTTGATTTTTTTGAGATCATGGTTAAGGCCAGCTCATGGCCAGGCCTCTGCGAATCCAGTATCCTGGAGCCGTCCACCATGTGATGGCCAGGGGAGCGCCCGAGGTCTGATAGACCTCGATGATGCTGACCGATCCATGTTTCTGAATGTTCTCGGCCGGGTGGTCTCCGATCTCAATTGGCTCTGCCACGCCTGCTGCCTGATGACCACCCATGACCATCTCCTGATCGAAACTAACCGAAGGAAATCTGTCGGCAGACATGCGCCAGCTGAACGGTGTCTCCACCCAACGCTTCCACTGGAGCACGGATCGTCCGGGCATGTCTTCCAGGGGCGATTCAAATCGGCAGGTGAGCAGGAGGAATCGTTTTCGAAGGATCTCTGGGGCCAGTGCATTCTTGGCGGCGAGAAGCTCCTGCAAAGGGTGATGCCGAAGCTCAGGGAAAAAGTGAAAACAGACGAAATACCGGGGCAGCAGAGTTACGCGGATCGGCCGCTCCTGTCTGAGCTCCTGCCGGCTTCCTTCCCATCGAAGGCAGCCAGAAACCAGGCCATCGTCCAGGCCCATCAAGACTATGACTCTTCCCAGACGTCCATCGCAGAAGGGATAGGGCTGCATGAAAATACTCCTGAAACCCGCCAACGAACCAGAAGCGAACGCGATCAAATCGATCCTCAAAGAAAACGGCATCCATGCTGAAATACAGTCGTACCACGATACGGCCTACGACGGTCTTTTCCAAACGCAGTACGGTTGGGGGGTTCTCCGTGTTTCGGAGAAGGATTTTGCAGAGGCGGAAAAAATCGTCGAGGAATGGCGTCGGGAGCATTACGAGTTTGTGCAGCCTGAGCTTGCGTTCTATATCCGGCCCTGCT
>CAYOID010000137.1:0-5335 GCA_964403955.1 uncultured Desulfohalobiaceae bacterium | reverse complement strand
GCGAGAGACCAGTCTTTTCTTCTCTTCCAACCTCACCCACTGTCTCAAGTGTGTGCCAAGCTCATGCCTCTGGCCTGGTTGAATTGTTCCTCCCTGTCCTCTTCATGAGCTTGTGCAGCCGCACCAGGCAATGCCGAGCTGCTGATTCATAAATTGGTCCGACCACCTGTTGACACGATCACCGACGCAAAGTAGGGTTCTCCAGTAGAGTGAGGGCAGGCAGTCTGAATGGGATCCGGTCGAGACGTGACGCGCAGGGCTGTTCTAAAACGCTGTTCAGCTGCGTGAGTCGGGTTTGGTCTGAGGCGGCCCGCTCATCCGGACTTTCGGTCCTCATGCGTGGTTGCAATGTTTTTTTCACTCCAGCCAACGACAAGGAGGGTGTATGCGCAAAATCAGTCAACTTCAACAGGTGATCGGAATGGTTGGTGTGCTGGCGGCTCTGGTCTTCATGTGCTGGCCTGCAGCAGCCGCGGAAATGCCGGGAAAAGGGGTCACGGTCCAACCTGGGCGGGCCACCTGGAACACCGGCTTCTTTCAGGCCGCCCTGGTGAACAAGGGGTTGGAGGACTTGGGCTACACGGTCAAAAAGCCCAAGGACCTGAGCAACCCCATGTTCTACCTTTCAGTCACCCAGGGTGATGTGGATTTCTGGGCCAATGCCTGGTTCCCCCTGCACAACGAGCAGCTCCCCAAGGACAGCGAGGACAAGGCCTCTGTGGCCGGGATCATGGCCCCCAATGCCGGTCTGCAGGGTTATCTGGCCACCAAGGAGGCGGTTGAAGAGTACGACATCACCTCCCTGGAGGACTTCAAGCGGGAGGAGGTCAAAAAGGCCTTTGACGGCAACGGCGACGGCAAGGCCGACCTGGTGGCCTGCCCTCCGGGATGGGGATGCGAAAAGGTGATCACTCACCACATGGAGGTCTACGATCTTCACGACCACATCAACCCCATCAAGGCCAACTACTCGGCCAGCTTCGGCGATGCCCTGGGCCGGGCCCAGAGCGGCGAGCCCATCCTGTTCTACACCTGGACCCCGAACTGGACCATCAACCTGCAGAAACCTGGTGAAGACGTCCTGTGGATCAACGTCCCGGAGATCATCCCCAATGAGGGACAGCAAGGACTGGAAGAGTACATGGTTGTCGAGGGGGTTCAGGGAGCGGTTTCCGATCCTCTGAAAATGGGGTTTGCCGCCAACGACATCTGCATCTTTGCCAACAACGAGTTCCTGGAGGCCAACCCGGCGGCAGCCGAGTTCTTCAAGCAGATCAAGCTCAGCGTGGCTGACATCGGGGCCCAGAACCACCGCATGCACGAGGGCGAGGACAGTACCGAAGACATCCAGCGCCATGCCGCAGAGTGGGTCAAGGAGCACCAGGAGCAGTGGAACACCTGGCTGGACAAGGCCAGGGCGGCTGCTGACTAGGACGTTCAATGGCAGGCTTGTTTGAAACACGACATACATGAAAGGCCTGGCCGCTTCTTTTCGGCTTCACATGGCGCGGGTCTTTGAAGCCTTTCGGTCAGCGGTCCGGCCTTTCATCCCAACATCATCGAATCAAATGCAACAATGTCAGTCTCATCCTCGATCAAACTGGATGCGGCTGCAAAAACTCACGATGCAGCCGCAAGCATTTAGGATTCAGAATCCAGGAGTCAATATAATCAAAGAGTTACAAAGTAGTGTTGGGTGCGGAAAACAACCAACGGGACTTTTTGCACTCACGTCTATCTCCAGTTCAAACCCAATAGGTCATCTTTGCCAGAAGCAAAGCTGACCTGAAGGAGTTGATGGCATGGGTCAGGATTTTGAGACTCGGGTCAAGAACACCGGCATGGACCTCTTCACGATGGTGGACAAGGAGAAGCCGTCCCTGTTCAGGAAGGACTTCTGGACCGGCAAAATGATGGACTGGTCCATGAAGGACGAGGCCTTCAAGGTCCAGATGTTTCGGTTCGTGGACGTGTTTCCCTACCTGAATCGCCCGGAGTCTGTGGCTGAGCACATTCAGCAGTACTTCTGCCGGCCGGAGCACGATTTCCCAAAAGCCCTGCAGTTCGGCCTGAAAATGGTCAGCCCCAACTCCATGGCTGCCAAGATGGCCGCCAAGACGATTTCCAAGAACATCCACTCCATGGGCAAGCAGTTCATTGTGGGCAACACCCTGGAGGAAGCCGCCCCGATCATGAAGAAGCTCCGGGACAAGGGCTACCCCTGGGTGATGAAGATCCTCAAGGAAGAGGTCAAGTCAGTTGAAGAGGAGGAAGCCTTTGTCCAGGACCAGCTGGCATTCTTCGATCAGTTTCAGGAGATCCAGAAAAAATGGCCCGCCCTGGGCAAGAGCAGCGGAGATCTGGACTGGGGGGACGCTCCCAAATGCGTGATGTCGGTCATGGTCTCCTCTCTCTATGCCCAGTACATGGACAAGGCCTGCGCCTTTGAGCACTCCATTGAAAAGGCCAAGGAACGGCTGCGGCCTGTGCTGCGCAAGGCCAAGGACATCGGGGCCTGCCTCATGCTGGATATGGAGCATCTGCCCCTGCGTGAGCTGACCCTGGAAACCTTCAAGAGCATCCTCGAGGAACCGGAGTTTCAGGGCTATCCCCATGTGGGCATTGTCTACCAGGCCTATCTCCGGGATGCCGAAGGTCCATTCGAGGACCTGGTGCAGTGGGCCAGGCAAAGGCAGCAGCCGATCCATATCCGCCTGGTCAAGGGCGCCTTCTGGGACGAGGAAGTCACCCGGGCCCATCAGGACAACGTGCCCATCCCGGTCTTCACCAACAAGTACGACACCGACGCCATGTTCGAGAAGCTGACCAGGAGGATTCTGGAAAATCACGATCTGATCACCTACAAGTGCGCCTCCCACAACATCCGGTCCATCGCCTTTGCCCTGGAGACAGCCAAGGACCTGGGCGTGCCCGAAAACAAGATCGAATTTCAGATGCTCTACGGCATGGCCGAGAATCTGCGCACGGCCATAGGCAAGGCTGGACACCGGGTCAGGCTCTACGCCCCTATCGGGGAGGTCATCCCGGGCATGGCCTACCTGGTCCGGCGGCTGCTGGAAAACACTTCCAACGAGTCGTTTTTGCGCCAGAGCTTTGAGGAGGGCGTGGCCAGGGAGAGTCTGCTCGTCAACCCGGCTGAGCTGGCCAAGACGCATGACCCTGCCTGGGTTCCGGGCCGGGAAGAGGCCCCGGAGTATGGGGGCAAGGGACCGTTTGAGAACGAACCGCCCCTGGCCTGGACCAGGGAAGCCAGGCTGAACATGCACAAGGCCCTGGAAAACATCAGATCCGCTGGTTCGAAAACAATCCCCCTGCGAATCGGGGGCCGGGAGGTGACCACTGACAGGACCTTTGACTCCACGAACCCCAACGATCCCTCGGAAGTCCTGGGGCAGGTGGCCTCGGCCGGCCAGTCTGAGGTGGACAGGGCGGTGCAGGCAGCCAAAGCAGCCCAGGCGGACTGGGCCGCAACAGATCCAGCGCAGCGCAGCGAGGTCCTGTTCAAGGCAGCCTCCGCGGTCCGAAACAGGCGTTTTGAGCTGGCGGCCATGACCGTCCTGGAGACCGGGAAGAACTGGAACGAGGCCCAGGCCGACGTGAACGAGGCCGTTGATTTTCTGGAATACTACGGGCGGGAAATGATCCGCTTGTCCAAAGGGCGTTCGGTGAGCTCCAAGCTCGGGGAATCCAGCCGGATCTCCTTTGAGCCCCGGGGTGTGGCTGCAGTGATCACCCCCTTCAACATGCCCCTGCCGGTGCCCATGGGTGCTGTGTCCGCCGCCCTGGTCACAGGCAATGCAGTGGTCTTCAAACCTGCCCCGCAGGCCGCGGTGGTCGGTTCCATGCTCGTTCCGATTCTGGAGGAGGCCGGGCTGCCCCAAGGGGTGCTCAACTTCCTGGCCGCCGAGGAGCCGGAGCTGGGGGAAAACCTGGTGGCCCACCCGGATGTGGATCTGGCCTGCTTCACCGGCAGTGTCCAGGCCGGACACAGGGTGCTGCACAAGTCCGCAGAGTCCGATGGCCAGTCCATGAAGCTGAAGAAGACCGTCCTTTCCCTGGTGGGCAACAATGCCATCATCATGGATTCGGACGCCGACCTGGATGCGGCCGTAGGCGGGATCATCAGTTCGGCTTTTGGGTATCAGGGACAGAAGTGCTCGGCCTGCACACGACTGATCGTGCTGGAGGAGAACTATGACAAGGTGGTCCAGAAGGTCAGGGCGGCAGCAGACAGCCTGGACATGGGGCCGGTGGACGACCCCCGGAACGGATTCGGGGCTGTGATCGACGCTCAGGTCAAGGCCCGGACAGAAGAGGCCATTGCCAGGGGCAAGGAAGAGGGCACCCTGGTCCTGGAAAAGGCCTCGCCTCAGCAGACCGGCCATGTGGTTCCGCTGGCCATCTTCAAGGACATCCGTCCGGAACACAGGCTGGCCAGGGAGGAAGTCTTCGGTCCTGTCCTGGCCATCATGAAGGCCAGGGACTTCGATCATGCCCTGGAAATGGCCAATGATTCCGAATTTGCCCTGACCGGAGGCCTTTACTCCAGACACCCCGGAAACATCGAAAAAGCCTGCAAGCATTTTCAGGTCGGCAATGTGTACATCAACCGCGGCATCACCGGGGCCCTGGTTGGACGGCACCCGTTTGGCGGTTTCAGGCTTTCCGGGGACGGCTCAAAAGCCGGTGGCCCGGATTACCTCCAGGAGTTCATGGTCTGCCGGACTGTGGTTGAAAACACCTTTCGCAGCGGGTTCGCTCCAATGGAATGACCCAGCAGGCGCGACTGCTGCTCGATCATGGTGTGGGCTGCCATGACCTGAACACGAGATGTCTTTGCAGCCCTCAACCCTCAACCTGTCAGCCCGGCCAGGGGGATGAGAATGACCCACACAGAGCACAGTGGGGGCGGCCAGATACAGGAGCACACCGTAAAGAGGTTTTCTCACGCCCGCTCCCATGCACCTCTTTGACTTTCGTGTATTCTTCAGTGCTTTATAATTCATATTATTCTAAATACATGCATCTTACGACATGAGTCTGCAGTCAAACAGGTGCAGGGCAATGCCTTGTCTCTTGCTCCTCTTCATCTTCTCCGCGCCTCCGCGTCTCAAGTCAGCCCAGCCTCTGGCTGCGCTGACATCTTTGGGTTTGAACCGAAGAAAGAACCTTACTTGTGAGCCTCATGTGCCACCTTGATGCAGCCAGTTTGATCAAGAAAGAAACCGACATGGCCAAACCTGATTCGGCGATTGTGCAGGGCGGGGAAGGCCGGGCCGCTGAACGAAGGCTTCAAGACCCGATGAGTGAACAG
>CAYOID010000136.1:0-5387 GCA_964403955.1 uncultured Desulfohalobiaceae bacterium | reverse complement strand
CCCGCCTATCTGCTGGAGGTAGGCCTCGGCCATCTGGCTGCGGGCGCTGTTGTGGGTGCAGATGATGAGCACATTGTACATAACTGATTTCCTTAGAGTAAAGCGGTAACCAGGCTCAAGCGGCTGCCGGAAAGAGCCCAGTCGGCCACCAGGCTCAGTCCGATTTTGCCCATGTAGCGTCCAGCTTGGGAAAAGGACTTCTGCAGGTTCTGATCCAAACCAATAACTTGCTGGTGGTCAATGTACTTGCATTCCTGAAGCAGGTTGGTCATGTGCTGTACAGGAATAATCTGCTGGTCATACAAAATGACTACACTGCCGGTCAGAGGATTTGTTTCAATGCCCTCAATGCCTTCCTGACCCTGGAAGCAGCTGGCCACCTCCTGCAGCAGAGTTGTATTTCCCTTAAAGTCGGGGTTTTTCATCCGCACTCTCCCAGGAACATGGTGGATATAGTGCTTCATCTCCAAAACTTCCATTTTTTTGTCCGGTAAAATTTGCGTTCAATGAAAGGGGGTTGCCCCCCCTCACGTAAGGGGAAATACTTATTGAGTACTTCCACCTCATGACCAGGAACAAACTCTAAGCATATTTCTACACCTCTTTTGTTGAGTTTGTGTGAAGGAGAAGTGACAATTGTGTTACAAGACAATAGTAATGATTATCAGAAAAATTTTGTCATAATTCTGAAAACCTATTGACATAAAATTGAAAAGATTGTTGAGAATTGAAATGGATATCTGGCTCAAAAATCAAAAGACGTGAACAGCTGCACCAGGAGGGCACAATGCGCTTTCTCAGGATTCTGAGTTTCATTGGTAAGTAAGCAAGAGACAACATGTTGATATAAAACCCAAACAATTCATCAGGAGGACGCCATGAATTTCAAGTTGGGCAACGCGACCACAGGAATTGCTTTTGGACTCGGTTTTATGATCGCCGCTCCCATTGCGGCCAAGATGCTCAGCGGTGTCGGCCGCCCCTTGCTCAAGGAAGCGGTCAAGGGCGGTATGTATGTCTTTGATCAGAGCCGGACCATGCTGGCCGAGGCCAAGGAGTCCCTGGAAGACCTTTCAGCCGAAGCCCGTTCTGAACTTGCTCAGTCCAAGCAACTGCCGGCTAAGGCTCAGGAATAGAGAGCCGGCGAACGCTCGTATAAAGGAGGTGCAATCATGGCTTTTTTTCGTATGCCCGGAAGTTTTGGGTCTGGTTTTCTGGTCGGTCTGGGGGTGGCCACCCTGGTGCCTTTGGCCGCTCGGGTGCTCTCCGGTGCAGGGAAACCATTGCTCAAGGAAGCCATCAAAGGGGGGATGATAGCCGTAGACAAATCCAAGGCTCTGTATGCCGAGGCTCAGAGTTCCATATCTCAGGCTACCTCTGAGGCCAAAACCGAAGCTACGACCGGTGCTGGAAAGTCGGCTCAGACCGGAGAGACGTCAGCAAAAAAAGAAAGCTCCTCAACAGGGAATTGAAAAATGATGGCTTCAAATGGCCCCAACCAGGGAAAAACCATGGATCTCCCCCTAGGCCGTTGCGTCCACTCCTCTCCTGAACGTATTCGCCTGCGGGTGAAAGAAAAGCAGGGCGATGAAGTCTATTTCGAACAGGTGTTGCAGACTTTGCGCGCTGCTTTTCCCCAGGCCCAGATAGAGGTCAATCCCCGGACGGGTTCTGTGCTGTGTATTGGGGTTGAACGCTTTGAGGATCTGGTCCGAACCGGATGGGAGAAACATCTTTTCCAGGTGACCGCGTTACCTCCCAAAATGTCAGCCTCGAAAGCCGTTCACCGCGAGGTGGGGGAAATGAATGCAACCATCAGGCGATCCTCCAGGGGAGAACTCGATCTCACCAGCCTGGTTTTTCTCATTCTCATAGGTACCGGGATTTACCAGGTTGCCCGGGGCAATCTGGGCCTTCCCCCCTGGTACACCGCCTTCTGGTATGCCTTGGGTGTGTGCACCAAATCTGTAAGTGATGATTCCCATGTCCATGACCACGAGCAAGGATTTGAGTTATGAGCAGTCCGGCCAATACAGAAACATTGATCTCTCCGATCCATACCTGTGTTCCCGGCAGGGCACGCTTTAAAGTGGCCGGCCTGAAGTTTAATAAACAGCTGACTCAAGGTCTGGTACGTGGCCTTCGAGGTTCATCCACGATCAAGGCAGTCAGAGGAAATCCCAATAATGGTAGCCTGCTGGTCCATTTCCATCCGGAAACAGTCTGGTCAAAGATTATGGACCAGATTGCCCAAGTCTTGGCCGAGGCCAAGAACAAATCGTCTTCCTCCCATGACCGAAACACGCCTTCTCCAGACCCCACATATCATCGTTTCAGTGCCAAACGGGCCCTGGAGCTTGTCGAAAGTTCTCTTACCCGTGGAATAACGGAACAGGAGGCTCAGAGACGCCTGGGTATTTATGGTCCGAATACCTTGCCCCTTCCTAAGGAAAAATCCGGATGGGCCATGTTTGGCGAACAGTTCCTCTCTCTGCCCGTGGCCCTGCTGGGAGCAGCTGCTGGAATCTCCATCCTCACCGGCGGTCTGCTGGAGGCAGCCGTCATTTCCGGGGTGGTGGTGGCCAATTCCCTTATCGGCTTGGCCACCGAACGACAGTCGGAAAAGGCTATCGCCTCTTTACAAAGACTCGATCCACCTCCGGCCCGGGTGCTGCGCAATGATCACAAGACCTCCATTCCAGCAGCCGAACTGGTTCCTGGAGATATCCTTCTCCTGCAGCCCGGGACATATGTAGGGGCTGATTCTCGAATCATTCAATCCGAAAACCTGACCGTGGACGAGTCCATTTTGACCGGGGAGAGTCTTCCGGTGGAAAAGGTGAGCAAGGCCCTGCCCAAAAAGCATCTTCCGGTTGCTGAGCGAACAAATATGGCTTTTATGGGCACTGTGGTCACCGGCGGCCATGGTTGGGCTGTGGTTGTGGCCACCGGTCAGGATACGGAAATGGGACAGCTGTATTGGCACCTGACCCGAACCGAGCGGCCCAGACCGCCTATTGAAAGGAAGCTGGCTCGGACCGGGGATCAGTTGGTCAGCTTGTGGTGCGGGATCTGCGGGGCGGTTTTTTTTCTGGGACTCATCCGCGGATTTACGGTCTGGAATATGCTGGGCCTGTCTGTCTCCCTGGCTGCGGCGGCTGTCCCCGAAGGTTTGCCTGCCGCCGCCACCACCACCTTTGCCCTGGGCATCAGGCGAATGCGAGAGGAAGGAATTATTATTCGCCAACTGGAGGCAGTGGAGACCCTGGGCTCAGTGCAGACTGTGTGTTTCGACAAGACCGGGACCATTACCCGCAACCAAATGCATGTGGAAGAGATTTTTTGCGGTGGCCGGCGTATTGTGCATACAAAAAATTCCTTGTTTGAAAATTCGCTTCAGGTCCAGGCCTGGGAGGACCAGGCCCTGCACCGGATTTTGACCGTCGGATCCCTGTGCAGCCAGGTCAAGATCAATGGCCAGGGGGGAGAGAGCCCCGAACTTCTGGGCTCCCCCACGGAAAACGCCTTGGTCCGCCTGGCCCTGGAACAGGGACTTGATGTGCAAGGCCTGCGCAAGAAACATGCCCTGATTCAGGTCAATCACCGCTCCCAAAAGTTCCAGATCATGAGCACCCTGCACGCCGCTCCGGAAGGAGGCTATCTGCATGCCCTCAAGGGCAGTCCTCTGGAGGTGCTGGATTTGTGCCAGGAACAATTCACAGATGGTCAAGTGACCCCTTTGCAGCAGGCGGACATGGAGGCCATCCGGGCTGAAAACGCATGTATGGCCCACAAGGGCTATAGGGTCCTGGGCTTTGCTACCCGTTCTGTGGCCAATACCCGGGATATGAGCAAAAAGAACGGGTTTGTCTGGCTGGGGCTTGTGGGCATGGCCGATCCCCTGCGGGAAGGAGTGGCTGAGGTGGTACAGGCCTTTCACCGGGCCGGGATTGCCACGGTGATGATTACCGGTGATCAACGCTTGACTGCGGAGACCGTGGCCAGGCAGATCAACCTGAGCGGTCAAAAGCCTTTGCAGATCATGGATGCTACGGAAATGGGGGCTTTAAGCGACGAGGAATTCAGCCGGCGTGCTGCCGGGGTGCATGTCTTTGCCCGGGTCAGTCCGGCTCATAAGCTGAAAATCGTTCAGGCCTTGCAAAGCCAGGGCCGCATAGTGGCCATGACCGGGGACGGAATCAATGACGGGCCGGCCTTAAAGGCTGCGGATGTGGGCATTGCCATGGCCGACGGAGGGGCGGATGTGGCCCGGGACGTGGCTGACGTTATTTTGGAATATGACCATCTGGATACCATGATCCAGGCCATCATTGAGGGGCGGACCACCTACACCAATATCAAGAAGTCGGTCCACTTTTTCCTGTCCACCAATTTTAGTGAAACCATGCTCATGTCCGGGGCCATTGCCGCCGGGGTCGGCTCGCCCCTGACCTCTATGCAGCTGCTGTGGATTAATCTCATCTCCGATATTTTCCCCGGCCTCTCCCTGTCCATGGAGGCCCAGGATCCGGATGCTCTCAGCCAGCCCCCGCGGGATCCCCAGGCCCCCCTGTTCAGTACAGGCGACTATTTGACCATGACCCGGGAATCCGGAGTGATCACGGCCAATGCCATGGGGGCTTATACTTTCGGCCTGCTCAAATACGGGCCCGGTCTGCATGCCGGGGCGTTGGCCTTTCATTCGTTGACGTTATCTCAGCTCCTGCATGCCTATTCCTGCCGCAGTCAATCCCGCCTGGGCAGCAGACCGAAAAAGAGCAACCCTTGGCTGCACGCGGCAGTTGGAGGCTCTATCGGGCTGCATGTGTTGACCATGATTGTTCCCGGCCTGCGAACCTTTCTCAACCTGACCCCACTGCGCCTGGCCGACCTGGGGGTTATTGCCGGCAGCAGTCTGGCTTCACTGGGGTTGAACGAAGTGCTTAAAGGTCGGGACAAAGGGTGGTCCACAGCAGAGCATTTGCACAAAACGGCATCAGATGATTACAACTTCTCTTCTGCAGATGAGGAAACACAATCTCAGGTATCCCGTTCATTTTTCAATCACCGCCCGCTGCAGAACATTATAGATTCCCCGGGCGGGGCACATTAAGGGGAGATTCCCAAGTCAGCGTTGCCCCTGGTAAATCTGACATATTTTTTGGGCCAAAGCGCCCCAAAAGCCCTATGCCGTCTGTAAGAAACGAACTGATCCATGCCCTGACTCAGGAAATAGGGAACCGCCTGAAGATGGTTCACCATGTTCCCGGCCGCATCCGTCTCAAGTTCGACCCCTCCCTGGCCAGTCATCCCCAAAGGGAAGAATTCAAAAACCTGCCTCTCACCCTGCGTCCATTTCATATTGAGCATATCAGCCGCTGGTCAAG
>CAYOID010000135.1:0-5689 GCA_964403955.1 uncultured Desulfohalobiaceae bacterium | reverse complement strand
ACTATTTAAGGCCTGCACTTGATGCGGGCTTGATTGAACGGACGCTTCCCCAAGCACCCAAGAGCAAGTTCCAAAAATATAGATTGACCCAGGCCGGACGCACCTATCTTCAAAACATGAAAAAGAGACGTGAATGATGTCTGCCCCGACAATCAAAGATCACCTCATCGACTCACTGCTCAGGGCTGGAAAGTATAACCGGTTTGAGCAGATTCAGCCCGCTGCCATCCTGTAGCCGGATAAAAACAGACAGGGGGAACCGGTCATCCCCCTTCTACAGGCAGAGTAGAGGACAGGAGAAAAAAGTATTTGTTCATGGACCCTGTTTTGAAATCCTTGACAGATGACCAGCAAGATCAACTCATTTCTGTCCTGGGTGGAGACCTTGTGAGGACTGCCGGTGGATCATGGCCGGTTTGCCTGTGAACCGGTTTGACATATGACAGATCAGCCTCAGCTGTACACCATTGGCTATTCCCCCTACACGTTGAAGGGGTTTGTGGACATGTTACAGCGGTTCAGGGTGACCGCTCTGGCAGATGTCCGGTCCAAACCCTATAGCGCCTACAGGCCGGAGTTCAATCACAAAAATTTGAAAAAGATCTTGCCGGAGCAGGGTATAGATCACATCTTTCTGGGCCGGGAGCTGGGGGCCAGATATGAAGATCATTCCGTGTATGTGCAGGGTAGGGCGGACTATGAGCTGATCATAAGGCACGAGCTTTTTAAGCAGGGGGTGCAGCGTTTGCAGCAGGAGGCGAAGCAGCATACTCTTGTTTTGATGTGTGCAGAAAAGGAGCCCTTGCACTGCCATCGGGCCATTCTCATCTCCAGGCAGTTGAAAAACCAAGTTCAGATCCAGAAATTGACTTTGACAACATCCTTTGGATTTCAAACCCTTGTCAAAAGTGATCAACAATCAGAAGATACAGTGTAAAGAATGGAGAACTGGTGATTGACGATAGCGATCAGCGAATCATGGACAGAATTCTCCAGTGTGTCGATCTGGAGAACAAACAGGTCCTTGAAATCGGATGCGGAGATGGCCGCATCACTGCATTGCTGGTGGGCATGACTCAGGAACTCGTGGCTGTTGAACCGGATGAAACAAGCCTCAGAAAGGCTAGGGTCAACGTGCCTGAGGCCACCATTTGCCTTGGATCAGGAGAAGATCTGGGGTTCCCGGATGAGCGGTTCGATGTGGTCATCTTCACCCTTTCTCTGCATCATCAGGACAGCAGGAGGGCTCTGAAGGAGGCGGGCAGGGTGCTCAAGGACGGCGGTCGGGTTGTGATCATCGAACCCCGAAATGAAGGTGAGGTGGCAAAGGTCTTTGGCCTGCTTCGCAATGAGGACCAGGCAACTGTTGAGGCCCAGGAAGCCATCAATGAGTGCGGTTTGAAGCTCGACGCTTCCGAGGAGTTCGAGGCCAGGTGGATGTATGAGGATGAAGAGGAACTCATCCAGTCCCTGTTTGCATATTTTCACATGGAATTCGACCCTGATGTTGCCGGACAGGTGTCGCGACTTCTCGGAGAAAAGGCGAACATGAGGCCGATCACACTCATCGACAGCATGATCATCCAGTCCCTGAAGAAAGAGAGCGCTTGAGAGGACAAAAAAAGGCCGCCTCAGCCGAAAGTCTCGCCTGAAACAAGCTTGTTGCCAATTTACCCGGCTTCACTGATGTTGATGGGCAGTGATATGGAGCCAGAGTAGGTGCGCTATAATGAAGCCAGGTCATGGGCACCTTAATGGAGCCACTATCTGGGCATCCTAATGAGGCGACCCGATGTGCAGGCTCATGGAGCCACCTTGAGTCCAAGTTGAGCTTTGTTTTCGCTTCCGAAGACGCTATCACCCTACATTTTCGAGATAACCGAGCACTCGGAGGCTTTGCAAAATAGAAAACGTTCAATCATTCAAGACAGCCATGAACACGGGAAAGCCCAAGGAGTGGGCGTTCCCCATGGGTTGCCTCCGGCAGCCCATCCTGGGGGAGAGACTTCGGTTTGTCAGGGCTTCCGCTCGCTTCGCGAGCTATACTGGGGGCGGCCGCCCCCAGCCCCCCCCGGTTGCTGGCTGGAAGTTCATCAATTATCAGGTCAATCCCTTGTGATGTCGCACATTGAGGGCTTTCCATTCCAGAAGGGGCTGGCTTTTGCAAATTGAAAGTTTAACTTGCAATTTGCAAAAATGGAGATCCCTTCGTGAAGACAGGACCATGATTTTCCAGCACCCAGCTTCTTTCCTTGACACGTTCGTTACAACACATATACTTCAACATATATTCACTATAGGAGGCTTTCATGGGACAGGTGACCATCTATCTGGACCCGGAAACAGAGCGGAAGCTGCAGGCTTTTCTGGAGGGGGCGAAAACTTCCAAGAGCAAATGGATATCCTCGCTGATCAAGGAGAAAACCTCCTCGGAATGGCCGGAACGGATCAAGAAGCTGGCCGGGGCCTGGAAGGATTTCCCTGAGGCTGATGAGCTCAGGCGTGAGTTCGGTTCCGATCTCCCCAGGGAGCCCTGGTGATGTATCTTTTAGATACCAATACCCTGATTTATTTTTTCAAGGGGCAGGGAAAGGTCCCTGAACGACTGCTGGCAGTACCCCCAGGGGAGATTGCTGTACCGAGCGTCACCGTTTTTGAGATCGAAACTGGTATTGCCAAATCAAGACAGCCTGAAAGGCTTCGCCAAGATCTGGACGACCTTTTAACCATGGTCACTGTCCTTCCTTTCGGGATGCCCGAAGCCAGATCGGCAGCGAAGATCAGGGCTGGTCTCGAGTCTGCAGGCATCCCGATAGGACCGTACGACACTCTCATTGCAGCCACAGCTCTGGCCAATGCTCTGGTTCTGGTGACCAGAAATGTTCGCGAGTTCAGCAGGATTGATGGACTTAAAGTGGAAAACTGGTTCTGATGCGAAGAGGATTGGGTGGATGAGGAGGCGACGTCCCACCGCGGCATGAATGATTGAGATCTGGTGATCCGCACTTTTTTTCATTGGCAGGGGACAGGCCCTTTCATTTTTGACAATATTATGAGAAGCAGCAGCCATGCTTGTAGAAAAACAAAAAGTTGTTGATTACCTTCTCAATAAAGAAAAGAGTCGAGGGAAAGCGGCGTTCTTCATAGCTATGGGCTTCCAAGCCTCGCAATGGGAGGTCTTGGCGCAAGCTTTGAAATCTCAAGGGGTTTCAGGAAATGTATCCAGTGCTGTTGAATCACCTTATGGAACTCGCTATACTGTGGATGGCCCGATCGAAACTCCGGATAGGCGCTCACCAAAGCCCAGAATCAGAACTGTATGGGTTGAGGAGCCGACTTCTGCTGACTGGAGACTTGTCACAGCCTATCCTCTCTGAGGAGGTGCCATCATGATCAAAGAACATGAAAGTGTCGTCCTGACTGTTGATCTGTCATCTGCTGGATTGATGGCAGGGGATGTAGGCGTTGTGGTCCACATATACGAGGATGGAGAGGCCTATGAGGTTGAATTTATCGCATTTGACGGGAACACAGTGGCGGTAGAAACCTTGGAGGCTGGAAAAATCAGGCCTATCCGGGCTCGTGAAATGCCCCATGTTCGTGATAGTGCTGCTGCCTGAAATCTTTAATGATCATCCATTTTCAAGCCGGGGCAAGACTGTCCTTGCCCCGGTCGTAAGCACCAACGTCATTTCATTTGCTATTCGTCATACACATATGTCCGCTCGTAGATTTCGCTCAGCAGGACCCCGTTGAAATACCAGTGAGCCTTGGGCTGGATATTGTAGTCGTTGTCCAAGAGCCTTCGAGTGACCGCTGTCAGTGAAGTGATTTCCTCGTCATATTTGACCTTGTGTTCATCGGCGACTTCGACATCCGTTTCACCGTCCAGGAAGGTCAGTGTGGATCCGACTGGGATGCCCATTTCCTGGAAGTGCATGCGCGGACGGCGGCGAATACGCCGTGCACTTGCCCGTTCCGATTCAGACACATTCGATTCCAACGAGCTGGCCATGGCAGGTGTCACATCTATCCCCTCGATGACTTTCAAAATCGAAACCACCTGTTCTTCATCGATTTTGAAGTATTCGCGTCGCGGGTTTAACCGGTCTGGACCGAAGGCTGTGTGCAAGGCTGCTTCAAGCTCGGCAGAATCCTTGACCAGCTTGGCATAGACCAGGTCGAATGGGAGCGGGACAGAGGTGTTGTAGAGCTGGCTCATCCGAGCGCTGATGTCCGCCTGGGCGGTTCTGCCGATTTTGACCAGGTCAGGCATGGCTTCATTTTTGAGAACGTACACGATTTCAGTATATTCCATGGATTTTCCCCTTTTGTTTTGGGTGGTCGGTATTGGACCACGCTTTGGTCAACGCCAATCTTTTTGAGGTAGCAAATAGGTGGTAAACCCATGCTACCCCATGCGTAACTATGCGGAATCATGCACCGCATGCACCAGATGCTTCAGATGGCATTGACGAAAAGGGCTTCCGGAATCGCTTGTTATTTTAAGTAGTTACAGAATTTATTTGGTTGATAGTGTTTTCAATGGCATTCAGGAGGTCGTCGGTTCAATTCCGTCCAGCTCCACCACGAAAATCAAGGGGTTAAGACATCAAGGTCTTAGCCCCTTTCTCTATATAGGAGAGCTGTGGTCTCATCAGTGGTCTCACTTTGCTTTTTGAGGCCATCGATGGGGCCACAGCCTCCCCCCCTCTCCAAATTCCAAGCCACAGACGGTCTTTTCTTCCTCTTGTCGGTCCGCAACGGCCGACAAGTGCTTCATATCAGTTTCGTCACTTTCTTTTTTTAAGATCCCCTCCTTCCATCCCCAGAAACTGACCACGGATCATATCACGAATCCCGGAACCCGAATTGACCGGCCGGTTATGATTTGGTACTTCGAATCAGTATCATCCCGTCTAAGTTGTTGTCTTTTTTTGAAAGGTATCGCCATGCCCATACCCGACTTCCAGACCATCATGTTTCCCCTGCTCAGGCACATCGCAGACGGCAAAGAGCACTCCAGCACCCTCAAATTTCAAACACCATCTGTTCAACATGGATAAAGACCTGCAAGATCTCCAGAACAAGCTCATCCAGTTTCGTGATGACCGGGACTGGGCCCAGTACCAGACCCCCAAGAACCTGGCCCTATCCATCTCCCTGGAAGCGGCCGAACTCCTGGAGCACTTCCAGTGGACCACCGAAGATCAGGATATCCCGCCGGACAAGCGAGATAAAATTGCCGAGGAAGTGGCCGACATCCTTATCTACCTCCTGCTCTTTGCCCACAAGCTGGGGATTGACCCGGTCGAGGCTGCAAAGGACAAGATCGAAAAGAATGGGCAGAAGTATCCTGCGGAATTGGTGAGGGGGAAGAGTGCCAAGTATACCGAGTACTAAGGATTAAGGGATATGCGGGGCTTCATTGGAGTGACCGACGATCAATGGTTTGCCTTTCTTTCTTCTCTGAACAGTATTAGTATAAGGTGACAGGCACATTTTTCATTCTTTCGAGGAGTTTTAGCGGGAGATCGCCTGGTGGTGATTGTGATAACCGAAAAGTGATCAGATTTTGAGGGTCGTGATCACCGAAAGTTGACCACTCCCAGCAACCCCTTCATCTTGGCGGAGTTCAACAACCCCAAGATGGAGAAAGGAGGAATGCTGAGGGTGGCACAGTACGAGT
>CAYOID010000134.1:0-5815 GCA_964403955.1 uncultured Desulfohalobiaceae bacterium | reverse complement strand
ACGGGTGGTTCAAAACTCTTTTCCCACTGTGGTATGTGTGTGCCAAGCTCATGCCAGGGGCCGGCCTGAAGCCGAGGGTACAGCATGAGCACCAAGTCTTCGGCCATGGATCTTGAGCTTCGAGTGGTGGGGCAGGTTCGGTCCTTGATCACCGACAAGCAGGCCAGCCCCAAACAGGCCACGCTGGACATGGCCCCGGTGCAGATCGTTTTCGACCCGGCCTGCATGGAGGCCCTTCAGGACATTTCCCCTGGACAGGAGGTCGAGATCCTGACCTGGCTGCATCAAGGGGACCGCAGCGTGCTCAAGTGCCATCCCAGGGGGGACCGGCAGCGGCCCATGCGGGGCATTTTTTCCACCAGGTCCCCGGACCGGCCCAACCCCATCGGCCTGCACCGGGTCAGGGTTCTGGACATTGAGGATGCCACGCTGACCGTACATCCCCTGGAGGCCATTGACGGCACCCCGGTGGTGGATGTCAAGCCGGTGGATCAACATCCTGCCAAGACCCCTTTTGGACCTTTCATTTCCGCCCTTGAAGGCGAGCAGCTGGCCCGAGCCGGGAGGGATGCCTGGCTGAAAGGGCTTTTGAACGGTTTTAACGGCAATCTCAGCTCAAGACACGAACAGCGGGTCATCCTGACCTGCTCCGGAAGCGCCAAAGGCCATTTGGCCCCCGGGGACCTGGTCTGCGTGGACCTGGAATCCGGAAAGGCCCTGGGCCCCGGCAAGGTCTCCAGCGAGTCCGCCGTCCATCTGGCCATCTACCGCAATCAGCCACAGGCCTTGGCCGTGATCCACACCCATCCGGTGCACCTGCTGGCCGCAAGTCTTCAGAATCGAAACTGGCTGACCGGATTGCCCTTGTTCGAGGCCGGGCTCTTTGCGGACGAGCTGGCCCTGGTCCCGGCCATGACCCCGGGCACCCCGGAGCTGGGCCGGGAGGTCGGTCAGGCTGCACAGGGCGCCAGGGCCATTCTGCTTCAGAACCACGGCCTTGTCTGCTGGGGAGAGTCCCTGACCGCTGCCCTGGGCTTGACTGAAGAGTTGGAAGGGTTGGCCAGGATTGGGCTGCTTGCCCGAGGGGGGGACGGGAGATAAAGATGCCTGCACAGAGTCAGTGCTGCCTCTGGCATGGTCTTTACCCACACAAAGG
Source organism: uncultured Desulfohalobiaceae bacterium (assembly GCA_964403955.1). Lineage (GTDB taxonomy): Bacteria > Desulfobacterota > Desulfovibrionia > Desulfovibrionales > Desulfothermaceae > CAYOID01. The sequence goes on along the minus strand of CAYOID010000134.1, from coordinate 4,659 downwards.
ACAGTGGGGCGGAAGAACCGAAAGAGTTTTATAACCGCCCGCTCCCGCTGGTCGCTTGATCAAGAGGATAAAGGCAGGGATGGAAGAGGTTCTTTTTTCAGCCCAAGCGATGCTCCTTGGGCTGAAGCTGTCCCCCGCTGACGCGGCACAAGGCCCTCAAGTGGATGTCTGAGGGCAGAAAAGCTTCCTTTACGATCCGAATCTCCAATCACGCTTTCTTCATGCTGAACCCAGAACCCAGAACCCTGAAAAGTCTTACAAAGCTATGACCAACCAATCCGAACACGCATGGCGGGAGAAGCTGGTGCCGCCCGAGACAGCCCTGAAGGCGGTTCAGCCCGGAATGGCCATTTTCGTGGGCACTGGACCGGCGGAACCCAGGACCCTGGTCAAGAAGCTGATGTCCACTGAGGCCGGCAACCTCCAGGACCTGGAGCTCATTCAGCTGGTCAGCTTTGGGGAGGCCGTCTCCCTCCAGGAGCTCAAGACTCAAAAATACAGGCTGAAGACCTTTTTTTCGGGCTGGGTGGCCTGGGAGGCGGTCACAGAAGGCAGGGTGGACCTCATTCCCAGCCGCTTCTCCCGGATCCCGGACCTGATCCGTTCTGGAAGGCTGGGGATCGAAGCCGCTTTTGTCCAGGTTTCTCCGCCCGACGCCTCAGGCTACTGCAGCCTGGGGCTGGCTGTGGATGTGGCCAGAGAGGCCATGAGCCAGTCCGGGCTGGTGGTGGGCGAAGTCAATGAGCAAGTGCCCCGGACCTATGGGGACACCTTTGTCCATCTGTCTGAGTTCGATCATGTGGTTCTGTCCACCGAGGCCCCGATCACCCTGGAGCGCTGGCCAATGGAGGACGTCTATGATCAGGTGGCCCAGAACGTGGCCTCGGTCATCGAAGACGGCAGCTGCCTGGCCTGGTCCACAGGACCGCTGTACGAAGGCCTCAGCCGTCATCTGCAGAATCACCGGCATCTTGGCATTCACTCCCCCTTTTTTACCGACTCCCTGATGGATCTGATCCTCAGCGGGGCGGTGACCAACAGGCGAAAGCGGGTTTTCGCCGGAAAGTCGGTGGCCTGTTACGCCATGGGGTCCAGGGAGCTGCTGGACTGGCTGGACAAGAACCCGTTCGTCGAGTTCCAGCCCATGGAAAAGGTCTTTGACCCGATCTATATCGGGCGGAACCCCTCTTTTGTGACCGTGCTCCCGGCCAGGAAGGTGGATCTCTCCGGCAGGATCGCCCTGCACCAGGGCAAGGGCAATGTGACCGCCGGTCCAGGCGAGGCCAGGGATTTCGTCAACGGAGCCGAGCTGTCCCAGAACGGGATGACCATTTTTGCCATGCCCTCTCGAAACCGGCAGGACGAGTCCAACATTCGGCTCAGCGTGGCCAACGAGCCCAACCTCTTCAATCTGGGCGAGTCTGTGGACATGGTCGTGACCGAGTGCGGACTGGCCTACTTGAGAGGCCGATCGATCCGGGAGAGGGCCATGGCCCTGATCGACATCGCCCATCCTGAAGACCGCTTGAGCCTGGTGGAGCAGGCCAAGCAGGAAAGGCTGCTCTATCAGGATCAGCTCTATCTTGCCGGTGCCGGGAAGCTCTATCCGGACAGAATGATCACAGAAAAGGAGTTCAAGGGCGGCTTGACAGTCAGGTTCAGGCCGATCAAGCCTTCGGACGAGGACGGCATGCGGCGTCTCTTTTACCGCTTTTCGGACCGGGCCGTCTACTATCGCTACTTCACCCCGATCAAGGCCCAGCCCCACACCAGGATGCAGGAGTATGTGAATGTGGACTTTGACCGGACCATGTCCCTCGTCGGCCTGGTGGGTCCGCCCGGTCAGGGGGAGATCATTGCCGAGGCCCGTTATGCCAGGGAAAGGGATTCGGCCTGGGCGGACGTGGCTTTCCTGGTGGATGAGCGCTATCAGGGCCTGGGGATTGCCTCCTTCATGTTTCAGCTCCTGGTCCGGGCGGCAAAGGAACGCTGCTTGCGCGGATTCACTGCTGATGTCCTGGTCGAGAACAAGGCCATGCTCCGGGTTTTTGAAAAAGGGAGCTCCAGGGTTAAAGCGACCATGGATCAGGGGATCTACAGCGTGACCATCCCCCTGGACACGGATTCGACCTGTGCCCTGGATGACTCAGAGGGGGAGAGGTGAGAAGGGAGGGAGAAGAGAGAAGATAGAGCTCAGCCCTGTTTGCGGCATGAGCTTTGCGTGCACGGGGTGCAGATGGAGCGGGGCGGAAGCAGGAGCGCGAAGAAAAGAAGTTTTCTCACGCCCGCTCGCGGACTTGCTCGAGGCGCAGAGTGCGCAGAGTTCAGAGGGAGAAGGTAGAGTTGTCTGCGGGCAAACCCCCGAGCCGGGGTTTTGCCCGCCCAACCAGGAGGATCCTGGCGTGTTGTTGGGAAGGTTCAGTCGCTTTTCAGGGCAGCCTCTGGCAGCACAGCCATATTGGCCCCAGTTTCATACCAGCGCGGGCTGGAAGTGGCAGGGTGATTGGACAGGTTGTAGAAGATCAGACAGAAAAACGCATTGGATAGCGATGAGTCTCTTGAGAGTTTTACGCCAGCAAAGGAGGATCTGATGAATGAACGCAGCAGTGGTGAGAATGTAGCCCAGGACGAGGCCCTGGATATCGGGGTTCAGCTCTTGTACGACCTGAGCCGGGAAGAGCTGATCAGGATCATCATTGACGATGCCAAGAACTGGCTGGCCCATGACGGACTCTGGTTTCAGGCCGTGGAAAAGGACCATGGCATGGATGCGGCCATTGAAGCGGACAGGACAGCCTGGGAGACCTTCACCAAACTGGAGGCCAAGAGGATCATGAAGCGGCTGGGGATGGAGCCTGGCGGTGGGATCCCGGCCCTGGTCACCTGCCTCAAGCACCGCATGTACGCCAGGTTGAACAAGCAGCGGGTGATCGAGGTCACAGACACCCGAGCCGTGTTCCAGATGGTGGACTGCCGGGTCCAGTCGGCCAGGAAGCGCAAGAACCTGCCGGATTTTCCCTGCAAGCCCGTGGGCATAGTGGAGTACTCTGAATTCGCCAGGACTGTGGACCCCAGGATCAGCACCAGGTGCATTGCCTGTCCGCCGGACGCCCATCCTGAAGACTACTACTGCGCCTGGGAGTTCACTTTGGAGGAAGGTTAGGGAACGAAGCGAAATAAACATCTCACAGAGGACGACAGCAAAAATTGACTCATTCGAAGGGCGACTGCCAGTCGCCCCTACAAGCCTGTCATCCGCCATGAGGTTGTTTTGCACATCCAGGGCCTGACGCAATGCAATGATCGTGTTCGTAGGGGCGAGCGGCGCTCGCCCTTTTAGAGCTCACTAAAAAAAGCTGAGCCGGCGGGATGCAGCATCCCGCCGGCTCAGCTTTTTCAGCCCTGGCGGATGGGGTCGATGCGGATGTTCACCCGCCGGTTTTGCGCGTTGCTGGAGGAGCTGGGCTGAGACTCGCCAAAGCCTACGGCCTTGACCCGCCACTCCTCGACACCCCTCTGGATCAGGGCGTCTTTGACAGCCTGGGCCCGTCGCTGGGAGAGCTGCAGGTTGTACTCTTCCGGTCCGGTTGAGTCGGTGTGCCCTTCCACTGTGATGGTGGTCTGGTTGTACCTCTTGAGCACCTCAGCCACCCGGTTCAGCTCGACCTGACCCCCGGGCTTGAGCTGAGCGGAATCGAAATCGAACAGGACCTCGGAGTCGAAGGTGGCCTGGAGGACATCCTGTTCGCGCTGAATGGAGGCTGACCTGCTCTGGGCCATTGAGTCGCGCAGGGCCCGCTCCTGCCTGTCCATGTAGGCCCCGATCTGGTTCCCGGCCAGTCCGCCCACAGCTGCCCCGATAGCCGCCCCAATGAGCGTACTCTCGGTGTTTCGGCCGATGGCCTGGCCCAGCCCGGCTCCAGCCGCTGCCCCGACACCGGCCCCGACGGCTGTTCCTTTTTGCTGCTGGGTGTTGGCTGCACAGGACACCAGAGACAGAACCATTGCGCAGATGAGCAATCCAGTCAGAATTTTTTTCATGGTCATGAACTTTTCTCCTTTCAGCGCTGCCTTCGGCAGCGTTGAACTCTTTGGTTTTGTTTGAAGAAACATCCAAGTCCCAGATATTCATCTGGTACAAATCATTGTAAAGATCAACATGGGCAATGTCCAGGGGAGTGGGCAGAAGGTCAGCCCTGCCTCTGGCATGAGCTTCGCACACACGTGAGACAGTGGGTCAGGTTGGAAGAGAAGAAAAGATTGGTCTCTCGCCCGTTCGTCGCTGCCGCTCCTCACTCGAGGCACGGAGGCACGGAGAAGATGAAGAGGAGGAAGAGAGAGGGAATTGCCCTGGCCGCCGAGCCGGCGTCCAGGGCAAGCTGCTCCGCCCTGCGGGCAAGGGATTGACCTCACGAGCGGGAGCGAGTGGAGCTGGGCGGTCAAAACCCCGGCTCGGGGGTTTGCCCGCAAAAAAATCCTCCTCCCTCTCAACTCCGCGGGCTCTGCGCCTCGAGCGAGTCTGCGAGCGGGCGAGAGAACTCTCTTTTCTTTGTGCTCCTGCTTCTGGCCGGTTCCCCCCTGTGCCCTGTGCGGGTAAAGACCAGGCCTCTGGCAGGGCTGACAGGTCGAGGGTTGAGGGTGGATGGTTGAGGGAAGAAA
>CAYOID010000133.1:0-5834 GCA_964403955.1 uncultured Desulfohalobiaceae bacterium | reverse complement strand
CTAAAAAGTCGTCTCCCAAAGACAGCTCGCCGATACGCAAACCGACTTCGTAATGCCGGATGGCATTGGCGGGACCTTGGCCAAAGACAAAATTGCCCAGATGCGAATGGGCATCGAGGCAGCGCAGGTCGGCCTCGCAAAGCTCCATCAAGATTTTAAACGCCGCTGCCCCCTCGCCGGCAGCTCTGAGATCGTTGGACCGGATGATGGGGTCACTGAAAGGGTCGTCAGGATCATCGCCTGGCAGCACCTGCTCCATCTCGAACACGGGTCGGGGGCCATAATCGACAACCCGCTGGGCCCATTTTTCGATGGGATCGTCTTCTTCTCTCCAATAATCCTCTTCGGGATCCCACATGCCCATATCCTCAAGACCCAGGGGAACCAGATCGAGGGCCTTCACGTCGATTCGAGTCGACTGAATCTCGCCGGAGAGATACGGATGTCCGCCGTAACGCCACTGCTTTCGAGGCGTTACCGTAACGATGGTGCCAGGGACCACCTCCCAGAGGCGGCTTGCGCGAAGGGTAATGATCCTGTCGCTTCCCGGCAAACGGCACCGGGCGGCCCGTTCCTTGACCGACAGGGCGACCAGTTCGACGGGTTCGCTCAGGTCGATGTCGTTGTCTGTAGCTTTGTGCTGCCTGCGCCGTCGGGAGGTTTTTTGCGTCCCGGCAGGGTAAGGATCGAGATTGAGCCACCTCCGGTAGGCGGCGATGTAGCGTGCCCCTGCCGATGTTTGCGGCAACAGGACATCGGAGACCGCAACCACATATTCTGACCCGTCCTCGCGACTGCACTTTGCCGTCAGACCGCGCCGTTCGTTACCGTCATAGTCTATTGTGACCACTGAAACCGGTTCCCCGATGACCAAACCGTCGGCAGGCAGGACAACGTCATCCTCAAAGGCCTGCCGAAAGGCCCAGAGCTGTTCATCATCGCCGTATGCGTCGACGGTGATCTCCTTAATGAGTCTGTCCAAGGCTTCGAGTTCTTCCAAATTGTTCGGCCTCCAGTTGAGGTTGCTGTCAGTCAAAACTGCCAGACTCATGATCCTGGTCTGAGAATAATCGTAAAGCCGGTAGTTGTAAATAAACAGTCAAAATTGCCGATTTCTTCACCAATCCGGCAGCTCTTCGTCGGTTGCTTTGAAAGTGAGTTTTCTATAGCTTCAAGGCATCTCAACATTGGCTGCTGGGCGCCTTGGTGGCTCACGTCGATTGCCAGTCAAGAAATCCAAGCCCATATTCCCGGTTCGCCTGATATGCGCAAAGGAATCCTGGCTTGCAGCCCCAGCTCCGGCTTTTTGGTCGGTCTTCAGCGGCTTCAGCTTCGACTTTGACGCCGAGGCAGAACCCCGCAGGCCTGTATCGCCTGATCCAAGGCAAGGAGGTTTGATGCTATGTCCGGTCATGTCGGCTCATCATCAGTATGGTCCAGGCTGTTCGAGGCAGCCCTTGAGTTCAAGGAGGCCCAGCCCTGGGAGCACCTGACTGATCGCTATCTGTTCGGGGTCCAGGGGCCGGGAGCTGGCCCAATCCTGCATTGCGCTGTCATGGGGGCAGGGGGGGAGGTTTTTGGTTTGGCCGTCTATCCCGGGGCAGAGGGGTTGAGGGCCTATGAACGTACGGTGGCTCTCATGCTTGAAAAGGACAGAGAGGCCATGGACATCCAGACCCAGCTTCGGGCGTTGACGGTCAGCTTCGATAACAAGGAAGATCTGGACGAGGCGGATATCGATCTCATCAGAAGCTTGGGGCTTACCTTTTCCGGGCCGCATGGATGGCCGATGTTTCGAAGCTACGAGCCAGGCTATGTTGAGGTGCTGCCGAACGAGGAGGAACGGGATTGGCTGTTACTGGCCCTGAAAGGGGCCAGGGAGCTTGTGGGGCGTCTCAGGAAACAGGAGCTCCCGGACCTGGACCAGCTTCAGCAGGATGAGCTCGTGGTTCTCAGACTACGCTCGGATGGGGCTGATTGGGCTCAGGAGATCAAGGCACTGGACCGTGGGGTGGAGCACCTGGAGGTGCCGGCTGTTGACGAGCTCAAGCTGCAGCGTCTGTCCAGGTCGGCCTCGCGCGGCGGTGTCTGGGAAGCGGCGGCCTATTGGATGCCCATGGCGGTCGAGGAAGGGGATGTAAAGCCCTTCTACCCTTTGCTGTGTGCCTGGGCCGATCATAACACGGGCATCATCCTGCACCATAAGCTGACTACCCCGAGCGAGGGCCTGGGTATGCTGCAGATCTCGGGCATTGAGCTCATGGAGCAGAGCGGCCGGATCCCTGAGACTCTTCTTGTGCAAACGGACAAGGCGGTCCGACTCCTGGAGCCGGTGGCCGAAGTCCTCCAGATCGAGCTCACCAGGGTCAAGACCCTGGAAATCATGAGCGATGCCATCACCGAGCTGACTCGCAGCTTGCAAAGTAACTTCGGAGCCGATCCTGTGGATATGGGTGAGGAGCCCCTGATGGACTCGGTCAGCCTGGCCTATGCAGAGCTCATCGAGCTGTTCGACAGATGGCTCAGGGACCATGGCTACGCCATGTCCACCAGGAATCGGCACATTGAGACCATAGAGGTCTATCTGAATGGTTTTCTGATGGAGCATGGGCCCCTGGCCCCTGATCAAGGCCTGTTCCAGGCCGAGACCTTTTTTGTGAGCTGGCTGCCGGACCTGGGCAGGTGGAGCTCAAGGCAGCGGATCGAGAACATGATTCCGGGGCTCAAGAAGTTCGCCGCCTTTCTCCGGGATGCTGGCCTGCTGGAGGACGACGACCTCCAGGACTTCTTGGATGAGGTCAAGGCCGGGAAGGAGCACTGGGTGGACAAGGCTCTGGGGATGGGCTGAGGCAGGCTGAAACATTCCGAGCTCCTTTGCTCACCCGCTCGACCTCAGGATAGAATAAACAAAAAGACCGTAAACTAAGCACATGAGTTCGCCATTGAATGCAAAGAGGGCCACATTCATTGTTCGGTCTCCTTTTGTAACGATTCAAGCTGATCTTTGCTCCATACTCGGATGCTCAAGCTTTCTTCCAGCTGGCCTTCAAGGCCCGAAGGGCCATGACTATCCTGTGAACTTCTCCTGCCTGGACCTGAGCCCCCAGTAAATCATCCACATCCTGCATCAAAATCTCTTCCAAGGTGGTCAGTTGGGTCAAGGCGCTCTCAGCTAGCTCGACCTTGCTCTTTGGCATGTCCATGATCGCCTCCTCTTCTGTGGTTTGTTGGTGTGATTGAGATCAACTCAACGCCTCTTGGAGGTCTTCCACTGATGTCGCGATAGAGTACTGGATATCCCTCGGTGCAGCCATTTTCATCCCTCCCTGGTAGAGAATGATCAGCATAAGGGCCAGGCTAGATTTGACTTCTCTTGAAATGATAGAAGGCGATCTGTCAAAGAGAGCAGAAAAATTAGTTGAGGCATGGGCAGAGATGCACAAAAAAGAATTCGTGCTTCGAATTTCAGTTTTTTTTTCAGTGTCACTTCCGATCCCGTAGCGAGCATGCACTTGGCATTGCAATGTCCTTGTATTTACGAATATCTGCACTCCATGGGTCAATCACAATACACAGTATAGTGCGGATCGTACATGTAATCTTTCAAGGCACGATGCAGGTCCTCGGGCCTCTGCCTGGATGTCAGCTTTTGCTCGAAGACACATTCAGCCACAGCAAGGGCTATATCGCGTGACACCTCTCGAATTCGCGTCAGAGCAGGAAAGAGGCTCCCTTGTTCAAAATCGGCCGCAGTGGATTTTGCGGCCAGAATCCTGGCGGCAGCCAGAAACATCGCGTCCGTGATCTGCCGGGCGCCGGAGATGACCGCCCCAAGCCCCACCCCGGGAAATATGTAGACATTGTTGCCCTGGCTGGGCACAAAGGTCTTCCCCAAGACTGTGACTGGAGGAAATGGGCTTCCGCTGGCAAACACAGCCCGGCCCCCTGTCCAGGTGTAGGCCTCTTCCGCCGTGCATTCCGAGTTCGACGTCGGGTTGGAGAGGGCGAAAACAATCGGGTGTTCGTTCCACTGGGCCATCAGCTGCAGCGTTGATTGGGTGAAGGCACCCTTTTGACCGGAAACGCCGATGATGGCCGTTGGCTTGATCAGCTTCAGGGCTGATTCAAAATCAGCGGCAGGTTCTGCATCATGGGCAAAAGGCTGCTTGTGTTCCGCCAGGTGATCCCGGCTCTTGACCACCAACCCTTTTGAGTCCACAAACCAGCAATGCGCCCTGGCTTCGTCCTCGCTCAGCCCATCTTCGATCAAGGCAGAGGCCACCAGGTTGGCAATGCCTGTCCCAGCCTCCCCGGCTCCGAGAAAAAGAATTCTCTGCTCCCTGAGCTCCCCGCCGGTCATGGTCATGGCCGAAAGCAGACCGGCCAGGGTCACAGCCGCAGTTCCCTGGATATCGTCATTGAAGCAGCAGGTTCTCGTTCTGTAGGCATCAAGCAAACGAAAAGCATTGGCGTTGCCAAAGTCTTCGAACTGAAGGACTGCATCTGGGAAGACCTCCTGAACCCCGTGGATGAACTCATCCAGGAGCTGATCATACTCTGCGCCCCTGATTCGGGGATGCTGCAGGCCGAGGTAAAGCGGGTCCTGGAGCCGCCCTTCGCTGTTCGTGCCCACATCTATGGTTACCGGCAGGCATTGACTGGGATGTATTCCAGCACAGGCCGTGTACAGGGACAACTTGCCCACCGGGATGCCCATGCCATCGACGCCGAGATCGCCAAGCCCGAGAATCCGCTCCCCGTCGGTGACCACAATGATTCTGACATCTTTCTGCGGCCAGTTTGCCAGGACCTCGCGCACCCGCCCTCTGTCCCGGGCACTGACATAGATTCCACGGGCCTTTCGAAAGATATGGGAGAATTCCTGGCAGGCCCTGCCCACCGTCGGAGTATAGACGATGGGCATCATCTCCTGGAGGTTGTCCAGCACAACTCTGTAGAACAGCGTCCTGTTGCGGTCATGAAGGGCCATGAGGGTGATGTACTTTCCGATCTCAGTCGGTTTCCGACGAACACTCTCCAGGACCCTCCTCTTCTGTTCCTCTATGGTCAGAACCCTTGGCGGCAAGAGACCAAGAAGCCCCAAGGCCTTGCGTTCTTCAAGGGAGAAAGCGGTGCCCTTGTTCAGGATGGGATCTTTCAGAAGTTCTGCGCCGCGGGGCAGATTTTCAATCCCCTGTTCACCCTGTCCCTGCTTGCTGTCTCTTATGGAAATCATTCCCGGCACCTTCTCTCTTTTGGGTAGACTTGGCCCCAGGGCCGGCCCACGGTAGACTGCACAGAACTCCCCCAGCCGTTGCGACTCGACTCAAAAGCGGCTGCCTGCTTGAAGACAGCCTCAGTTTCGTCCAGGAGGGCGGCTCTGTCCAGCCCCTTTTCGGAACTCCCAACGAGATGCGGCTGCAAAAAATCAAGATGCAGCCGCAGAAGTCAGAATTCAGAATTCAGAAGCCAGAATAATCAAGGAGTTGCATACAGCAAATGACGCCGGAAAACTGCTGCATGGACTTTTTGCACTGGCGTTCAACAGTGGTTCACACGAGTCCAAACCCAAATGTTCAGCGCAGCCAGAGGCTGCGCTGATCCCGGACCCGCATTCAGGGAACTGAGTGAGGGAAGCGGCTCTCAAAGAATGTCTCTCTGCCGATCAACCGATTATCCTCACCCGGCAGCATGAAGACAAGAGGTCTTTTCCTGGGGCAACTGTTATGCGGCCGCTCCTTCCAGAGCCCTGGAGAGCAAAAAGGCCATGAAGGCCCCGACTCCGCTGGCCCCGAAAGTGAACGGTGCTGCAACGGCACTCACCACACCAAGAA
>CAYOID010000132.1:0-5856 GCA_964403955.1 uncultured Desulfohalobiaceae bacterium | reverse complement strand
CGCGGCAGCGGGAGGCTGTGCAGGCCCGACCAGTATCGGTCGGGTCTGCATTTTCATATCCTCCCCATCCTCTTCATCAAGTGAGCAAAGCGAACGGGCGGTTCAAGACTCTTTTCCCTCTGTGTCAAGTGGTTGCGAAGCTCATGCCTCTGGCAGCGCTGAAATGAAAAAGGGCAGAAGGTTCGTGCACCCCCTGCCCCTGAGCGAGTCTTTCAGGAAAAAACGAATTTCAGGCCTGAGGAACCACGCTCACCCGGGTCTTGGTTTTCCGCTTCCTGGTGTACTTTTCGAACTTGACTTCCCCGTCCGCCTTGGCAAACAGGGTGTAGTCCCTGCCCACACCCACATTCGTCCCGGGATGGATCTTGGTCCCCAGCTGCCGGACCAGTATGTTGCCGGCCCTGACCTGCTGACCGCCGAAACGTTTGACGCCCCGCCTCTGACCAATACTGTCCCGGCCGTTCCGTGAGCTTCCGCCTGCTTTTTTATGTGCCATATCGTGCTCCTTGTCGATCCGTGAAATGTGCCTTTCCCATCAAGAGGGTCATCTTGAGTGAGCCCGATGGGAAAAGTCCTTGATGCGATTGCCCGATGCCACCTGGATCTTGTAACTCTTTGATTCTCCTGAATCCTGCATTCTATATTCTGAATTCTTGCGGCTGCATCTGAGGTTCTTGCAGCCGCAAGAATTCAGGCCTCGATAGACTTGACCTTGATCTTGGTGAACATCTGCCGATGACCGGCTTTCTTCCGATAGTCCTTGCGCTTCTTGTGCTTGAAGACGACAACCTTGTCCCCTTTGCCGTGATCGACAACTTCGCAGGTCACCCGGGCATCCAGAAAAGGCTGCCCGACCTTGACCCCGCCGTCATCCTTGATCAGCATGACCTGATCCAGGACAATGTCGCTCCCCACATCGCCTTCGAGCTGTTCCACGTTAAAGACCTGGCCCTCTGTGACCTTATATTGCTTCCCGCCGGTATTGATGATCGCGTACATGATTTCCCTCCAAACAAAAGTAAATAAACAGTATAGCTGGCCAAAAAAATCTTTGTCAAGCTTTTTTGCAGGGTGACCCTGCAAAAAAGCGATCCATCACGTCCCGGGCTCGGGGACCCGTCCAAGCACAAGCACAGCCACGGAATCGGCTCCGGCCGATTTGAGGGCCTGGGTACAGGCAGTCAGAGTCGCCCCGGTGGTCAGGATGTCGTCCACGACAAGGACATTTTTCTCCGCAACCAGAGCTGATTCAGCCCTGAGCGCGCCGATGAGGTTTTTCCTGCGCTGTTTCCGGGTCAGTCCGCTCTGGGGGGTAGTGGACCTGGTACGCTGCAGGGCCTCTGGAACCAGCGGCGCCCGGAGTGTTCGTTTCACCCCCCGGGCCAGCTCCATGCTTTGGTTGAACCCTCTGTCCCTGAGCCGGGAATCATGCATGGGCACTGGAACGATCAGGTCGGCCTGTCCGGGGCTCAGGTGGCGCTGATAGGCTTCCCGGCAGAGCTGCTGCAGGAGCCTGGCATAGCCCAGCCCGCTGTGAAACTTGAACTGCAGAATGAGCTCCCTGAGCAGACCGTCGTATTGGTCGTAAAATCCGAATCCGTCCCACGGCCTGGGAGTCAGCCTGCATTCGCCGCACAGGGCCGGAGTCTCTTCGGCATTGGCGGCAAGCTTGCCGCAGGAGGGGCAAAAGCCTCCCCTCCTGGGAGTCAAGGCGTGTTCACACCTGGAGCACAGGCCGCTTTGAAACTCCCTGGCTTCCAGGACCTGCCCGCAAGCCAGGCATCGGCTGCCCATGATCATCTGCAGGGCTAAAAGTCTTTCTTTTAGCCCTTCAAATGATGTCTTCCTGAAAAAAGGGGTTGAAGAGCTTCTCGTCATGCACTTTGGTTTCCGGCCCATGCCCGTTGTAGATGACCGTCTCTCCCGGAAGGGTGAAAATCTGCTCCCGGACCGAGTTGAGCAAAGCTTCGGTGCTCCCCCCTGGAAAATCGGTCCGCCCCACAGAGCGATGGAAGATGAGGTCGCCGGAAAACACCTTGCCTGAGTCCGGAAAATAAAAGGACAGTCCGCCCGGCGTATGCCCCGGTGTCGGCAGGACACGGCAGGTTTCTCCCAGAAACGTCGTCTCCCCGGGCTCCAGAGGCTCGTAGTCAAAAGGCTCCACCTTGGGGAATCCCATCATGCCCCCTCCACCGCCAACCTGGGCCTGGAGCAGAAAGTCGTCTTTGGGGCTGGCCAGAACTGGGGCGTCAGTAGCCTCTTGCAGGGCCTTGTTGCCCAGGATGTGATCGAAATGGAAATGGGTGTTCAGGATATGGGTCAGCTTGAGATCGTTCTTTTTCAAAAAGGAGACCACCGAGCCTGGCTCTCCTCCGGGATCCACAGCCACCGCCTCTTGAGCGTTATAGAGCAGAAAGCAGTTGGTCTGCAGCGGACCCAGGGGCAAACTCTGCACATTGAACATGGCCACTATCCTCCAGCATTGGTGTGTTCATCTGTATACATCCGGCACGCTTGAGCACGAAGATGCGGCTGCAAAAACTCAAGATGCAGCCGCAAGTCAGCCCTGCCTCTGGCAGGGCTGACCCATATCTTTTTGATTTTAATCAATAAAAGCTGGCTTCAATGATTGATAGCTTTGGGGTTCAATCTGCCAGTTCGATCAAAAAAGAAACTGATTGAAGCCGAAGAGAAGCGGTTTGGCCTTCCCCAGCAACTGAGTTTCATACGAGCCCGGCCTCTGGCTGCGCTCGTATGAAACCCACTATTCCTTCTTGAGATTGCTTCGTCGAGTTCCCTCGCTCTGCTCGGGACAGGCCTCGCAATGACGGCTAGGGCCTCAGCTACGGAGAATATCCTTGGCTCGTCATTGCGAACGTAGTGAAGCAATCTCTCAGAGTACGTGACAGAGTTTCTTCCTTGATCAAACTGGGCGTCTGCTTCCAGCGGCAAAGCTGACACGCTCCTTGGGAGCTTGCACTGCGTGCTGATTTTCACTACAAGATCCATACCGAAATCATCAACAGCCATGGCCCCTGTTTACTGAAGGTCACACCATGCCACAACCCGAGCACAGCTGTCTAGAACCCCGGGACCTCATCCTCTACGAAGAGGAAATCCGGGCCTCATTGTCCAGTATTCTCCCTTTCAAGCGCGGGGCGGTCACCCTGGCCTCAAATGGAACGGCCAGCTCACGATCCCTTGCCGATCAGCCCCTGTGCTTCGATGCAGCCTCGAAAACCATCAGCGTTCCCCTGTCCTTTCATGACCAGCTCCTGGGTTTTTTCACTGCTGAAGATGTCGATTTGGATCAATCCAGGGATATGCCGCGGATAATTCAGGCCTCTGCGGAGTTGATCCTGAAAAACATCGCCCTTGAAAAACAAAGGGATCGGGATCAGCTGACCGGCCTCCTGAACAAGACAGCTTTCCGGGCCCTACTGAAGCAGGAGATCGAACACGCCCTGCTCTCCCTGCACCCTGGATATGCCGCCACAGCAGAGCTGTCCATCACCACGCACCGGGCCGGCTTCGGGGTCATCCTCATCGGGGTGGACAACATGACCTGGTTCAACCGGGCCTTTGGGCACCTTCAGGGGGACGAACTCCTGAAGCGGACCGCTGATGCGCTCAAGGAGCTGTGTCCCCAGGAAACCGTGCTTGGCCGGCTGGACGGCGACGTGCTGTCCATCCTCTTTCCCGCGGCCACAGCCCGCAAATGCCAGACCCTGAGCGACACGATCCTGGCCGGGCTTTCGGCCTGCGAGCACCCCCTCAAAGCCACCAACGACCCCCTGCATGTCGGGTACAGCCTGGGATGGTCCACGTACCCCAAAAACATGGTCGGTGAACAGCTTCGGGCCACAGCAGCTGAACAGGCCTGCCACCTCCTTGAAAAGGCCTCCATGGCCCTAGACCGGTCCAAAGTTTTTGGCGGCAGGCAGGTCTTCTCATTTGCCGACATTCTGTCCCGAGGCGCCCGGATCCTAAAGCTGCTCGATCAGGATCGACTGACGATCGACATCGGCACCTTGAACAACGCCTGCGTCAATCAACGTTTCGCCATCACCCCTGAAGCTGAAACAGGCCGGCCGGACTCGCCCCGGGAACCAAAGGCAACAGCCGAGATTCGAATCATTGAGGCCGGGGTTGAACACTCTTTGGCCGAAGTGATCCACCCCGGCCCCTCGCATATCCCGATCCAGTGCGGCGACAGGCTGACCCTGATTTCAACTGGCTCCCCAGCCCAGCACCTCTCCTGGACTGTCAAAGACGAAAGCCTTGAGCAGGAAATCTATCCCCATCCGGAGTTTCTGAGACTGATCACCTCCAGTTCGGAACCTGATAACGGCTTTGCGGTCATGCTCATCCAGGAAGGGTCATCTGCTTTGTCTGCACCAGGCAAGCCTGACGTCCTGCCCAGGATCGCAGCCCTCTTCCACAGCCTGTTCAGCGACAGCTTTTCAGGGGAGCCCCTGTTCGGGGAATTCGGCCCTCATGCCTTGAGCCTTTTCCTGCCCCGGGCTGAGACGGAAGAGGTCAAAAGCATGGCCCACACCCTGTGTCAGGCCTGGGTCGAGCAGACCGGATCGTCATTGCTTGTGGGCATTGCTGTCTACCCATGCCTGGACTACCACCTGGCCGACATCTGGCCCAACACCCAAAAAGCTTTGAATCACGCCCGCCTGCTGCCCAAAGACTCAATCGCCGTCTTTGATACCCTGACCCTGACCATCAGCGCTGACCAGGCTTTTTCCCAGGGTGATCTGGGCAGGGCGATTGAAGAGTACAGGAAAGCCCTTCTCCTGGATGAGTCCAACACCCTGGCCAGAAACTCGCTGGGCATCTGCTATGCCCGGACCGGCAAGCTCAACCAGGCCCTGCACGAGTTCCGGCAGGTCATAGCCGGCCATCCGGAGAACCGCAGAGCACTCTACAATGTCGGGGTGGTGGCCCTGAAGCTGGGAGATCTCGACCTGGCCAGGGACAGCTTTGAACACTGTCTGCAGCTCGATCCCGGTCAAGTCTTCTGCCATATCAGGCTCGGTCAGGTGGCGGAAAAAACGTCAGACCATGAGGCCGCCCGACACTGTTTTCAGACTGCCTGCGGCCTTCCAGCCGGCAAGGCCCTGGGCCACAGGCACCTTGGGGAGCTTTCCCTCAAGCAGGGGCACCCGGAGAAAGCCAAAACCCACTTCCAGAGAGCCCTGGTGCACAACCCCAGGGATGCCGAAGCCCTGCACAGGCTGGCCGAGATCTACTTGACCCGCGATGAGGACCTGGACATGGCCGAAAACATGGCCAGGCTCAGCGTCAGCCTCAGACCCGGGCAGTGGAGGAGCATCCGCTTGCTGGAAGAGATTCTTCTGCGGCTGGGCAAAACCGACGAGGCCGCGGCCCTACGAGCCTGGAACAGCGGTCTGGGGCGGGACAGGCCGGAGTGATCGGGGTATTTTTGCCCTGCTCTACGCTGACCAGGGCAAAAGGGCGCCTCGCTACCGCGACATGGGGATTACGCTGAGGTGTGCGCCGCAGGCGGGCATCTTTGCCCCGGGGAGGGTCGCCCGGGGCAAAAAGGCTTATCCCGTCCCTCTGGTCCTCTTTGTCAAGCGACCATCGGGAGCGGGTGGTTAAAAAATCTTTTTTCTTCGACCCCCTGTCCTCTGTGTGAGAAAGACCAGGCCTCTGGCAGCGCTGAATGACTATACTGAACATCCTCATTCACGCTGGTGCAGAGTCCACCCTTGACCTTCCTGGCTAGACTGTCTAGATTCAATATCATCCTCGTATGAAACTTCATAAGGAAGAACCCCTCAGCCCTGCGGGCAGCTCCCCTGAGTACAGGGGAGCAGTAAG
>CAYOID010000131.1:0-5949 GCA_964403955.1 uncultured Desulfohalobiaceae bacterium | reverse complement strand
AGGGCAAAAGAGAGATTCCTTCTTCAGTTCAAACACAAATATTCAGCGCAGCCAGCGGCAAAGCTGACTTCTGTCATCTGCCCTCTGCCACATACAGCCAGCTCTTCTTCCAGTCTTTCTGTTTCTGCTGAACGCTCTTCAAAAAAGAGCGCCCCTTCTTGTTCTTCAGTTCATAGATGGCATGCCGCATCACCGTGACCGGTACCCCGCCCTTGAGCTTGAGCGTCAGCTCATACCGGTTGAAACCATCCACCACGCCTCTCAAGACCTCCCCTTCCAGCAGGGTCAGAAAAACGACCTCCCGGTCCAGCATCAGGGGGTACAGGGACTTGTTCTTCACAAAATGCCTGCCCCAGGTGGAGACGATGGGCTTGAGTTGCAAAGAGCGGACCTTGGAGTCGGATTTGAGCAGAGAGGCCACCTGCTCCGCAAACTCGGGATCATGGAAGAACTTGACCTCTGTCTTGTGCAGGGTCACCTCCTGACCACCCTCAGGGGACAGGGTCAGCTCGTAGGTCTCGTTGGCGGCAACTTTGGCCAAGACCACCTTCTGCCCGTGGAGGTGGAAGACCCGCTTCCGGCCGGAGAGCCTGGCCTCTTCGAGCAGAGACCGCTGGTCGTTGTCTGCCAAGTACTCCCTGAAACCTTGCAACAGGGCCATAGGGCATCGCCTCTCTCTGAGTGTTCTGATTGGCAAGTTCGGTGACGTATTTTTTATGAGCCCAATCAAACCAGGGAGGTGGGCTCTGATTTGGAAATCCGAATATCGAAATCCGAAACAAATTCGAAATTCGAATGACCAACTGACCGAAACTCAGGGAAAACCCCAGGTACCAGATCAATTGGGAAGAAATTTTGCTCTGTATTGTTTCCAATTTTGGTCATTCGTGCTTGTTTCATGCTTCGTGCTTCGAATTTCGGTTTTTTCAGTGTCACTTTCGATCCCACTTGCCAGCATGCATGAGGCATTGCAATGCCATTGGAGTTGCGACTCTCTGTACTTCATGATTTCATTCCGGATCCAGCCTGGCCGCGTGCAAGCCCGAGCCTTTCTGGAACTGGAGAAGGTCCTGGTCCTGGGCCACGGTCTGCCCAGCCTGCACAAAAACCTTTTCCACCAGGCTGTCCCTGGGGGAGGCAATGGAGGACTGCATCTTCATGGCCTCGACCTTGAAGAGCTCCTGCCCCTTGCGGACCACGTCCCCGGCCTGGACACCCACCTCCACCACCAGACCGGGCATGGGGCAGCGCAGCACGTCTTCCTCTTCCACCGGCCTGGTCCGGATCATGTACTGGTTGAGCTGCCACTCCAGGGGGGTATAGACCTCCAGGAAGCGGACGATGCCGCAGAAAAAGACCAGGATGTGATTCTCCTCGAACTTGAGCCGGAACATGTGCGACTCGCCGTCGATCTTCAGCCTGAGCCGCCTGCGGTAGAACTCGAACTCCGGGGTGACCACCTCGTAGGCCCGGCCATCCACAGTGATCCCCCACTGCCTCCCTTCGGGCCTCTTTTCGAGCTGGACCCTGCAGACCTCGTCCTCGACCTTGACCATGTACTGCATGGACTGAAAACGGGTCCGCTTGGTCCCGACAAGAGGGGACATGGGGCTCAAGGACTGCCGGACCAGGGCCTGCCTGTTGTGAAAGATCAGGGTCGCGGCCATGATCATGAAGTCCACCTTGACCTGGTCCGGAGCCTGGCGCGAGCGCCCGCCCTCGAAGTGCTCGGGGATGAAGTCTGTGGACAGCTCCCCTGCGGCAAAGGCTGGGTGATCGGCCACAGCGTTCACAAAATCCACATTGGTGGTCAAACCTTCAATGTGGTATCCGTTCAGGGCCCGGACCAGCCTCTGTCTGGCCTCTTCCCGGTTCTGGCCGTGGGCGATGATCTTGGCCAGCAGGGAGTCATAATGGATGGTGACCATGGTCCCGGCAGCTATGCCGTCATCCACGCGGATGCCCACTCCCATGGGCACGGCATACCTGGTCACGATCCCTGTAGTCGGAAAGAAGTCCCGAAAGGGATCCTCGGCGCAGATTCGGGCCTCGATGGCCCAGCCCCTGACGACCACATCTTCCTGGTCCAGGGGCAGAGGCTGGCCTGAAGCCACCCTGAACTGTAGCTCCATGAGGTCCAGCCCGGTGACCATTTCCGTGACCGGATGCTCGACCTGGAGCCTGGTGTTCATCTCCAGAAAAAAGTAGTTCCCGTCCTGATCCAGGATGAACTCCACAGTGCCGGCATTCACATACCCGGAGGCCCGGGCCAGCTCGCAGGCCTTGTCTCCCATCTCGCGGCGCAGGTCCTCACTCAGGGCCAGAGAGGGGCTCTCCTCGAGCACTTTCTGGTAACGGCGCTGAACAGAGCACTCCCGCTCCCCGAGGTGGATGACCTTGCCCTGCTGATCGGCCATGATCTGAAACTCGATGTGCCTGGGCCGGGAGATGCAGCGCTCCAGAAAGATCCGGTCATCCCCGAACCCCTTGGCCGCCTCGTCCTGGCAGGCAGTGAAGGCCGACCTGAGCTCCTGGGCTGTGGTCACCACCCGCATCCCCCGTCCTCCGCCGCCGGCCGCCGGCTTGAGCAGCAGGGGGTAGCCCATGTCCCGGGCCACGTCCAGGGCATGATCCACATCCCTCAGGGGCTCTGGGTGGGCCGGGACCACGGGGATACCCGCTTTGCTGGCCAGGGCCTTGGCGGCCACCTTGTCCCCGAGCAGGGTCATGGCCTCGGGCGGGGGGCCGATGAAAACCAGCCCCTGGTCATTGACCATGCGGGCAAACTCCGGGTTTTCGGACAAAAAGCCGTAGCCTGGATGCACAGCCTGGCAGCCGTGGTCTCTGGCGGCCTGGATGATCCGCTCCTTGACCAGGTACGACTCCACAGCCGGGGCCGGGCCGATGAAGGCTGTCTCGTCGGCCTGCTCCACGCAGGGCAGCCGCGAATCGGCTTCGGAATAGACAGCCACGGTCCTGATGTTCAGGTTCCGGCAGCTGCGGATCACCCGTCCGGCAATCTCCCCCCTGTTGGCAATCAGAATCTTTTCGAACACAAAGCACCTCACAAAGGAATATTGCCATGCTTGCGCTGCGGGCGTTCAACCTCTTTGCCTTCCAGGACCTGGAGGCTGCGAATCAGCCTGGCCCTGGTCTCGCTGGGAAAGATGACATCGTCGATGTAGCCCCTCTTGGCAGCCAGAAAGGGGTTCAGAAAGGTCTGCCGGTACTGGCCCTCTTTGTCCTTCAGGGTGGCCTGAGGATCCTCTGAAGCCGAGATCTCCCTGCGGTAGATGACCTCTGCCGCGCCTCTGGGCCCCATGACCGCAATCTCGGCCGTGGGCCAGGCATAGTTGATGTCCGCCCCGATGTGCTTGGCGTTCATGACCAGATAGGCCCCGCCGTAGGACTTCCTGATGACCACCGTGATCCTGGGGACCGTGGCCTCGATGAAGGCAAAGAGCAGCTTGGCCCCGTGCCGGATGATCCCGCCGTGCTCCTGATTCGGGCCGGGCATGAACCCCGGCACGTCTACCAGGCTGATCAGGGGAATGTTGAAGTTGTCGCAAAAGCGGACGAATCTGGCCCCCTTGACCGAGGCGTCGCTGTCCAGGACACCGGCCAGGACAGCGGGCTGGTTGGCCACCAGGCCGATGGTCTGCCCCCCGAGACGGCCGAAGCCGACAATCAGGTTCCGGGCGAAATCCTTGTGCACTTCGAAGAACTCGGCCCCGTCCAGGATGCTGTGGATGACCACCTTCATGTCATAAGGGTGGTTGGGATCGGCCGGGACCAGGTAGTCCAGGGTGGGATCGGTCCGGTCCGAGGGGTCCCGGAGGTCCAGAATCGGGGGGTCCTGCTGGTTGTTTGAGGGCAGATAGTTGATCAGCCTGCGGACCTCCCGCAGGCAGAGGATATCATTGGGCAGGACAAAGTGGGCCACGCCGCTCTTGGTGGCGTGCACAGCCGCCCCGCCCAGCTCTTCGGAGGTGATGTCCTGGTGGATGACCGTCTTGACCACGTGCGGGCCGGTCACGAACATGTACGAGGATTGCTGGACCATGAAGGTGAAATCGGTCATTGACGGGCTGTAGACCGCCCCCCCGGCGCAGGGCCCCATGATGCAGGAGATCTGGGGGATGACCCCGCTGGCCTTGACGTTGCGGTTGAAGATCTCCCCGTAGGCGGCCAGGGCGTCCACACCTTCCTGAATCCTGGCCCCGCCGGAATCGTTGATCCCTATATAAGGCGCACCGGTCCGCAGGGCATGATCCATGACCTTGCAGATCTTCTCCGAGTGCGCCTCCCCCAGGGAGCCCCCGATCACCGTAAAGTCCTGGCTGGAGACAAAGACCTCCCGGCCGTCGATGGTCCCGTGTCCTGTGACCACCCCATCGCCGAGATAGCTCTTGCCCGTGTCCAGGTGTCCGGCCCGGCCGGCCTTGAGCATATCGAACTCCTCAAAGGAGCCCTGATCCAGGAGCAGGGCCAGTCGTTCCCTGGCCGTGAGCTTGCCCAGCCTGTGCTGGGCTTCGATCCTGGTCTGCCCCCCGGCCTGTCCGGCCTCGTCCCGCATCTGTTTGAGCTGGGAGAGCTTGTCCTGAATAGTGGCGATGGAGGCCTGCTCTCTGTCTGTGCTCTGTGCTCCCTGATCCTGGGCGAGCTTGCGCTCCTGACCGCTCATAACCACCTCCGGCATGCATACGTGATCATCACACACTTCCTGCCCGGCCAACGCCCTGGAACACGAAAAACGTGCCTGAAGCCGGGCAGGAGCCGCTCAGGAAGTCAAGCCGCACCGGCTTGAAGTGTTCATGTGTAAACTGAAAACCGGACCGCTGACAAGTCAATCCAGGCCATTCTGTGCCGGAAAACGGCCATGTTTCGGGCTCAGCCCTGGAACACACCGGGCTTACGGGCCCGGATGGGACACATTGGCCCAGATCTTCAGTTTTGATTTTTTGACCAAACAGACTTGACAAAGATAAACGCCTTTCACTACTCTTGTAACACATACTGATTAGGTGTCACACATAATAAGACAGATGATTGACAGAAAGTACTACTTCATCTCTTCCCTGGAAAAGGGGCTCAATGTCCTGGCTCTGCTGGCCGAACACGGCCCGATGAGCGTCAGCAGGGTGGCTGGATCTCTGGGCTACAACCGGGCCGGGGCCCACCGCTTCCTGTCCACCCTCCGGGAGCTCGGCTACGTCCAGCAGACCCCAGGCGGGGAATATGAGCCGACCTTCAAGATTCTGGAGCTGAGCACCAAGGTGGCCAGCCGGTTTGAAATCAGAAAGAGCGCTTCCCTTTTCATGCGCCACCTGTCCGCAAACACAAAGGAAACTATCAACCTCGGCTTTATCCAGGGCACTGACCTGGTCCACCTGGACAAGATCGACAGCCCGGAGCTCCTGCGCATGGACCCCGAAATCGGCAGCCGGGCCCCGGCCCAGAACACGGCCCTGGGCAAGGCTATCCTGGCCTTTCTTCCTCCAGAGGAGTTTGAAAGCTTTTGCAGCCGGGCTGACTGGACTGCACTGACTCCCCACTCCAGCACCACGCGGGAGGTGCTGATCCAGGAACTGGACTGGGTTCGGCAGCACGGCTGGGCCATGGACAATGAAGAGCTCTGCCTCGGTCTGCGCTGCATTGCAGTTCCGATTTTCGACCATGCCGACTACCCCAGATACGCCATCAGCATCTCCGGACCAGCCATGCGCATGTCAGACGATCGGATACCCCGGATGCGCGACGACCTTATTGCGGTCAGCCGGGAGCTGTCCCAGAAGCTGAAAAGCCTTGGACATTGAGATGGTTCGTGTCAGCCCGGCCATTGGCATGAGCATGGCACACATAGAACACAGTGGGCTCGATCGAGTCATCGAGCCGGTGTTGAAGAAAAGAAGGCTTGAACCACCCGTTCGCTGCGCTCACTTGACGACA
>CAYOID010000130.1:0-6065 GCA_964403955.1 uncultured Desulfohalobiaceae bacterium | reverse complement strand
TCCAGCAGGGAAGCTCCGGCAAGGGGGTCCTCATCTGCGGCAGCGGCGTGGGGGCTAGCGTGGCCGCGAACAAGGTCCGGGGCGTCAGGGCGGGGCTGTGCCACGATACCTACTCCGCCCACCAGGGGGTGGAGCATGATGACATGAATGTCATCTGCCTGGGCTCCCGGGTCGTGGGTCCGGAAGTGGCCAAAGAGCTGGTGCTGGCCTTTCTCAAGGCGGAGTTCACTGGGGAGGAGCGTCATGTCCGCCGCCTGAACAAGGTTCGGGAAATGGAAAAGAACTTCGGGGTGCCTGAAGGGAGTGCTTCGTGACCATGCCGAGCACCATCCATGTCTCCCCGACAAAGGCGGATATTTCCCTGGCCGTGGCGTCCAGGGTCGCGGAACTGGCCGAGCAAGCCGTCAGGGAACGCCGCCGCTTCACGGTGGCCCTTTCCGGTGGCTCGCTCATGGACATCCTGGGCCCTTCGCTGGTCATGGACCCTCTGCGGTCGCGCATCGACTGGACAGCCTGGGAAGTCTTCTGGGCCGACGAGCGGTGCGTTCCCCTGGAGAGCCCCCAGAGCAACTTTGCCGCTACCAAGAGGCTCCTCTTCGACCACGTGGATATCCCCAGGGAGCAGATCCATGCCCTGGAGGACAGCCTTGAACCAGCTGCTGCAGCCGCGGCCTATCAGGCCAGGCTCAAGGAGGTTTTCCAGCCGGATGTCGGCCAGCTGCCCAGGTTCGACCTCATTCTCCTGGGCATGGGCGAAGACGGCCACACCGCCTCCCTCTTCCCCGGGCATGAGCTTCTGCATGAGGAGCACAAATGGGTGGCCCCGGTCTTTGACGCGCCAAAGCCTCCTGCAGAGAGGATCACCCTGACCCTGCCGGTCATCAACCATGCCCGGGAGGTGATTTTTGTGGTTGCAGGTGAAGGAAAGGCACATCCCCTCCAGGCTGTCTTCGATGCCCAAAACTCTGGTCAACGCTCCCCGGCGGCCCTGGTCAACCAGACGAGCGGTAGTGTGACATGGTTTGTGGACCCGGCTGCCGCGAAAAATCTGAAGTCGTTGTCGGATCACTCATGAACAGGGAGGCGAATATGAAGGAGACCAATGTCCTGGCCGGGGACATCGGCGGCACCAAGACCAATCTGGCCGTCTTCAACCCGCAGCAGGGCCTTGAGGCCCCTCTTGCCGAGGCCACCTATCCCAGCAGGGACTACCCCAGCCTGGAAGCCCTGCTCCGGGATTTCCTGTCCGGATTCAAGGGGGAGATCCAGCAGGCCAGCTTCGGCGTGGCCGGTCCTGTGGCCGGCGGGCAGGCCACCATCACCAACCTGCCCTGGGTCATGGATGAGGAGGACCTGGCCCATGGCCTGGGCTTTGGCTCCGTGCACCTGCTCAACGATCTTCTGGCCTTTGCCCATGCCGTGCCTTTCCTGGAGGACAAAGACGTGCACGTTCTCAACAAGGGCCGGCGTGCTGCCGAAGGGGCCAAGGCTGTGGTGGCCCCGGGAACCGGGCTTGGGGAAGCCTATCTGGTCTGGGACGGGAGGGGCTACCAGGCCTATCCTTCAGAAGGCGGCCACGCGGATTTCGCCCCCCGGAACAGACTGGAGGCCGGTCTGCTCCAGCACCTCTGGGAGCGCTTCGGTCATGTCAGCTATGAGCGGGTCTGTTCCGGCACCGGCCTTGGCACGATCTACACCTACATCAAGGAGAGCGGGGCCGCCCAGGAAAAAAGCTGGCTGGCCGATGAGCTTGCCCGGGCTGACGACCCTGCGCCGGTGATCGTCCAGGGGGCCCTGGACGATACCGACCCCTGCGGGATCTGCAGGAAGACGCTCCATGTCTTCATCTCGATCCTGGGTGCCGAGGCCGGGAACATGGCCCTGAGGCTTCTGGCCACTGGGGGCGTCTACCTGGGGGGCGGAATCCCTCCCCGGATCATCTCCGCCCTGGCTCAGGGAAGCTTCATGCAGGCTTTTCACAGCAAGGGGCGTATGTCCGGAATCCTTGAGGACATCCCGGTGAACGTGATCGTCAACCCCAAAGTGGCCCTGCTCGGGGCCGCCTGTCACGGGATCAGCTCACAAAAATTTCAACGTGGAGAAGAGAGATGAAGCAGCATGCAGACCTCGACCTCGTGTGCATCAACACGATCCGCACCCTGGCCATGGATGCGGTGCAAAAGGCCGCCTCAGGCCATCCCGGCCTGCCCATGGGGGCGGCCACCATGGCCACTGTCCTCTGGACCCGTTTTCTGAAGCACAACCCGGCCAACCCGGAATGGCCGGACCGGGACCGATTCATCCTGTCCGCCGGGCACGGCTCGATGCTGCTCTACAGCCTGTTGCACCTGACCGGGTACGACCTCCCCCTGGAGGAGCTGCAGAGCTTCCGCCAGTGGGGCAGCAGGACCCCGGGCCACCCGGAATCCTTCGCCACAACAGGCGTGGAGACCACCACCGGGCCGCTGGGACAGGGGTTCGGCAACGGGGTGGGCATGGCCATTGCCGAGCGTTTCCTGGCCGCCAGCTTCAACCGCCCAGGGCACGATGTTGTCGATCACTACACGTATGTGCTCTGCAGCGACGGCGACCTCATGGAGGGCGTCTCCCACGAGGCCGCCTCCCTGGCCGGACACCTGAAGCTGGGCAAGCTCGTGGCCCTGTACGACGACAACCGCATCAGCATCGAGGGGAGCACTGACCTGGCCTTTTCAGAGGACCGGATCAAGAGGTTCGAGGCCTACGGCTGGCACGTGCAGAGGGTTGAGGACGGCAACGACATCGCAGCCATCGACAGCGCGATCCGGGCAGCCCGGGAGGACGAACGGCCCTCCCTGATCTCGGTCCGCACCCAGATCGGGTTCGGCAGCCCCGGAAAGCAGGGTACGGCTGCAGCCCACGGCGAGCCCTTGGGGCCTGACGAGCTCCGTCTGACCAAAGAGCGGCTCGGCTGGCCGCTGGAGCCCGATTTTTTCATCCCGGACCAGGCCCTGGATCATTTTCGCAAGGCCCTTGACCGCGGCCACGAGCTGGAACAGGAATGGAATGCCCGTCTGCAAGCTTACGAGGGCGCGTTTCCAGATCTGGCCAGGCAGTGGCGGCAATGGATGAGCCATGAGCTCCCCCAGGGGTGGGCCGATGACCTGCCGGTTTTTCCGGCTGATGCCAAAGGCATGGCCACCCGCAAGGCCTCTGGCCAGGTCCTGAACGCCCTGGCCCCCAGGCTGGGCAACCTCGTGGGTGGATCGGCCGACCTGGCTCCGTCCACCAAGACATACCTGGATGACCAGGGGGACTTTCAGGCCGGCCAGTACAATGGCCGCAACCTCCATTTCGGGGTTCGGGAACACGGCATGGGCGCCGTTGTCAACGGCATGGCCCTGCACGGCGGGGTGATCCCTTATGGGGCGACCTTCCTCATCTTCTCCGACTACATGCGCCCCCCGATCCGTCTGGCGGCCATGATGGGCCTCAAGGCCGCCTTTGTCTTCACCCACGACAGTATCGGCCTGGGGGAAGACGGGCCGACCCATCAGCCGGTGGAGCAGCTCATCGCCCTCAGGGCCATTCCTGGCCTGACGGTCTTTCGGCCCGGCGATGCCAACGAAACTGCCCAGGCCTGGCGGTATGCCCTGGCCAACAGCGACGGACCGGTGGCCATCTGCCTGACCCGGCAGGGGGTCCCCACCCTGGACCGGGAGACGGTCGCCCCGGCTGAGGGGGCGGCCCAGGGGGCGTATGTGCTCTGCGACTTCAACGTCCGCAGTCAGCCGGAACTCATCCTCATCTCCACCGGTTCCGAGCTGCACATCGCCCTGGAAGCAGCCGTGAGGCTCAGGGACAGAGGCGTTGCCGTGAGGGTGGTCAGCATGCCTTCACAGGAGCTGTTTGAAAGGCAGGCCCGGGCGTATCGGGACGAGGTCCTCCCCCCTGAGATCAAGGCCCGCGTTGCTGTAGAGGCCGGGTCCCCCCTGGGGTGGCATCGCTTTGTGGGGGATGGGGGAGAGGTGGTCGGGATCGATCACTTCGGGGCCTCGGCCCCGTACGACAGAGTGTATCGCGAGTTCGGACTGACTGCGGAGCATGTCCTGGAAAGGTCCCTGGCACTGCTTAGTCGAATATGAGAGCCGCCGCGGCCAGATATGGTGCGTCTGGAAAGAGTCCAAACAGCAGGCGCTTAGGACAGTTGAGAAAATAGAGCACAGAGAATCTGAATTCCATGGAGGAGAGAGACGTGAACAAGCTGAAAAAGCTGGCCGGGCTGGGGCAGTCCATCTGGTACGACTACATCCGGCGGGCATTCATCACCTCGGGAGAGCTGGAAACCTTCATCGATCTGGGCCTGCGGGGCATGACCTCCAACCCCTCCATCTTTGAAAAAGCCATATCCGGAAGCTCGGACTATGACCAGGACCTTGGGCCCCTGGCCAGGGAAGGCAAGACAGCGAACGAGATCTTTGAGTCCCTGGCCTTTGAGGACATCATCATGGCAGCGGACCTGTTCCGGCCTGTCTACGACCGGACCAAGGGACAGGACGGGTACGTGAGCCTTGAAGTCAGCCCTGACCTGGCTCACGACACCGCAGGGACGGTGTCCGACGCCAGGCGCTTTTTCGAGGCCCTGGGCCGGCCCAACGTGATGGTCAAGGTACCGGCCACGGAGGCGGGTATCTCGGCCATCACCGAGCTGGTCGGGGCCGGTGTGAACGTCAACGTGACCCTTCTCTTCAGTGTCGAGGTCTACAGGCGTGTTGCCGAGGCCTACCTCAAAGGCCTGGAAAGGCTCGCGGCCAACGGCCCTTCTGTCAATGGGGGGCACCATGTGGACGGGGTCGCATCCGTGGCCTCCTTCTTTGTCAGCCGGGTGGACGGCGCGGTGGACAAGCAGCTGGACAACCTGGGCCGCAGCGACCTGCAGGGCAAGGCGGCCGTGGCCAATGCCAAGCTGGCCTACAAGGCCTGTTCCAAAATATTCAGCGGTCCGCGCTGGGATGAGCTGCAGGGCAGAGGGTCTCGGGTGCAGCGGCTGCTCTGGGCCAGCACCGGCACCAAGAACCCCCTGTACCCCGACACCAAGTATGTGGACGAGCTCATCGGTCAGGATACGGTCAACACCGTTCCCCCGGCCACCCTGACCCACTTTCTGGACCACGGCACTGTGCGGGAGACCCTCATCCAGGGCTGGGACGAAGCCCTCAGCCAAATGGGGGAGCTGAAAGGGCTGGGCATCGATCTGGATGCGATCACCCGGGAGCTTCTGCAAAACGGCCTGCAGTCCTTTGCCGATTCATTTCAGGCTTTGCTGGACAGCATTGCCCAGAAGAGGGACCAGCTCATGGAGGACAGGCAGAGGATGGTTTTCTTTCCTGGCCCCTATGAGGCATCATGAAAGCGGTTATCTTCGATCTCGACGGGACCCTGGTGCAGACCGAGATCCTCAAGGCCAAGTCCTATGCCAGAGCAGCCGCCTCCCTGTGCCCCGGTTTTCTGGAGGAGAGGGAGGTTGTCGAGGCATTCAAGGAGGTTGTGGGGCTTTCCCGGCACGAGGTGGCCAAGGCCCTGCTCCTTCGCTTCGACCTGGAGGAAGCGGCCAAGGGCAAAATGGCAGAGTACGGCGTGTCCACCCCATGGCAGGCCTTTGTGCAGGTCAGGATGGACACCTACGAGTCCATGATCTCGGATGGGACAACTCTTCACAAGTACCTGTGCCCCCACAACGAGCAGCTCCTGCACTGGGCGAGGCAAAAAGGGTACTTCACCGGGCTGGCCACCATGTCCCACTGCCCCCAGGCGTCCAATGTGCTGCGCCTTCTGGACCTGGAGGAGCAGTTCGACTTTGTGGCCACCCGAGACGATGTCACTTTCGGGAAACCCGATCCGGAGATCTACACCCTGGTCGCCCGGGAGCTGGATGTCCCTGCTGAGCAATGCCTGGTCATCGAAGACTCCCTCAACGGGGTCAAAGCGGCTTTGGCCGCCGGGATGTCCTGCCTGGCAGTGACCACGGATTTCACGAGCGCTCAGGTTCATGCCGGCGGTCTGCTCGACCCGAGGTGGATCGTTGA
>CAYOID010000129.1:0-6214 GCA_964403955.1 uncultured Desulfohalobiaceae bacterium | reverse complement strand
AATTCCAAGATTATGCAAGCTTTGTGTTACATTTATTTTATGACAATTCCTTAGGGCGATGCACCCTACACTAGCCAGTCAACCTTGATCCACAGCGAAGAGCACCGCGCCCAGCTGCAGGCCATTCCCCTGCACCAGGCCGTGGGCAAGATTTCTCTGCACGATATGACCCGAATCGTGCCCAGAGAATCAAAAGAGCCATTCGTGACGGCCGGCCAGGTCATCACCGCAGGCGATCTGTGTCGTCTCCAGCAGATGGGCCGTTCACAACCACGGCTGGGCTCTCGGTGGACCCGGACGATGTGACGAGACAGGGTCTGGTTGACGCGGGCATCACTGACATGCTCTACGGGACGCCAGTTCTGCCAGGGGCCATGACTCTGGTAGGGCTGATCCGCAATGCCTGGATCATAGGCGTGCCGGCATGCGCCCTGTTTCACAAGACCACCAGCTTTGACCTCCTCCTGGGCATCCTTGCCGGGCGGGACATCACCCGATGCGACCTGATTTCCTTGGCCATGGGCGGGTTCTGCCTGGCCTACAACACCTGCACCTTCCCAAAATGCCCCTTCGGCAAGTGACCCTGACGAACGGGGCCTGAGATGACGAGAGTCGTTGCCGGGCATTCCCTGGGGCCTTCCCGGCTCTGGGACAGAGAAAGGACCCTACAGGGCTCTTGAAGCCCTTGCCTGGATGACTCCTGCCCCTACACGTGCTTTTCAGATTCCTCACTCGTAACCACAGGCAACAAGGCCTTGGCTCTTCTCTCAGGGTTGTGTTACGTATTGAACCATAATGAGCTGTCTTTCTCTGTTTTTCCAGATGCGGGGGGTGAACGGGCAGGCGCAGTGCTCAGTGACTAAAAGGCAGGGAGCAGGGCGCTTTTCGACTGGGGAATCACCCTGCCGGCTTCCTCGCCTATGGCGCTGGCAAAGCTGAAAGATCAACAAGGAGGGTGGGGCCATGGTCAGCAGATGGTTCGCAGTGTGGGGTCTGGCGGCTGCCTTTATGGTGCTTGCCGGGCAGTCATGGGTGTGTGCGGCTGAGTTCAGTGCCCTCATGCTTCAGACGCGATCTGGCACGACGAGCCAGTCCAGACTGTACGTCAGGGATGAGAAGTATCGAATGGATATGCAGGAAGGGTCTACAGAGTTCTTTGTGCTCGTGGACCGCAAGGAGGGGCTCACATGGGTGGTTTTCCCAGAGGACCAGGAGTTCATGGAGCTGAAGAACACAAGTGTCCAAAGCCTGATGAACAACCCTTTTGAGAGCTTTCGCCACAGTGCGCAGCAGTATGAGTTCAGGGAGGTTGGCCGGGATTCTTTCAAGGGGTTCGACTGCCGCAAGGTCCTGGTCCAATCAGGGGATCAGGGTCTCTTTCAAGCCTGGATCTCTGACGAGCTCGGTTTCCCCCTGAAGATCGCCAATGAGCTGGAAAAAGGCATGCTCGTGGAGCTGGACCGGATCCAGCAGGGCCCGGTTGATCCTTCTTTGTTCGATATCCCGGATGATTATGACCAAATGAAGATGCCGGGGGCTTCGAAGCCCAAAAAGGCTCCAGGACCGAAAAAAAAGCCCTGGATGGACAAAGTCGCCTCGGCTGAGGTCTTGAATACGCCTGTGAAAAAAGGTGACATGGGGGAGGGCGACATTTTCCGGGTCAAAATTGCGCAGGGCAAGGCCTTGAGCATTTTCGCCAGCGGCGGTGTCCGCATTTACGCCTTCAGGCAGGGCCAACCAGTGGTGAAGTTTGTCAATTCAGGCAGGCTCAATGTGTATCTCAGTCCGGAAGAAGCCGATGAAATCGTCCTGTACAACCCCACCGATAGTCGATTCCGGGACCACGCCCGGGTGAAGCAGGGGGACATGCCCGAGCGGGTCCTTGCAGCCGGGGAGGATACGAGCTTCACCATGCAGCCCGGCGGAGAATTTGTTGCCAGGTTCATCAACATTGACGATTCCGAGTCCACGGTTTTCCACACCTGGCACTCTCAGGGCAAGGAGCTGCCTGATTCGGAGATGGGGCCGAAGAGCTTTCGAACCAAGAATCTGAGGGCGGGGAAGAACTTCAGGAGCATTCACAATCAGCTGCAGGGGAAGGCCCCTGGGGATGAGCTCCTGGTCCGGGTGCTGAAGGGTCGTGTCCTGGTCAAGGCAGGGCAGCCGTTTCAGCCCAGGACTGTTCAGGATACGGTGCAACAGCAGGCCGAACCCAAGCCTGAACCCGCCAAGACCGAGAAAAAAAACACCAGGTCGGCCCAAACCGTTCATGAAGGAGACGGCTCAGCAAAGATAAAGCCTGCGAAGTCCAAATCTGAACAGCAAGGGGGATCCGGGGCGGCGAACATCATGTTCATCCTGGACGCCTCCGGCTCCATGTGGGGAGAGGTCGAGGGCCGGGACAAGATCGCCATCGCCAAAGAGGTCATGGCCGGGCTGATCAGGGACCTGCCGGACAACACCAGGGCCGGTCTTGTGGCCTACGGGCACAGGCGCAAAGGGGACTGCCAGGACGTGGAGGAACTCGTGCCCATTGGTCCTCTGGACAGGGACACTCTGATCAGGACCATTCAGGGCCTGAGCCCCAAGGGCAAGACCCCGATCACTCGTTCGGTGCGGGTCACCGCGGAGAAGCTCAAGGCGCTGGAGGACGAGACCACGATCATTCTGGTCTCGGACGGCAAGGAGACCTGCGGGGGCGAACCCTGCTCCCTGGTCAAGGAACTCAAAGAGGCAGGCCTGCAGTTCGTGATGCACGTGATCGGCTTTGACGTCACCGAGGAGGAACGGGAGCAGCTGGAGTGCATGGCTGAAGCCGGCGGGGGCAGATACTTCACTGCCGAGACCGCGGGGGAGTTCGAGGCCGCGGCTCGGGAGGTGGTGCAGGAGACCAGGACCGTGGGTTTTCTTGAGGTTGCGGCCTTGAGGAATGGAAAGCCGGTTTCCGCCCATGTCCAGGTCTTCATCCCGGAAAAAGAAGAGATCGCCTCCACTGCAAGGACATCTCCCAGCATGAGCAAGCCGCGTGTCATGCGTCTGCAGCCAGGGACATACGCAGTAAAGGTCACAGACACCGGTCTTTCGCATAATCCGAGCAAAACCTTTGCAGACGTTCAGATTGAGCTTGGAAAAACAATCGGGATTACTGCCGAGTTTAAGGCCAGTTCTTTGAAAGTCATTGCTCTCAAGGATGGCCAGGCCTTTGATGCCTATGCCTCCATCTACCGGGGGGATGAACGGGTGGCCCGGGGTCCGTTGAAGGGTGACCAGGGCCGGACCTTTGATCTGCTGCCCGGTTCGTACGACGTCCAGGTCAGGGACAACTCTGTCCCTGACAAGCCCGAGGTCTGGCTGAAAGGCGTGCAGATCGGCCCGGGGGAGACCGTGGAGCGGACTGCGGAGTTCACCCAGCAGGGCTGGCTGAAGCTGGAAGCGGTCAAAGGTGGCCAGCCCGCAAAGGCTTATGCCTACATCTTCCGTGGGGAAGAACGGGTGGCCCGGGGTTCTCTGAAAGGTGACCAGGGCCGGACCTTTGATCTGCTGCCCGGTTCGTACGACGTCCAGGTCAGGGACAACTCTGTCCCTGACAAGCCCGAGGTCTGGCTGAAAGGCGTGCAGATCGGCCCGGGGGAGACCGTGGAGCGGACTGCGGAGTTCACCCAGCAGGGCTGGCTGAAGCTGGAAGCGGTCAAAGGTGGCCAGCCCGCAAAGGCTTATGCCTACATCTTCCGTGGGGAAGAACGGGTGGCCCGGGGGTCGGTGAAAGGGGACCAGGGCCGGACCTTTGATCTGCTGCCCGGGGTGTATGATCTTGAAGTAAAAGGCCCTGACAAAGAGATCCTGGAACACAAGGGGATCCGCATCCAGTCGGGACAGACTGAAACCGTCACCCTTCAATTCTGACGTGACGGCATCTCATGGACCATGGCTCAGGTGCTTCTTTGCAGCTCCGAAGGTCTCAACCAGAGGAGAGTGACCATGATCGAACGGGTTGTCCTGATCATTTGTCTCCTCATGCTGTGCACTCCCTCAATCGGCCAGGCACAAGGTCAGAGGGACTGGTCAGCCGAGTACAGCCGTCTTCAGCGGCGAATGCAGGAACACCGGCCAGAGCCCAGGGGAACTCCAGGGGAGCTTGGGCCATACCTGCATTGGATGGAGGTCAAGGCTGCGGACAGGGATGAGGTGGATGCCCTGCTGCAGGAGCTCAATGCCCTGAGCGTTCAAAACCCCGAGGACAAGGAGCTGGCCGGCTGGGTGCAGAAGTTCTTTGTCCTGAGTCGTCAGTCCCAGGAATCAGGGGATGGGACTGTCAATGAGGCGGCTCTCAAGTTTCTGCGCTGGGGGCATGGAACGGACTTCGACTCCTGGCTGGCCGTGATGAGCCAACTCAAGGGCCATGGCCGGAAGATCTTTCTCAAGGCCCGGGAGACCGGCTTCAGCACCAAGATGGTGGTCGAGAACGCAAGGTGCATGGTCAGGTTTGCCACTGCCGACATCGAGCTTGGCAGCTCAGCCATCTGGTTCGGCAGGGACGGGTTTCTCGGTTGGATCGACGAGGACGGCTTCCAGCACTCTCCTGCCGGGGACATCCAGGATGACTGCTCCAGAAGGGCCGATCAGACCCTGACAGCCGAAGGGAAGCCGATGTTCCCGATTGACAGCGCCCTGAAAAAGACCCGTCTGATCCGCGAGGAGGCAAAGTGGTGGAGTTTCCAGGGCGAGCTCAAGGACATCATCGATCTCGAGAATGACTACTACAAGGATGCCCTGTGTCAGGAACCGCCACACAAAAGGAAAATGGGGCATGATTGGTTCCGGGAGGTGGCTGAAAAAAACGGGCTGGACGAGTCT
The DNA here is from genome assembly GCA_964403955.1 of uncultured Desulfohalobiaceae bacterium. Taxonomy (GTDB): domain Bacteria; phylum Desulfobacterota; class Desulfovibrionia; order Desulfovibrionales; family Desulfothermaceae; genus CAYOID01. Next base: position 1,360 of record CAYOID010000129.1, on the reverse strand, counting down.
ATCGAGCACAACCAGGGGTTCTACGGGACGCTGTTCGGCCATGTCCAGGTTCGCATGCCTGACGGTGATGAGCCTGCCACAGGAGCAAGAGTGACCGCCAGCTCCGGTGGGGAGACCTGGTCGACCACAGCTGATCGGGACGGTTTCTATGAGCTCGACAACGTGGTCCTGCACGAATCCTGCTCACCCCATAGCGTCTCGGCCGAGCATGAGGGCGACAGGGTGGACGACACCTATGACGGGCCTTTGAGTGAGCCGGAGACCGGAGCCAGGCACCGCAAAGACCTGCTCATCATTCCGGACACGGTCTATGCCTGGACAGGAACCCTGACCCTGCGGTCCAGCAAGGAGCTCCATTGCGAGGCCCAAAAGGAAGGGCCAGGCGATGCCATGCGCACCCTCTCCCTGCACGAGTCCAGGGCTCAGGTGGCCGACATCCAGGTCTACGCCGAGGAGATCGACGAAACCGGGGCGGGCTTCAACCTGATGAACGGCAGTCAGCTTCAGGTCACCGGGACCATGCGCTCGCGGATCGCCAACAGTCGGGAGCAGTACAACCGGAGCGGTTCCGGGAAGAGCCGTATCCTGGAGCGCAGCTCCATGAAGGGATCCAGCAGCTCGGAGCTCAGCGATTCAAACCTTGTTCTCCAGGTCACCAGAACCGATCTCATGGGTTCGGCCAGATCCATGCAATCCGTGGTTCAGCAGTTTCAGCAGGGCAAAATCTCGCCCGAGGCGTTTCAGAAAAAGATGGAGGAGGCGCTCCAGCCCAAGGAGGAGGATTCCTTTGCGGTGGTGGTCATGATTCAGGTCACTGTCTTGGGACAGGATCCGGTCATGGTGACCGATTACCGTGAAGTGCATGATCACGGTCGAACCAGGGTTGAGAAGGACGATCAGAGCACGCGGCAGATGCCGATCTCACTTCCCCTGGCGGTCCGGATGAGTGGCAGGTACACCAAGGGGGAGGAAAGCCGGGCCACGCTTACGGCCTCAGTCCGGGACACGGAAACCTCTCCGTCCGGCGGGGTCTGGGACTGCTCGGACAGGGTCAGGACCATCACCGGCAGGTTGAGCCTGGAACGAAACAGGGTCAGGCATTGAGGCCGTAAGACAGCCATTTCAAAGCTCGTATGAAACTCAATCAGAAGCCCCCGGTGCCACCCTCTGTGCCATTGAGAGTGAGACACCGAGCCTTTGAGAAATTAAGCAAGGGCGGTTAAGGTGGTTCTCATGACATACTCACTACGACAGCAGGACATCACCCTTGGTTCGGTCTCTGAGAAGGCCACCCCCTCCCGGGAGGCTGACCTTTACCCACACTTGACACCGTGGGTTCGGTCAGGGGCCGGAGGGCATG
>CAYOID010000128.1:0-6275 GCA_964403955.1 uncultured Desulfohalobiaceae bacterium | reverse complement strand
ATTGCTGATTCGCCTCCATGTCAGAATGCATCTGGAACACCTTTGTTGAAAGGTCAAAAGATTTCTCCTCTAGCAATATGATTTCTTAGCAATTTTCACACCAAAAAGTAAAGAAATTTTAATCAGATATTTCAAATAGTTAAAATATTATTTACGATCTCAAATGTTTTTTTGGACTTTAAAATCAAATTTCATTTGAACTCTTTCATATTAAATTTGACTTTTTTTTCATTACTTAATTTTATTTAAGGAATAATTAGAATAAATATATCTAAATATCAATAAAAACAATAATTATTATCATTTTTGTGAAAAATCTATATCCACTTCTGATACTTTTTGAGAAGTACCTCTTTAATCAAATCCTTGAATTTTTCAGTTTTAAATCAGCTTCATTCTGAGGACTTATACGCAAGATGTTGCATGGCTCCATTTCTTATTTGATGTCTTATCAAACTTTTTGAAAATCCATGACTTCATAATCAAGTCCCGATCAAAACTAAATTCCAAATCTGATTGACACCTATTCGAATTTCAGGACGTAACCCCTGAAGGTCGGAGTCTCTGCCCCCACCGATGAACTCAAGGCGACCTCTACCGTGATGTCCGTTGATGTCAGGCTCGAAGCGTCGATTTCCTGGCCAGCCTGGGCATAGCTGATCTGGATCGAGTTTGTCCCGTCGCTGATGGTCAGGACGACATCCGTGTTCGCCGTTACATCTGCGTCAATGTAGGCCTCGACCTTCGATGGCAGGGAGTCCAGGGTATGCGTGGTGGAGAGCACGGTCCCCGAAGACAGGTAGGACTCTGCCAGGGTATAGGTTCCACCGCCTCCCGGATTGCCGTCCAGGTAGTAGTAGGCATGGTCCGGCTCTGAGTCCATGTCCAGGTTGTCTGAGGAGATGTCGATCACACAGAACCGGTCCTCATTGTCAATGGCTATCACATACCCTTGGCCTGGGCCACGTCTGTTGTCCACAAGCCCTTCGTGGTATCCGAAGGCCGGACCGTAATAATTGTTTGCATTTCCGGTCATAGCGGTATTGCAGCTGCCCATCTTGTTATCTTCGAAGGCAAAGCCGTAATACGTCTCGGTTTTCTGGTCTATGACCGCCCCCTGGCGGCATGGATAAAAGCCGGTATAGCTATCGATCAAGGACAGGTCGGTCGTGGACACCTTCATGAACGCATTGTCCGAGTCCGGGACGATCAAGTAGGAATAGTCCTCTTCCCATATATCCATCTGCATGATGCCATTGTAGACCGCTTCTGGAGGAGGTGACGTATTGCTGGACAGTGCGTTGTTCGACTGGACTTCCGTCAGGGTCATGTCCCATTCCTTCCCTATCCTTACCAGAAGCAGGGGAGATATGTCCCTCCCATGGAGGACGTGGAGGCGGCCCTGAAGGTCATGCCGGAAGAGGACCGGGCCATGCTGCTAGCCTACCTCCACACCGGGGCAAGGCGTGATGAGGTGTTCCGTTTGCAATGGAAAGACATCGATTTTGCAAACAACCGTCTCTCCCTCTGGACCCGGAAACGCAAAGGGGGATCACTTGAGGCCGACTCCATCCCCATGACCGGAGCATTGCGGGAAGCCTTGCTTAAGCTCAGGGGTGGTTCAGACGGCAAGGGGTTGATCATCACTTGGAAGGGCCGGAAGTTCAAGTACAGAAGACATTGGCTGGAGTATTGGTGCGGTGTGGCGGGAGTTCCCAAGTTTACGTTTCATTCAATAAGACACCTGACAGCTTCATGGCTGGACAGGAATGGTGTTCCTCTGCGGACCATCCAGGCGGTGCTCAGGCACAAGTCAGCCACCACGACGAATCGCTATCTGCATGAGCTCAGAGGGGCTGACGTGGATCTGGATCGTGTCTTTGGGGAACAGGAAGGAAAGGTCCTTGGAATGAAAAGAGCCTCCGGTGATGACGACACCGGAGGCTCTACTTAAGGATTGCAAACAGATTGCAAACACTTTAGCTCGATGTGGCGTCCCCAGCCGGATTTGAACCGGCGTCGCCGGCGTGAAAGGCCGGTGTCCTGGACCGGGCTAGACGATGGGGACGCTTTATGATGGCTGGGGGTAAAGGATTCGAACCTTTGTTACCGGGGCCAGAACCCGGCGTCTTGCCACTAGACCAACCCCCAAACGAGAAAAGATTACTTAATATCTTCTGCTTTGGCTGTCAAGAAAAAATGACAATCATTTGGTGTCGGACATCCTTCGGGTGCGCCGCTTGAGGCGCTTGATCTTTTTGCGCACTTTGTCCCGTTCTTTGCGGCTGGCGTCGGTCATGCTCTGCTTCTGAGCCCGCAGCTCCCTGATTTGCCGCTTGGTGGCCGTGATCTGTTCCTGATACGGAGAAACCTTGCCCTCTTCATCTGTCAGGTCAAAGAACTCTTTGATATTGCTCAGGAGCTCTTCTTTGCTCATCCCGGAAGCGCCGGTGATCTGAGGAATTTTTTCCATGACCATTTGGCGCAGCTCCTTGGCTGTCATCTTTTCCAAAGGCTTTTGGAGATTCAGGGATTCAAATGTGATTTCTTCACTCATGGCAGCCTCCTTCTATACTGGCTGTTGAAAAAGGCCCAATTGCTTCGTTGCTGCAAAAGATTCAGACCCTCACGTATGGAAGAATACGCTTCGGCCCTCAATCTTTTTTGCGCCGCGCACTTTCACCTTTTTGAACACCCAGCTTTGAGCTGATTTTCAATACACAGTTATGACATCGACAATGATTTTTTTGACCTGAATATTCTATGCCCCCATTTCAGGAGCGGCCTTGTTTCAGGGACTGAACCATCCTGATGTAGGCCCGGTAGCAGGACTGCAGGGCTGCCTGCCCGGCAAACCAGTCTTCCTGACCGCCGACCTCAGGCAGATCTTCAACAGGCCCTTGATCAGGCTCCGTTTGTGGTGGACCGACCTGATCGAGCGGAGTCCTGCCCTTTAGCAGCTCCAGGGTCACTTTGTCAAAGGGTTGCCAGCCCAGGAACCCTTCTACATTATCGAGGATCTGATTGGAGTAGAAGGAGAGCTCCTGCATGACAATGCTGTCGTCCGTGCCGATGACCAGGGCGGACTTTCTGCGTCCCAGAGGCCGGGCCAGCCTGGACAGCTCCGGGCCCAGAACAGAAGGCCAGTTCCGCCACAGCCGGACCAGATCGAGTTCGGACTGCTTTTCCCTGGTGCGCAGAAAACGATCCAGGACAACGGAGATCTTTTCCATGGCCAAAGAGTGTAGCAAAGCCGGGGCTGGTTGCAAGCAGTGAATGGTCGACCCGGTTCCGCCGGGTTGAGTTGTCATCCGAAAAAGGGCTTCTTTGCCAGCTCCAATGAGCACCTGTATGAACACATTTGTTCAATAAATCGAACGAGAAGTTCCGGGTGCCGGTCCATTGCCGGCACAGCCGTGATCAACTTTTCTCTCACTGCACCGCTCATGGCTGCTCTCACTCTAGCCACCTTGGTCCTCTTTCTGATGATGCGCACCAATATGGTCCTCACCCGGGTGGAGGCGTGGGGCTTGCTTGTGTTCTACACCCTGTTCGTGACCTGGACAGCCCTGGAGAGCTTTCAAGTCATAGATTTTCTCGAGCATGTTCCCCCGGAGTAAAACAAGGCCCGACAAAGGCTTTGCGGATACGCTTTTCCCCTGTCAGGTCAAGGGCAGGGGTCTGGACAGGCACTCCCGGCCCGGCCGGTACAGGTGATCGAGCATGGTGTACCCACCGTTGTTATTGGCCAGCGGGGGACAGGTGTTGGCCACGTGCTCCAGATCTTCCAGGTACTTTCGCCAGTGGTCCAGATAGAAAGACAGGGGCCGGGAAAAGTTTTCCCCGACCAGACCGTCCAGAAACAATCTGCTGATCTGCTTTTCACGAAACAAGACATGCTGAGAAAGCAGGATGACCATCCGCTCTTCTCTGCTCATCTGCCTGAAGAGCTGCTTGAGCACTCCCCTGGCACGGGGCTGATACATCCAAAAGTAGAGAAGATCCAGGGCGTTGACAATGACGATGTTCACCATTTCCCGTTTTTCGTATTCAATGCTCTGCATGAGCTCCCTGGTGGACTCCAGCATGTATAAGACGTCGTCCATAGGGAACATCCGTTCCAGTTGATCGTAGGTGTTGAACAAGTGTTGGAACTTGCTGGTATAATCCACAATCCTGCGCCGGATATACATGGCCCGATCGGCCAGGCCTTCAATGATCCCAGCCACGCTGTCCGAGGCCAGCTTGGATATGATGGCCGCCCACTGCTGTAAAATGATGTGGGCTCCTGCCACCCCGAGGAAGCCCAGGAGGCCCCCGGCCGTCCAGTTGAGAAGCAAGGCCAGGGGAATGGCCAGTACGCTGCGGAAAAAATTCCCGATCACCGCCCCCCGGGGCAATCCGCGAAAGAAGTTGTGTGTGGACAAATACACCCCATTGACCATAGAGATGGCTGTATAAACCACAACGGGATGCGTGCCCACTGTGGCTCCGAACCCTTGTTCCAAGACCAGGGTCTTGATCAGGAAGTCCAGCAGGGGCACGGAAAAACCGGTATACATCAAAGAATCGGCCAGCCGGTCCCAGCTGACGTAGTTGTTCCACTTCACAAGGGAAGGCCGATTGATCCCCCCGCAGGCCAGTATGGACTGAATGATGTTTCTGACCCCGGTTATGGCAAACCATATCAAGGCCCCGAAATAGGTCAGCAGCCACCAATCCTGGCTGAAAAAGAATGTCAGAAAGGCGGGAATAAAACCAAGGCCGATCTTGGCCCCAATCTGCAATTTCGTATTCAGGTAGCTCCAGGCATGTCTGAGGCCTCTGATTTCATCCTTCTGGTCCTCCCCTCTGCCCCGGACCCCTCCCAGGGTAGAGATGTTGCTTTTGCCGGCACTGGACAGGAAGTAGTCCTCGACAACCCATTCCCGCCTCCTCTGCCGGCCGAGCCTCTTCAGGCCTGGGATGCGGCTCATGAAAGCGAACACAGACGGCTGGACTCTGGGCTCTGTTTTCGAGGGATACGAATCCTGGACGTATGACCTGACCCCGATGGCCACGCTTTTATGGGCAGGCCCCTTTTTGCTCCGCCTGGCCATCTCTTTTCTGGCCCTCTTGGGCAAAGACTCGCTCAGAACCAGTCCCATCCCGTACACTCGGCCGGACTGGCCGGTGGAATCGGTGCCGATGCAGCCGCTCAATGGCCTGTCCCTGTAAAAGGACTGAAAGGTTGAAATCTCGCACAGGATTTCCAGCAGCTTCTGTTTTCTATCCTCCCCGCTGGGAGCACGGGTGTCTGTCTCCTGGACAAACTGGCTCAGGTATTTCTTCAGCTTGATGACGTTTCCGGCGTTGATGGCCCTTTGCAGCTTGATGACCCTTTCCTGATCGTATTCCCATCCCAGGACCTGGTTTTTGAGGTTTAAAATCTCAAGGTTGGAAATAAGGCCCTGGCAGTCATAGAGCAGTTCGACCACATCCTGGATCTTGAGATTACAAAGGTTTAAAATGATATTGGAATTTGAGTGCAAGTCGTGCAGCCTGAAAGCCAGCTCGGCCGGGCTCAAGGTCAAAAGCTCGGGCAGGTTTTCTCCGCTGAAAATATCCGGCACATCCGGATGCTTCTCGGGGCTGAGGTACTCTTCGACAATGTCGTAGATGTCCAGGCCACCCACGTACTCATCGACCGGCCCTTCCGGCTCCACTGTGCCGCAGGGAGAGTTCTGCAGGTCGTCTTTCTGCAGCTCTGCGCCGATCAGTTCGTGGATGTATTTGGCCAGATGCAGGACAGATATCTGGCCTTGCTTGACAGATCTCTGAAAGGCTTCTTCGTCCAATTGGCCTAAATCAAGACCAAGCCTGTGGTTGAGATCAGGCAAGTGATGCCGGTTGAAGGAATGAAGCATTGCAAGAACGTAGTCTTTGTTCCGGTCCAGGACCTTTTTGCCCTGGAGCATGAAGCTGCGAATACGAGGAGTCTGCAGGAATTCGACGAACCCGTGGAAGTCGCGCAATCCCCGGGGGACCCATACCAGGTTCACCTTTTTGCCGCGAAACACTACGCTGAACTCGATTCCGATCCGGACCTGCATATCCATGATGGCAGCAGCTTCCAAGAGCTCCGTGGCCGCCTCCCGGGAGACGTGATTGTAGTAAATCACCGTGAGACTGCGGATGCCCTTGATCCAGGCGTCCATGATCAGGTGGGTGGGGGACTTGCGGCCGATGGTGTTCACATCGTGCACATGCTCGTCAAAGGCCACCTGATTCCATTC
>CAYOID010000127.1:0-6323 GCA_964403955.1 uncultured Desulfohalobiaceae bacterium | reverse complement strand
TCTTGCACAAGGAGACTATTTTCTCTTGACAGAGGGCCTTTTAATGGGTGTCAAATGTTCTTGTCTTCTTCCGGCCTGAAAAGAAAAGAATAAGAGTTTTCGACAGGATTTACAGGATGAACCGGATCATGATCAATCCCTGCCAGGCCGGATGCCTGCCAGGGAACTCATCCGCCTCCGGCGGGGAGAGCTTCCAGCCGGACTTCCGGGACGGCTGGAAAACAGCCTCTCTTATCCCCTCTTATCCACTCGATCCTGTCAATCCTGTCAATCCTGTCAAAAGCTCTCCTCTTACCGGACGAACAGGGTGACATACGAAGTGATGACCATGTACACAGGCAGGGCCAGGAGCAGGCTGTCGATGCGGTCCAGGAGGCCGCCGTGCCCGGGGAGCATGGCCCCGGAGTCCTTGACCTGGAGCTGGCGCTTCAAAGCGGACTCGAACAGGTCCCCGAACTGGGCCCCCAGGTTGACCAGCACCCCGACCCACAGCCAGTGATACCACGCGGCCTGACCAAATCCAAGGCCCAAAGCCAGGGAGGCCAAGACGGCACAGGCCATTCCGCCCCAGGACCCGGCCCAGGATTTTTTGGGGCTGATCTGGGGCCAGAGCTTCTTTCCGCCCCACATGCTGCCGGAGTAAAAGGCCCCGGTGTCGCTGGCAAAGGCCGTGACCAGGACAAAGACGATCTCCACCCGCCCCAGGCTCAAAAACAGCTGCAGGACCAGAGGGAGGTAGATCACGCCCAGGCTGAGCACCTGGATATCAGGGAAGGCAACCCTGGAGTTGGAGCTGAAGCTGAACAAATAGACCAGGCTGGCCGCAAAAAAGGCCACGACCACAGCCAGATCGGCCGAGAGCCCGATTTGCGGGTGCAGCACAACCCCGGCACAGAGGACCAGGCCCAGGACCTTGAGCCTGAGATTCTTCCTCCCATGCCAGAACAGGCTGGTGAACTCCCACATGCCCAGGGCGGAAACACCAAGGACCACCACTCGCAGGAGCATATCCGAGGCCCAGAAGATGACCGCCCCCAGGGCAAGCCCCAGGACGATCCCGGTCATCAGGCGTTTGACGTGCGTGGTCATTGTCCCTCCCCCAAACCGCCGAAGCGGCGCTGCCGCCTGCGGTAGTCGTCAAAGGCGGCCGCAAGCTCGCTCTCGTCAAAGTCAGGCCACAGGGTGGGGGTGAAGTAGAGCTCTGCGTACGCAGCCTGAAAAATGAGGTAGTTGGAGAGCCGGTACTCCCCGCTGGTGCGGATGATCAGGTCGGGATCGGGTTGATCCTGAGAGTAGAGGTGGGACCTGAACAGGTCTTCGGTCAGGCCCTCGGGTTTCTGTCCGGCCGCCAGCAGGCTGCGGCAGGCCCTGAGGATCTCTTCCCGGCCGGAGTAGTTCAGGGCCAAGTTCAGGGTCATCCGGTCGCAGTTCCTGGTCTGGCCGCAGGTGTGCTTGACCACCTGCCGGGCGGCAAAGGGCAGCTCCTGCCACTCCCCAAGCACGCTGAGCCTGATGGACTGCTCCAGGAGCTGGCTCTGCTCCTGGCGCAGGAAACGGACCAAAAGGTCGAACAGAAAGCTGACCTCATCCTTGGGACGCTTCCAGTTCTCCTTGGAAAAGGCATACAGGGTCAGGTATCGGACCTCTCTCTTCCGGCACTCGGTGACCACCTTGCGCACGGTCTCCAGCCCGGCCCGGTGTCCAGCGCTCCTGGGCAGCCCCTGCTTCTTGGCCCACCTGCCGTTGCCGTCCATGATGATGGCCAGATGGGTCAGGGGCGCCGGCTCTTTCGGGGCGTCGGTCGTGTGTACTGAGTTTTCTTCCGGACCCATGGGAACTCATTAACTGCAGCTGCTCAAAGTCCTGTATGCAGCCGCATGAAGTCAGAATTCAAATGTCAGCGAAGCCTTTGGCTGCGCTGACAGGTCGAGGGTTGCGGGTAGATGGTTGAGGGCAGAATAAATCCACACATTTTCAATCAGCAGCCACTTTATTCGGCCAGTTTGATCAGGGCAAAAAATCTGTCCTGTACTCTGAGAGATTGCTTCACTACGTTCGCAATGACGAGCCAAGGATATTCTCCGTAGCTGAGGCCCTAGCCGTCATTGCGAGGCCTGTCCCGAGCAGAGAGAGGGAACTCGACGAAGCAATCTCAAGAAGTATGGATAAAACAGTTCAAACGGTCTTACGTTTGAACTGTTTTAAATTTCCATGATCTCCTTTTCCTTGTCCTGGAGCAGGTCATCTGTTTTTTTCACATACTGGTCCGTGAGCTCCTGGATCCTGTCCTGACCCTTGTGCATCTCGTCTTCAGAGATGTCTTTGTCGTTCTTCATCTTTTTCAGGGTCTCGTTTTCTTCCCTGCGGATGTTCCGGATGGCGATCTTGGCCTCTTCGGTGTCCTTCTTGGCCACCTTGACCAGCTCTTTCCTGCGCTCCTCGGTCAGGGCCGGGATGTTGATCCTGATGATCTTGCCGTCGTTGACCGGGTTCAAACCCAGATCGGACTTCATGATCGCCTTTTCCACATCACTGAAGCAGTTCCGGTCCCAGGGCTGGATGGCAATGGTCCTGCTGTCCGGAATGGAAATGGAGGCCAGCTGATTGAGCGGGGTCGGGGTGTTGTAGTAGTCCACGACCACATCCTCCACCAGAGAGGTGGACGCCCTGCCGGTCCGGAGTCGGCTGAAGCTCTTCTCCAGGTTTTTGATCGCTTTGTTCATTCTCTCTTGGCAATCTTTGAAAACCCTCTCCATACCATCAACCTCCTTGGACAAATGTGCCGACCTTTTCGCCGCAGGCCACGCGCCTGATGTTGTGCTTGGTCAGCAGATCAAAAATCACGATGGGCAGTTTGTTGTCCATGCACAGGGAAATCGCGGCCGAGTCCATGATCTTGAGCCCCTTCTGGAGCACGTCCAGATAGCTCAAGGTGGGGAAGAACACGGCTTCGGGATGGACTTCCGGGTTCTTGTCATAGACCCCGGCCACCCTGGTGGCCTTGAACAGGGCATCCGCCTTGAGCTCCATGGCCCGCAGAGAGGCGGCCGTATCTGTGGTGAAGTACGGGTTCCCAGTCCCGGCGGCGCAGATGACCACCCGCCCTTTTTCCAGGTGCCTGATGGCCCGCCTGCGGATATACGGCTCAGCCACCTCGCGCATCTCGATGGCCGTGGTCACCCTGGTGACCACTCCCTGCTTCTCCAGACTGTCCTGCAGGGCCAGGGCGTTGACGACCGTGGCCAGCATGCCCATGTTGTCGGCCGAGGCCCTGTCCATGCCCTCTGCCGAAGAGGACACCCCGCGGAAAATGTTGCCCCCGCCGATGACCAGGGCCACTTCCAGGCCCATACCCACCACTTCGCCGATGTCCTCGCTGATGGAGTCGATCCGCTTCAGATCGATGCCGAAAGCCTTGTCCCCAGCCAGGGCCTCTCCGCTGAGCTTGAGCATGACCCGCTTGTAATGCAATGTTTCTGCCACTGTCTGCACCCCGCTTGCGTTCGATGCAGCTGCAAAAACTTGGAAGCAGCCGCAAGAGTGAAAAAAAAAAACGGGCCAGCGGCCCGTTTTTTTTATTCTGACTTGGTTTCGCCGACTTCCATTCGCACGAAGCGGTTGACCTCGATCTTTTCCCCGATCGCTGCGATCAGCTCGTTGACCAGGTCCTTGACCTGCTTGGAATCGTCCTTGATGTAGGGCTGCTCCAAGAGGCAGACTTCCTTGTAGTACTTCTTCAGCCGGCCTTCAACGATTTTTTCCACCACATTCTCAGGCTTGCCGTCAGCCTGGGCCTGCTTGGCATAGATCTCTTTCTCCTGCTCGATCGCATCCTGAGGCAGCTCCTCAGGGCTGATGCAGATCGGATTGGCCGCCGCGACCTGCATGGCCAGATTCTTGGCCAGATCCTTGAAGGAGTCGTTCTTGGCCACAAAGTCAGTCTCGCAGTTCAGCTCCACCAGGACGGCAATCTTAGAGTTGGAGTGCACATAGGAGCCGATGATGCCTTCAGACGCTGTCCGGTCAGCCCGCTTCTGGGCTTTGGACAGCCCTTTTTCCCGCAGCCAGGCCACAGCCTTTTCTTCATCGCCCCCCGAGTCCTGCAGGGCCTTTTTGCAGTCCATCATCCCGGCCCCGGTCTTTTCCCGCAGGGCCTTGACCATTTTTGCCGATACGTCCATTTATTCTTCCTCCAGCTTCTCAGTGGTCTCTTGTGGTGTTTCCGGCTCTGGGGCGGTGGTCGCCTCAGGGGCGGCAGCCGCCTCCGGGGTGGCAGCCGCCTCCGGGGCCGGGGCTTCCGGCTTGTCCGCGGGCACAGGTTCAGCTTCCTGAGCCGCCTCGACCTCCATGGCCATTTCATCCTGTCTGGCCTGGCCTTCCAGGCATGCCTCGGCAATGCGCGAGGTAAAGAGCTTGATGGCCCGGATGGCATCGTCGTTGCCCGGGATGATATAGTCGATCAGATCCGGATCGCAGTTGGTGTCGGTGACCGCAACAATCGGAATGCCCAGCCGGCGGAACTCCTTGACGGCAATTTCTTCCCGCTTGGGATCGATGATGAACCCGGCCTGGGGGTGATCGGTCATGTCCTTGATTCCGCCGAGGTTGGCCTGGAGCTTGCCCAGCTCCTTCTGCATCTCCACGACCTCTTTCTTGGGAAAACGGTGGATGCTGCCGTCCTCGAACATGGACTCCAGCTTCTTGAGCCTGTCGATGCTGCGCTTGATGGTCTGATAGTTGGTCAGAGTCCCCCCGAGCCAGCGGTTGGTGATGTAGTACATGCCGGCCTTGGAGGCCTCATCCCGGATGATGTCCTGGGCCTGGCGCTTGGTGCCCACAAACAGGACCTTGCCCTTGTTGGCCACCACATCCACGATGAAGTTGTAGGCCCGATCGAACAGGGGCATGGTCTGCTGCAGATCGATGATGTGGATCCCTTTCCTGGCCCCGAAAATAAAGGGGCGCATCTTGGGATTCCAGCGCCTGGTCTGATGTCCGAAGTGGACACCGGTTTCCAGCATTTCCTTCATGCTCACATACGCCATAAACTCATTCTCCTTTCTGGGTTTTTTTCCTCCACCCTGGCCAAACCCCTCGACCCCTGAAAGCTGCCAGCTCCCAGCTGATGCCGGAAGAGAACCATCTGCCGCAGGGGACCCCGGAGCCGCTCCAGAGTGTGTGTCAGTTATGGACAAAGCCGTTTTGTATAAAACAAATCAGGACAAGAGGCAAGCAACAATTTTCAGCCTGTCTGCTCTTCAGCAATGGCCCGGTTCATCAGAATCCCGATCTTTTCGATCTCCACATGGACCTCGTCTCCGGGATGCAGCGTGCCCACCCCGGGCGGGGTCCCGGTGAGGACGATGTCCCCGGGCATCAGGGTCATGATCCCTGAGATGTAGCTGACCAGCTCATACGGGCTGACGATCAGGTCCCGGGTGGATTCCTCCTGCCTGACCTCCTGATTGACTTTGGTCCGCAGGGTGAGATCTCCGGGATCGTCCACCCCGGTCTCGATCCAGGGCCCGACAGGGCAGAAGGTGTCAAAGCTCTTGGCCCTGGTGTACTGCACGTCCCTGGTCTGGAGATCCCTGGCCGTGACATCGTTGGCGCAGGTGAAGCCGAAGACATGACCCGGCACATCCGCCACCTTGACCTTGCGGCAGACCTTGCCCATGACCACGGCCAGCTCGCCTTCGAAGTGCACGTCCCGGGACTGGGACGGGCAGACGATGGCTTCCCCGGTGCCGATGACCGCCGAGGGCGGCTTCAAAAAGAGCAGGGGCTCATTGGGAACCTCCTTGCCCATCTCCCTGGCGTGTCCGTGGTAGTTCAACCCCACGCAGACCACCTTGGTGGGCATGACCACGGGCAGGACCTGGACCTCGGACAGGGGAACGGGGTCCTTCAGACCCAGGCTGGTGTTCAGACAGCGCACGGTCTTGTCCTCCAGGGCCCCGTGAAAGACCTTGTCCTGATACATGACTCGAAGAACCCTCATGGCTTCCCCCTTAAAAATTTGGACTGCGTCCAAATTTTTAATATTTTTGCCATTCCATCGGCCAAAGAAAGTGATACCTAAGCTGAGCGATTCTCACTCGTCATTGCGAGCGAAGCGAAGCAATCTCGGGATGTTAGCATGAGATTGCTTCGCACCTTTGAGGTGCTCGCAATGACGGACATTCCAGCGTGTGAGGCTGAGAATCGTTCAATCCAGGGCATCAATGTTTGCTCCGCCGCTGCCTTTGCAGCGGCGGATCAAACATTGATGACCAGAGGAATGATCACCGGGTCCCGGCCGATGGATTTGCGGAAGTAGCGCC
>CAYOID010000126.1:0-6471 GCA_964403955.1 uncultured Desulfohalobiaceae bacterium | reverse complement strand
ACCACCCGTTCGCTGCGCTCACTTGACGACAAGGCAGACATAAAGGCGGACGGGTATGAGTCTTTGCCCAGCTCGACGCTGATCAGGGCAAAACTCGCCTCGCTGGCGCGATAGGGGAACTGAGATGAGGCTTGCGCCGCAGGCGGGCAGCTTTGCCCCGGGGAGGGTCGCCCGGGGCAAAAAGACTTTCTCCCGTCCCTCCCTGTCCTCTTCGTCAAGCGACCATTGGGAGCGGGCGGTTAAAAAAAATCTTTAACCACCCGTTCGCTGCGCTCACTTGACGACAAGGCAGACATAAAGGCGGACGGGTATGAGTCTTTGCCCAGCTCGACGCTGATCAGGGCAAAACTCGCCTCGCTGGCGCGATAGGGGAACTGAGATGAGGTTTGCGCCGCAGGCAGGCAGCTTTGCCCCGGGGAGCTCTACACTTCGCGCATTGCCTGTTATGTAAAGTTTACATTTTGCGCTATGCATTAGGTGTACAGGGAGTTGGTCGAAGAAGGCAGAGTTTTTAGCCACCCGTTCGCTGCGCTCACTTGATGGAGAGGATGGGGAGGATAATGGCAAGCGGCCCCGTCCGATGCTGGCCGGGCCCGCGCTGCTCCCCGCTGTCGCGGGTGAAGACATGGTTGACGCAGGGCATGCCGCTCCTGTGGCAGAGCCGGTTCAGGCTGGAGAGCGTCGCCCGGGCTCTTTATGTCTTGCTTACAACTTACCCCTTGCAACTTACAACTCATTCCCGTCCCTCCCGTTCTTGCTGTCATCTGGCCACTGACCTCTGTCCTCTGTTTGGGGGAGCGGGCGAGAGATCATCTTGTTCTCACGCCTGCTCTTCCTGGTCGCACCGCTTAAGGCACAGAGTCGCTGAGAAGAGAGGGGGAAAGACCTTGACATGTACACAGTACAGTGTACACTTGGTGTGTCTCGGTTTTTCAAGGAGCTGACATGTACAGAGTCAACGTGAAAGAAGCCAGAAAAAACATCAGCCGCCTGCTGGACGCTGTGCTCGCCGGCGAGGAAGTGATCATCACCAGGCGGGGGAGCCCGGTGGCCAGGCTGCAAGGCGTGGACGAACACAAAGCCGGCCCTCAAAAGTTCCCTCAAAGGGGTGTGTTTCGGAGCAGGCTGCCCCGATCCGTTCGGTCATCAGCAGAAGAGATTCGCAGGGTTCGGGATGAGCGGGGCTGAGTTGGTCTACCTGGACACCAGTGCCCTGCTCCCGTACTACCGTGAGGAACCGCTGAGCTCAGCTGTGGAAGCCTTTTTGCTGGAGTTGACCCCGCCTGCGCTGCTCAGCGACCTGACCCGGGTTGAGTTTGCCTCGGCTCTTGCCCGGTGGGTGAGAATGGGCGAGATCAGCGAGGCCCAGGCAGGGCTCCTCGAAGACACATTTTGGCAGGATCAGCAGGCAGGCTTGTACACAGTCCATCAGCTCAAGCGCTATCACATCGCCAGGGCGGAGCGGTGGCTGCTGGACAGAAAGACGTCCCTGCGCGCCCTGGATGCCTTGCACCTTGCCTGTTGCTGGGAGCAGAATGCAACCCTTGTCACCTGTGACAACCTGATGCATGGCGCTGCAGGGCAGTTTGGGCTGAAGAGCCGTTTGATCAAGCGAGATTGACGACGTATTGTCTCGTGTTATACGCAAACCGTGTAACACAGGAGGTATGTATGGCCAACCTGACCATCACCGTTGACAGTGATGTCTTGAAAAAAGCCAGGATTCGCGCCCTGGAGCAGAACACGTCGGTCAACGCGATTCTGCGGGAGTTTTTGGAATCATATGCTGGAGTGCGCAAAGAACAGGCTCAGGCGGTGGACAGAGTGATTGCCTTGGCCCATTCCTCGCGGGCGTCACGAGGCGAATGGCGGTGGAATCGGGATGAGCTGCACGAGAGGAAGTGATGCGTTCTTTTTTTGACACCAATGTCCTGGTTTACATGTTCAATAATGACGCCCCTGCCAAGAAGACTCAAGCTCAAGAGCTTCTCCAAAAAGAAACTGAAGCAGGGCGAGCACTTCTCAGCACTCAGATTCTTCAGGAGTTCTATGTCGCTGTAACCCGAAAACTCAAGCTGCCGCTTCAAGCCGAGGTTGCTGAGGAAGTGGTCCACAACCTGGCCGTTCTGCCTGTGGTGGCGATCAGCAGGAGTCATATTCTCGGGGCGATCAGCAGGTCCCGGAAATGGCAGGTCTCTTTTTGGGATGCCTTGATCCTGGAGGCTGCGATCAATGGCGGAGCCACAGTTGTGTACAGCGAAGATTTGCAGCATGGCCAGGTGATTGAGCAGGTGAAAATTGAAAACCCCTTCAGCGCAGCCGCTGGCTGCGCTGAATAATTGGGTTTAAACAGTAGAAATGACCTCACTGTCTTGCAGAGAGTGCCACAACTCTGCAGCCAGTTTGATCAAGGAAGAAACTGGCATTGCAGGACTTGATTCGACGGTTGTACGGTGAAGGGCCGGGCCGTTGAACAAAGGCAATATTTTTTCACTTCAGAGTGAAAAAATAAGGGAATGAGCGTGCTCGAAAAAACGGTTGTAACCCTGAACCGAATCACCATGGCCATTGGCGGGGTGGTCCTCTTTGCCATGATGGCCCTGGCCTGCTCGAACATGTGCCTGCGCTTCTTCGGCCTTCCGGTCAAGGGGACATTTGAGCTCATGGGCTTTGGCGGGGCCCTGATCGCAGCCCTGGCCCTGGGCCGGACTCAGGAGAACAAGGGCCACATCCAGGTCAACCTTTTGGAGAACACCCTGCCCGCACGAGCCAACATCCTGCTGCAGGCCTTTGCGGACTGTGCGGCTGTGGCCTTTTTCGGCCTGGTGGCCTGGCGGCTCTTCCTGTTGACCAAAGTGATCCATCAGAGCGGCGAGGTCTCGGAGACCCTGAACCTGACCTACACGCCGGTTGTGGCTGTTGTGGGGCTGGGGTTTCTGGTCCTCTCCCTGAACCTCGTCCTGCAGCTGATCCAGAATCTGAGATCCTTGAGGGGCCAGTCATGAGCATGGTTGGTCTGACAGGGATCGTCTTTTTGCTGCTGGTCATCTTTTTCCTGCGCCTGCCGGTCGGGTTCGCCATGGCCATGATCGGGTTTCTGGGCTTCTGGAAAGTGGTCAACTTGAGCGCCGCTGTGGGCATGCTCGGGGACGAGGCCTGGCGGACCTTTTCTTCCTATGGCCTGACCGTGATCCCCTTGTTCATCCTCATGGGTCAGATCTGCTTCTACTCCGGGGTGAACGAGCGGATGTACAAGGCGGCCCACGCCTGGATGGGCCAGATCCGGGGCGGGGTGGCCATGGCCACGATCCTGGCCTGCGCCGGGTTTGCCGCCATCTGCGGCTCGAACACGGCCACGGCCGCGACCATGAGCACCGTGGCTTTGCCGGAAATGAAGAAGTACCGCTACAACCCCATGTTCAGCTCCGGGGTGGTGGCCACTGGGGCCACGCTGGGCGTGCTCATCCCTCCGAGCGTGGTTTTGATCATCATCGGCCTGCAGACCGGGCAGTCCATCGGGGTCCTGTTCTGGGCCGCCCTGGGGCCGGGGCTGATCTTATGCGCGCTGTTTCTGGCCGCGATCTGGATCCTGTGCTGGAAAAACCCCCATTTTGGCCCAGGCGGGGAAAGGGTGAGCTGGTCCCGGAGGCTGGCTTCCCTGTCCGGGGCAGTGGAGATGCTGGTCCTGTTCGGGCTGGTCATGGGGGGGCTGATCCTGGGGGTCTTCACCCCGAGCGAGGCCGGGGCCGCAGGTGCGGCCCTGGCCCTGATCATCAGCCTGGGACAACGCAGGATCAGCTTCAGGAACCTGGTCAAGGCCTTTGACGACACCCTGCGCATCTCCTGCATGATCATGGTCATCATCCTGGGGGCGGTCATCTTCGGCCGTTTTCTGACCGTGACCAGGCTACCCTATGAGCTCTCGGCCTATGTGGCCGGGCTTTCCGTCTCCCCGGGCCTGATCATGGTGGCCGTGTTCCTGATCTACCTGTTGGGCGGAGCGGTCATGGACGCCCTGGCCCTGCTTTTGATCACCATCCCCATCTTCTTTCCCGTGGCCGAGTCCCTTGGCTATGACCCGGTCTGGTTCGCGGTCTGGATCACCCTGGTGACCACCATGGGCGCGGTCACCCCGCCGGTGGGCATCAACACCTTTATTGTCGCCTCCATGGACCGGGAGGTCAGTCTGCCCATGGTCTACAAAGGGGTCAGCCTGCTCCTGCCCTGCTTTGTGATCTGCATCTTCCTGCTGCTCTTCTGGCCCGGGATCGTGATGTGGCTGCCGGGGTTGCTGCAGGGGGGGTGAATGTAGAATGTAGAATGTAGAATTTTGAATGAAAGATGATTGAGAGGTTCAAGGTCGATCTGGAGCTGCTGAAAGGATAAACAGAATTTTATGATTTTCTTTATGATGCACCGCCTTTTTTGCTCGCAAAGTAAAACTACAGCGAAACATCAATTTGTTCCTTGATACGCTGAGTGTCTTTTTTCCCGTCATTCCTGCGAAGGAACGTCATCCCTGACTTGATCAGGGACAGGAATCCAGTTAAAGAACGTGGTGCTGTTTCCATTCCATGATGTCGGAATAAGAATGGAGTCTCAGGATTAAAGACTCCGGCCCAAAAGGGGCCGGAGTCTTTAATTTTAGTTTTTAATTTTATCCAGTATAAGAACCGAATTTTTGCGATATTCGAATCACGATAATAGTCAAATGGGAACTCTTCAAGTCTATTTGGATCAATCCAATTTCATTGATGGGGTGGCAGAAGAACGCTAAAAGAGTGTATTGGCTACAGATCACCCTGCACCCGTTGTTTTCTGGATGGTCTATTAGTTACAAGTTCTTGATTATTCTGGATTCTGAATCCTTTACATTTTTGCGCTATGCTTTATGTGTCAAGCTAGGATTGTGACTCTTTTGGCTGGACGATCCCTTTTACACAAAGGAAATGATCCTGGTCAGCATGAAGGTGCCTCCGATCTCCGAGGAGAGGGGAAAAATGCGAGCGCTGTTGGCCATGCCCCGAGCCTGTCATGTTGCGTCAGACAGGGATCAGGCATGGTGATATGCTTTTGCTGGGGGGGGTGACCAGGTCCTTGGCGGGGCAAGGCACCCAAGAAATAAAGATGGTGTCCTCACTCAGCCCAGTTTTCCAGCTGAAGCCGATCAAAATTCACAAAGTCTCTGGTGTTTCTGGTGACCAACACAAGGCCGTTGGTGCGGGCGATGGCGGCGATTTGCCCGTCAGCAAAGGGTGGGTTCTGCCCCTTCCCTGATAGCCTGGCCCTTTCTTGAGCGTGCCACCAGGCTGCCCTTTCATCGTAAGGGAGAATTGGGATGTTGGGAAGGATGACGTCATACAGATACAGTTCGATGATGCTTCTTTTGCCAGCAGAAGGGGCCCGGACAGCTCCAAAGACAAGCTCATGCCACACCACCGAGGCTATGGCCATTTCGCCCTCATGGTCATGCATCTTCTTCAGAACTCTCTGGTCAGGCAGGTTTTTCAGCCCTTCGGACACAACGTTCGTATCCAGCAGGTATCGCATGATCAGACCAGAGGTTCACGTCCAGGGGATGAATCCCGCAATCCCTGGAGGTCTTCCTCAGTGATCGCCTCCTCGGATTGCTGGACCACTTTGTTTCGAAAGTTGGTCAATGCTGACCAAAACCCTATTTTGCCGTGAGCTTGCAATCTTTCGTACTCCCTTGTGGAAAGCAGAACAGCCACAGGGCGCCCTCTCCGCAAGAGAAAGATGGGCTGGTTCTTTTCAGTTTCGTGAACCAGAGCTGGGAGCCGATTCTTGGCTTCAGCAATGGAGTATTTCTTATTCATCAAGGCCCTCTCTTGGTTCCATGGTTATGGCTATCAAGATAGCCACTTGATGACAATGGTGTCAAGATTGGGTTGTGCGTTGTAATCATTCACTAGGTTCACATCTTTATTAAAAAAATATGCTGATAGGGCTGCCGACTCGAAACGGCATCTGCTAAAGCCCCTTAGAAAGTACTTAGTCTTTACATTTTGCGCTAAGCCTGATATGTACATTTTTCTGGAGGGCGGAATCATGGACATGTCCGATATTGCCGCGTTGGGAGAGCGGCAGCGTGTTTTTCGAGCCCGGTACAAATTGAACGAGCCGGGTCTGATTTCGCATATCACCCAGCGCGCAGCGGGACGAGAGCCTCTTTTTGTCGAGGACAATGATTACCTCACCTTCATTGCCCTGCTCAAAGATGTCGCCCAGAAAATGAATCTGATGTTCTATGTCTTTTGCCTGATGTCCAACCACGCTCATCTTTTGCTCCAGCCAGCGGAAAAAAATCTGTCTGAAGCCATGCATTCGATCTTTTCCCGGTATGCCATGCGGTTCAACCGGAAATACCAGCGCCGCGGCCATTTGTTTGGCGGGCCTTTCCGCCAGGCCGTATGTCTGGACAACACCTATCTGCTCACGGCATCGGTGTAT
>CAYOID010000125.1:0-6564 GCA_964403955.1 uncultured Desulfohalobiaceae bacterium | reverse complement strand
CTAGCTTTTATCGGCGTCTCCTGGGGCATGCTCCTGGCGGGCAAGCACTTCTGCATGCCTGCCTCCATGGGCATGATTCTGCTCTCAGGCATCGTGGTCAACAACTCCATTCTGCTTTTGGACTTCGTCAATCAGGCACGAGAACAGGGCATGCCCAGACACGAGGCAGTCATCCAGGCGATCAGGACACGGACCCGGCCTATCGTCATGACCGCCTTGAGCACCATGGCCGGCATGCTGCCCATAGCCATGGAACTGGCCGTTGGGCTGGAGCGGCTCTCCCCCCTGGCTGTGGTAGCCATTGGCGGGCTCCTGGTCTCGACCATGCTCACCCTGGTCTATGTGCCCATATTCTACACGGTCTTTGACGACATCAAAACCAGGCTGGCCTGGAAAAAGAGGTCACAATTGCAGTAAATAGCGCGAGAGCGTCTCTGCATTGACACGCTTTATGTCTTTGGCTGCATAGACTATGGTTATGCGCATCACCATCTCCCCATTCAAAACATATTCGCCATTGATCATTAATTCGAATACGGTATTAATCGTGTCTTTTTCCTTTCAGTTTTTCCAGACGATTCGCCGGAGGAATGCGAAGATCGTTTAAATTATTTCAAAATAGATGGATCCAGCAGTCTGGATCCGTGATAGACAGTCAAAAGCTCGACAAGACTGTCTTTAACTCGATAAATTAGAGGTAAACCGTTCAGCCCAAAAGGTCCCTTTCCGCCTTCGCATTTTGTTGTATGCCCGGGCTCGCCCGGTTAAGCAACCACGCGAAAACGCGTAGTTCCTGCCGTTATCATATCGCAGCGCGCATTCGCCCGCTACGACGTAGGCCAGGCTGTATGTGTAAATGATCTCCTTGGCTTCCTGCAGCCCGGGAGCCTCCCCAACTGAAATGACCCCAGGGATTTTGACCGCCCCGTCTTGTGTCCAGATTTCCGAGCTCTCCAACCATTCTTTGGCCATCTCTCTATACCTTTCGGCAAGAATCGTGCAGATATGCTCTCTGGCTCTTTCCATATCCCGCTCATGCCCAGCATCCTGGTCATCTCTTGCTGCATCCAGATCGATCCCACGTTCCTGGGCCAAACCATAAAAGGGTTGCCGAACTCCTTCCTGTTATCCAGAAACTCGGTCTTGTCCAGGCCCTTGAATCTGGCCAGGAGGAGCTGACATTGTTTCTATGCTGTCCCTTTTTGTTTCACAATCATTATAACGGGTTCTCCCAACTGCCGCCCATGGGCCCCGGAGCCGCCTGCGCAGAACACGTTGTTCTTCATTCAGGTGGGCCGGAACAGCAGGCTGGCCCATGCCCAGGGACTGCACAGCAGCGTTCAAATTCGCCGGATAGGTCCCGGATATTTGGCCACCACATCATCCGCAGTCAGCAAAAGAACCTCCTCAGTCATTGCTTGGGCCACGAGAACCCGATCAAAAGGGTCTTTGTGGATACCAGGCAAATGGCCCACTGCCATGACATGCGTACTGGTGATGGCCAGCTCAGAATACCCGTTCTCCACAAGACCGCGTCTGAGGACTGCTGGCTCCACCCGAAAGTCATTGCGGCCCAGTCCCCGTTTGATGGTAATCTCCCACATGCTTGCCGCACTGAACAACAGATGATTTTCCGGATCTTGGAGAAGGTTCATTGCCTGGCTGGAAAGCCTGTCCGGAGTGCCTGCAGCCCAGAGCAAAACGTGTGTATCAAGAAGAAGATGCATTCTCTTCACCAAACAGGATCTGGATTTCCTCTTCACCCATTCGATCGAAGTCCTGTGGCACCTCGATCTGACCTGCTAAAAACCCTAATCGTTTTGCCTGCTTCAGCTCCGGGGCATCAATACTGGTCACCCGGGCAATGGGCTTGCCTGCTTTAGCGATGATAAACGGATTTCCTTCCTGCACCTGCTTCAGGAGTCGGGATAAATTGGTTTTGGCCTCATGAAT
This sequence comes from uncultured Desulfohalobiaceae bacterium, assembly GCA_964403955.1. GTDB lineage: Bacteria > Desulfobacterota > Desulfovibrionia > Desulfovibrionales > Desulfothermaceae > CAYOID01. The sequence continues at coordinate 4,611 of CAYOID010000125.1, read as the reverse complement.
ATTTATAGTTTCCATTGCCCTACCTCCAAAAGCTAAAACTTAGTTTTACAAACTTAGTTTAAAAATACACGTCCGTCAAGTCAGACGCTTCAGAGAGTAAACCTGCTCCAGACCCTGGATTCTGTGCTGAGGAGGTATTTTGTATGAAAGGGAAACTCTTTATTGCAGTAGCGGCATTGGCCTTGATCGTGTCCGGCAGTGTTGTCCTGGCCCAGCAGCAGGGTTACAGCCAGGGATCCGGCCCTCAAGGACAGGGCTGGTTCTGTCCCTGGTGCGGACAGCAGTACGGCCAAAACATGGGACCCGGCATGATGCAGCGCGGCCAGGGCATGCGCCATGATTGGCACGGTCAGGGAATGGGACAAGGCTGGCAGGGCCAGGGCATGGGACCTGGCATGATGCAGCGCTATCATGGTCAGGGCATGGGTCCCGGGATGATGCAGCGCGGCCAAGGCATGAGGCATGGGGGTCGCGGCATGGGTCGCGGCATGATGAGCGATCAGTGGGGTCGCGGACAATACGGACCTTCTGGCCAATACGGCCCTTCTGATGAACAGCAGCAGATGGAACCTTTGACCCAGAGTAAAAGCCAAAGCTTCAAGAGCATGCTGACAAGGGCGGAGGGATGACTGTTATCCAAAGCAGATCAGATGATCTGCCATGGTCTGTCCCAATTTTCGGGCCTGATCCCAGAGATCAGACTGATTTTCTACCTGACAGAAGGCCTTTTCAGTCACGGTGAAGTCCCGCCCGAAGACCCAGGGCAGGGCGGACATGGGACATTCCTCGCCAAAGCCGCAGACCATGCACTCGGCGTTGCCGATGGCCTTGAGTTGTCCCAAAATTTCCATGCCTTCCATAGACAGAGCCGTGGCCACCTGCTGGCTGGCCTCGTCCAGGCCGGGCACGCCTCGGCCGATACCAGTCGTCACGACCACTGCCAGCTTGCCCCGGTTGAGGTGATTCTGGTGCCGCATGGAAAAGAGGCGTTCCAGCAGGGCCTTGGTGAACCCGTCCACTGAAGCGTAGGGCGGGTAGGAACCGATGACGAACCCGTGGGCCTTTTTGATTTTTTCCGCCATACCTGGGAAGTCGTCTTTGACCTTGCAAACATTGTCCGCAGTACAGCCCAGACAGGCGATGCAAGGTCGCACATTGTACTTGGAGAGCTTGAGGAATTCGGTTTCCAGACCGCTGGCATCGAGCACGGCCTGGACCAAACGGTCGGTGTTGCTGTTCTTGATTGGACTCCCGGAGAATCCGATGAGCTGTGCAGGCATGGCTGTCTCCTGAAAAGGTGATTGCCCGTGCCTGTGTTTGCAGGCACGGGATTCTAGGTTCTACTCCTTGAGCACGATCTTTTTGCCGCACATGTCGCAGGCTCCGTCATCTTTGATGACGGGCTGGCGAGGGGCTTCGCCACCGCACAGGCCGCACTTGGTCTTGCCCAGGTCCTCTTCAAGGACAATTCTCCGCTGACACTGGTCACAGCGGCCATCCTCAGTCACTTCCGGCTGCCTTGGAGCATCACCGCCACAGATTCCACAAGCTGGCATAGTCCACCTCCTCAGTTTTGGGTCCAACATTAGCGAGCTCAGAGGAAGATGTCTGTAGCGATTGTTACAAATCTATCTGATCAGGCTGATGAGGTGATTATGCTAGCAGATTTCGAGCCAGGACCGGCAGGATGACCAAGTCCTTTGAATGAAGTGAAATGTTGATGAAAGCATGGAGCAATCATTTTTTTCCTGTCACCAAATCTCTTCAAGACCCGGTTCTTTTATAATATTCAGTATATAAACCAGATTTGTCATGAGAACAAGGAACACCGAGCAAAAATATTTTCCCTTGCCGTTGTCCTTTACTGTCCCTTGGACCTTATCTGCTCCCCTCAAAAAGAGATTAGGGCAAGACCTTGAATCAATCAATATGATCCGTACTCAAATGTATTTGCAGAGAGGGTGTATGCATACAACCGGTAGGCTGGAAATTCGGTCAGTAAGACTGGAGAGACGTCAAGGTTTCAGTTCAGCCGCTTCATGGAATAGATGCTATCCAATCATTGGATCCTGTGCGGCTTGCGTTCTCTTTTTTTAGAAACTCTGTTCATTGTGGTCCGTGACCAGCTCCCAGGCAAAGCAACCACATTGCGCTCTGCCTTGGAAAAGTCCATTTCAAAAAAACATACTGCTCACTCCAACTGAAATCGGTACACTTATTTCAAAATAGATGGATCCAGCAGTCTGGATCCGTGATAGACAGTCAAAAGCTCGACAAGACTGTCTTTAACTCGATAAATAATACGATAGCTTCCAAACACTATTTCCCGAATCACTGGATCACTTATTTCGGGAACGATCTTCCCTGAGTTCGGAAAGCTCGTAAGTCGCTCGACAGCTGCCAAGACATCAATTATGAAAAGACTGGCGTATTGAGGAGAATCAGCGGCAATGAAATCAGCGATTGCTTCCAGATCATCAACTGCCTGCTGTGTCCACCTTACTTCAGCCATTTGGCCATCCTTTCCTTCACTTCAGAATGCGTTACTGTCTGGCCTTCATCTGCCTGCTTCAGGCCTCTTTCGATCTTTGCCAGGAACAGAAGACGCTCCATGGCATCTTCAATCGTGGCATCAGGGGGAAGTCCTTCAACAGTGCGAACAATTTTTTCTTTGGTTGTCATAGCAGAGCTCCTTATGCTCAGGAACTTTTTTCCTTCATATTTGTGCTACTCATATGTTGGCCAACACTCAGATCCCGTGTCGCATCAATCCTACCAGCCTTTTGTCAAGAACTTCAAGCTCTGCTCTCCTCAAAACGAGGTTGGGACGAGAGCCCGAATCAACCATTATGCTCCTGGAAAATACACTTAAAAAGAGGATGCATGCATGCAGCCGGCAGGCTGGAGCTGCGGGCAGTAAGGCTGAAGACACGTCAAGGCTTCAGGTCAGACGCTTCAGAGAGTAGACCTGCTCCAGACCCTGGATCCTGTGTGGCTTGCGCTCCCGCTTGGGCTGGATGATGTCCCGGAAGAGTTCAAACCCCTGGCGGACGAACTCCTTTGATCCGATGATCCCGGCATCGGTTCACCCAGTTAAACACGGCTTTGGCCGTAAACCAAAGGTCTGTTTAACCGGGTGAAAAACCGAGTGCGTTGGATGAAGCGCTCCACCGATTCTGGGAGGGGCAATGCATCCAGAATCTTGCCCTTTCCCAGGTCCACTCCGCCCCGGGCATAGACGAACTCACGGTACAAGAAGCATATTTCTCCTGTTCCAATGCTTTTCCCAAAATGAAAGGGCCTGTCCATAAAAAAGTGTGGATCACCAACTCTCAATCATTCATGCAGAATCGAGACCAGCCCTGATTTTCGCTGCCGAACTGGCTTCTGGCGTCCATACCGGCCTCTCGTTCTGTGCCATCTGAAAGTCTTGACTTCAATCAGCAAAAAGTGAGGAGGCCCTATCTAAGAGCCTTTCAAGCTCATGTATCGGCCAGACCTCCCAGTCCGACCGACGCTGTCCTGTGTCGCCTGCGTAGACAACCGCCCCGCCCTGGATTCGATCGTCTGCGACTTTGGCAAAACGGTTGAGCCCCTGGAAGTAGTCCCTGGTCACTGTCTGGCCGGACTTGATCTCAATCAAGGCCAGCTCACGGCCTCGCTCGACAACGAGGTCCACCTCGTTGCCTGAGCTGTCGCGGTAAAAGGACAGCCTGGGACGACGTCCGTGATGGTAAGAATGCTTGAACATTTCCGAGATGACCAGGTTTTCGAACAGGCTCCCCCGCAAGGGGTCGCGACTGACCTGCTTCTCCTCTTCCAGTCCCAGAAGGTAGGCAGCCAATCCAACATCCCAGAAGTAGATTTTGGGCGTCTTGATCAGCCGCTTGGAAATATTGGCATGCCAAGGCGGCAGCTGGAAAATGATGTAGCTGGCCTCAAGAAGGGACATCCATTCCCTGGCCGTGGTATGGGAAACACCCACCTCGTTGCCCAGGCCCTGCAGGTTGAGAAGCTGGCCTACCCGTCCTGCGCAAAGTCGGACGAACTTTTCAAAAAGCCCGGAATGGCGGATGTTCATGAGCTGCCTGATGTCGCGCTGGACATAGGTCTCGAAATAGTCCGCCATGGCCTGGGTTGGATTGATGTGCATGTGGTGCAGCCTGGGGTAGAAGCCATGCAGGATCAGCCTGTCCACATTGGTGAGATCGATATAGGATCGAACCTCGGACCAATCGAACGGAAGCAGGGTAAGAAGCCCGGTTCTGCCGGCAAGTGATTGGCTCAGGGCCTCCCTGACGTTGAACTGCTGGCTTCCTGTCAGGATGAAGCGACCCGGACTTGGCTCATCATCAACCATGGGCTGCAGATAGGACAAGAGATCCGGGGTGCGCTGAACCTCATCGAGGATGGCACCCTGGTTATGCTCTTTCAGAAAGGCTCGAGGGTCTTCGAGGGCGAATTGGCGCTCATCCGGGACTTCCAGGTTCACATAGGGCTTGTCAGGAAAGACCTTGCGACACAGTGTGGTCTTGCCGCTCTGACGCGGACCGGTCACGGTCACGACCGGATACTTGGTTGTCAGCTCTTTGAGGACGGGTTCGATTGTTC
>CAYOID010000124.1:1643-6814 GCA_964403955.1 uncultured Desulfohalobiaceae bacterium | reverse complement strand
TCCCCTTTTCCAAGGGGAGCTGCCCGCAGGGCTGAGGGGTTTTGGGGAGCTGCCCGCAGGGCTGAGGGGTTTTGGGGAGCTGTCCGCAGGACTGAGAGGTCCGGGGAGCTGCCCGTAGGGCTGAGGGGTTCTTCCTCATGAAGTTTCATACGAGGAAAAACAAGTATTGGAGGGAAGGCGGGAGGGATCAGCAAAGGCAGGTCATCCTCAACCATGAAGCTGATCGGTACGAATGCTCTCGAGCTGCTTCGCTGGCAGGCTTGCTTAAAGAATAGGTATTTCGCCACATGTGAGCCATGACGAACCACCAGGGCCGGGCTGAAGAGCCTGCTTCACGCACCGCGACCCGGCTCCAATCCGTATTTCTTGACTTTCTTGTGCAGTGTGGCCCGGGTGATCCCCAGGATCCTGGCTGTTTCGCTCTTGTTGCCCCCGGTTTTGGCCAGGGTGGCGGCGATGGCCTCTTTTTCCACCTCTTCCAGGTTTCTCTCCCCAGCTCCCCCGGCTTCCGGCCCTCCCTTGTCCTGGCCCTCGCTGTCCAGCTTCAGGGGCAGCTCCCTGGGGGTGATGTACTCGCCTGCAGCCAGGATGACTGCCCGCTCTACGGCGTTCTCCAGCTCCCGGACATTGCCCGGCCAGTCGTACTTGAGCAGCAGGTCCATGGCCTGGGGCGTGAACCCGTGGATCGTCTTGCGGTTCCTGGCCGTGAGCCTGTGCAGGAAGTGCTCGGCCAGGAGGGGGATGTCCTCCTGCCTCTCCTTGAGCCCCGGGACCCGCAGCTCCATGACATTGAGCCGGTGGTAGAGGTCCTCCCGGAAGCGGCCGGCTTCCACTTCCTGGGTCAGATCCTTGTTTGTGGCCGCAATGATCCGGACATCGACCTGATGCACGCTGTCGCTGCCCAGCCTTTGGATTTCCCGCTGCTGGATCACCCGCAGCAGCTTGGCCTGCATGGGCATGGGCATGTCCCCGATCTCGTCCAGGAAGACAGAGCCGTGGTTGGCCTGCATGAATTTGCCTTCCCGCTTCTTGTCCGCACCGGTGAACGCTCCTTTTTCATGCCCGAAGAGCTCCGATTCCAGCAGGGTCTCGGAGAGGGCCGCACAGTTGACAGTGACCAGCGGTCCCCTGGCCCGCTCGCTGTTGGCGTGAATGGCCTGGGCAATGAGCTCCTTGCCGGTCCCGCTGGGGCCGGTGATCAAGACCGTGGCCTCGGTGGGCGCGGCCCTGACCACCAGATCGAGAAGCTCCTGCATGGCCTGGCTCTGGCCCACGATATTGGAGAGGTCGAAGTCAGGCGGCAGCCTCTGCTTCAGGGCCCGGTTTTCGGTTTCCAGCCGTTTGTGATCCAGGGCCTTGTCCATGGTGTGCTGCAGGAGGTCGAAATCCAGCGGCTTGGTCAGGTAATCGTAAGCTCCGGCCTTGAGGGCGGACACGGCGCTGCTCACCGAGGAGTAGGCGGTGATGATCAAGACCGGGATGGCAGGGTTGTAGGCCTTGATCCGCTGCAGGGCTTCAATGCCGTCAACTTCAGCCATGCGCACGTCCATGAGCACCAGATCAAAGGGGCGTTCCTTGATTTTCTCCACAGCCACGGCCCCGTCATGGGCGGTCTCTGTCTCATGTCCCCAGTCCTGAAGCAGGGTCTGGAGCATGGACAGATGGGCCGGGTCATCGTCGACAATCAGTGTTTTGATGGGCATGCCTCGTCCTTGGGCAGAGCGATGGTGAAGGTTGAGCCTGAGCCGGGCTGGCTTTGAACATGAATGCGCCCCCCATGGGCTTCAATGATCTTGTGCACAATGGCCAGCCCCAGACCGGTTCCGGTTTTTTTGGTGCTGAAGTAGGGATCGAAGATCTTTTCCCGCTGCTCTGCAGGGATGCCGGGCCCGGTGTCCGAAACCTGGATGACATCTTCCCCCATGGTGTGCGGTCCAAGACGGACCATGAGCCGGCCCCCGCGGTCCATGGCCTGGAGTGCGTTGACATACAGGTTGAGCAGGGCCTGGTTCAGTCGGTCCGGGTCAGCACAGATCATAGCATCTCCGTCTTCAGGTGCGAAGTGGATGCCAATGCCCTTGTGCTCCGCGTCCTGCTCGATGAGCTGCAGCGATCGCTGGATGAGGTCCTTCAGCCCCACGTCTTGCCTGTCCAGATGAGAGGGGCGGGAGAGCTCCAAAAGCTCGGTCACGGTCCGGTTCAACCGGTCCACCTCCTGGATCAGGATTCTGGCCGCTTCCTGTTCCGAGCTCCCTGGTTTGAACTTGTGCTTGAAATAGGTGGCGTAGCCCTTGATCGAGCTCAAAGGGTTGCGTATTTCATGGGCCACGCCTGCAGCCAGATTGCCGATGGCGGCCATTTTTTCCTGCCGCCTGACGGTGTCCTCCAAGGCCTTGACTTCTCTGAGATCACGCAGAATCAGGACTTTGCCCAGCAGCAGACCCTCCTGGGAGAAGATCTCCGCACCGCTGACGCTCACAGGGACAGCCCGGCCAGGGAAGCGGCACTGGACCTCGCGCTCCAGAATGATGTGCTCTGTCTCCAGCTCCTGGATCAGCTGGATCAGCTCCTCTGGAAGGGCGTCCTGGGGCCTTTGCCCCAACAGGGAACGGCCCTTTCCGGCCAGATTCTGAAAGGCCCTGTTCACAAAGGAGACGGTCTGCCTGCGGTCCAGGACAATCAGGCCAACCGGGAGGTGAGTCATGACCACTGCGGAGAAGGCCTGCTGGTCCTGCAGGAGCTGAGTGGAAACCTGCACCCTGTTGGCCCAGAACAGTGAGACAACTCCGGTCAGGCTCAAGAGAAGGAGCACTCCGGCAATGACTACAGTATTCCGGACATCGATGGCCCTGGCTTCTTCCCAGGGCTCGATCTCGAGGCCTACAAAGATGTAGTGCGTGGTCTGCAGGAAATCCCGGGACCCGAAGAACCGGCCGCCCATCCCATGCGCCCTGCCCATGCCCCCATGCATGTGCCCGGACTCCCACCCAGGCATTGGCCTCGGCCCCATCCCTGTCCGGGCAGGTCCGGCCTGGAGCGGGCTGAAAGCGCGATAGACCAGAAAGGCCCGCGGCAGGTCCGGAGGGCTGAGAATCCTGGTTTGGATGTCAGGGCCAGGGTCAAGGCCCTGAAAGCTGCTGGGGCTCAGGAACTGCTGCCCAATGCGCTCCTGTGCGCTGTGGGCCACGATCGTGCCGCTGGCGTTGGTCACAGTCAGATACAGGATGTCCGACTGGGCAGCTGTCTCCTGCAGCAGGGTTTGCAGCTTGAGCTGGGATCCCAAATCCCCCCGCATGCCTGTCCGGGCCCCGGCTTCAAAGGACTTGATCAGGGCCGCTCCCTTTTCCGACAGGATCCTGGTGATGTACGCCTTTTCCCGGTTGAGATTGATCCAGGCCATGACCACGAGCACCGCACCCAGAATGAGCGCCGAACCAATGATGATCCACGGGGACACCGGCATTTTCTTGAATGGAATACGATCCCTCCTTGAAGGCTTTGTGCCGTCCGGGCCCAGGCTGAATGTTCCGCATCATTCGCCGCAAGGGCCTGAAAAAGTCACGTCAGCCCAGCCTCTGGCCTGGTCATTATTCACACAGAGGACGTTGGGTCGAAGAAAGAGTTTCAACCACCCGCTCGACGACTCGCTCGAGCCCACAGAGCCCGCAGAGTGAAGAGCGCGAAGAAGGAGTGTTTGAATGCTTTCGACTGACGCCGAAATCATTCAAACGCTTCGCTGCCGCAAGGCGGCATGAAGAATGGATTGACCATCGCCGAAGGCGAGGCAGCCGGCAGGGCGTTTTTCCGATGGGAAAAACGCCCTGCCATCCAGCTCTGTGATCTCTGTGCTCTCTGTGGTGAAAACTCTTCCTCTTCCACCCCCTGTGGTAGGCGTGTGCCATGCTCATGCCTCTGGCCGGGCTGACTCATTGGACGGCGAGAACGAATTTCGGTACAAGACCTGACGCAGGCCTTTGAGCCAAAACGCAACTGTCCTGGTTCTTCGACGCTGGTTGTGGAATTTTCCAGGAATGAAGACAGACATTTCACAAGCACAGAAAATCCACATTCTCCATCGAGGAGCCACTGTCCTGAGTATCGTACACCGGAAACGCTGCAGCGCATAGCAGCACAACGAGGTGACCATGGATCTGAAGATACTGACCACTGTCTTTGTCGCAGTCTTTATTGCCGAGCTTGGGGACAAGACGCAATTGGCCACGCTGCTCTTTGCCTCGGACAAGGAGGTCAGCAAGCTCACTGTTTTTGCAGGGGCTTCCCTGGCCCTGATTGTGGCATCCGGGATTGGTGTCCTGGCAGGGGGCCTGATCTCCAACACGGTCAATGAAAAGTATCTCCACTACCTGGCCGGGGCCGGATTCATCGTCATCGGGGTCTGGACCCTGCTCAAGGCCTGACCCTTCTTCCGGCTGCAGACGTGCATACTGTGTAGCCGGCAGAACAATCAAAAAGTTACGGCATCGATTGACGCCAGGACCTCTCCCTTTGGACTCTCTGGGCCAACGCTGTTTCGCGGCACGCACAGAGTGCAGCCCTCAAGACAAACTTTGTCAGAGCTTGTGCACAATTAAAAGACGAAACAATACAAAGAAAGCTTATTGTCCCCAGCGGAACCCAGACTGGAATCAAGCTGGTCAGCCCGTTCACTGTTCCTGTCGACGGCAATGTTGAATTGATTCTGGACTTTGACGCTGACAGGTCGGTGATCCAGGCAGGAAAAAGCGGAAAGTGGCTCCTCAAACCCACTATTAGGATTTTGAACCAGGCCAACAAGGTGGCCATCAGCGGCGAGATTGCATCCACCAATGGTTCTGACATGAACGGGACCCTGGTTTCCGTGCAAAAGCTCACCTCGGATCCCATCAGCGAGACCAAAAAGATCAAGGTTCAGGGAAGCACGGTGGCAGAGGGCCAGGATGCCTCGAACAACGCCACGTACACTCTTTTCACCAACCCGGGAGAGCAGAACCTGGTAGCCTACAAGGACGGCTTCCTGCCTGGCGTATACTCTGTAAGCCCCAGTGCCGGGGATGCATTGACCCGCAATTTCACTCTGCAAAACGCAACCATGGGAGTGATCAACGGAACTGTGTCTGTGGACGATGACCTTTCTGACGACGACTATGTGGTTCTGAGCTTCAGACATCAGG
>CAYOID010000124.1:0-1543 GCA_964403955.1 uncultured Desulfohalobiaceae bacterium | reverse complement strand
CCCACATCCCAAGGCTTGAGATGCCAGGCCCCTGAGGAGCGGCCTGGCATGTCAAGCCACATTGAATCACATATCCAGCTTGCGACCTGAAGGTCGAGTCGAATTCATACCAATCAATCCACAGCGAGGTGCTGATGACGGATCGAATGCAAGCTCTTTGCCCAATTTTGGCTCTGATCTTCGGAGCCCTCCTGCTCGCCGGCTGTGCCGGCTCCACCATTTCTGTAGGCGATTACCCCGATCACCGGGGGCATGATCAGCGGGGCTACGAAAGGCATGAGCGTAGGGGCGGCCCGCCGCCATGGGCTCCGGCTCACGGGTACCGGGCCAAGCACAGGTATCGTTACTACCCTTCGGCCGAGGTCTATTTCGACACCGGCAGGGGGCTTTATTTCTACTACACCGACGGGGAATGGCGTGGATCGGTCAGACTGCCGCGATACCTCCGGGCCGAGCTGGGCAACTCTGTGACCCTGGAGATGGACACCTCCCACCCCTACGAATACCATGCCTCAGTCACTGAGCGCTATCCCCCGGGCAGAGGCAAAAAGAAACACAAGGACCGCTGGAAAAATTGACAGGATGGGAATAAACATCTGCTCATCTCTGTCTTCACTTCATGTCCTTCCTGCTCTTCCTGGTAAGCAGCTCTTTCTCTTTTTCCACCAGAAAGGCCAGGAAGCTTTGAAGCGGCTGCATCAAGACTTTGTACAGCCGCTTCAAGGCTTGCGCCGATCACTTCAATCGTCCAGTCATTCTCAGTAGGCTCGTTTCATCCACCCGGTCTGCTTGTCGATGAGCAGCTTTTCCACCAGAGAGCCTTCCCTGGTCACGATCGTGGCCTCATAGGCCTCGTCCTTCTCAGTCAGCTCCCCGACCTGCAGGTTGGGGTTCCCAGCCACATAATTCCGGGCCAGCTCCTGAGCGGCGCTCTTGCTTAAGGGCTCCATCTGCTGCTGAGCACCGGAAGGTCCGTACTGACCGCGGCTCCAGTTTTCACATCTGGGGTGACGGCCCATGCCCCGTCCCTGCATCATGCCCTGTCCCATGCCCTGGCCTTGCCAGCGCTGCATTGTCCCGGGCCCCATGCCCTGGCCCTGCCAGCCTTGCCGCATGCCCTGACCGCGGTGCATCATTCCCTGTTTCATGCCTTGGCCAGGCCCCATACCCTTTCCCTGGCCATAGTGCTGTCCGCACCAGGGGCAAAACCAGCCTTGATCCTGGGAGGGGGCGTAGCCTTGATTATTGCCTTGCTGCTGAGCCAGAACCATGCCTCCGGACACGACCAGAACCAAGACCAGTGCTGCAAAAATAACATTCCTCTTCATGACAGACCTCCTTTGGGTTGTTGTGGATTGAGCTCTTCAAAGCAACAGGCATGCCAGAAACCCTGGAAAAAATATCACCCTGGATTTATTGACATATCCAGTATTACTCCGGCAAAAGCAATCCAGACCGTCCGTCTTTGCGTATAGTTTTTATACACCGGGCCTGCCCACCTGTCTCATTTGTATCCAGGGTCCTCCAGGAACAGGCCGAACCT
>CAYOID010000123.1:5693-6839 GCA_964403955.1 uncultured Desulfohalobiaceae bacterium | reverse complement strand
TAACCATCGCCTCCACCGGTTTCGTAGGCAAGCTGTTGGCCGAGGACATCGAAGATATCGATGAGGGCCAGGTGGAGGCCATTCGGGCCACAGGGGCCAACTGGCTCAAGGTCCTGGTTTTCGGGATTCTCCCCCAGGTCCTGCCCCGCTATATCGGCCTGAGCATCTACCGCTGGGATATCAATCTGCGGGAATCGACCATTCTGGGTATTGTTGGAGCCGGAGGGATCGGTGCCTCGCTCTATAATTCCTTCGGCCGCTATGAATACGATTTCAGTCTGGCCATCCTGCTGTCTATCATCGTTGTGGTTTTGGTGGCTGAATGGGCCAGTGGCTTCATTCGGGGGCGTATCCAATGAAGGCCCAAAATCCTGGCCAACAAGAAGGTCCTCGCATTTGGAAACGCAGAAGCAGGGGGGAAAGGCTCCGTCGTTTCAGCCTGCAGCTGGTCTCGGTGATGGTCGTGGTCTGGTCTGCGGCCAGCCTGGATATTTACTGGCCATTCGTCCTAGATGCCCCTGCCCAAGTCCTGGATCTTGGACTGCGCATGTTGCCGCCGGATATTTCTTTCTTTGATGATATTATCGCCCCGATGATCGAAACAATCAACATAGCCACCCTGGGCACCATCCTGGCAGCATTCCTTTCCATTCCTGTCGCCCTGATGGCGGCCCAGAACACCACCCGCAACCAGACCACCCTGTGGCTGGCCCGGGTGATCGTGGTTACCTCCAGATCGGTGAACGAACTGGTCTGGGCCATCATATTCACTGTGATCTTTGGGCCGGGGCCCCTGGCCGGGGTCATCGCCATCGCCATCCGCTCCATCGGATTCACCAGCAAGCTCATCGCCGAAGGCATAGAGGAGATCGACCGAGGCCAAGTGGAAGCAATCACAGCCACCGGTGCCACCCAGAGCAAAATTTTGACCTACGGAATCATACCTCAGATTATGCCCACTGTGGTCGGAGTGCTCACCTTCCGCTGGGACATCAATATTCGACAGTCCTCGGTGATAGGCCTGGTCGGAGCCGGAGGCATAGGTATTACCTTGAACAGTGCCATGAACATGTTCAAGTGGGATCAGGTGACTGTGATCCTGGTGGCCATATTTGTAGTGGTCATGGCCAGCGAATGGCTTTCCGA
>CAYOID010000123.1:0-5593 GCA_964403955.1 uncultured Desulfohalobiaceae bacterium | reverse complement strand
TTGGAGGAGCCGGATGAAGGAGAAATTTTCCTGAACGCCAAAAATGTGGCTGACATTGATCCCTCAAAGCGCGGGATTTCCATGGTCTTTCAATCATATGCCCTTTTTCCTCATCTGAATGTGGCTGAAAACATCATCTTCGGCCTCAAGGTACGCAGAACCCCAAAGAATGAACGTGGGCAAAGGTTGCAGCGGGTAGCGTCCCTGGTTGGGCTTTCCGGGGAGCTGGACAAAAAACCTGGCCAACTCTCGGGGGGGCAGAGACAGCGTGTGGCCCTGGCCCGGGCAGTCATTGCCGAGCACCCGGTCTGTCTGATGGATGAGCCGTTATCCAATCTGGACGCCAAGCTGCGCCATGAAATGCGGATGGAGATACGGGACTTGCAGCGGCGTCTTAGGCTGAGCGTGGTCTATGTAACCCATGATCAGACCGAGGCCATGAGTATGGCCGATAAAATTCTGGTGGTTCGTGAGGGGCGGGTTGAACAATGGGGAACCCCCAGCGATATTTATAAGCATCCTTCATCGGCTTTTGTGGCCGGTTTTATCGGCTCGCCACCCATGAACATTATCTCCCTGGCCAGAATGAGAGCGGCCTGTGCAGATACGGACGGATCTCTGGAAAGGCTGTTGCCGGTCCAGAAGCTAAACGGTTCCTGTCTGGGGGTGCGGCCGGAAGATCTGCGACTGACCACTTCCGGGCCCGGGCTGCCTGTCAGGGTACAGGCAACTGATTATCATGGAGCCGATACTATGGTCGGGGTACTGCTGGATCACCCAGATGGTGTACAGGAGGAAATCCAAGTCCGGATGGCCGGCAAGGCAGACCATGAGCCGGGCAGGCCTATGCTCCTGACCTGGGATCCGGAAAAAATCCACCTCTTTGACGCCCAGGGGAGAAGTCAGGGTCGATAGTCGGCTCTGACTGGAGATATGTGGCCCAAGGGCCAAAGCCCCTCGCGGGACCCTGCATAGCCGGGCCTAAACCGCGAGACAACCATGAACAGGGAGGATATCTAAATGGTCCGACAAACCAAAGTGCTTCTGTTGACTGCAGCTCTGCTTCTGACCTCGGTCATGGCCGCCCAGGCCAAGGTGACGCTGACCATGTACTATCCAGTGGCCGTGGGCGGACCGCTGACCAAGGTCGTGGACTCCATGGTTGCGGACTTCGAAGAGCGCAATCCGGACATTGAGGTCAATGCTATTTATGCCGGCAACTACAACGATGCCCGGATTAAAGCTTTGGCTGCCTTGAAGTCAGGCAAGCCGGCCCAGCTTTCGGTGCTTTTCTCTATCGACATCTATGATCTCATTGAACAGGACGCCATTGTACCTTTTGATGACATTGCCAGCACAGCCGAGGACCAGGCCTGGCTGGACTCCTTCTACCCCGCGCTCATGGAGAACGGAAAATTCATGGGTAAAACCTGGGGCATCCCCTTCCAGCGTTCAACTATTGTTATGTATTACAACAAGGACGCCTTTCGCGAAGCCGGCCTTGATCCAGAGCATCCGCCCCAGACCTGGGAAGAGATGGCCGAGATGGGCGCCACGCTGACCACTGACAATCGCTGGGGGGTGATGATCCCTTCCACTGGCTATCCGTACTGGATGTTCGGAGCATTGTGCAAGCAGAATGGCCAGGACTTGATGGATGACAACGGCAAAGAGACATATTTCGACAACGCCGGCGTGGTCGAAACCCTGGAGTACTGGCGGGATCTCTCCCAAAAGTACGGGGCTATGCCGGAAGGAACCATTGAATGGGGCACTCTGCGGCAAAATTTCCTGGAAGGCAAAACCGCCATCATGTGGCATTCCACAGGCAACCTGACTGCGGTCAAAAAGGCGGCGGATTTCGATTTCGGAGTGGCCATGCTCCCGGCCAAGGTGCAGCGGGGAACACCCACCGGCGGCGGAAATTTTTACATCTTCAAGCAAACCAATGATAAGGAGCGCCAGGCTGCAATGAAACTGATCAAGTTCATGACCAGCCCGGAGCGTTCAGCCCAATGGTCCATTGAGACAGGCTACATTGGTATTTCCCCCCAGGCCTACGAAACCGAAGCCTTGAAGCAATACATAGATGAATTCCCTCCAGCTGCTGTGGCTCGGGACCAACTGGAATTCGCAACGGCTGAACTGTCCACCTTCCAAACCGGCCGGGTACGTAAGCTGCTGGACGATGCCATTCAATCCGCATTGATCGGAAAATCCACTCCGGCAGATGCCCTGGCAGATGCTCAGGAGCGGGCTGATCAACTGCTTAAACCCTATCGTTAAATATTATCCCTTTCTCTTTTGTCCGGTTCCGGGAGCCTTTCCCGGAACCGGTAAAGAGGTCTGTAATGAAAACCATTAGGATGAGCACCCTTTACGGTTGGCTGCTTTTGCTTCCGGCCATGACCCTGATGGCTGCATTTACTCATTGGCCTACACTGGTTAGTGTCTATCATTCCATGTTCACCACAGGCTCAGTGGTCCGTCCCTCGCGCTTTATCGGGCTGGCCAACTATGAGCGTCTGTTGAATGATCCAGTGTTTATGAAGGTGATGGGCAATACTTTTCTTTTTGCTGCAGGCACGGTTCCCACAGCCATTGCCCTGGCCCTGGGCATGGCCTTGTGGGCCAACAAGGCCCTGGCAGGCAAAGGTTTTTTACGCTTGGCCTACTTTACGCCCACCATCCTGCCCATGATCGCAGTGGCCAATATCTGGCTCTTTTTTTATACCCCGGAAATCGGACTCCTGGATCAGATTTTGACCAGCCTGGGCGGCTCGGGCCATAACTGGCTGGGCGATCCATCCACCGTGCTCTGGTGCCTTATAGCTACAACAGTCTGGAAGGAGGCGGGGTTCTTTATGATTTTCTATCTCGCGGCATTGCAAAACATGAGCCCTGAGCTTCGGGAGGCCGCCCTGCTGGAAGGTGCCGGCCGCTGGACAACCTTCCGCCGGGTTGTCTTTCCTCTGCTCATGCCCACCACCATTTTCGTGCTTATCAATGCAGTACTTAATGCCTTCAAACTGGTGGATCACCTGTTTATTCTGACCAAAGGCGGGCCGGACAACGCATCCAATCTTCTTTTATACTACATATATGAGAATGCATTTTCTTTTTTCGACTCCAATTACGCCTCAACGCTGACTGTAGTCATGCTTATTCTGCTTGCTACCCTGGCCGTGTTTCAATTCGGATTTCTGGACAGGAGGGTGCATTACAGATGAGGGAGAAACGGCTCATACTCTCCCTGGATACCCTTGGGGCCTGGACTCTGGCCCTGTTGTGGATTTCCCCCCTGATGTATGCCTTTTGGGCCGCATTTCACCCCCCGGAATATGCGGTAACTTTTCAGCTTTTGGCCCCCTTGAGCCTGGAAAACTTTCCTGCCGCCTGGAACCAGGCTCCCTTTGCCCGCTATTTCCTGAACACCTTCATCCTGGTGAGCATGATTCTGGGCGGTCAATTGATCCTGTGCACACTTGCGGCCTATGCCTTTGCCCGCTTTGACTTCCGGGGGCGGGAAATCATGTTCTATATGGTTTTGATCCAGCTCATGGTGGTCCCGGAGGTGCTCATCGTCGAAAATTACCGCACACTGTCCACCTTGAATCTTATTGATACCATCACCGGCATCGGCCTGCCTTATATGGCTTCAGCCTTTGGCATTTTTTTGCTCCGCCAGAGCTTCAAAACCGTACCCCGGGAACTGGAAGACGCGGCCCGGGTAGAAGGCTGCGGACTGTGGGGAGTATTGCTGCGGGTTTACGTCCCAGTAGCCCGACCCACCTATCTGGCCTATTGCCTGGTATCCATTTCCCATCACTGGAATAATTTCCTCTGGCCGCTGGTGGTGACCAATTCAGTTGAAACCCGTCCCCTGACCGTGGGTCTGGCCATTTTTGGAGCCCCAGAGTCCGGAGTGGACTGGTCTGTACTTTCTGCCGCAACCCTCCTGGCCACAGCTCCTCTGCTCATCGCCTTTCTGCTTTTCCAGCGTCAGTTCATGCAGAGTTTTTTGTATGCCGGAGTCAAGTAGCAGTCTACAGAGAGGAGTGTTGATATTATGTTGACATCAATTCGGCTGCCAACTACAGTTGACATATGATAGAAGTCAGGACGACAACAAGATTTATCAAGTAATTCAACCCCCTTAAGGACCGACGGGCAAAGGCTCGAATCCAGGCCAGGATTGATCGAGTCGAAATGGGCCATTTCAGGGATTTGGCATCTGAGGGACATTCCCTTTTTGCATTCAGATACACAATAACCGGAAGAGCCTTCCCTCTTTTTTCTTTGCATTCATCCGGGGATGACGGTAGCATGCAATGAAAAAGCATAGTGATGAATAGATGATATGAGCAAAATCAATCGAATTTGAAATAAAAAATTCGTGGTGCCGAAAGAAGGTCTCTCAACTTTGAGTACCGGACATTTAACAGAACAGGAATGCGGGCCATGAAAAAGTTGCCCATTGGAATTCAAACTTTTGAGAACTTGATTCGGGAAGGCTATGCCTATGTGGATAAGACTCATTTTGTGCATGAATTGACCTCCCAGGGAAAGTACTATTTCCTGTCCCGCCCCCGGCGGTTCGGAAAGAGCCTTTTATTGAGTACCATCAAGGCCGCCTATCAGGGGAAGAAAGAATTATTCAGCGGCTTGTATCTCTATACGAACTGGAACTGGGATTCGATTCACCCGATGATACACATCAGTTTCGGGTCCGGGGTAGTCCGTGACATCCAGGAACTGAGGCAGTCTTTTACCTACATTTTGGCCGAACATGCTCGAGAGTATGGCCTGTCTTACTCCTACGAGGACTTAAAAAGTCGGTTTTCCGAACTTATCCACCGGATGCAAGAAAAATACGGCCGGAAAGTTGTCATCCTGGTGGATGAGTACGACAAGCCAATTCTAGACAACATTGAAAATACAGATACAGCTGTAGCCATCCGGGAAGAGTTGAAGAACTATTACTCAGTGATTAAGGACAGCGATCCGTACATTGAATTTGTATTTATCACCGGGGTGTCCAAGTTCAGCAAGGTCTCTCTGTTCAGCGGACTGAATAATCTCAAGGATATCACCATAGACAAACCCTACTCATCCCTGTGCGGGTATACCCAACAAGAGCTGGAGTCAGTGTTTGTCGAGCGTCTGGATGGGGTGGATCTGGATGAGGTCAGACAATGGTACAATGGATACAATTGGCTGGGTGAGGAGGTATACAACCCCTTTGATATCCTTTTGTACTTGGACAGTAAGGAATTTTCCAACTACTGGTTCGAGACCGGGACTCCCAGCTTTTTGATCAAGCTGCTCTATACCAAGAAATATGCAATCCCCTCCCTGGAATCCATTCGGGCCAGCGAGAAGATCCTCGGCAGCTTTGACATCGAGCGCATCGAGGTTGAGACCCTGCTCTTTCAAACCGGATATTTGACCTTGAAATCAGTGCAGCAAGTAGCCGGGACCAGGAGGTTCAACCTGGGCTATCCCAACCTGGAAGTCAAGCAGAGCCTGACCGATTCTCTGCTTACTTATCTGACTGGGAACCTGGCTGAATCTGAAGAAGTAAAGTTCTCGG
>CAYOID010000122.1:0-6876 GCA_964403955.1 uncultured Desulfohalobiaceae bacterium | reverse complement strand
GTTATTCTGCCCTGGATTCGAGGAGTCAGGGCAATTGTTCGCTCGGGCCTGACGATGCCTCTGTAGCTTTGCTTCACCTCCAGAGCGCCACTATCGATCTCGGCCGTATGGACGACTATGGCAGGCTTCTGCGGAGCCTGAACAGATTCGAGCTCCTTTTTGCGCATATGAATCAGCTTTACTGCAGCCACAATCAAACCGACCAGAATGAGCAGGATCAAGAGTCGTTTCAGCCAGCGCATAGCTTCCTCAGGCAAAAAAACATCGTTTCAAGAAACATGGTGTTTGGTCTAAAACCATTTGATCAACAAATATTTGATCTGCATCAAAAACATAAGGTAGAGAATGGGATAGGAGTTTTGTAAGCCTACGATTCGACATTGTCTAGCTGCAGGAGAAAGTGATGACCAAGATTTCCCAGCATGGCCCAGAGTCTTTTGATCAGCCCTCTTTGGCTGGACTGGATCCGGAAAGCCTGACTGATCAGGACATTCTGGCCGCCATGAAAGAGGTTTCAGGGTATTTGGATATCACCCCCGGGGATCTGAAGCAGGTGTATGCCCTGGCGTACAGGCATGCCCACATGCGGATTTTATCCACATCGGCGGCCCGGATCATGACCGGAACAGTGCACTTTGCGACAGAGGACATGCCGGTTTTGGAGGTGGCCAGGCTCATGGCTCAGCATCAGGTGGCCGGAGTGCCGGTGGTGGGAAGCAAAGACGGGACCGTGGTCGGGGTTATCTCGGAAAAGGACTTCATGCGCCGCATGGCTGACAGGGGGCAGTCCTTCATGGGATTGGTGGCGGCCTGCATGGGCAGCAAAGGGTGTCCGGCCTTGAACGTCAAAGGCAAGGTTGCCCGTGATATCATGTCCAGCCCTGCGGTGATCGTGAGTCCAGATACTCCGGCACACACCATGTTCGATTTGATGCAGCAAAAAGGCATCAACCGCCTTCCGGTTGTTGACCAAGGACGCCTGATTGGCATCGTTTCCAGAGACGACCTGCTTCAAGGTCTCTGGTTCATTTCCGGCAAAGAACGGCAAGGAGAACAGCAGGGATGAAGTTTTGGATTAAAATGCGCGGAACCACCACCAGTCCGCCCAGGGTCAGCCTGACAGAGGTTCTGCTTTCCTGGATCGGTTCCTTCCTGGGTATTGCCGCTGTTGCTCTGGTCCATTTCAATCTCATGGCCGAATCTGACCTGGTCATGGTGATCGGATCATTCGGAGCTTCGGCCGTGCTCATTTATGGGGCCGTCAAGAGTCCTCTGGCCCAGCCGAGAAACCTCATTGGCGGCCACGTCATCTCCGCCGTTATCGGTGTTGCCTGTTTCCAGCTTTTAGGAGGCCAGATGTGGCTGGCTTCTGCCGTGGCTGTAGCCACGGCCATCGCAGTCATGCACCTGACCAAGACCCTTCATCCTCCAGGTGGAGCTACGGCCCTGATCGCGGTCATCGGCAGCGAGCAGATTCATGCCTTAGGGTATGTCTACGCCTTGATTCCGGCAGGGACCGGGGCGGTGGTCATGCTCGCCGTAGCCCTGGTGGTGAACAACATTCCCAGGAGTCGTTCCTATCCGGAATTTTGGGTATGACCCTTTCAACAACAACTCATCTCGCACGCAAGGAGAAGCGATCATGAAAAAGCTCAATCTGTATGAAGAAAACGGGTTCAGTGAAAAATCCATGAAGAATTTTCTGGTTCACGACTCCCCCTACTTCAAGATCCTGAACTTCAACTTCAAGGCCGGCCAGGAGCTGCCCATCCATTCCCACGACATCGAAGGGCAGCTGTCCATCACAGTTATCGAGGGCGAAGGAGAGTTCCTGGGGGCAGATGGCGTGACCATGCCGGCCCGGGAGGGCGACGTCCTGATCTCGGACATTGCCGAGTCCCACGGCATCAGGGCCAGCAAGGATCTGCGGGTGCTGGTGATCATTGCTCCGCCGATATGAGCGGACAGGACCATACCAGGCAAAGGCTTAGCTGTGATCATGGCAGAAAAAAGAGCTGGGTGCTCCCCCAGGAAAAGAACATCCACTGTCGACCTGCTATGATAAAGTGCCGCTTTGATGCCATTGAATGAATTGTCAGGTCCGTAAGGGAAACCATGCTTCGAGTCTTTCAGCAGGATTTAGCAGATCCCGGAAAATTTGTAGCCACGCTGGAGCTGGTGCCGGGAAATGAACCAGCCGGCAGATCAGTGGATACAGTCATAGGCATTGCCAGGGACTGCTTTGCCGACGGGCGTATTTCGGCAGTCTCCATTACCGACAATCCCGGAGGCAACCCCTCTTTGAGTCCGGATGCCTTTGGGTTTGAAATTTTCAAGGTGGGCATGGACGCCATTGTTCATTTCACCTGCCGGGATTTGAACCGGGTCGGCATGGAAAGCCGGGCCTTGCAGCTGGCCAGGATGGGCATGAAAAACCTTTTGGCTTTGACCGGGGATTTCACAGGCAAAGGATTCGGCGGCCAGGGCGCGCCAGTCTTCGACCTGGACTCCGTGAACCTGACCATGATGCTCGGCCTGCTCAATGAGAGATTGTCCAGGGCTGGAGATCCGGATGGCTTCTTTACCGAATGTGCGGTTTCTCCGTTCAAATCCACGCAGGCTGAGTGCTTTGCCCAGTACGCTAAAATGTGCCGCAAAGTGACAGCCGGGGCCCAGTTTGCCATCACCCAGCTCGGATATGATGCCAGGAAGTTTGCTGAACTCATCCGGGTTCTTCGCTCCATGAAACTGAGCGTTCCGGTCCTGGGCTCTGTCTATGTTTTGACTCCCAAGGCGGCTGTGCTCATGAATTCCGGCCGTGTTCCCGGTGCCGTGGTTACAGACGAGCTTCTGGACGAAGTACAGAGGGAATGGCGAGATCCAAAGGAAGGACGTCGCCGCTCCATTGAGCGCGCGGCCAAGCTTGGGGCTGTCCTCAAGGGTTTGGGCTATCGAGGGATTCATATCGGGGGGGTGCATCGGGATTTTGCCCTGGCTGGAGAGGTCCTGGACCGAATCAGCGATTACAAGGCGGATTGGGAGGAGCTCTGCTCCGAATTCGATTATCCCCAGCCCCATGGCTTTTATGTCTTTCCTGAAGGTGGACAGGCGGAAGTTCCTGAACAGTATGTGTTCAGCCACGCCTCCCAGAAGGTATCTATCGGGGAAAAGTGGCACTATCAACTCCTCAAGAGGTTGCACGCCTGGTTTTTTTCCCTTGAGAGTCGAGACAGGGGTCATTTTGCAAAGTGGGCCCGAAGCATTGAGTCCCATCCCCTGGTTTTGAAACTGGTGGACGGTTTGGAGACAGGAACTAAAAGAATGATTCTGGGGTGTAGGCACTGCGGTGACTGCGGCATTCAGCACCTGGCCTTTCTCTGTCCGGAATCTCAATGCCCGAAGCACACGCGCAACGGGGCTTGCGGAGGCAGCCTCAACGGACACTGCGAAGTTCATCCCAGTCGCCGCTGCGTCTGGACAAGGGCCTATGAGCGCTTTGCATCCGACGGCAAGCTCGTCGAGCTCCATGACCAATGCGTGCCTCCCCGGATGTGGGAGCTCGACCAGACCTCATCATGGCTGAATTTTCATCTCGGCCGCGATCATCACAGTGCCTCCACCAGCCTGGCCCGAGCCTGCCAGTGCCCGGAGTGCCGGAACATCTCAAGCTAGTTGCGGCTGCACAAACTCAAGATGCAGCCGCAAGAATTCAGGATTCAGAACCCAAATAGTCAGCGCAGCCTCTGGCTGCGCTGACTATTTGGGTTTGAACTGAAGAAGGAATCTCTCTTTTGCGCAGGATGTATTACCTTGATGCAGCCAGTTTGATCAGGGCAGAAACTTTTGAAGATGCTCCTCTTACTGCTCCCCTAGCTGCTCCCCTTTTCCAAGGGGAGCTGTCCGAAGGACTGAGGGGTAGGGGGAGTTGTCCGCAGGGCTGAGGGGTGCTTCCTCATGAAGTTTCATACGAGTCTCATCAAAGAGTTACAAGTTAGAATGAATCGCGCACTGCTTCTCCTGCCAGCCTTGAGTTTTGTGGTCCTGGCAGCCCACGGGCTCAGGGCGGGCAACAGCCTGGCCGTGGCCGGTTGGGCCGGAATGGCCCTGGTCATTCTCGTTCTGCGCAAGGCCTGGGTCCGTCATGCCGGGCTGCTGGGGCTTGGCCTGGGGATCTGGATATGGGCGGATGCGGCTGTTGAGCTCATCCAGTTTAGGATCTTTATCCAACAGCCCTACACCCGCCTTGCAGTCATCATGGGAGGTGTCGCCTGTATGATGGTTCTTTCTCTTGTCATCCTCATGACCCGGAGAATGCAGGCCTGGTTTGAAACCAACAACCAAAGGGTCAAAATATCAGATCCGGGCCACCCCGAGAAAGACGGCGTGGATGCTGACCACCAGGACCAAAAAGGCTGTCCTGGCCTGGCTGGGGGACAGGCCAGGGAAGCGATATCCGATCAGGCTGTGGGGGCACTGGTGGACACAGTCTCCGCACAGGGTACAGGTCAGGCCCGGTTTGCCGCGCTCCAGATCTGCGGGCTTCAAGGCGCTGTACCTGCAGACCCGGGCGCAGCTGCCGCACATGGTGCATCCCTTCCCGATCCTGATCTGCCAGGGACTGATGCGACCGACCAGGTTGCTGATCAGACCGATGGGGCAGACCACCGTGCAATGGACCATCTGGCCTGTGCGTCTGGACAGCGTGACCATGAGGGCCACCCCGGTCAGGCCGAAGCCCAGGGCCAGGCCCACAGCCAGGCTCAGGGGTGCGCCCCGGCTGCGCAGGACCAAGGCCGTAGCCACGATGGCCAGGAGCAGAATGGGACGAAGGACGTGAGTGGCCCACATGGGAACAGGGCGAGGGGGAGCGGACCTCACCCGGGAGGCCTTGTCGTCCCAGGACCCGATATAGCAGAGGAAGCTGCACCAGGCCGGCCCGACCAGGAGCACGGTGGCCCCATAGAGGATGGGCATGAATAGCCCGTGGCCGCGATAGACCGGCCCGGCCAGGATCAAGGCAGGAACCGGCAGGTGCAGGTCACCGGTCATGAGCATTCGTTCCAGGTCGGCCAGTCCCAGGACGAGCTGCCCAAAGAGGACCAGGGAAAAGAGGGCCCAGATCCGGGACCTGATTCTGGCAGTCTTTTGGGCCTTGAGGATGATGCGGGTCACGCAGCTGGCGTACACGGCCAGGACAAGGATTTCCGCGAACCCGCTGCCGGGAAGATAGCGGTCGGCCAGGAGCACCGGCAGGGGCGAAGCCTGCCTGGCCCAGACCAGAAGACCGGCGGTGAGGCCAAAGGTCCAGGCCAGAGGTGTCCAGACAGCGCGGTCCAAGGCTGGGCTGACCTCATGGGTTGTCTTCAAAGGCGGCTCAGCTTGTGGACGTTTCTTCATGGGGTTGACCGGGGCGACTGTCGACGTGACCAGTGAAGAAACAAGTCTTTTCCATCCTGCCGATCAGGAGAGGCTTGGTGGTGCACAGGAGGTCCCCGGACGCCTGCCCTCGGCCTGTCAGGCGGCACTCTCCAGCTCCTGCTTGACCTCCCCCTGGGTGGACAGGACCACATTCCGGATGGGCACGTCAGCACCGGAGATCTCTCTGGCTTTTTTCACCATCCCGAGAAGCCCCGAGCAACAGGGCACCTCCATGGACAGGACCGTGACGCTGGAGATGTCCCCGCGGCTGAAGATGTCCACGAACTTGTCCAGGTACTCCTGGGCGTCGTCGAACTTGGGGCAGCCCATCAAGACCACTTTGCCCGGCAGGAACCGGGAGTGGTATTCGGCCGTGGCTACCGGGGCGCAGTCGGCCGTGACGAGCAGGTCCGCATTCTGCAAAAACGGGGCATGCGGGGGCACCAGCTTGATCTGCACCGGCCAGTGGGACAGGGCCGAAGATGCCTGCTCTCTGGGGGTGTTGGCCTGAGCGCAGGGAGAGAACTGCTGCAGCCGGGCAGAAGGGCATCCTGACGGCGCTGCCGGTTGCTCCTTCTTCTGGGCCTTTAACAGCTCCTGGACCGCCTCCTCGTCAAAGGGCTCGGCCTCCCTCTCCACGATTTTCAGGGCCCCAGTGGGGCATTCCCCCAAGCAGTTGCCCAGGCCGTCGCAGTACTTGTCCCCAACCAGGCGGGCCTTGCCCTCAATGACCTGGATGGCCCCTTCCTCACAGGCCGGGACGCACTGTCCGCAGCCGTCGCACAATTCCTCGTCGATTTCGATGATCTGCCGTGTCTGTGTCATGACATGACCTCCTGATGATTGGCTTGATCGTGTTCTGTTTTTGATGGCCTTATTCTATGGCAACCACCAGGAAAATCATTGATGTGGATCAAAAACTTGGATGAAGAAGAGATGCCGATGTCAGATCTGCCGATTTCGCCATAAGGGTGGCGGAACAAGACGTCTGGAGAAAGGAGAAACCGAGGTTGAGTAACTGGCAAAGTATGCTCCATCATTCAGCAATCTCTGGCCGTCTGTCTGTCCTGGCACGGAGTCCTCGGACACGCTGAGGGTTCTATCCTCCAACCTGTTATCCAAATTAAATATATCCCGGACCGCTCGTAAGAATGATGTCGCTTTCCAGGCCCACGAGGTTGCAGTCCTTACACCAAGCCTGAACCTATGGCTATTGCGATACCGGTCAAGAGAATGCCAGTCACGGTTTGTACGGTGTGGAGACGAGCAAGGAAACCAGGGAGACGATGTCAAATTCCGTGGGTTCTCCATTTTTATTCTGCAGGATCGGCCTCCAGGACGACTTCCCGGTACAGCTCTTGTAGCTGGGCCTGTTGGAACTCCAGGGCTTCCAGGCCAACTTCAGTCAGGACATACTCCTTTACAGTCAAAACATGATCATATAAATTGGCATTTATC
>CAYOID010000121.1:0-7022 GCA_964403955.1 uncultured Desulfohalobiaceae bacterium | reverse complement strand
GCGGCTGCGCTGACTCCTGGCCTCTGAACTCTTGCGGCAGCTTCCAATTTTTTTACAGCCGCATCGTGAGAGACCTCTCACTACCCGCACTTGGTATAGCCGCAAGCCTGGCAGACATAGCACCCCTCCTGAAAGTAAAGCCCTTCACCACAATCGGGGCAGCTGGGTCTGGCCAGGCTCGACGTCTCGGGTTTGGGCCTGTTGTTCTGCAGATAGCGATTCTCCAGAACCCAGCCCACCGCATCGGGAATGGAGAGCAGCAGTCCCTTTTTCTGAAAAATCGGATGTTCCCCTCCGATGCCCTTGAGCTGGTCGACCACGGCCCTGACCGATACGCCGGACCGAAGGGCCAGAGAGACCAGTCTGCCTATGGCTTCGGCCTTGGCGGTGATGGAGCGCCCGGAACGACCGATGGTTGCAAAAACCTCAAAGGGCTGGCCGTCCACCTCGTTCACGGTCAGGTACAGATCACCGAGACCAGTCTTGACCTTCTGGGTAAAGCCGTAGATCACCTCCGGCCTCTCCCTGACCATGCCCATTTCCGCAGCTTTTCTGGCCTCCCCGGTCTGCTTGGTGCTCAGAACCTGTTCGGCCTTGCACCCGTCACGATAGACCGTGACCCCTTTACAGCCCAGCTCATAGGCGAACCAGTAGATCGCGGCGATATCCTTCTGGGTGGCATTATGGGGGAGGTTGACGGTCTTGGACACGGCATTGTCGGTATAGTGCTGAAAGGCGGCCTGCATCTTCAAATGCCATTCGGGCTCGATATCCATGGCGGTCACATAGACCCGCCTCAAATCCTCAGGCAGAACATCCATGTGTTGAATGCTGCCGGTCTGGGCCACGTCCTCCATGAGTTTCGGGCTGTGACAGCTGGCTTTTTTCAGGGCCTCCTCAAAGTAGGGGTTCACCTCCACCAAGTTCTCACCATCCATGACCTGGCGAACAAAGCTCAGGGCAAACAGAGGCTCGATCCCGGAAGAGCATCCGGCAATGATGGACAAAGTCCCAGTGGGGGCAATGGTCGTGGTTGTGGCGTTCCTGTAGGGACCGAGATTCTTTTCAGCAAACTCGGAATCATCGTAGGCCGGGAAAGGCCCCCTTTCTGCGGCCAAAATCTTGGATGCCGAGCGGGACTCCTGGTGGAAAAAATCCATCAGTTTTTCAGCCAGGCTGAGGGCTCTTCTGCTGTTGTAGGGAATGCGCAGCTGAAAGAGCAGGTCGGCCCATCCCATGACCCCAAGGCCGATTTTCCGGTTCTTCCTGACCTTGTCGTCGATGATCTCCAGGGGGTATTTTGAAGCGTCGATGACGTTGTCCAGAAAACGGACACAGACATGGATAGTCTGTTTCAGTCTTTCCCAGTCCACTCCGTCTTCACTGTCTTGAGAAAAGAAACAGGCCAGATTGACGGACCCCAGGTTACAGGCCTCGTAAGGGAGCAACGGCTGCTCGCCGCAGGGGTTGGTGGACTCGATCTCCCCTTGCTTTGGGGTAGGATTGTCCCGGTTGATGCGGTCGATGAAGATGATCCCGGGATCCCCGCTTTCCCAGGCCTTCTGGACCAGGAGCTGAAAGACTTCCTTGGCCTGGAGCCGCCCTTTCTCCTGGCCTGTATGCGGGGCAATGAGTCCATAGGTGTCGTCTCTTTCAACAGCCTGCATGAACTCTTCGGTCAAAGCGATGGACAGATTGAAATTGTTCAAGTGCCCTTCCCGCTCCTTCGCTTTGATGAAGTCAAGGATATCCGGGTGGTCGACCCGGAGGATGCCCATGTTCGCACCCCTCCGGGTTCCGCCCTGCTTGACCTGCTCCGTGGCTGTATTGAAGATCTTCAAAAAGGAGATGGGGCCGGAAGCCACACCCCCTGTGGAGCCCACCCGACTTTCCTTGGGGCGCAGCCTGGAAAAGGAAAAACCGGTGCCCCCCCCGGACTTGTGAATCAGGGCCGCATGCTTGATGGCATCAAAAATCTCCTCCATGGAATCCCCAACCGGAAGGACAAAACAGGCCGCCAGTTGGCCAAGGTCCGTGCCAGCATTCATCAGGGTCGGAGAATTCGGGAAAAACACGGCCTCGGCCATCAGGGTGTAAAACTGGCGGGCCAGATCATCAACTGTCAAAGGAGACTGGGGATAATTCTCCTCCTGCTTGGCTATCGTCCAGGCCACTCGCCAGAACATTTCCTGAATTGTCTCAACAGGTGTGCCTTCCGGGCCTTTCCGAAGATACCGCTTGGTGAGAACCACCTGAGCATTGGGGCTGTAGGCGATGTCTGGCAAATCAGCTGGCACGTTCTCAACCGTCATTCCACAAACTCCTTTTGAGATAGAAACAAGATCGACACAAGCAAATCAATTTCAAGATATTGAAATAAAGCTTTTTTAAGCAACCACACTATCGAGTTCAACGAGCTCGGCCTTTGGCCAGGTACAGAAATAAAAGGCTGAAGGAACCTTCCTCAATCAGAAATTCATATCAGGGTCTGACTGATTTGCTCGTAGTGGGCGGCAAAAATCGGCCCCCTGCCGGAAAACATGCTCACCTGGGTCAGGATGTGCTCTGCGGTTTCCTGACGCAGAGACTGGTCCAGGCTGTTGAACACATCGAACATCTCCTGCTCTGTGGCACAGGACTTCATCCTTTCCCAGACCTCCTCCGGACTCTTCAGAAGAGACTCGTCCTCAACCTGCATGGCCTCAAAGGCCTGGGCAGCTTTTGCAATCTGCCCCTCCAGCTCATTCTTCAGGCTTGCCAGAGCCCGCTCAAACTCTTCAATGTCCCGGCAGGCCGGAATAAGAGTGATCCGGGTCTGATTGTCACTATCCTGGACAACCAGGCTGACCCCTCCAGCTCCAGCATTGCCTCCAGAGTCCATCTCTGTGACCCACCTGTAGCTCATTGTTCAACTCCTTGGCATGCATTGGCAGGTTGCCGCGTTGCCCTGATCTGTTTTTCGCGGGTCATCTGCTAGCGACAACACTTATCATGTATCATCTTGTTCTCAGGGGCATGCCATTGACAAGCACGCTCTTGTGGAGCCATTCTGATGACTCGAGAACAATCATCAAATTCAAGGAGGCCTCTCATGCGCATCAATGACACTACCCGCACCAATCCTTCTGGAATTGACCGGGGATATGTGATTTCAATGGTCATCAGTTCTTTCAAAGGGTACAAGGACGTGGAGGTGCATCTCTTTCGGCCCGAATGGCAGAAAGACGAAGAGACGATCTATGATTGGGTGGCCCTGCTGGGAGACCCGATCCGCACCGACCAGCCAGTGGACCCCACAGGCAGCCGAAAGGTCCTCATGGAGACGTTCAATGCCGAGGAAAAGGACATGCTCATTGAATATCTCACCCAGCGCTACGAGTCCAGGCTGGAATCCATCTCTGCCAACACCCTGCAATTCCCCATCCCTATGGGGCTGACACCCTTGTCGGAAGTACCGGAGCAGGGCACTGTCGGCAAAGTACATTTTGACAGGATCCCGAATTACAACCTCAAATTCCCGGTCCACGGGCTTTATGACCTCAGCAGGCACATTGAAGAAACCGCTCATCCGAATCTGTAAATTTTCTTTGGTCGTCCGGATACCATTCAAAAGTAGCCCAGGCTGCGCAACTGACCCAGGCGCTCTTCCTTTTCCGGATTCCGACCTTCCCTCTCGGATGCGTTTATCGGCTGGGTGCAGGGTACGCATCCCAGGGAACGGTAGCCCTGATCGTACAAAGGACAATAGTCAAGACCTGCGCTCAAGTGGTAGGCCCAGACGTCCATTTCAGTCCAATGCAAAATGGGGTGGGCCTGGAAATATGAAGGGTCGGTCTTGAACTCCTTCCATTCCCTGGACAAGCGATCCTCGTGCTCGTCGCTGCGCAGTCCTGTGAGCAGGACTGTAAGCCCCATCTCCTGCACACCCCTCTTCAGGGGTTCGATCTTCAGAGCAGAACAGCAGTGCACCGGGTCTTCGGCCAGAGGAAACCGGGCCAGGTCCACCTGCGGTTTGAACACCGACAACTCAACGCCCCACTCTGCGGCGATCCGATCCCGAAAAGTCAAAACCTCGGAAAACTTGCAGCCGGTGTCCAGGTTCAGGGCCCTCAGGCCCACCGAGTCCAGCAGCCCCTCTCTGGCCAGGTAGTGCCGCCACAGGGACAGAACCACGGTGGAGTCTTTGCCTCCTGTCCAGCCCACTGCAATCCCAGCTGGTCCAAATTCCCTGACAAGGCTGGAGCAGCGTTCCAGGGACAGCTCAATTTTGTCTTCCAGAGCAACGTGCTCTGATTTTTGATGAGCAGACATAGCTGACGGTCATCCCATTTCTTCCGTGTTCATGGGAGCACACAGTCCTTGTGGCTGCTGTGCCCTGATGCAAGAGAGCAGACAAAACAGGGCGCCCGCCCCTTGATTGGAACCGGCGCCCTGATTCGTTCGGACGATTTGTTTATTTTTTCTATTGAAACCAAGAGAATATGATCACGCTTTGCCTCAGGCAAAGCGTGATCATATGTCCCGCTTTTTCATGGCCACGGCCAGGCAGACAGCAGCTCCGCCCCAGGTGACCCCCAATCCAATCAGCATCATGATGATCGCTCCAGTCGTCATTCAATTCTCCTTACGTTTCGAATGGAAGAGTCAGCGCAGCCTCTGGCTGCGCTGACTCTTTGGGTTTGAACCGAAGAAAAAACCTGACATGTGAGCACAATGTGCCCCCTTGATGCAGCCAGTTTGATCACGGCAGAAACTTTCTGAGGGGTTCTTTCTTCCGAAGTTTCATACGAGTCGATCAAAGGCTGTGCAGACGCACTCAGCTAAGCATTGTCAGCGCAGCTCCTGCCGCTCTGGAGCACAAAGCTCAGGATCACGATTCCCACGACCAGGACCCAGCCGAAGATGAACAGGGCGCTGCCGGGATATCCGCCATAGGCTTCCTTGATGTCTCCGACCAGATTGGCAATGGCCATGTAGCCCAGGACAATGGGGGTGATCACTTTCAGACAGAAGTTCCACCAGATCCCGATCTTGAAGTCAGACAGGGAATTGGCGTGCTCGCGCACTGATTCCAGCCTGAAAAACCAGGACAGGAAGATGACTTCCACCAGACCGGCAAACACGATCCCGAAGTTGTTGATGAAGTGGTCAACGATATCCAGCACGAGCAACCCCCCGCTGGTCATGAAAACCAGGCTGAAGCCGAAACCGACCACGCAGAGCAAGGTTGCCGTCGGTTTCCGGGACCAGCCGAACTTGTCCATGATGGCCGAATTGCAGGCCTCGGTGATGGAGATCATTGAGGACATCCCGGCAAAGACCAGGGAGATGAAGAAGAGAAAACCGAAGAAACCGGCTGCCGGCAGGAGATTGATGGCCTTCGGGATCGTCACAAAGGCCAGCCCGACTCCAGCCCCGGCCACGTCTTTCAGGGGTACGCCCTGCTGGGTGGCCATGTAGCCCAGGACACCAAAGATCATGATCCCGGCCAGCATGCTGAAGCCGCAATTGATGAAGGCGGTCATCATGCCGTTGTTGTTGATATCCGATTTTTCGGGAAGATAGCTGGAGTAGGTGATCATGATCGCAAAGCAGATGCTCAAGGTGAAAAAGATCTGCCCATATGCCGCAGTCCAGACCTTGTAGTCCAAAATGGCGCTGAAGTCAGGCCGGAAAAGCCACTGCAGCCCTTCAGACGCCCCCTCCAAAGTCACTGCCCGGCCAAGCATGACCAGCAACAAAACGAACAGGATGGGCATGAAGATCTTGTTTGCAAACTCGATCCCCCGTTTGACCCCGCTGAAGAGAACCAGCCAGGTCAGGAACCAGATGATGACCCCGGAAATGAAAATCGGCCAGACAATCCCGCCCCATTCCAGAGGGCTCGAGGACAGATTCAGAAACTGATTGAAGAAGAAGTCCTTGGTTTCTTCCCCCCAGCCAAGCTTCATGCCCAGCAGGGAATAGTTCAGGGCCCAGGCAATGACCACGACGTAGTAGATGGCAATCACAAAAGCCACAAAAACCTGCCACCATCCCAGCCATTCCCATTTTCTCGAGGCCTTGGCAAAGGACATCGGGGCCGACCCCTTGAACTTGTGCCCCAGCCCGAACTCCATGATGATGATCGGGATTCCGGCAGTCAGCAGGGCAAAAAAGTAGGGGATAAGAAAAGCCCCGCCGCCGTTGTCGTAGGCCATGTAGGGGAATCGCCAGATGTTCCCCAGTCCGATTGCTGAACCAACCGCAGCCAGAATGAATCCGAGCCGGCTGCCCCACTGCTCGCGTTGTGCCATGTCTGTGCCTCCTTAAAACTTCAACACACGAAATTGAATGTGAAAAAAGGGAACCTGCGGATCAGATGAGTCCGCCCAGGATAGAAACTCGGCTTTGCCTACCAAAACCAAACTCGATTTGCAAGTCAGCTTTGCCTCTGGCCTGGCTGACAGGTTCAAGGTTCAGGGTTCAAGGTTGAGGAAAGAAAAGGCTCCCGAATTGTCGAGAAAAGTTTCGACTTGCCCGGTTTGATCATGGCAGAAACTTTGGTGGTTGGTTCCTCTGACTGCTCCCCTCACTCAGTTCAGTGAGGTTGATCAGTTTGAGCTTCAGAAACCCAGGTAAATGGGCACATCGTTCATGAACAACATTCTTCACGGAACTGAGTGAGGGGTTCTTTCTTCCGAAGTCTCATACGAGAATTCAGAAGCCAGAACAATCAAGGCGTTGCATACAGCAATTGACGCCGGGAAACCGCTGCATGGACTTTTTGCACTGGCGTCTACTTAGGGAAGCAGCTGGATTCCGGGTAGGCCGCCGCTTTCCAAGCGGCCGGCCCTGGGGAGATGGTAGAGGACAGCTGAAAGAAGACGGCCCCGTCCCCGGCTCTCATCCCTCTGCCCTGGAGCAAGGTTGATCAAAAGAGAACAGACCCAGGGAATGATTTTACGAGCCCTGCCAGAGGCCTGAGCTTCGCACACACTTGAGACAGTGGGTGAGGTTGGAAGAGAAGAAAAGATTGGTCT
>CAYOID010000120.1:0-7052 GCA_964403955.1 uncultured Desulfohalobiaceae bacterium | reverse complement strand
GCATCAAAGCCGCCTGGCCTTTGATTATTGATATTTCTGGCCATTCCAGGCAGATTTGTCCCATGACCCACGTTTTTTCCCATCCAGAGCTCAAAGCCCTGTATCAGGTGGCCAGGACAGTGGCCGGGGATGCCGAGTTCAAGGATCAGCTGAGGACGATCCTGGACATTTTGAGTCTGCAGCTCGGCATGGAGAGGGGCATGATCTCCATTCTGGATTTGAAATCCGGCCAGGCCTGGCTGGATGTGGCCAGGGGGGTGGAGGTCGAGACCGGCAGCATCACCTACCAGCCTGGCGAGGGCATCACCGGGAAGGTGGCCCAGACAGGGAGGCCCATGGCCGTGGCCGATCTCGGCAAGGAGGCCCATTTCCTGGATCGGACCGGAGCTCGGAAAATGCTGAACCGGGAAGAGTTCTCTTTTCTCTGTGTGCCCATCTTCTATCAGAAACGGGTTGTCGGGGTCCTGTCCGCTGACAAGTTGAGCCAGGAGGTTCAGGACCTCGAGCAGGAGGTGCATCTTCTGGGGGCTGTAGCTGAGCTCATGGGCAAGGTGGTCCACTTTCGGGCCGTGGAAGAAGAAAACAGGAGGCTGCGAAAGCAGCTGGCCACGGCGACCCGTCCGAAAACACAGCTCATCGGCCGCTCCAAGGGCATGCAGGAAGTTTTGAAGTTTGTGGATCAGGTTGCGGACACCAGCTCCACTGTGCTCATCTGCGGCGAGACCGGCACCGGCAAGGAGCTTGTAGCCCAGACCGTTCACGACAACAGCAGGCGCTGCAAAGGCCCGCTGATTCGGGTCAACTGCGCTGCCATGCCGGAAAGCCTGCTGGAGAGCGAACTCTTCGGCCATGAGCGAGGGGCCTTCACCGGGGCGGTTTCCAGGAGAAAGGGGTGCTTTGAAGAGGCCCAGGGCGGGTCGATCTTCCTGGACGAGATCGGCGAGCTCTCACCCATGGCCCAGGCCAAGCTGCTGCGGGTCCTGCAGGAGAAAGAGTTTCAGCCCCTTGGGTCGTCGCGCACGGTCAAGGTGGATGTCCGGGTCATCGCAGCCACCAACAAGGATCTGGACAGGGAGGTGGCCACCGGGGCCTTTCGTTCCGACCTCTTTTATCGGCTCAATGTCTTTCCGATTTTCATTCCTCCTCTGCGGGAACGGGGCTCAGACATCCTGCTGCTGGCCGACTTTTTCGCCCTGAAGTATGCCAAAGAGTTCGAGCGCAATGTGAAGCGGATCTCAACCTCAGCCATCGACCTCCTGCTGGCTTACCACTGGCCCGGCAATGTCCGGGAGCTGGAGAACTGTATCGAGCGGGCCGTCCTTCTGGCCGGCGGGGATACGGTCGAGTCCCACCACCTCCCGCCGTCTCTGCAGATGAAGTCTCCCGAAACCGGCAATGAGCCCCGGGGCAAGTTTGAAGTCCTGGTGGGGAACTTCGAACGGGAGCTGATCATCGACGCCCTCAAGGACGCCAGGGGAAACCAGGCCCAGGCGGCCAGGCTCCTGGGGACGACCAAGAGGGTCATCCAGTACAAGGTCAAGAGGTACACGATTGATCCCTCCCGATTCAAGGACAGGCGCTGAAGGGTCAGCTCGGCCCAGGCCAGGCTGTTTGGTTGAAGGTTGAAGGTGGAGGGTCGATGGTAGTGCAGCCTCTGGCTGCGCTGGATATTTGGGTTTGCACTGAAAAAGGAACCTCATTTTGAGCAGGGAGTGTCACCAAGATGCAGCCAGTTTGATCAAGGTCGAAACTTTCACAGGATCACGTGCTGTAGCCAGAGATTGCGCTGGAACAAAAATTGCTTAGACGACTGAGAGGTTGTGAACCTTGAGTTCAACAAGGGGCAGGGGAGCGAACATGAAGAAAATTGAAGCCATTATCAAGCCTTTCAAGCTTGACGACGTCAAGGATCAGCTCACGGACATGGGCATCAAGGGGATGACTGTGACTGAATTGCGGGGTTTCGGAAGGCAGAAAGGGCACACTGAAATCTACCGGGGGGCGGAATAT
Organism: uncultured Desulfohalobiaceae bacterium; assembly: GCA_964403955.1. Lineage (GTDB taxonomy): Bacteria > Desulfobacterota > Desulfovibrionia > Desulfovibrionales > Desulfothermaceae > CAYOID01. The sequence goes on along the minus strand of CAYOID010000120.1, from coordinate 5,042 downwards.
GTGGTCGACTTCCTGCCCAAGATCAAAGTGGAAGTGGTCATCAGCGACGACCGGGTGGAAGAAGTGGTCCAGACCATCTGCCAGGCGGCTCGAACCGGGAAAATCGGGGACGGGAAGATCTTCATTCTCCCGGTGGATGAGAGTATCCGTATTCGGACCGGGGAACGGGGTGAGATGGCCCTTTAAAATTCAGCCGGAAGACGGCTGAATTTTAACATTTTTTTGAAGATAAAGATATGCACATCGATTTTCCTTGGCTGATGGAGGCGCTCAAAGAGAGCCGGGAAGCTTTCCAGGAGCAGTGCCGGCAGGATACGCCCGGTATTCTCGGGGCCAGGACCTATGCCCAGAATTTGATTGGGCTTGTATCCATGGCGGTCAACGATCCGGGCCAGGAGTGGTGTCTGGCCGCGGTTGGCGGCCTGGGGCGGGGGACCTTGAGCTTCTGCTCGGACCTGGATCTTTTGTTCCTGCACCAGAAAAGGCTCGACTCCGAGCTGCGGGGCATGGTTTCCGACCTGGTCCAGTCCCTCTGGGATGCCGGATTTGAAGTCGGTCATGTGGTTTCCTCGGTCTCGGGCTTGAAGAAATTGATGTCCAGCGATTTTTCCGCATTGACCACCTACCTGGAGGCTGAGTTCCTGGGTGGGGACCGGGTCTTGTACCGAACCTGGCGGGAGTCCGTTCAAAAAGGCCAGGGGATGCGCACCAGGCGGCATTTTTTGGATGAGCTGGTTCAGGGCCGCCAATCCAGGGCCAAGCGTTCAGCTGAGTCGACCTATATTCTGGAGCCGAACCTCAAGGAAGGGCTCGGGGGCTTGCGGGACCTGCACGCACTACGCTGGTGCGGGGTCAGGTTCCATGGCTCCCCGGAGTACCAGGACATGGTCGAGAGGGGCTGGATTTCGGCTGTGGAACGCCAGTGGGTGGAGCAGACTGAAGATTTCCTGTGGCGGGTTCGCCTGCAGCTGCACCAGTTGCGGCAACGCAAGCAGGACCAGATGTCACTTGCCGACCAAAAGGAAGTGGCCCAGCGCCTGGGTTTTGTGGACGGAACCGAAGGGATCAGCGCCGTGGAAGTCTTCATGCGCCAGTATTACCGCTCCACATCCAGGGTGCGCAGAGTGGCCGACTTTCTCCAGGACAGGCTCTACAACCAGCTCGCCCCGGCCAAGGCCAGACGAAAGCAGAAAATCCTGGATGGCCCTTTTATCTTTGACGGTGAGTACCTCAGCTTCCACGACCCGGACCTCCTGTACTCCAATCCCGGGCTGATGATGCTGTTCTTCAAGCAGATGGCGGAGACAAAGGGTCGAATTCACCACGAAACCGGTCAGGTCATCCGGGAACATCTCTCCAGCCTCACCCCAGAGTGGCGGGAGAGGCCCGAGGTCATAGGTCATTTTTTCGATATCCTGCTCAACCCCGAGATGGCCTATCCGGTCTTGCAAGTCATGATGGAAACCGGGTTTCTGGAAGTGTTCCTGCCCGAGTTCACCCCGATCCGATACCGGGTCCAGTTCGACGTCTATCACCTCTACACTGTCGATGAGCACCTGCTGCGGACAGTGCGCTTTGTCCACGAACAGATCCAGGAAGTGCGCTCCCGGAATTCAGACCAGGCCGCGAACATAGACCTGTCCGCCCGGGACATGGCCAGGGAGCCCATCCTGTTCCTGGCAGCCCTGCTGCATGACATCGGCAAGGGCAGGGGGCACGGCCATGCAGAACGCGGGGCCCGGATGGTCGAAGCCATCGGGCAGAGGCTGCACCTCACACGGGAGGAGGCAGACCTGCTGGCTTTTTTGATCCGGCATCACCTGGTGTTGGCTGAAACAGCCCTGAAACGGGACCTGGCCGATGAAAAGCCAATCGAACGCTGCGCTATGATTGTTGAAAATCGCAGACGGCTGGACATGCTCTATCTGCTGACCGTTTCGGATTCCAAGGCAACAGGGGCCCAGGTGTGGAACACATGGCGGCAGTCCCTGATCAACGAGCTCTATGTCAAGGTCAAGCATGTCCTTCAGCAGGAAGACTGGCTGGCCATCGACATCAAGGAGCAGGTCAGGAAAATCAAGGCCCTGGCGGCCCAGGAATTTTCAGAACCCTCCCTGGCCAGCCAGGTCCTGGACTGGCTGGACAAACTGTCAGTCCGATATCTTTTGACTCAGCCCCCGGAAGCCGTGATCAGCCACTTTCGCCTGGAGCAGGAACTGGAAGAGTCCCCCCTGGTGTTCAAGGCTGAAGAGTGCGGCAACCAGATGTGGGCCTTGACCGTTGTCTGTCCGGACCACCCTGTCCTTTTCGATCTCATTACCGGCGTGCTCTGGGCCAACGGCATCAACGTGCTCTCGGCCGACATCTACACCCGCTCCTATGGCGTGGCTGTGGACATCCTCCTGGTGGACAGCGTGCCTGACCCTCTGCGGGTCCAGGAGCTCTGGGAGAGGGTCAGATCCGATCTGACCAGGGTCCTCAGCGATGAGACGGCGCTGGATGATCTCCTGCAGCGGAAAAGGAATTGGGCCCCTATCAGCATGAAGCCCGTGGTCCGCAAAGAGGACAAAGTGGTCATTGATGAGAACGCCTCCGACTTCTATACGGTCATTGAGGTCTACACCTGGGAGCGGCCCGGGGTGCTGCACACCATCTCCAAAGTCCTGCACAGTTTCGACCTGTCCATCAAGGTAGCCAAGATCACCACTCCCGGGGCGCAGGTGGTGGATGTGTTCTATGTGACCGACAGCCTGGGGGAGAAAATTTTGGATCCAGGACTGCACGCCAGGCTGGAAGAGGCCCTTCTCCAGGCCCTGACTGCCTGCTCGAAAGAAACGTCACGATGAAGTTCATCCGAGCGCAGCCAAGGGCAGCCCTGCATCAGGATGACATTTTTGTGTCAGCTTTGCCTCTGGCAAAGCTGACTATTTGGGTTTGGACTGAAGAAGGAACCTCTTTTTTGAGCAGGGTGGGTCACCTTGATGCTGCCAGTTTGATCAAGAAAGAAACTGATTGAAGCCGAAGAGAAGCGGTTTGGCCTTCCCCGGCAGCTGAGTTCATACGAGCTGAGGCCCATGCAGGTTTGCGATACAAAAACGTACTTTTTTGACCGGACGATTTTTTTGAATTTTGTTCATGAAATTCATGGTCTTTTGTGGGCACGACCTTGAGTTTGGCTGAAGGGCCCCTGGATGAGCAAACATTTTTGTGCCTTTTGAGCCGATCGTCTGGCCGAGCTGGCCGATCTCTGATTGAGGCTGAGGCCAAAATCTCGGGCAGTTTTTTGGGCATGGCATATCCCTTGCTTCAGTGATCCAAGGATCTTTGTTGACTGCAGGCTTGCTCAGAGGGCATCGTGTGATGAGAAAGAAACAACCAAAGGAGGAGCATCATGACCCCTAAAGACGTCTTGGAATATGCCAAAGAAAACGACGCCAAGATGGTGGATTTTCGGTTTCTCGATTTTCCCGGAATCTGGCAGCACTTCAGCATCCCCATCGAGGAATTCGAAGAGAGCTCCTTTGAGGACGGGTTTGGATTCGACGGTTCGAGCATCAGAGGCTGGCTGCCGATCAATGCCAGCGACATGCTCGTCATACCTGATCCGGAAACAGCCATGATCGACCCGTTTGCCAAGGTGAATTCCCTGACCCTGATTTGCAATATCGTCGATCCGACCACGAAGGAAAAATACACCCGCGACCCGCGCTATATCGCCCAAAAGGCCGAAGAGTACCTGAAGTTCACCGGGATCGGGGACACGGCCTTTATCGGCCCTGAGGCCGAGTTCTTCATCTTTGACGACATCCGTTACAGCACAGCCTCAAACTACGGCTACTACTCCATTGATTCGGTGGAGGGGATCTGGAATACAGGCCGGGAAGAGAACCCGAACCTGGGATACAAGCCCAGGCACAAGGAAGGCTATTTCCCAGTTCCGCCCACGGACTCCCAGAACGACCTCCGGAACGAGATGGTCCTGGCCATGCAGAAGGTGGGCATCCGTGTGGAATGTCAGCACCACGAGGTGGCCACGGCCGGCCAGGCTGAGATTGATATGCGCTTTGCCCCCCTGGTCAAGATGGGCGACCAGTTGATGTGGTTCAAGTACATCATCAAGAACGTGGCCCGGTTGCATGGCAAGACAGTGACCTTCATGCCCAAACCCCTTTTCGGGGACAACGGCTCCGGCATGCACACCCACCTGTCGATCTGGAAAAACGGGGATCCGACCTTTGCCGGCGATCAGTATGCCGGGCTCAGCGAGTCGGCCATGCACGCCATTGGCGGTGTGCTCAAGCACGCCGCAGCGCTCTGTGCTCTGACAAACCCGACCACGAACTCCTACAAGCGACTGGTTCCGGGATACGAAGCCCCGGTCAACCTGGCCTACTCCAGCCGCAACCGGAGTGCGGCCCTGCGGATCCCGATGTACTCGGCATCTCCCAAGGCCAAGCGGATCGAGATCCGCTTTCCGGATCCGTCCTGCAACGGGTACATGGCCTTCAGCGCTTTGCTCATGGCTGCCCTGGACGGGATCGAGAACCGCATCGATCCCGGGGATGCCCTGGACAAGGACATCTACTCCCTGAGTCCGGAAGAGCTCAAGGACGTCCCTTCCACCCCCGGATCTCTGGATGAAGCCCTGGCTGCCCTGGAGAAAGATCATGAGTTCCTGCTCAAGGGCGACGTGTTCACTGAAGACGTGATTGAGGCCTGGATCGCCTACAAGCGGGAAAGCGAGGTGGATCCGGTCAGGCTGCGGCCCCATCCATATGAGTTCATGCTCTACTACGACATCTGAGACCTGCTCCTCCCTGAACAGGCCAGCACAGGGAACAGTGCCGGGAAGGTGAGCAGACCTCAGCCAGAAAGAGGGGCTCACGGCACTGTTCCCTTTTTTTGCCGCATAAGTGGTATGCCGGTCAGCAGTCAGCGCAGCCTTTGGCTGCGCTGAATATTTGGGTTTGAACTGAAGATGGACAGGAACGATTTTGAACAGATTCCGGACCTGGGACATGTGGCAGCGTGTTCCCGCTATC
>CAYOID010000119.1:0-7177 GCA_964403955.1 uncultured Desulfohalobiaceae bacterium | reverse complement strand
TCATGATGTCAAAGGTAAAAGCTCATTCATGCTGTCACCGGCTCTGGGTTCGAAGCTGCCAGTCTGATCAGGGCAGAAAATATCGCGGTTGCTCCTCTTGCTGCTCCCCTGGGTGCTCCCCTTTACTAAGGGGAGCTGTCCAAAGGACTGAGGGGTCCGGGGAGCTGCCGAAGGCTGAGGGGTTCTTACTTCTGAAATTTTATACGAGAGGAGAAGACATGCTGGATCAGGGAGCCCTGACCGGGCTGACCGTGATCGATCTCTCCAGGCTGCTTCCGGGACCGTACTGCTCCATGATTTTGGCTGACCACGGGGCCAGGGTCATTGCTGTGGAGGACAAGAGGTTCCAGGCCGATGAGTTTTTTCTGGACCCGGTCTACCGGAACAAGGAGCACATGAGCCTGAACCTCAAGAGCCAGGCCGGGCAGGAGGCTTTCTTCAGACTTGTGGACAAGGCCGACGTGCTCATCGAAGGGTTTCGCCCCGGGGTCGTGGAGAGGCTGGGGGTGGACTATCCCAGCGTCAGCCGGATCAAGCCAGCCATTATCTACTGCTCCATCACCGGATACGGCCAGACCGGACCTTACCGGGACAGGGCCGGGCACGACGTGAACTACCTGGCCGCCTCCGGGGTCCTGGACCTGATCGGCGAGGCGGACAGACCTCCGTCCATTCCCGGTATCCAGCTCGCCGACCTTGTGGGCGGCCTGAACGCTGTGGCCGGCATCCTCATGGCCCTGCGGGCCAGGGATGTCACAGGTCAAGGGCAGCACATCGACATCTCCATGACCGACTCGGTCCTGGGGCTTCTGCCCCTGGTGCAGTTCCTGCGGAAAAGGACAGGCCGGGAGCCCCAGCGGGGAAACGACCTCCTGTCCCAACGCTATGCCTTTTACAACACCTATGAGACCAGGGATAAGCGATACATTGCCATGGGGGCCCTGGAGAACAAATTCTGGACCAGGCTCTGCGAACACTTCGGGTGCCCGGAATACGGTCCGCTGCAGTATGATGAAGCCAGACGGCAGGAGATCATCGATCACTTCCGTGATCTCTTCGCCCACAAGACGCTGCGGGAGTGGGAACAGGATTTGGAGGGCCTGGACGCCTGCGTGGAGCCGATCCGCACGGTCAAAGAGGCCATGGAGCACCCCCTGTTCATGGAACGGCAGGCGGTTCAGCGCACGGCTGATACCGGCCACGGGCAGGATCACCTCGGGGTGTGGATCAAGATGGGCCAGACCCCGGGCAGGCTCCGGACCCCGCCGGCCCGGTTCGGCCAGGATACGGCCAGGATTCTGAATGAGCTCGGGTATGCCCAGCAGGAGATCAGCCGGATGAGCAGCCAGGGGACGGCGTGACCACGGACCGGAAATGCTCGGCAAAAACGGCGAGCCAGAGAACCTGGCTCGCCGTTGAACGTCAGATCAGATCGGTCCTTTGAATTTAAAAGACATACCTGACCTCGAGACCGACGATGTCAGCCGCGGCATCGAACTCACCGACAACATTTCCCCGGGATTGGTTTTCTGGGTCATTCGTGCTTTTGTTGATGCCTGTATCGCCAATAAACAGGTGGGCGTAGCCGATATCCACGGTTAGGCGGTCAAACCAGGTGTAGCCCAGGCCGGCCGAGAGCCAGAACCGGTCATCGTCAGGCACGCGGGGTGTTCTGGCTTCTTTGTTGGGGACCGGTGATTCGTCATAGGCTGCCCCGCAGCGAAGGACCAGGTTGGGCGTAGGCTTGTAGTTGAGCCCGAGCGAATAACGCCAGGTGTCATCCCAGTCCAGGGTGGTCACGCTGTCTTCCAGGGTGTTGTCGAATTCGATGCGCAGCTCATCCAGCTGGGAGTAGTCAGTCCAGGTCACATCAGCCAAGATGGCCCACTGATCGTTGAATGCATGGTAGGCGCTGAAGGAGAGCGTGGCTGGCAGGGTGATGTCCGATTCAACGTCCGGATCGTTGAATGTTGCAGCCAGGCCGTTGGCAATGCCGGTTCCAAGCTGAGGCCCAAGAACCGGTGACAGCTCGGCTGCTGTGGGGACACTGTCGAAATCAGCTTCGCCCTCGAGGGAGTGTTTGATTTGCGATCGGTAATGGATTCCGAAACGGGTGCTGTCAGTTGGTTCCAGCAAGACACCAACATTGAAGCCAAAGCCCCAGTCATCACCGGTGATCTTGGCTGATCCGTCAAAGGATTGGGACAGCCCGACAGCAGTCCCGGCCGGGGCACCCAAATCTTCAGCTGCAGATCCCGCCGCCAGGCCGAAATCGACTTCATTTTGCAGGTCGGCGTCGATGTACTGCGCACTCAGGCCGAACCCCAGCGACAACCAGTCCATCACTTTCACGCCAACACTGGGATTGATGTTCACGGTGATCAAGTCTGAACTGGTGGCATGGTAGCGCCCCACCCAATCATCGTCATAATCCGTGGCCAGCCCATACGGAGAATGAACTCCCAGACCGAAAACCAGCCGGTCCGAGACAGGCATGCTGGCAAACAGGCTGGGGACGAAAACTTCTGTTCCCCCGTCATCGTTGCTGCCGGTCAGCGAGGTTCCTCCTACATTCGTCGATCCCTGGTCTTTAAAATCAGCCTGAATAAAGATAGCGTGCAGATTGGCCTGGGCCTCTGGAGCCTTGAGCCGTGTGAGCCCTGCCGGGTTGAAAAAGACCGTGGATGCCTCCTCTGCATAAGCAGCCCCTCCGGCAAAGGAGGTCCCCAGCCCCTTGGCACTGAATTCCAGAAGAGAGATCCCTCCGGCCATGGCCGAACCTGCAACCAAAAGCATGGCCACAAAGACTGCCCCTGCCCACCCAAATGTCTTGCACCATCCCATTTTCATGCCCTTCCTCCTTGTGATGACTCAACTTTTCAAGAACTCCGGGTTTCCGGTCGCAAGAACCAATAATTCTTGTCCTCCTCTTCGAGACCTCCTAAAAAAATTGTCAAAATCCGCCGGTAGCATCCATAAACACTGTTTTGCCACAATCACATCAACCAAGCAGCCCAAGTTGTGAAGTCGAAGGACACGATTATGACATCTTCCCAAGACCTTAATTTGGTTTATGGGATAAACAAGGCCATGTCAATCAAGTGGTTCAATGATGAGGACCAAAAAAGTCCTGTGAATTTTTTGACTCATCGGCACGTCATGACACACCCTGCTCAAAAGTGAGGTTCCGTCTTCAGTTCAAACCCAAAGAGTCAGCGCAGTCAGAGACTGCGCTGACGGGAAATGTCAAGAAATCACGATCAGACATGATCAAAAGTGACGCTCTGGGTTGATCTGATCAGAGGTAACACTCTAAAATCGTTGACCATTGTATTGTCTTGCCTGTTTGAGTTGCATTTGGCATAAATTTCGCTTAAGTATTACGGGAAGTTCGCTCAAGGCTTTGACTCGGACCTGAACACAGTTTTGCTTCCTGTTGCTTGTGAGGATGTACGCCACGTGTCTCTTTTTATCTATCGGCCGTTCGGTAGAGCGGTTTTACCATAGGGTCGAACAAGGCCCACTCTCTCAAGTTCAGCGTTCAAAAGGAGATGAAAGGCAAAGGGCAAATTCACCAACCGTGTCAAAGGAGGAAGGACGATGAGGAAGGTTCTTGTGATGCTCGTTGTTGGTCTGTTCATCGGGGGCAATGCCTGGGCCGGGAATGTGGACACCTACGGGATCGGGTCAAAAGCCACTGCTCTGGGCGGTGCGTACGCGGCCTATGCTGATGATCCCTATGCCGCGTATTACAATCCGGCCGGCTTGACCCAGTTGGACAGGGCCATGGCTTCTGCCGGCTTGATGGTCATTGACCCCCAATTGAAAGCCAAGGACTACGAAGTCACTGATCCGGAGTATGGGAACATTGGCTCGACCAGTTTTTATGACGACTCACCCAATCTGTACGTCCCGCATCTTGGCTTTGCCATGCCCATCAATGAGAAATGGTCCGTTGGCCTGGCAGCCTATGTGCCGTTCGGGCTGCACCTGGAGTGGGACAAGAATCAGGTGGGCAATCTGGATGAAGAACCTGGCGCATACAACTCGTATGAGTCCTGGTATCAAAGGGTGGTGGCCACTCCCACAGTCGCCTATCAGTTCAATGAGAAGTTTTCCCTGGGCCTCGGCGTTTCCCTGGGGCGTTCGGAATGCGGGCATTACTACCAGTCCAGGGGGCTGAGCAAGCTGGCAACCCAGGGGGCAGGGGGCGTTCCCACCCCGGTCAATGTCGAGGGTGAGCTTGAAGACAGCTTCAACTACTCCGTCAATGTAGGATTGATGTACAAGCCCATAGATTCTGTCACGGTCGGGCTGACCTATCGGAGCAAAACAGACACGGAGTTTGACGGGGACCTGGAATTCAAGACCGGGCGTGATGAAATCAATACAGCCTTGTTTGGCCTGTCTCAGGGCACAATTCCTGCGATAGAGGATTGGAAATACGATATCTCCATGGACAACGTCGATCATCCGGACCAGGTCCAGGTGGGGGTCCGGTATCAGCCCCATGCGAGAATCTCCCTGGAGGCCGATCTCGTCTGGACCAACTGGAGCACCGTGAAAAAACAGACCGTCAAGATCACTGATACCCTGGACCCGGGACTGCAGTTTCTGCTTGCCGACAGGCTCACTGCCAATAACGAGCTGGTCCATGAGCGTGACTGGGAGGACACCAAGCAGGTCAGGTTCGGCGTGGAATGGAAGGCCACGGACATCCTGACCTTGCGGGGCGGCTACTTCTACGATCCCACCCCGATTCCGGACGACACGTTTGACGTCACCTGGGCGGATGCAGACAAAAAGACCTATTCCCTGGGCTTCGGGCTCAATCTGGGCCAGTCCTGGATCGTTGACGGTGTGGTCCAGTACACCATAACCGAGAAGGACAGGCAGATCGGAGGCGAGAGCACAAACCTCAATCATTCTTATTCTGATCAGGCCTCAGTGTCCACGGATGCCGAAGGCGAGATCTGGGGATATGGCCTGACAGTGAGCTACATGTTCTAGCTCGACGCAATTGCTGAAAAAAACGCATAAAGGCGGACCAGAATTATTCTGGCCCGCCTTTTTCCGTCATTCCTGCGCAGGCAGGTATCCAGGCCCGTCTTCTGCACATTCAAATAATCAAAGCTTCTGGTCCGACCAGAAGCTTTGAATCACTCCTTCTCCCGCCAGATCCTGGCCCCGACCCCGGCCAGCTTCTTTTCCATCTGCTCGTAGCCCCGGTCCAGATGGTAGATGCGCCGGACCTCGGTCCGACCTTCAGCCACCAGGCCGGCCAGGACCAGGGAAGCGCTGGCCCGCAGGTCGGAGGCCATGACCGTGGCCCCGATGAGGTTCTGTCCGCCCCGGATCATGGCCAGCTCCCCGCGGATCTTGATCCTGCCCCCGAGGCGCATCAGCTCCATGGCGTGCATGAAACGATTCTCGAATATGGTCTCCCGGATTGAGCCGGACCCTTGGGCCACGCACATCAGGGCCATGAACTGGGCCTGCATGTCAGTGGGAAATCCCGGGTAGGGCTGGGTGACCACGTCCACGCCCTGCAGCGGGCCATTGGGCTCTACCAGGGCCTCATCCTGCGTGATCCGGACTGCAACCCCGGCCTCTTGGAGCTTGTCGACGACCGCTTCCAGAGATTGGGCTGGAAAATTCCTGATGGTCACCCCCCCGCGGGTGATGGCCGAGGCCACCATGTAGGTCCCGGCCTCGATCCGGTCCGACATGACCTTGTAGGGTCGGCCCTGGAGGGAGTCCACCCCCTGGATGCGGATGACGCTCGTCCCATGACCTTCGATTCTGGCTCCGCAGGTGTTCAGAAAATTGGCCAGATCCTGGACTTCCGGCTCCCGGGCCGCGTTTTCCAGGATGGTCTCACCCTTGGCCAGGACTGCTGCCATGAGCAGGTTTTCGGTTCCTCCCACAGTGGGAAAGTCAAAGGTGATCCTGGCCCCTTTGAGCCGGGTACAGGTCCCGTGGATGTAGCCCGATTCCAGATCGAAATGGGCCCCCATCTTCTCCAGGCCTCGGAGATGCAGGTCCACAGGCCGGCTGCCAATGGCGCAGCCCCCGGGCAGGGCCACCTTGGCCTCGCCCAGGCGGGACAGGAGCGGACCCAGGCAGAGGACCGAGGCCCGCATGGTCCGGACCAGGTCGTAGGGGGCCTCGGGGTGGAGTTCGTTTCCGGCTTTGACCTTGACCGCATGATCGGTCCACTGCGTTTCACATCCGAGCAGGTCCAGAAGCCTGATGGTGGTGTGGATGTCCTTGAGGTTGGGGATGTTTGTCAGGGCGACCTCTTCAGGGACCAGCATGCAGGCCAGAAGAATGGGCAGGGCGGCATTCTTGGACCCGCTGACCTGGATCTCTCCCTGGAGAGGCGAGCCGCCTTCAATAACCAGTTTATCCATAGACACTTGACCTCAGATTGAACATTATTTATGTTTTACGTTCATGCGGTGGGTGTAGCTCAGTTGGCAGAGCACTTGGTTGTGGCCCAAGTGGCCGGGCGTTCAAGTCGCCTCACCCACCCCATTCGCACATCAAGGGTTGCGGCATTGCCGCAACCCTTTTTTTCATGAAAATCAAAAAGTTAAATTTCCAGCCTGCCACTGGCAGGCTGGAAATTTAAAAGGTTTCCCCGGGGTCCGGTGCGTGGTAGCCGGAAAAACGGTCCAGGCTCTCGAAGATGACAGGGGTGCAGCCGTCAGGGATGTGGATGCCGGCCACGCTTCTCGACCCCTGGTCATCCTCCACCAGGGCCCACATGTGCACCAGAGACCGGGTCTCCGAACCGTCCTCGTTTTTCATGACCCCGACCATAGGGTACTGAGGGGAAATGAGCTGCTGGATGCTCCAGCTGGCTGGCGACTTCATGGCAGAAACCTCCTTTTCAGATTTGCCTCTGGCAAAGCTGAAATATTTGGGTTTGAAATGAAGAACCACATTTCTTCACTTTTGAGCAGAAAGTGTCGGCTGCATACAGCCAGTTTGATCCCGAAAGCAGAAACTTTTCCCATGTGTCAGGGGAGTTGTCGCTGAGGGAAGTCCCCCGGACCCCGGGGGAAGCCCCAGGGAGGCCCCGCCGGAGAACTGGTCTTTACCCACACGTAGGACAGCGGGGTCGAAGAAAGAGTTTCAAGAAGTTTTAACCGCCCGCTCCCGATGGTCGCTT
>CAYOID010000118.1:0-7330 GCA_964403955.1 uncultured Desulfohalobiaceae bacterium | reverse complement strand
ATCCATGCCTTTATCCTCTTCATCAAGCGACCCTCGGGAGCGGGTGGTTAAAAAACCTTTCTTCGACCCCCCTGTCCCCTGTGTTGGTAAAGACCAGGCCAGAGGCAGGGCTCGTATGAAACTCACTATAAATCCTTGAGATTGCTTCGTCGAAGACGCCTCGCAATGACGGGTAGATCAGCTATGGAGAAGATCTTTGGCTCGTCATTGCGAACGAAGTGAAGCAATCTTTTATAGTACGTGACAGAGTTTCTTCCTTGATCAAACTGGGCGTCCCTGCGGCCACAGGCAAAGCTGACTTGAAACCGGATTGGGGTCTGGACGAGACCGGTTCAACCGGTCCCGGATCTGAGAAAGGCCTTCCAGGAGCGGTCCGCCTCCCAGGAAAAGCCTCCTGGGACACAGGGCCAAATGGAGTTGTTCTGAAAGATGGGGTCGGCCTCCAGGGGGTAGTCAGAGTGTTTCAGGGCGCTTTCAAAAAGGGCGCTGCCTGGAATCGGCGAGTACTGAGCCAGGTGAGGCCTGACCCCGGAGGCCTTCGCCAGTCTGATGGCCTGCTTGATCTCTTGGTCCCGCTGCCCTGGGAGCCCGAACAGGATGTAGGCCCCAAGCTGATCGCTCGTGAACCCGGCCTGGCGGAGATTGTGCACCCCCTCTGCCCATTGCTCCCGTGACAGCTTGGCGTCCAGCCTGTTCTCGAAATCCGCGCTTTCCAGCCCCAAACGGACCGTGGTCAGTCCAGCCCTGTGCAGGAGTTTGCATATCGCTGGGTTGAGCCGGCTGACATGCAGGGCGTTGGGCGTGTGCAGCCGGACTGGCTGCTGCTGGTGGGTGAGTTCGTGAAGAAGCGGCAAGAGCCATGTTTCCGGCTGGATCAGCAATGCATCGTCGTAAAAGGCAAAGTCTCGAACACCTCGGGTTAGCTCGGATCTGACTTCAGCAATGACCCTGGGCCCGGGACGCTGCTCAAAAGCGGGGTGCAGGGCTTTGTTGGCGCAGTAGGCGCAGTTGAACGGGCACCCTCTGGAGCCGAGAATGATGGAATACCCCGGGGCCTGGTAGCTGTCCAGGGCCAGGGAGAGCTCGGCCGGGTCCGGCTGCTGAGGCGGGGACGCGTTGAACAGGGTCCAGAAGGCTGACCAGTTGTCAGACCTCTCCAAGGGCCCTGATATGACCAGGTCGAAGGCATCCTGGGCTGTAGCGTGGTCCGGGCACAGGCTGGCATAGGTCCCGCCCAGGATGATCGGAGTCTGCGGCCAGCGTTCCCGGATCAATCTGGCCATGGTCAACGCCCCGGGATACCAATAGGTCATGGCGGTGGTCATGAGGACGGCATCCGGAGGGTCGAGGCTGCTCAGGGCCTGGGAGACAGCCTGAAAAGGCAGTCCGTAGCGGCTGAATCTCCGGGGGACACGCTCCAGGCCGGGGGGCGCAGGCAAGGGGCTCTTGGGCAGAGGACCATGACCGTAAGCGCGTTGCCCGGGCCAGGGGATGTCGGACCAGGTCTGGTGCAGGCAATCCAGAAGCGCAGTCTGGGCCCCAAAGCTGCGGAGTATGCCCAGGCAGGCCAGGAGCCCGGCCGGCCGGGCCCAGAGGTTGTAGGCTGCGAAATCTTCAATCCAGGGGTTGACTCCCAGTACTCGGAGAGCCGGGGATGCTCTCAGACTTGAGGGCGCCTCATTCTGGGAGGATATCCAGGTAATCTCTGGCCACTTGGGCAGCCTGGGATTCCGGCTGCAGGGAGAGAATTCTGGAGAACCAGTATCTGGCTTTGGCATGCTGTCCCAGTCTGAGTTGGTTTTCAGCCAGCTGGACCATGAGCCGGACACTGTCCGGATTGGCGTCCACACCTTGTTTCAGCCAGGTTGCAGCCTGCTGGATGTTGCCCTCTGCTGCAGCCATATCAGCCAGCAGCTCATAGGCCGGAAGAAAACGCCAGTTTTCATCGAGAGCCCTCTGGGCATACTCCCTGGCCTGGTCAGGTCTGGACTGCTTCCGGTGCAGCAGGGCCAGGTTGTAGGAGGGAAATTCAGGAGTGAGGTAGGTCGGGATGGACAGGGCCTTTTCAAAAGACTGCCTGGCCATTGCGGGCTTGTCCAGGCTGATGAAGACCTGGCCCAGACTGTTCCAGCCCTCCCCGTACTCCGGGTCCAGCTCTGTGGCCAGGACAAAATGCTCTTTGGCCAGCTGGAGGTGATTGAGCTGCTGATAGGTTGTCCCCAGCAGAAAATGGTACTTGTGGACCTTGCGGGCCTGGTCTTTGACGGCCAGCAGCTCCTGCAGGCTCTGCCTGGGCTGGTCTTTGGACAGGTAGGAGGTGGAAAGGTCCATCCTGGCCTGGACCTCCTTGGAGGCAGGCCGGTGCTGGCCAGTGTGGGCGCAGCCCAGGAGCAGGCCCAGGGCCGCAAGGGCCAGAGAATATCCTATGAAACGGTGTGATCCACGGACCATCAGACGTCGCTCCTGGGTTGAGGTATGGGTCAGCTTTGTTCTTGGCAAAGCTGACATCAGATGACCTTGTTCAGCGGATACTCGATGATGCCTTCCACTTCGATGGATTGAAGCTTGGGCACCAGGTCCCTGACAATGGATTCCTCGACCACGATTTCAATGGACAGCCAGCCCGGCTGGTGAAGATGGGCCACAGTCGGAGAGGTCAGGCTCGGGAGCAGATCGATCAAGGTATCCAGATTGTCTTCATGCACGTTCATCTTCAGGCCGACCAGGTTCTCGGCCCGGAGCGCTCCCTGCAGGAGAGTGTTCATCTGCTCGATCTTCTGTCGTTTCCAGGGATTCTCCCAGGCCTTTCTGTTGGCGATGAGCTGGGTCGAGGTAACCAGCATCTCGGCAATGATCTTCAGCCCGTGGGCCCTGATAGTCGTGCCGGTCTCCGTGACTTCGACAATGGCGTCGGCCAGGCCTGAGACCACCTTGGCCTCGGTGGCCCCCCAGGAAAACTCCACATCCACAGGGATGTCGGCGTTGTGAAAGTAGTTCCTGGTGAAATTTTCCAGCTCGGTGGCGATTTTTTTCCCGGCCAGATCTTCCGGGCGCTTGTAGGGCGAGTCTCCGGCCACGGCCAGGACCCATCGGGCCGGGCGGTTGCTGGTCTTGGAGTACACCAGCTCAGAAACACCGACCACGTCGGATTCGTTTTCCAGGATCCAGTCCTTGCCCGTCAATCCCACGTCCAGGGTGCCGTCCTCCACATAGACAGGCATTTCCTGGGCCCTGCAGAGGCTGCAGTTGATGTCCGGGTCGTTGATCTCGGGAAAGTAGTTGCGGTGATGCAGGCGAATCTTCCAGCCGGATTTGGCAAAGAGCTTGATTGTGGAATCCTGGAGGGATCCCTTGGGGATTCCAAGCTTGAGGACTTCAGAGTCAGCCATTTATGAGTAGACCTCCTGGGGATCAAAAATTTTGGGTGAGCATTCCCTGGTCCCTGTCTCGCAGAGCTCGGTGTAAAAGCAGCTCCGGTATCCCTTGTGGCAGGCGGCCCCTCCGATCTGGTGCACCAGGAGCAGGACCGTATCCTGATCACAGTCCAGCCGGATGGCCTTGATCTGTTGACAATGCCCGGATGTTTCGCCTTTGCACCAGAGCTTGTCCCGGCTGCGGCTGTAGAAATGGGCCTTTCCAGTGTCCAGGGTGGCCTGCCAGGCAGGTTCATTCATGTAGGCCAGCATGAGGACCTCCTTGCTGTCGGCGTCCTGGACAATTGCCGGCAAGAGCCCCTGGCCCTTGGCAAAGTCGGGTTTGATCATGACTGTATCCTTTCTCCTTCGTGCTCATGCTGTTTTCGGGCCTGGTTCCTGTACAGCTGTCCGCAGGCCGCATGAATATCTTGTCCCTTGCTTTTGCGCAAGATCACGGTGTGCCCCTTGTCCCAGAGAATCTGCTCGAACTTGAGGATGTCCTCCTTGACCGGGGCCTGAAACTTCAGACCCTCTCCCGGATTGAAGGCAATCAGGTTGATCTTGCATTTCAGTCCGGAGATAAGCCGGTGCAAGTCCCTGGCCTGCTGGGCAGAATCGTTGATTCCCCGGATCAGGATATACTCGATGGTGATCCTCTGGCGGGGTTTCAAGGGGATCTCCTCCAATGCCGCCACCAGGTCGGAGATGCTCATCAAGCGGGCTGCCCTGGGCATGAGCCTTTCCCGCAAAGCCTGGGTCGGTGCGTGCAGTGAAACCGCAAGGGAGGCCAGTCCTGACCGGGCACACTCCTGGAGGTTTTCGGGCACGCCCACTGTGGAGACAGTCACCCTGCGATGGGAGACGTTCAGCCCCAGGGGATCCCTGATGATGTTCAGGCTGTGCTCGACCTGCGGCCAGTTCAGAAGGGGCTCGCCCATGCCCATGAACACGATGTTTCGCAGGGGCAGAGGATTGCCGGTCTCCTGCAGGTGTTCTCTGGCCGCGAGCACCTGGCCCAAGATTTCCCCCGGGGTCAAATTGCGCTCAAAACCCATGCGTCCGGTACTGCAAAAAGCGCAGCCCAGGGGGCACCCCACCTGGGAAGAAACGCACAGGGTGAAGTGATCCCTTTCAGGGATGAGCACAGTTTCAATGATGCGCTCATCAGCCAGGCGCAGGAGAAACTTGATGGTCCCGTCCTGGCTGTACAGGCAGTCCCGGACCGCAGGCCGGTCCAGGCTGAAGCGCTCAGTGAGGCAGGATCTGAGCTCCCGCCCGAGATTGGTCATCTCGGAGAAATCAGTGCACCCCTTTTGCCAGGTCCATTGCCAGATCTGTTTGGCCCTGAAGGGAGGTTCCCCCATGTCCTGAAGACAGCTCTTGAGCTGGGGCAGCGAATATTCGAGCAAGTTGGCGCGCATGGGCGGTGCCCGGGGTGTTTCTCCCGCAAGGGTCTGAAAGGGTCTGCTAGCGGTTCAGGCTGCACGTGTTCAGTGGGCAACAGGGATTGAGGCGCGGCCCGAAAAAAAGACCTAACAGTCCGGAGCTGGCGGGGTCAACTGCGGGCGCTGCATTATTTGGGTTCCTAACTGGAACCGGTTTATGAGGCTCAGGAAAACCCGGCAGCAGGCGCACATCCCCCACCTGCCGGGAAGCTGGCTTCGCCGCCCCCGCTTTGGGCTTTGACGGCTGAGACCAGCCTCTTGACGTCGTGGCTGCCGCATTGTGGACAGGTGATGGACTGCTTCAGCTCCTGAGAGGTGACCAGTTCTTCAAACTCGTTCTTGCACTGCTGGCAAATGAATTCGTACAGGATCATAGATTCCTCCTCCTGGTGCAAATATGGAATTCGTGTTCAGGTTCCGGGAAAGCCCACGGCAGGTCGCTTTTCCGAACAAGCAACAACGACCTCCAGGCTCAACTGGATGTGTAAAATCATGTGTCCTGATCCGGCATTGTCAAGGCATGCCCGACCTGGAGATGCCGGGGTCGAGGCCTTGACTTCACAAATGACGAACATATACAATTTTTGGCTTCAGATCACGGTTGTGATTTAAAGAACGAAATCAAGACAGCAGCCCATCAACACATGGACGTATGAGCCAAGGAGTAGCGAGATGAGTGAATATCGGCAGATGAGCACAACCCATGTCAAAACGGAGGTCCTGAATGCCTTCATGCGCGGGGTGTACCAATGGATGGCCGCAGGTCTCGGCCTGACCGCGGCAGCGGCTTATATGACCTCGACCAGCCAGGCTCTGATGGAGTTCGTCTTTGGCAACACCATGGTCCTTATGCTCCTCATCGTGGCAGAGCTGGGCCTGGTGATTGCAGTGAGCGCCGGGATCAGACGCATGTCCGCTGGAACGGCCACGGGACTGTTCCTGCTCTACAGCGGACTGAACGGGGTGACCCTGGCAGCCATCCTGACCGTGTACACGGCTGCCTCCATCTTCAGCACCTTTGTGGTCTGCAGCGGAATGTTCGTAGCCATGAGTGTCTACGGCATGACCACCAAAAAGGATCTGACCTCCTGGGGCAGCTTTTTGTTCATGGGGCTGATCGGCATCATCCTGGCCTCAGTGGTGAACATCTTTCTGCGCAGTCCCATGCTGGATTTTGCAGTCAGCGGGATCGGGGTCCTGGTCTTTGTCGGCCTGACCGCCTATGACACCCAGAAGCTCCGGGTCATGGGGGAAACCGCCCCCTCTGACGATTCCACTGCAGTCAGGCGGGGAACCATCCTGGGGGCGTTGACCCTCTACCTTGACTTCATCAACCTTTTCCTGATGCTGCTCCGATTCATGGGGCAGATGCGCGAATGACCCGCAGCGTGCCCGTTGATGTCAAACGGGGGCAGGCAGTGAGGCGCTCTCCTGCCTGACCCCGTTTTTTTTGTATCCATCAGAAAGTGGAAGACGTGTGAGATCAGGATTGAAAGGGTTGGGCGCTGTCTATGCCGCAGTGATGACCGCCAGGACCATCCTGTACGAGCAGGGCTGGTTCCGTTCATGGCGGCCTCCGGCCCCATGCATCTCTGTGGGCAATATCAGCTGGGGCGGCAGCGGCAAGACTCCGTTGTGCGAATGGCTCCTGAGCTGGTGCTGGCACCAGGGTCTGACTCCGGCCCTGCTGACCAGGGGTTACAAGGCCAGGCCGCCTTTTCTCCCCTACAGGGTCAGTCAGGACAGCCCGGTGCAGCAAGCTGGGGATGAACCGCTGATGCTGGCCAGGTCCTGTCCAAGCACAGCACACATTGTGGTCGATCCGAAACGGAAAAGAGGCGGGCAATGGATCGCAGACAGGGCCGATCCAGGTGTCTATGTCCTGGATGACGGGTTTCAGCATGTGGGAGTCCGGCGAGACATAGATCTGGTCCTGCTCAGGCCGGCTGACCTTGGCCGTGACTGGGCAGCGGTCATCCCCGGCGGTCCGTGGCGGGAAGGTCCGAGAGCCCTGGACAGGGCCCACGCCTTTTTGGTCAATGTCCATCCGGACAACGTCTCTGAGCTGCTCCCAAAGATCAGGGCACGACTCATCCCCCTGGGCAAGCCCATCTTTTGCTTTTCCCCGCGCATTCAAGAAGCGATCAGGGTCATGGACCGCACGCCGGTTCCTCACCTTTCCGCCCGCGAATGCCTGCTGGTGAGCGGGGTTGGCAGCCCAGAGAGCCTTGAAGCCTCGGTCAGGGCTTTTTTCGGTGGGCCGGTCAAAGAACACCTGCGCTTTCCAGATCATCGCAGCTACACCTCAAAGGACTGGGAGCTCATGGCCGATCGGGCCGCGTCCCTGGGATGCAGCAGCATCCTGTGTACGTCCAAGGATGCGGTCAAGCTGGAAAAATTTGCCGATCCCCGTCTGACCTGCCTCAAAGCCGGGCTCTCTTTTGGCCACTCCTGGCCGCAGTCTCCGGA
>CAYOID010000117.1:0-7477 GCA_964403955.1 uncultured Desulfohalobiaceae bacterium | reverse complement strand
CTTTTTTTCAGTGCCCTCTTCCAGGACTTGAACCGTACCCAGCTCATAGATTCTCTCCCTGTCTTGTGATTGTTCCTGGGCAAACAGGCTGGGGCAAAAGACCAGCATGGCCGCAGCCATCCAGACGCAGATCAAGGAAACCACTCGGTACAGCATCTTTTCCTCCTTCTCTTTGATGGCGATGAAGGTGCGTCCAGAGGGCATTGACCACATGGGAAAAGGGTCATATTCTCAAAATGCCCTCTGAAACGGGGCCTGGAGCGGGGAAGGGGACCAGGTGGGCAACCTCTCCCTGACCCGCTCCGTCCTCTCTTACAACTCACCCAGCATCTTGACCGGATCGCTTCCCGGCCGCAGGAAGGACTTCGGGGAGACCCCCTGCTCCAGCTCCACTTCCTTGACCACAGACACGAATGCTTCCGGGCTGTCCAGCTTGTCCAGGAACCACAGGTCCGAGGCCAGCTTGTCCAGGACCGGGAAATCGAACCTGGGCAGGTCCTGCATGGATCTGGCCTTGTCAAAGTCGAAGCTCAGCAGCCACCCATGCCAGGCCTTGTCTGTTTCCTTCCTGACAAAAACCGCAGTGGAGACCTTGTTCATGGGCTCCGGCCATGTTTCCACCTCCCCTTTTCCGGGGTAGACCACACCGTAGGAGCGCTTGCCAGGCGTGGCGTTGAGCAAGGTGGTCAGGGCGTCCTCCTTGCACCAGGGATTGAGGGAGAGGACAAAGCAGCTGGCCTGAGAAGAGCCTTTGAGGAGGTGCTCCTGGACAAAGCCGGCCAGCATGATCCCTGAGGTCACCCCGGGGCAGTAGTGGTCATGGACCTGCATGGCCTTGAGGGCCTGTTCCGGGCAGTCCCGGTCCGCTGCATTGGCCACGGTGACCACCCGGAAGACGTTCTGTCCGAACAGCCCCTGCCTGCACCTGGCCTTGAAGGCCTCCGGCTCTGCAAACAGGGCCTCGGCGTCGATCCTGGCTATATCGGACCTGGAAAAGAGCTTCTTATCCAGAGCCTGATGTCCGGCCAGGGCCTTGCCGGCCAGCTCGGCCTGGAGCTCGAAATAGGCACAGCGGCCGCTGAACCGGTCGTAGAAAGCGAACCACAGCGGCTGGTCGAACCTGGACTGCAAAGTGATCAGGGTGGACCGGCCAACACTGGAATGGGTGATCTCAGCAACTCCGTCCAAGCACCCCTGCGTTGACCGGCCATCCGGCCGGACATAGCCTGCGTTGCTCAGAACAATGCACTCTCCTGCCTTCCAGTTCTCATCCAGGGCTGAGGCAGCCTGAACAGCCACGTAACGGCCAAGATCAAAAGCAGAGGTGTAATCAGAGCTGACAGCCATGGCCTGGCCGGCCAGAATTCCTGACAGCAGGCACCACGCAAAGACAAATCCAGCCTTCCTGATCATGAACGACCTCCTGTGTTGGACATTTAAAATGATGGTAAAAAGAATGCCCCGAGCTCAAGAGAGCTCGGGGCATTCTTTTTACGTCAGCTCAAAGGACACTCCGATGCGCATGCGCACCGGAAAGTCAAATATTCCGTGCGGCGCCCGGGGCAGGGGAGCTGCCTTGTGCACGGCCTGGAGGGCTGCCCGGTCCAGGACCTTGCTGCCTGAACTCTTGTGAACGCGGACCTGTGATACTTGCCCTTTTTTTCCCAGCTCGAACTCGATCACCGCCAGGCCCTGCTGATTGCGCTTTCGAGCCTGCTCCGGGTACGTTTTCAGGGCCTCGATGCGCATCTTGACCAGTTGGAAGTAGTCCTTTTCAGTCATGAACCCGGCAGCGGCGGCGGAGGCGCTTGTGGACACCCCGGACAGGGACGCGTCGGTGGAAGGCGTTTCCGGATTCGAAACCTTGGCCATCGGCTTCAAAGGACCGATGTCCGGAGCGGTATACTCAACGCTGTGCTCCAGCGGCGGCGCAGCAGCAGCCTGCACTGGCTGGGCATCCACAGGCTGGATCTGCTCCTGCCTGTGTCTTGGGCGGGGAATGTTCCGGGTGGAACGGTCGGGTCCGCTGTCCATGTCTATTTCGATCACCCCACGCACCTGGGGGCCGGGATCAGGGCCAAAGGCCACAAAAGCGCATACGACTCCGGAAAAGGCCAGGACCAGGCACCAGAACAGGGGATTGATGCGTTGAGATCTCACTGGACCAGCTCACCGTGCTTTTCCGTGGACAAAGACATCTTGTCCGCTCCTGCGGCCTTGACAATGTCCATGACCCGGACGGCCTTGTTCAGGACCAGGCTGCGGTCGGCCTTGATGATCACCCACTTACGCTGGCGTTGAACCAGGGCGGTCTTGATCGCTGTGAAGAGCTCTTTCTCAGGGACTCTGTCCTGGCCCACCCAGGTCTGTCCCTGGGCGTCAACAGTGACCACAAGCTCCTTGTGCACCTGTGGCGAGGAGGCGTCGGCCTTGGGCAGCTGGACCTTGATGGCTTCATCGACCATGAAGTTTGTGGTCAGCAGAAAATAGATCAAAAGCATGAACACGATGTCGATCAGGGAGGTCAGCGGAGCCTGAATCCGGGGCTTTGGTCTCTTGGCAAAGTGCATGCCCATGAGTGCCCCCTTCAATGCTTGCTCAGGGCTTTAAGGAAGGTGACCGCACCCTGCTGCAGCCTGGCCTCGTAGCGATCCACCTGGGAACTCAGATATCCGTGGGCCAGCATGGCCGGCAGGGCCACGGACAGGCCTACGGCCGTGGTCAGCATGGCCTCCCAGATCCCCCCGGCCAGGACCGAGGCATTGACCTTGCCTCCCATCTCCTGAATGACCATAAAGGCCTTGATCATCCCGATCACGGTACCCAGCAGGCCGAGCAGGGGGGCGATGTTCCCGATGGTGGCCAGGAGCTGCATGTATGAGGACAGGCCCCGGACCTCCTCATCAGTGGCGCTGGTCAAGACCGTCTCCAGCATGTCCCGGTCCTTGTCCCGGACCTCCAGGGCCTTGGTCAGCACCCGCCCCATGGGGGATTTGCTGGAGCTTGCAGCCTCCCTGGCCTCGTTCACCCCTTTGGTCTTCAAGGTCTGGGCCACTTTTTCAGCCAGCCCGCTGCCCCGGCTGCGCATCAGGGCGAAGCGGATCAGACGTTCGCAGAAAATGGCCGCGACCAGGACCAGACAGCCTAAAATGGGGTAGATGAGGACTCCACCCTTGGCTAAAAACTCAAACATGGTTCTCCTCTCTTACTTTTCCAGGTCCGGATCTCCGTCAAAATCCAGATCCTGCACCTTGCGGATCAGGGCCTCACTCTGATCGTAGTATTCCCAGACATCTACGTTCCCGTCACCGTTCGAGTCTTCTTCCACCCTGCGCAGGGTGCCGTTGTGGTAAAAAAAGAACACCTCGTCCGTCCCGTCCAGATTCTTGTCCCGCCTGGCTTGCACCGCCTGACCCTTTGTATTGTAGATCCAGGTCAGGGACAGGCCCTGGTCTTCCCGTTCCCGGCTTCGGCAGAGGTTTCCCTGCTCATCGAAGTACTCGATGAATTGGATGTCTCCCTGCGGGTCATACATCTCCTTTTGCCGGAGCCTGCCTTCGGTGTACATGAGTCTGGCCTCAGGGCGGTCGTTCCCGTCCCGGTCCTGTTCAATAACCAGATCCCAGTCCTTGACCCGATAGAGCTGGACGGTCTCAAAATGCCCGTCCCCGTCCTGATCCCGCAGCAATCTGTCCTTTTCTCCGTCTGTATATTCAACCTTGAGATCCACCTGGCCGTCCCCTTTCTCGTCTTTTTCCAGGCGCACCAGCCGGCCCTTTGCATAGACCTGCCAGGTATCCATGACCTGATCCTCATTGGCGTCCGTGCTCAGCTTCACCCGCTCGCCCTGCGCGTTGTACTCGATGATCGTGTCCGGGTTTTTATCCTTGTTGTCATCCTTGGTCATCTGTTTCCTGGTTCCATTGGAATAGGTGATCCTGGTTTCGAAGAACTGATCGTGATCAGTATCCAGTCTCTCCCGCTGCACCTCGCCTCCGTCCATGAAAACGATCCGGTCGTGATGTCCGTTGTGGTTGGTGTCTTCCCGCATTTCCCGGACCTCGCCCTGGGCATTGAACAGAAGCAACGTGTCATGCCGGCCGTTGGCATTGGTATCTTTCTTCTGCTTGGCTGGTCGGCCCTTCGTGAACCAGGTCAGGGAATCGAAACGGCCGTCTCCGGTGGTGTCCTTTTGAAGCTCTTGAGGCTCTCCCTCTGCAAAGAGCGTCACTTGACGTATGGCTCCGCTTTCTGGGTCCTGGGTCTCCTGCCTGTGCAGGTTGCCCCGGGCATACAGGCGAAAAGTTTCCCGAACGCCGTCCTCGTCAAGGTCGTGCTCGCTCTTTTCCGGCACTCCCTGGGGGGTGTACCAGACAATCGTTTCCGGTTTTCCGTCCTGGTTCTCATCTCTCAAAACCTGAGTCAGCATTCCCTGGTCAAAGCGGCGGCAACTTTCCCAGATCCCGTTGCTGTCGACGTCTTTGACCATTGTGTGCAGCTTTCCCTGCCGGTAGGCGTACACAGTGTCCAGAACGTGATCCCCGGTGCTGTCCTTGCGGATTTCAAGAGGTCGGCCCTGGGAATCAAACGTGCTCACCTGCCGCACCTTGCCGGCTGCAGAGTAGACGGTTTGCTTTGCCCGCCGACCTTTTTCATAGACATCCACGGTTTCCCAGAACCCGTCCTGGTCGGTGTCCCGCTCCACCCGGGAAAGCTCTCCCTGCTCATAGTGCTGTTTGCGGTCAAATATCTGGTCGGCGTTGCTGTCCACCTCCAGAAGCACCAGTTCGCCGTTCCGAAAAAGGGCTTTTTGGTCAATATGGCCGTCATTGGTGCTGTCTTTGCTCACCACCCTGGACATTCCTGGAGTGACCAGCACCAGGACCAGACCGGCCACCACAGCTGCTGATATCGCGCTCTTCATCACGGCCTCCGTTCGGGTGGACTTAGCAACTTTTTTTGTAACTTTCAACATATTTTTTTGAGATGCGTAACACTGCAAAAGCTCTCTGCAGCGCAGCCTGATTCGCGGGAGCTGTCTCTGTTTTTGGCCGGGCATTGAATTGCCCCTTGAATCAGGCTAGACTGAATTTGAGATTCATCGACGAAGAATGTGGATTTTCTGTGCTTGTGAAATCGCGTTTCACACCAGGAACCAGAGGGATCAAAAAGTTCCAGGAAAAACGATGGGAGGGGCAGATATGGCTCAGCGGGTGATCATCGACACCGACCCGGGCATCGACGATGCCCTGGCCCTTATCCTGGCCCTGAACTCGCCCGAGCTCGATGTGGCGGCTGTGACCACGGTCTGCGGGAATGTGGATGTGGACACGGCCACCAGGAACCTTGTCACCGTCCTGAACCTGCTGCCCGGACCCTGCCCGGTCCTGGCCAGAGGAGCGGCAAAGCCCCTGGTCAGAAAGCCCTTCCCGGCCAGTCACATCCATGGTCTGGACGGATTGGGGGACAGCCGGTCATCCGCCTCAAAACAAGAACCTCGGAGTTCCGGGCTGGTCCTGTCCGGCCGCGACGGGGCTGACGAAATCCTGCACCAGCTGGGCTCCTCGCCGGAACCGCTGACCATCATCTCCCTTGGTCCCCTGACCAATCTGGCCCTGGCCAGGGACCGAAACCCAGGCCTCTTCAGGCAGACCAAACAGCTGGTCATGATGGGCGGGGCCTATTGCGGTCCCGGAAACATCACCCCGGCGGCGGAGTTCAACATCTTTGCCGATCCGGACGCAGCCGAGGTTGTTTTCAACTCCGGCATCCCGATTACGGCCGTAGGCCTGGACATCACCAGGCAAGTCCGACTGGACCGCCGGGCCATTGAAGGCCTGGTCAGGGAGAAGGGGTCGGAGGTCAGCCGATGTGTCCAGGCCTGGACAGACCGCTTGCTGGATTCCATGCACGAGCTTGAGGGTGTGGCATCCATGCCCCTGCACGACCCGCTGGCGGTTCTGACCTGTCTGGAGCCAAAGCTGGTGGTGACCCAGGCCCTGCACGTGGTTGTGGAAACAGAGGGCAGGACAACCACAGGCATGACTCTGGCCGATCGCAGGCCGATCGGCCAGGACTGGAAAAATCCTCCCAACCTCGAGGTCTGCACAGAGGTGGACAGCCGCAGGGCCTTGACCATGTTTCTGGAGAGAATGCCATGAAACGGGTCGTGGTCCTGGGAAGCGCCAATTCCGATTTCACGGTCCATGCCCCTCGCCTGCCCGGGCCGGGGGAGACAGTGGGCAACGGACGCTTTGAGGTCTTTTTCGGAGGCAAAGGGGCCAACCAGGCCCTGGCTGCTCTGAACTGCGGCCTGGAGACCTTTCTGATCGCCAGGATCGGAAACGACCCGCATGGCCGGGCCCTGGCCGAGCGCCTGAGCGTCTCAGGCCTGCCGCAGCAGGGCATTTTCCGGGATCCGGACCATCCAGCCGGGGTGGCCTTGATCATTGTGGACCAAAGCGGAGCCAATCAGATCGTTGTGGTCCCGGGGAGCAACGGTCATCTCAGTCCTGAAGACGTGCGCAGCTCCAGGGATCTCTTCACACCAGGCTCCATTCTGCTCACCCAGCTGGAGATCCCGCTGGAGACCGTGACCTCTGGGCTGGAGCTGGCCAAGGCACAAGGTATGACCACCATTCTCAATCCGGCCCCATTCGTCCCCCTGACCGACCGCATCCTGGCAGCCACAGACATCCTGACCCCGAATCAGAGCGAAGCTGCAGGACTGACAGGGGCTGATCCCGGATCGCAGCTTGCAATCCAGGACGGCCTGCTCAGGCTGCTCTCCCGGGGGATGCAGGCCGTCCTGATGACCATGGGAGCTGAAGGGGTGCTTCTGGTCAGGCGGGACAAAACAGAGCACTTGCCCTCGTATCCGGTTCAGCCCATGGACACGGTGGCTGCAGGCGACGCTTTCAACGGGGCTCTGGCCGCAGGGCTGGCAGCAGGCCTGCCGCTCTCGAAAGCGACCCGCCTGGCCACTGCAGCCGGGGCCCTGTGCACCACCAGGCGAGGAGCCCAGGAATCCCTTCCCGCCAGGGAAGAGATCGAAGACCTGTGCGGCCTGCGTTTTGCTCAGTCCTGATCCAGGGTGATGGTCAAAGGGATGACGTGCAGGTCTTTGGAGACCTCTTTGGTCCTGCCCAGTTCCCAGGTCCTGACCCTGGACCCGTTCACCCGGCTGGTCGCCTGCTGCACAACCCCGGGCACATCGATGACCGGATGGCGGGAAAAAACCTGAGGCAGCCCATAGGTCAGATTGCAGGCCAGACACTTGCCGGGCCGCTCCCTGAGCTGGAACTCAAGTTCCAGAACCTCTCCCTTTCGGGCCACAAAGGTGAGGCCGATGTCGAACGAACCCTCGGAGCTGTCCCCAAACAGGGCCTCAAAGAACTGATCCGCTCTTTCCGGGGGAAAAATCTCCTCCAGGGCCTGCCTGGAGAAAAGAGAATCAGCATCACCGTCGCGCATACTC
>CAYOID010000116.1:0-7592 GCA_964403955.1 uncultured Desulfohalobiaceae bacterium | reverse complement strand
AAAAAAATAATTTTTCTTTTGAGTGTTACGGATCAGAATTTTTGCACTGCCGTCTAACTATGAAATCCAGCATATTGCAGTTAGCTATGATTTTTCCCTTCAAACTGTCTATGTGAATGGCAAAGAAAAGGCTCAGGAGAAGACTCCACAAGGTCACTTCAGTAATTGGTCCCCATCCTGCAGGCTTGTTTTGGGAAATGAAGTCTATGGTAGCCGACCATGGAAGGGTAAAATTTATTATGTAGCAATCTATAATCGTGCTTTAAGATTTGAAGAAATTCAACATAATTATAGTGAAGCAATAAAAAACTTGTATCAGGATCAAGGGGGAAAAAGTGTCCAGAAAAGCCTGATTGCACAGTACAACTTTGAAACATCAAAAGATCGTAAGATCCTCAATCATGATACGACATCAGAACTCTTAAACTTATACCTTCCTGAAAATATTACAACCTACAAAAGGTCATATTTAGATACAGGTGTCGATTTTCATCAACAAAGATCAGATATCTTTTTGAACAT
Organism: uncultured Desulfohalobiaceae bacterium; assembly: GCA_964403955.1. Lineage (GTDB taxonomy): Bacteria > Desulfobacterota > Desulfovibrionia > Desulfovibrionales > Desulfothermaceae > CAYOID01. The sequence goes on along the minus strand of CAYOID010000116.1, from coordinate 7,070 downwards.
TTTGGGATTTGTTCCTTTTGGATTCATGATGTATGGTTTTGCCATGCGTTTTAAGAGTTCTTTTACGATGTTGATAAGTGTTCTCATAATAGGCATCTTTTGTTCTTTTTCTTTTGAATCCATACAATATTTTTCTCTGACAAGGTCGTCTTCGGCTGTTGACCTTTTATGCAATACTTCAGGTCTTATGTTGGGTATTATGATGTACAAAGGGTATTATCGCAGACTCACTCATTTTTTTGCACAGAACAATCCGTGAAATATTGTGAACATCAGAACAGAGCAAAGAAGGGTGTTCAGTCGAAAAGCTAACAGGGAAATTCAGGCTGGGTTAGCGGTCCAAGCCTGTAAGGGGATCAAAAAAAAGCCCTCAGAGATATCTCTGAGGGCTTTTTTGTTTTGTGGAAAAAAAAATCTCCTGCTGAGCAGAAGGCGAGTGCGAGTGAATTGTCAATCTTTTTTTTGTCTTGCCACTTCAAGATCCCATTCAGCAATACAAAGGATAGGATATTTTGCCCCATGTGAGCCATGACCAAACACTAACGCCTGCGAGTTGCCCAGCGTCCGCCCTGTCGGAAAAGAATCGCCAGGGCTCTGGAGCGGGGCAGGAACGGCGGGCCAAGGGCCTGCAGTCATCTTGGTTCGGGAGCTTTCAATCATCCAAGAGGAGTAGCATCCATGGATGGGATCCACACCTGCCCAAATCCCATTTTCCAACATCGCTCTGGCCATGATTTTCTTCATCCACGATCACCTCCGTAGCCTCCACGGTGCCGTTGGTATGCAGCCCCACGGTGTGCCGGTAGTTTGTAGCCACCTGTTGGATGTCGGTCCAATCTCCAACTTCGCTCTGGCCATAATCTTCATTTTTCACGATCACCTCAGTAGCCACCACGGTGCCGTTGGAATACAGCCCCACGGTGTGATAGTACCCAGCGGCCACCTGCTTGATGCCGGTCCAGGATTCGACCTTGCTGCAATGATCGTATCCATCCCAGCCGGCACACACCACGGTGCCGTTGGAATGCAGCCCCACGGTGTGCCCCCTTCCAGCGTCCACCTGCTTGATCTCGGTCCAGGATTTGACATAATCATCGCACTGGCCTAGGTCGTCCCGGCCGACAACCTCCACGGTGCCGTTGGAATGCAGCCCCACGGTGTGATACTCGCCAGCGGCCACCTGCTTGATGTCGATCCAATCTCCAACATCCCTGCTCTGGCCATAATCTTTATAATCATCATCTTCTTTCTTGATCACCGTAGCCACCACGGTGCCGTTGGAATGCAGCCCCACAGTGTGATACCCTCGCGCGCTCACCTGCTGGATGTTGGTCCATCCTTCAACATCGCTCTGGCCATAGTCTTTATCTTCTTTTCCATCTTCCACGAGCACCTCCGTAGCCACCACGGTGCCGTCCGATTTCAGCCCCACGGTGTGCACACCACCAGCGGCCACCTGCTTGATGCCGGTCCAGGGTTCGCCATTGACATCGAGCTGGCCATAAAAGTTTTTTCCCACAGCCACCACCGTGCCGTCGGACTTCACACCAACGGTGTGGTTGTACCCGGCAGCGATATGGGGGCAGGTTGCGAATGACTCATGGGCGGCACAACAGAGCTGGATCAAGGTCAGAAAGGCTATTCCAATGTAGAGGGCCTGCTTGTGCATCATCAAATCCTCCTCGTGGGAAACAAATGAAGTGGGTCCTTAGGCTTATAACATCGAGACACGATAAATCTTCTTCTTTTCAAAGACTAAGAGGTACATGAAAAAATAGTGCTTGGCAACGAAGCTGGGCCGCTTATCGGAGCAATGCATGGCATTGCTGTAAAGTCAGAAGAAACGCACCATGGGAGTTTGAATGCTGTCAAACAGCCAGACCAGTGCCAGGCATGCGATCCTCGAACCGAACCCGCTCCCGGCAGGGGGCAGGATTCGGCACACTCAGGGAGTCGATGCTGAACTCAAGGACCTCCCGGTGCGCTCCCTCGTACTCATGAAGCAAGCAGCATCCCGTCATCAATAACGGGTAAAATTATGCAAGAAATATTCCGAATATGGTAAAGAACGTGATCTTCAGCCCTCCGTGGTCAGGGATCGTACAGGAGGCGGAATCAAGGCCGTCACACGTGATGAGGAAAACCCGCCTCAGGACGGGGATGGCCGAGTGATTGGATCACCTGATGTGAATCCCTGTCACGAACCAAGGAGGTATTCAAGGGTCAGATCACGAAACAGCCCAGCGGAGGGTTGATGATGGCACCTTTATGGTGGGCCATTCCCATCGGCAGTCTGGCTGACCTCGATCCGGACACGCTGCCCAGAGCCCTCCGCCGGCTGCGAGGACCTCATCGAACATGGGTCCAACAGTGCCTGGGTCGTGTGCACTGATCTTCATCCGGGTGCAGTTGTCTTCACAATTTGGTTGAGGACCTCTTCTCTGACCATCCCAAATTACTGAAATTATGTGATTTAAATATAAGAATGCCCCGTCTTTTGTCCTCAGAATGGACGGCCATACCATCCATTTCCAGATCGTAACGAATACCTTTCTATAATACGGAGTCCGAGCTTCTCGAGCTCCGGCTCGATCGGGATATGGTGCGTGAGAACCGGGACCGGCGGGCATGGCTGTCAATGGGAAAACGATTCCAATGCGCGTGTCTTGAAAAGCGCATGCAGTTGCTTGAAAAGGCGTATGACTTATGATTTCAATCGAGCAGATCAAAAATTACTATCCGGCCTCAATGGTTGAGAATGCAGTCTTTCAAAAGCACATCCTCAAAGAATATGTACAGTTATTAACCCTGGATTATCTTTCAACCACAGAGCACATTCGCAAAATGACCTTTTCTTCCCATTTCTCGTTCCGTCCGAAGCGGTCCTGTGTGCCATGAAGGCTGCCGCCATGTTCACCAGAGGCAAAGGGCGTGATTATTACGATGTCATGTTCCTGCTGTCACGGACGGAACCGGATTATCAGTTACTTGCCGGCCGTTGCGATATCCGGGACCTTGCCGAACTAAAGGCTGCTGTTGAAGAATCGCTTTTTACTCTGCGGGGTGGACCGCAGAGAAAAAGGCTGCCTCGCCTGCGGTGATAAAAGGCTATACCGGCCAGAGCCCCACGTTCACAATGCCTTCACCACACTTGTATCAAGGCCGTAGGATGTCAGGGGTGCAGCCCGGAAAATATCTCTTTGAGCAACGATTATTGCGGCTGGACGTCGTGCTCCTGCATCAGTGATTGGAGCTCTTTGCTGTATCGATACAGGAAGGTTCGCCTGTTGACCAGGGGTCGAGCCGCGCCGCGGGCAATGGATCCCAGGGCGGTGAGCAGGCTGCGGGCATCCCTGCTGCGCTGATCGAGCTCCAGGGCTTGCCCCAGGTCGCTGATGGACTGTCCGGTCGTTTCAGGCCGGGCCAGCCCGGACACAGCCCGCAACAGGTAGGCGGACGAGTCATAGGGGGTGTAGTGGATGGCCCGGGTGAAGGCCTCCAGAGGCTCCCGGGTCATGGCTGTCTCAAAGATGCTCATCTGACTCGCCCCCAGCATTTGGTAGGCACTGGCCAGGTTCACGTTGACCTCGTCCACATCAGGGGCGGACACGAACTGCTCGAATTCCCGCACCGCGTCCGAATACCTTTGTCCGTAAAACCGGTACAGGCCGGCCAGGAAATGCACCGCAGGGGTGCTGAAGCGCGGCCGAACCAGGCCTGCCCATACCCACACCGGCCGGTCGTTGACCATGATCTGGTACCACAGGCCCCGGCCGTGACGGTAGCGCATGTTGCGCACCGCATACGTGCCGCGCAGATCGGCTGTCATGAGCACCCCGTGGTCAGAGCCAGGACCTGAACGTAAATTCACACCGGTTCTGTTCGCCTCAACCTGCCTGGGAGGGAGATCGACCACTGAATGGCTGACATAGGCCAGGCGATGGTCCTCCAGCCGCACCTTGAACCATCCACCCCTCATGTCGATGGCCTCTAAAACCGTCAGCGGGGGGACCTGGGCCATTTTTTCAGACCCCGGATCCGGGTGCCGGCGCAAGTTTGCCCGGCTGCGGGTTACCAGGGGGCGTTGAAACAGGTCCTGGCGCGTCTGGGCCGCAAGCCCGAAGTTGAAGCGGGTTCGGGGGATGATCGCCTGTATTGCCGGACGCAGATCCGCGTCCCTCCCCGGGGAGCGAATGGTCTCCTCGAACCGGTCGCGACTCTGGTCGAAGAGTTCCGGCACATAGCGGATAGACAGGCCGCTGGACCCGGAGGCCCCGGTCAAAAGCGTCAAGTGCGTGTTCACCAGGACCTGGCCTCCTTCGTCTTCAGTGGCCGCCCCCCACAGGACCATGCGCCCGCGCTGCTCTTGAGCAATCTGCATGGCCGCCCGGTGGTAATCCTGCTCCAGCATTTCCACGAGCCGCTGATCACCCGGGGTGTGGGCCAGAATCACGCCGGCACCGGCCTGGTCGCTGATGGCTGTCAATGTTTCACGCCAGAGGAGGAAGGCCAGGGTCTTGCCGATACCGGTGTCCAGGGGGTCCAGAAACTCCGCCACCACCGCCTTCAGCTCGACATGGGGCAGCACTTCCGGGAGCGGTTCTGCTCCGACCCGAAAGGAGGGGGTGATTCGTTCACCTGCCTGTACTGGCCCTGCCAGGACCAAGGCACAAAGCAGCACGATCCATATGCAGGCGATGTTCGGGCAAAGCCTTGCTGTCACAGTCCCAACTCCTCTTCAATGATGGCCGTCAAGGCATTGATGTGTCTGACCAGGACATCGCTGCCCGGGCCGGCCTGCTTTTTTTCGGCATCCAGGTAGTCGAGGGCCCGTTCGAGCCCTTTGCGGTCCCCGCTTTCCAGGGCTCTGCCGGCTTCGGCAAGACTGAGGGCCAGAACGGTGTTTTGCCCCCACAGAGCGTGCAGTCGTTCGAACAACCGGCTGCTCTGCACCTCCTTAAGTTGAAAGAAATCGTCGACATACAGGGTGCTTGGTTGAAATTGAGCAACTGCAGGGATGATCAGGTACTCTGAGGAAACGTCGACCCCGCCTTGATCCGGAGTGCATGAAACAAAGGCCATTCCGCTGACCATGGCCAGGGCGTTGAGCTCCGTGCCATAAGCCCGGACCTGTTCCGTGTTCCCGGCTTCGATCTCCACCGGCAGCGAGGAAACTCCGACATCCGGGGGCATGGCCTTGGTTTCCAGACTCTGGAGATGGGCATTGATCCCCCGTTTGAGGTGGAACTTCAGGGTTCGATTCAATTTCTCGGCAAGAGGAGTCTGGCTTTCGGATTCGAAAGCGTAGGGGATCATGAAGAGCGTTGTGCCGGTGCTGCTTTTGTTCCGGCGCAGGGCATGGAGGACCTCGTCCTGGATACTGGGCGCGGCAGAGATATTTTCAAGGGCTACCACCAGACCCTGGACCCGAAAGTGCCCGCGTTGCTCGGTGGGGAAAACGCGGGTCACTGAGCGGTAGCCATTTTTGGTAAAGGCAATGATCAGGGCATAGGTATCAAGCTCCTGAACCGAAAAGTGCATGGCAGGGTCAAAAGAGAACTCTCCGGCCTCAGAGGTATTGAAGGGCAGTGCCTTGCGGTGCCCGCTGGCTTCGACTTCAATGCTGACCCCGGCCAGAGGGACCTTGTTTGCCGCATTGACGACTTTGCCCGCAATTGTCGCTGCTGCTGCAGGCAGACCCCAGATCATCATGGACAGGGCGAGAATCATGACGGCTCGCAGGCTCATTCCGCCTCCTTGCAGACATAATTGACCATAAAGTCGCTCTGCGCCCGGAGCTTGGCCAGGCTGACCGGTTCCCTGAGGTCGGAACAATGAGGCTTGCTGACGATCAGAGCCCGGGGCCGGTCCCCGAACGGCACCCTGTAGCGGAGCACAAACTCCCCAGTGACTGAATCCACCGCACCGCTGCCAGTCGGGATTTCGTTGCCCTGGAAATCGACAAGACTGACTCGAACACCGCTCAGATCCGGGGAATGAACTTTGCCGAAAATGTGATCGGGGAGGGGGTTGATGAAGAGGTGCACCCAGCTGAAGACGATGCCGGCAGCGACGATGCAGAGCGCCCCAGCCCCGATGGCCCACAAGGGCTGCGCGGTCTTGAACGGCCAGTAGCGCTTCCGGAAGACCACCAGGGTGACCGTGATCAGCAAGAGCAATATGCCCTGGCTGGCCAATGGCGTCAGCTCAATACCAACGCTGCCGAAGAGGTTGCTGACCGTGTCGAAAACCCGGCCAGGGTAGTCTAGGATCGATAACCCGCTTGTTTCTTCCGTCATAAAGCATGCCTCGGTTTAGGCAGGCTGCCGTTTGGAAGACAGAGGACAGAGAACAGAGAACAGATGACAGAAGACAGCCCAGCCGCCGGCTCTTATGAGCCGGTTTGATCAAGGCAGAAACTTTCGAGGTTGTCCCTCGTACTGCTCCTCTTGAATGCTCCCCTTGAATGCTCCCCTTTTCCAAGGGGAGCTGTCCGCAGGACTGAGGGGTAGGGGGAGCTGTCCGCAGGACTGTAGGGTGAGGGGTTCTTCCTCATGAAGCTGCATACGTGCTCACGGCTGCTCACCCAAGCTGCGGCGACATCCGGCTTGGCGCGTGATCAGGGACGTTCCTGACCATGTTTGAATGTACGCTGCTTTGCTCAGCAAAGTCAATATTGTGCAACGAATGTCGAAGGCCCTGACGAGTTTCTTTGTGTCCTGAGTGATAGAGCAGCGACTGGGGGAGTGTTGTGGAGCCTGTCTGGGCTGGCCTTAGGGACAAGGCCGCCCTACTGGGGAAGAATCTGGGTTCCGGGTAGGCCGCTGTTTCGAAGGCAGAGGACAGAGGACAGAGATCAGAGGTCAGAGGGCAGGGGGCAGAGGGCAGAAGACAGAAGACAGAGGACAGAGATCAGAGATCAGTGGTCAGAAGACAGAAGAAAAAGATTGAGAGAGTATGGGTTGTTGAAATCGGGAAGGTTGTGGGGCAAGGGCAACAGCTGGAGTGGATTGTATGATGCCGATGCAAAAACTCACTCTTTGAAAAATCGCTGCGCCAATGATGTCACT
>CAYOID010000115.1:0-7782 GCA_964403955.1 uncultured Desulfohalobiaceae bacterium | reverse complement strand
TGCTCCTGCTTCTAGCCGATACCCCTCTGTGCCCGGTGTGGGTAAAGACCAGGCCAGAGGCAACGCTGAGGCTCCTACCCGTCTCATGCCTCACTGCCGTTCAAGACCGCGTCGAGCTGCACTCGAAGCTGATCCACGGTGAACCCATGCACCAGGACCCCGTCTTTGGGGCAGGTGGCTTCACACAGGCCGCAGCCTTTGCACAGGGCCTTATCCACTGCAATCCTGGAGTGCCTTTGTCCATCCCGCTCATAGTTTTCAAGTGAAATGGCCCTGTAAGGGCAGACATCCACACACAAGGCACAGCCGTCACAGTTCTCAGTCACATAGGATTTGACTGCATCGAGCTTCAGGGCTTGCCGGGAAAGAATGACTCCTGCCCTGGACACAGCTGCCTTGGCCTGGGATATGGATTCATCCATGGGCTTGGGGTAGTTGCAGAGTCCGGCCACAAACAGGCCGTCTACGCTCATGTCCACCGGTCTGAGCTTGGGGTGGGCTTCGTTGATGAAGCCGTCCTCGTTCAGGCCGCACTTGTAGAGGTCCACGAGCTCGGAGTTGTCGTGCGGGACGAGGGCAGAGGCCAGAACAAGGTGATCGGCCTGGACAGTGACTTCCCGCTGCAGAATGGGATCAAGGACCTGGATCTCGAGGCTTTCCTTGGACTCCTCAACCCTGGGGCAATGCTCAAGGTCATAACGTATGAAGATCACCCCCAGCTTCCTGGCTCTGGTGAACAGATCCTCGCGCTTGCCGTAGGTTCGAATGTCCCGGTACAGGACCGTGACCTTCATCTCCGGGCTTCGCTCCTTCAGGGCAATGGCCTGCTCCATGGTGTGGGTACAGCAGATCCGGCTGCAGTACGGCCGCTCTGGTATCCTGGACCCGACACACTGGATGAAGGCCACGCTGTGCATGGAGCGCACCCGGTCAGGGTCGCTGGAGACCAGCTCATCAAACTCCAGATGGGTCTGAACCCTGCGACTCTGGCCATAGAGGTACTGGTCCGGCTTGTGCTCGGCAGCGCCAGTGGCCACAATGGCAATCCCATAGCTCAGGGTCCTGGTTTGATCCTGCACCTCGACCTGGCTCTCAAAATTGCCCACTGATCCGGTTGTGGATACAAGGCTTGCGCGCTTCAGGATTTCAATGTTCTGATCCGCCTCCACGTCCTTGATCAAAGCCCGGACATAGGCCTGCCGGTCTTGCCCGTCTGAGGACGGGTTGAGCTTCAAGCCATTGCCCCCCAGGTGATCGCTCTTTTCAAGCAAAAAGGTCTGATACCCCTGGCTTGAGAGCTCACGGGCGGCCATCATTCCGGAAACTCCGCCCCCCACGACCAGGGCCTTCTGGGTCACCCGGACTTCGAGCTCATCCAGGGGCACGTTCATGGCCACCTTGGCTACAGCCATTCTGACCTGATCCTTGGCCTTGGCCGTTGCTTTGTCCGGTTCTTTCTGGTGGACCCAGGAGTTATGGTTCCGGATATTGGCCATCTCCACCAGGTATCCGTTCAGGCCGGCCTCTTTGAGCGTGTCCTGAAAGAGGGGCTCATGGGTTCTGGGGGTGCAGGCCGCAATCACGATGCGATTGAGGTCGTTGTCCTTGATCTCCCTGGCCATGAGGTCCTGAGTGTCGGTGGAGCAGGTAAAGAGATTGTTTCTGACCAGGATGACGCCTGGGAGTGATCGGGCGAATTCAGCCACCTCCTCGACGTCAACCACGCCTGCAATGTTGATCCCGCAGGAGCAGACAAAGACCCCTATTCGCGGTGCCTGATCGGAGACATCCTTTTCAGGAGGGTAGGTCTTGTCCTGGGTCATGCTGTGCTTGGCCAGATGCAGAGCCTTGGCCGCTTCCAGGGCAGCTGTGGAGGCCTGGGTCACTGCCCTGGGGATGGCCATAGGGGCTTGAAAGGCACCAGTGACATAGACTCCGTCCCTTGAACTTGTGACTGGTTCAAAGTCCGAGGTCTTGGCGAACCGGTAGTGGTCCAGCTCCAAGCCCACGATCTCAGCCAGTTTTCGGCTCTCCTCATTCTGTTCCATGCCCACTGAGAGCACTGCCAGATCAAAGGCCTCGTCCTGGATCTCCCCGTCATCAGTCACGTACTGCATGGTCACGCCACGGTTGCCTGGTCCGGGTAGAATGGAATGCGGCCGGGCCCGGACAAAACGAACGCCCTTGGACTTGGCCTCTTCATAGTATCGTTCGAACTCCTTGCCGTGAGTCCGGATGTCCATGAAAAAGATGGTCTGCTGGACCTGGTCTCCTTCCAGATGTTCAACCGTGACCTGAGCCTGCTTGATGGCATACATGCAGCAGACACTGGAACAGTAGCCATTGGTGCACTGGTTGGTGTTCCTGGATCCAACGCACTGGATCCAGGCTATCTTTTTGGGCTCCCTGTTGTCTGAGGGCCGCTCCAGATGCCCGAGACAGGGCCCTGAGCTGGACAGCAGACGCTCGTACTCCAGGCTGGTGACCACGTCCGGTATGGTGTCGTAGCCGTAAAAATCAACACCTGAAGGGTCATAGGCCTGATAGCCTGGAGCCAGGATCATGGCCCCGACATTGAGGACGACTATTTCCTCCTGATCGTTGAAATTGATGGCCTTGGTGGGACAGAATTTTTCGCAGGCCCTGCACTTGCCCTTGGTCAGGTAAATGCAGTGCTCCGGATCGATGGCATACTTCAGGGGGACCGTCTGCCCATACTTGATATAGGCGGCCTTGCGCTTGTTGAGCCCCATATTGAACTCATCATCCACCTTCTTGGGGCATTTTTCTGCACACGCATTGCAGGCAATGCATTTGTCTGTGTCCACATAGCGGGGGTGCTTTTTGACCGAGACTGTGAAATTCCCCTTGGTCCCGCTGACATCTGTGACCTCGGACAGGGTCAGGAGTTCGATATTCAAGTGCCGACCGCACTCGACCAGCTTGGGTGAGACGATTCACATGGCACAGTCGTTGGTGGGGAACGTCTTGTCCAGCTGGGCCATCACCCCGCCGATACCGGTGCTCTTTTCAATCAGGTAGACGTAGTAGCCGGAATCAGCCAGATCAAGGGCGGCCTGAATTCCAGCCACGCCCCCGCCAGCCACCAGGACCGACCCAAGAGGCTTGCGGCCGCTTTTTTCCAGGCCCAGCCTCTGCTTGGAAACGCCCGGGGACGGCTCCTTTTCCCAATCCACCTCAGGAAAAACAGCCTCAAGCTCGTCCCGGGAAAGGCCGGCCTGGAGGCAAAAGCTCAAGAACTCCTGTTCGGAGATCCGGTACCGCTTGCCCACTGTGGGCGCGGCCTTGAGCTTGCCGCTCTTGATCCAGTTCCGGACCGTGTTTCGATGCACTTCCAGCTTGTCTGCCAGATGGCTGACTCGAAATTCAATCATGCCCCCTCCTTTGTGCAACATATGCTTATGAAGGATATTCTGAAGTGTTCATTTTATGCAAACGAGACTAGAAAAATCAAGGCAGGGTGTCAAGTCTCAGCTTTGTCGCTGACAAAGCTGAGACATCTTGGGTTGAATTCAAACCGGATGGGGCGTATCCAGAACCCAGTTCTGGACAACAGCTCCAAGAGCGGCCTTGGGCCGCAAACCGCCGCCTGGCTCCCCGAATTCGTCCATGAAGACCACGTCAAGCCCATGAATGAGGTCACTGCGTGCCATGTGCCAACTCGAACCAGACCCCACAAGTCCGCCCTGGGCCCACCCAGCACAGTGGCTTGAGGCCAATGACACAGTGTCCAGGCTCTGCGCAGCCCGGACAGCTGAGCTGGGGCCTTTGCGACAGGACGCTGCTCAGCTCTTGAAGAGGCTGGGGTTCCTGTTCCAGGTTCTGGACCAGCTGTGTTCAGAAACATGCGCATCCTGCAAAGATCCCTGCTGCTTGCATGCCAGGCCATGGTTCGACTTCAAAGATCTGGTGTTCATCCATCTGGCTGGCCTGCCCATTCCCAAAAGCCAGGTCCTGACGGATTTTTCCTCACCATGTCGGTTTGCTGGATCTCAGGGGTGCACACTGCCCAGGCTTTCCAGGCCCTGGATCTGCACCTGGTATGTCTGTGCGGCCCAGAAGGAGCTTTTGGGACGTCTTCCGGACCCGATCCGGTCCGGGTTTCAAAACGGCTTGGAAGAAATCAAGAAAGGCAGAAAAAGACTGGAGGGGGGCTTCATCGCCTGTGTGTGCTCATGAACTGGCCCTAGAGATACGGCTGCAAAAGCTCATGTGCACTGTTCGGGCCCAGGTTGTCCTTTGTGAAAAAACGTCTCTGAGATCATGGCCTCAGAGACGTTTTTTTGTGAAGATCTCCCGCTCGATCCAGGAGCAGGCCTGGGGCAATGCAGCCTTGACCGGGTCTGAAAGCCCTGGCTGGACCTGATCCGGAATGGAGGCGATCTGTACTGCCAGAATGCGCACGCTCACCCCTGCACCATCTTGAAGCTCCTGCAGGAGGTTGATGGAAGGAAACTGGTGCATGCTGAAATCAGGCATCTTCACCCCAGGCAGATCAGCCGGGCTGATCTCGAAGATCTCTCCAGCCTTCCGCCCGGAGACGTCCACAGCATCCACAATGCAGATCTCCCGGGGTTTGTCAGGGGACAAGCTCAAATCAAAGAGCAGGTCGCTGATGCTCGTACCCACATCTTCAACATAGGTGTCATCCGGAATGCGCACATCCTGACGCAGCCTGTCTATCACGGCCGGCCCGAATCCGTCGTCCCCGAAGAGCGTATTGCCGCAGCCAAAGACAAGTACAGGATGAGAGTGAATTTCTCGGATCATGGCAATGAGGTCCAAGGTTCATCGTTCTGATTGCTTGTCGGACTGACAGGACTCATGGCCGCCACTCAGGTCTAGCCCGGAGTCGACAAGCCCATATCCTCTGTATGAAAATCATTCCCTGGGGGTTCAGTAAGGTTGATCAGTTAAAGCTTCAAAGCCCAGGCACTTGCTCTCAGTGTTTTTCTTCTGTGCTCTGCCTTCTGTCAGCTGTCCTCTGTTTCACCCCAGAGCCGGCCCGTTTTCGAACCCCCCAGAAGTGGCTCTGGCCACAGCAGGTGGTCCTGTGATATTTTGTTCAGCGTAACAAACTGACTGTATCTGTGCGAAACGCTCTGCTCAAAACAGAGTCTGTTTCTTCAGGTCAAACCCCAATAGTCATCTTTGCCAGGGGCAAAGATGAAAAAGGAGAGAAACAATGCCTGAATTTGCCCATCCCTTTTCCGTTCTGAAAAACGAGCGCAAGCTGACCGACGCTGAACTCGTGCGAGCCGTTCGGTACATGATCGCTGCAGAGTATGAAGCCATTCAGCTCTACATGCAGTTGGCGGAATCCACTGACAACGTCCTGGCTCAGGAAGTCCTCAAGGATATTGCTGATGAAGAGCGCGAACATGCCGGTGAATTCCTGCGGCTGCTCAAAGAGCTCGATCCTGACGAAGAAACCTTTTACAAGAACGGGTATGAAGAAGTTGAGGAAATGATCGCCAAAGTCAAAAAGAAGGGCTGATGGCCACTGAACCTTTTCCCGGTCTCGTCACGTCGCCGAGACCGGGAAAATCAGGTCAGGAACAGGTCCGCCAGAACCCCTGCACAGAGAATCACGGCAATGATTCCGTTCAGGGTGAAAAAGGCCATGTTCAGCCTGCTCAAGTCATCGGCCGACACCAGGGTATGCTCCCAGATCAGAACTCCTGATATGACGGCCCACACCAGGACATAGATCATTCCCAGGCCAGCGGACCAGCCAGCCAGAAAAAAGAACACAGCCGCAATCACGTGGGACAGGGTGGAGAAACCCAGGGCAGAAGGAATACCAAAAACTGCGGGTATGGAGTTCAAGCCGGCCTGGCGGTCGAAGCCCTCATCCTGGCAGGAGTAGAGAATATCAAAGCCAGCCACCCAAAAGGTCACTCCAAGGGCAAAGAGCACAGCCGGTACGGTGAACACTGGATCATAGGCCAGCCAACCACCGACAGGAGCCAGGCCCAGGACCGAGCCCAGCCAGAAATGGGTCATCCAGGTGAACCGTTTGCTCCAGCTGTAGAGTGCCGCCCAGGCCAGAGCCACCGGGGACAGTATCAGGCACAGGCTGTTCAAGCCTGCACATAAGAGCACAAAGGCCGCTGCCATGAAAGCGCAGAGGGTCCAGCCCTGGCTGGTGGTCATCTCTCCAGTCACCAGGGGCCTGTTCCGGGTCCGAACATTTGAGCGGTCAAACCTGACGTCCGCCAGGCGGTTGGTGGCCATGGCAAAGGACCGGACAGCCACCATGGCCAGGGTCAAGAGCACAAAGACCCGCCAGCCGGGCCAGGTCCCGGCAGCCAGAAAAACTCCGATGTAGGCAAAGGGCAGGGCAAAGACAGAGTGTTCGATCTTGACCATTCTGGCAAAGATCCGCACCCTGGAAGCCAATGATGCTGCACTTTCGGGCTTCAGCAACGACCACCCCCCAAGAGTCTCTTCAATTCTGTCCTCAATGCAATGGAAACGATTTCATTGAGCCACCTCGAGCTTCAGAAATCGCCTCTTGCCAACCTTGAGGACGCTCTGTCCATCTTCAACTTCCGCCCCCAGGTCCTGAACTCTGGTCCCGTTCAAGGAAACTGCTCCCTGCTTGCAGAGCCTCTTGGCCTCGCCTTTTGAGCCGCACAGGCCGGAACGGACCATGACCTCCAGCAGCCCCCTGGACTCATCGCTCTTGATGGACAGGACAGGCATGTCCTCGGGCAGTTCATGCCCGGAAAAAACACTGTTGAAGTTTTCCCTGGCCTGCTCAGCAGCCTCAGGCGTATGAAACCGGGCCGTGATTTCCAGGGCCAGCTCTTCCTTGACCGTTTTGGGGTGCTTTCGACCGTGCTCAAGGTCTGATTTCAGGGCTTCAATCTGGTCCAGACTCTTGTCTGACAGGAGCTCGAAGTAGCGGAACATGAGCTGGTCAGAGATGGACATCAGCTTGCCGAACATGTCTCCAGGCGGTTCCTCTATGCCCACATAGTTCCCCAGGGACTTGCTCATCTTTTGAACCCCATCCAGCCCCTCAAGGATCGGCATGGTCAAAATGACCTGGGGCTCCATGCCCACCTGCCGCTGCAGGGTCCGTCCAACCAGGAGATTGAATTTCTGATCAGTGCCCCCCAGTTCGACATCGGCCTTCATGGCAATCGAGTCATAGCCCTGGACCAGTGGATAGAGGAACTCGTGTATGGAAATCGACTGCCTGTTCTCGAAGCGTTTGTGAAAATCGTCCCGTTCGAGCATTCTGGCCACTGTATACCGGGAGCTGAGCTGAATAAAGTCATAGGCGGTGAAAGATTCCATCCACTGAGAATTGAACATGACTTCAGTTTTCTCTGGATCCAGGATGTTGAAGATCTGTCGCTTGTAGGTCTCTGCATTCTGGACGACTTCAGCTCTGGTCAAAGACTTCCTGGTTTCGGATTTGCCGCTTGGATCGCCGATCATTCCGGTGAAATCGCCGATGAGAAACAGCACGTGATGGCCGAGCTCCTGAAAATGCTTCAACTTCTGGATCAAAACCGTATGCCCCAGATGGAGATCCGGAGCCGTTGGGTCAAACCCGGCCTTGACCCTCAGGGGGACACCTTTTTTCAGCTTCTGAACCAGCTCCTGCTCCTCGATGATTTCCTCGCATCCCCGTCGGATGAGCTGCATGCTGTCTTCGATACTGCTACCCATAGCTCTCATGCCTTTCATTGTCAGCCCAGCCTCTGGCTGGGCTGGGCTGAATATTTTGGTTTGGACTGTTGGTTG
>CAYOID010000114.1:0-7945 GCA_964403955.1 uncultured Desulfohalobiaceae bacterium | reverse complement strand
CCTCAGCCCTGCGGGCAGCTCCCCTGAGTACAGGGGAGCAGTAAGAGGAGCCAGCCCGAAAGTTTCTGCCCTGATCAAACCGGCTCATGAGAGCCGGCGGCAGGGCTGACTCAAAAGGAGGCACCATTCATGCACCGCTGGCCACTTCAGGACGCCAAGAACAGGTTCAGCAGGCTTATTGAAGACTGCCTGCAGCACGGACCCCAAATCGTGACCAAAAGAGGTCAGGAAACAGTTGTCGTGATCTCTATGGAGGAATACAAGAGCCTGACGCGTCCGTCAGGCAATCTTCTTGATTTCTTTCAGAACTCACCATTGAAGGATGTTGCTCTGGACCTGGAACGGACCAAGGATGCGCCCCGGGAGGTGGAGCTTTGAGATGGCTTCTGGACACATGCGTGATTTCTGAACTTGTCAAGCCAGACCCCCATCCCGGTGTGGCCGCCTGGATCACTGTTTCCATACTCCCTTCTTCATTCTTCATTCTACATTCTACATTCTACATTCTACATTCTGCATTCTACATTCTCTATTCTACATTCATTCCTCGCCTTTTCCCGGCTTGACCACAATGGTATAGGCCTGGTCCCAGATCAGGTACTGATTGCAGACCCTGGCCAGGTCATGGGCTGAGAGCTGCATGGCCGTGTCAATCATGGTTTGCTGGTAGTCGAGGGGCAGGTTGTAGGTCAAGAGGTCGGAGGCTTCGCTGGAACGGCTCATCAAGCTCTGCTTCCCCCGGTGATACTCCACCTGCATCAGGTTCTTGGCCCGGTCCATGGGCTCATGGCCGAGCTTCTCCTCCCGAAGCATCTGGACCACGTCTTGAAACCCCTCCAGGGCATCCTGCTCTGTTTCAGGGGAGGTGCCGATGTAAAAACCCAGGAAGCCGGCCAGCGGGGTCCGCCAGAGCATGGGCGAAACCGCGTATCCAAGACCCTTCTTCTCCCTGAGCTCGGAAAAGAGCAGGCCCCCCTGCCCTGCCAAAACCTTGGCCAGGAGGGAAATCTCCGGGTTCGCCTCCTGACCCAGACACGGCACGGGAAAGACAACCAGGATATGGCTCTGCCTGCAGTCTGCCTTGACCAGCTCCAGACCTTTCTGCCGCGACCATTCCGGCGGGCTGGACCAGTCAAAAGGCGGGCTGGAAACCTGTCTGCTCAGGCTGCGCCCCAGCTCGACAATGCTCTGTTCATCGAACATGCCGCACACGCTCAAGGTCCAGGGCTGTGCTGTCTGAGCCTCCCAAAAGCCGGGCACGTTCTTGCCTGTCAGCTCGCTGAGCCCGTCAAGCTGCCCCAGATGATAGTAATGATACGGATGCCCGTGAAAGAGAAAAGGGAATGCTTCCCTGGACAGCAGGCCCATGGGCTGGTCCACCCTGTGCTGGATGTGGGCCATCTGCTCCATGAGGGCCTTATACTGCTCCTGTTCGGCAAATGCCGGGGCATCGATCACCTCTTCAAACAGGGCCAGCATGTCCTTGCTGAACCGCACCGGGAACTTGGCCGTGATGGAAAACTGGTCCCGGCCCGCATGAGCGTCCAGCCCCCCGGCCCGATTGGACAGAAAGGCCTGAATCTCAGGCGCTGTCCGGGACGCGGTTCCCCGCATCAGGGTTCCGGACACCAGGGCGGACAGTCCTTGCCGGTCCGGGCTGACTAGGAGATCCCCCCCGGGCCAGGAAAGGTCGATGGCAGTATAGGGCAGGGTGGAATCAGGGATGAAGACAATCCTGCACCCGGAGTCCAGCTCCTGAATCCGGACATCCCGGGGCTTTGTTCCTGCTGTCCTGGCACATGCCTCATTTGAGGCCTCTGGGCATGTGCTGTGGCTGGGCTGCCCAAAGGCTGCAGCCTCCAGGTCTGCACCGGCAGGGACAAGGGCAGCCACATGCATGAATTCGGTCTTCAGGAAGCGGTCTCTCAGGTCCTGCAGCTCCTGGGCCTGGGTGCGGCGCAGCTGGCTGAGGTATCTGTCCTCGGCCCTGAGGCTCTTTTCAAAAAAGAGGAACGAACCCAGCTTGTTGGTCAGCCCGGACAGGGTCTCCCTGGACTGAAAGACCCCGTCCTCGATATTCACCTTGGCCCGCTCTATTTCCTCTTCAGTCAGGGAAAGAGGCTCAGGTCCGCAGAGCTGGGCCAGCAGCTGGGGCCAGAGCTGATTGACATTTTCCGAATCCATCTGGATCTGGACTGTGAACAGCCCGGAGCGCTCCAGGAGAACGGCACTGGCTGCGATGTCATCCACCAGGCCCAGCTCGTACTGAAAGGTGTTGAAGAGCCTGGATGTCCTGTCCCCGCCAAGCACGTAGGCCAGTATCTCCAGGCCGGCAGCCTCCGGGGCGTTCAGATCAGGGATTTGCCAGCCCAGGCTGATGTAGGCCTTGCTCCAGGATGTTTCAACAACAGTGACATCCGGTCCGGGGGGGGATGGGTCAAAGGACAGGGGCACAGGCGGGGTCTGCATTTTCGCCCCCCTGTTCTGCCCAAAGGCCTGCTCCACATGATCCGTCACCTCCCGGGAGTCCACAGCCCCGCAAATCACCAGGACCATGCACTGGGGCAGGTAGAGCCGCTGGATGTACTCCTGGATGTCCTGACTGCTGATGCCGGCCACGGTGTCTTTGCGGCCGATGATCGGCCGCTCGTAGGACGACCCTTTCCAGACCCTCTCCTGCAGGGTTTCGAAAAGCAGACGCTTGGGGTTGTCCTGGTTGCGCTCCAGCTCGGACAGGACGACCTGTTTTTCCAGCTCCAGCTCCTGCTCGTCGATCTCCTGCTCAAACCCGAGCTTGTAGAGAATGTCCAGGCCGGTCTCCCAGTGCGAGGAGGGCAGATCGATCATGTACACGGTGTGATCGAACCCCGTGGCCGCATTCAGACTCCCCCCCACCTGCTCGATTGAGCTGGCCAGCTGCCCGGACTCTCGGTTGACGCCTCCCTTGAAGGCCATGTGCTCCAGGAGATGGCTGATCCCGGCTTCGCTCTCCTGCTCATAGGCCGCCCCGGCCCGGACAAAGAGCCGCAGGGCGACCAGGGGGAAGCGGTGGTCCTCCTGGATCAAAACCTGCATGCCGTTGGGGAGGACAAGGAGATTCGGGGGGGGTGTGTCTGGGGGAGTGGATGTCATGGAACCTCGTGGATGTGGACAGGTCGAGGGTTGAGGGTGGATGGTTGAGGGAAGAAAAGATCCTGACTTTTCAAAGGGTAACACTCAACTCGGCCAGTTTGATCACGGAAAAAAACCTTCACAAGGTCATTGTATACGAGATGGTTCGTGTCTGCTCTTAGTACGGACGGAGGGGCATGTCAAAGAAAGAGGTCCAGGATTCAGTCTTTCTGGATTCCGGTCCCGGATCCAGTCCGGAATGACGTTCCTTCACCGGAATGGCATGAATGAACTACGGACATACAAAAGAGAAATACGAACATGTCACTGATGTGGCTGCTTCCGAGTTTTTGCAGACGCATCATGGAAGGCTCTTGAGCACAATTTGGATCATGTCCTGATAGTATTCTTTGGTGTGCTGGAGATCATGCTGATCAACGACAACCAAACCATCCAGCATCTCCAAGGGGAAAGAATTGAGTCGATATTCGAGCACTTCTCTATCCAGGACACATTTCTTGTCAACAGCCGACATCACAGAGGACAGATTGACATCAGCCTCCTGCACGATCATGCATAGGTCAAAGACGTCCTTGGGATCGTCACGGCCAAGGATCGCGCATATCTTGTTGGCGCAAAGGTTTTCAAGATTATCCAAAATGACGCCGGATGGAGAACGGACACTCTTTCCATATCGATAGACCCGGTCATTGACCAGATCCACCCTCAAAATCGATTCAATCAGAAGTCTGACAAAATCCCTGGTATCAACCTGCATATCCCAGGTGATCCCAGCTGAATCCAGGGCATCACGCAGGATACGAGTATCTTCCCGAAACAATGGATTCTCGCTTGTGAACAGGTCCAGGTCATCGGAAAAGCGACGATGGAAATAAAATCGATGAAGGCAGGTCCCGCCCGTCAGGTAGAAGGTTGTTTCCCTTGCGAAAATGATTGCCAAGACTTTGTCTTGTAGTGCATAGAGTTCCTCATACTCTACCTTGTCCATTGTTCCTCCGGAACCAGATCATATTGTCCGGTCAGGTTGGCGGCAACAAGCCGAACTCGCTTTGTATGCCCGGCCTGTTTGAGATAGCGACCCAGAAGAACCTGCAAAGTCTCTTGGGCAAAGAGCGTCCGCAGATGAAGGGAGGGATAGCTGCTGTTGTCCATAATTTTTGAAAACAGAAAGCGCTCAAAGTCAATATCGCCCTTGTCCAGCCGGTCAAGGATCTCCTGGGCCGAAATGCGATAATCGCCCCAGAAGCATTCCTGGACCACTCTTTCAGCTGTGCTCAGACGATTCTCGTTCATCTTGACCCTCCGGCCCTGCCTTCTCAGATGCGGCTGCAAAAACTCAAGATGCAGCCGCAGAAGCCAGAATACAGAATTCAGAACCCAGCCCAGCCGCTGGACGCAGACGCCCAGTTTGATCAAGGAAGAAACTCTGTCACGTACTCTGAGAGATTGCTTCACTACGTTCGCAATGACGAGCCAAGGATATTCTCCGTAGCTGAGGCCCTAGCCGTCATTGCGAGGCCTGTCCCGAGCAGAGCGAGGGAACTCGACGAAGCAATCTCAAGAAGGTATAGTGAGTTTCATACGAGAATAATTAAGGAATTACATACAGCAAGTGACGCAGGAAAACCGCTGCATAAACTTTTTGCACTGGCGTCTTCTCAGGAGAGGCTCACTCTTTTTTCAGGTGCCATGGTCACTCATGAGCAGACCTTGATTTCAAGGTATACCCGAATCCAGAACCTCCTGCAATTATCCAGTTTTGCTACCGGCAAAACTGGATACTCGTATGAAAATCGACTCAAGAAAATTTCCTTCAATGATCAGCCTGACCGGGTTGGTCTTCCTTGGTCGCAACGCTTGCATCTACTCTCCCATCGACCTCCAGCCAGGCCAGAGAAATAAACTTTGCGCACACTGAACAAAGTGGGCTCGATCATGTCATCGAGCGGGTGCTTAAGAAAAGAAGTCTTGAAACTGTTTCTTCAACCCCACTGTCCTCTGTGTGGGGAAAGGCCAGGCCAAAAGCCGGGCTGGAACAGAATTCTGTCCCCCATGGGAAAACCATTTCAGGTGCTTCGCCAATGACAAATTCCGGCGTCCACTTCGAGCGGGCCATGACAAAAAATGTCAACAAATTTAAAGCGTATAACGCTTTAAATTTGATATCATTGATTTTTTTGTTTTTGGCACAGGTTATGTATAGGAAAAAGCAACATTGGCAAACACACTATTCTTTAACGTATCTCGAGGAGGACAGTATGAAGGTACCCAGAAAAGGCGAAAAAGGTTTTACTCTGGTCGAGCTGATGATTGTTGTGGCTATTATCGGCATTTTGGCAGCAATTGCAATTCCGCAATTTGCAAAGTACAGGGAAAGAGCTCATAACTCTGCAGCATTAAGTGACACACGAAACACTCGTACAGATCTTGAAGGCTTCTATGCTGAATGGCAAGTTTATCCTCATTAGTATATCTTTTATGCTGTATTTATCAATGAACATAATATAGAAATACCATATTCAAAAATTGATAAAGAAAATTGTTTATCCCTAATTAAATTTTTAAAATAAAGTCATTAAGCAATCTAAGCCTATTGAAGACGGAGGACCTCATGTATAAAATTAAAGTACTATTTATTCTATTCGCTTTTTTATTGGTAAGTTCTTATGCCCTCGCTTTGAGTGATGGCGATAATTTTGACACCGAAAATGTTACTGGATGCGATGAAGGACCTGAAGTCAGCATATCACCTAACGTTACCTTAACTTATGATTCAAATGCAACTACTTTTCAGCTTACCGGACACAACCTAGAAGGTTCGATGGAATATGCGGTAGATAGCAGAGATAACAATATATATCAGCAACAAATCCCCGATGACGGGACAACAACTGATGCAGCCCTTGACAATGTGCTTGCTGATGGTGATGGAGGTTGGGCACAAATGGGCGCAAATGACTCTGGTGATGGGAC
The DNA here is from genome assembly GCA_964403955.1 of uncultured Desulfohalobiaceae bacterium. Lineage (GTDB taxonomy): Bacteria > Desulfobacterota > Desulfovibrionia > Desulfovibrionales > Desulfothermaceae > CAYOID01. Next base: position 1,840 of record CAYOID010000114.1, on the reverse strand, counting down.
TTAATAATTTAAGCTAATTCCACGACAAAAAATCTAATCCCATACTAGCAAATACTTTTTAATAAATTATGGCCCTCTTCCAAGCACTTGGAAGAGGGCCATGAATTGTCCTCCCAACACTTAAATCCTAACATGAACTCCACTCAGATGCTTACTTTAAGTTCAATTTCAAAAAAATATTGCATTGAATTATTTAAACAAATACCCGCAGTTTTTGATCTCACGTTAACCATTCAAACCAACGAAGTCTTCGGAATCATCGGCCCCAACGGAGCCGGCAAAAGCACAACACTCAAAATCCTACTCGGCTTTGTACGTCCTGATCAGGGCCAGGTTTCCCTTTTCGGCAAGCCACCTCATGACTCTTCAGTCCACAGCCGTATCGGCTACCTCCCGGAAAATCCCTATCTCTACGACAACCTCTCGGCATACGAGCACCTCGTCTTTGCCGCCCGGACTGCCGGGATGGACAAAAAGGTCCGAAAAAAGAAGATAGCCGAGACCCTGGACTTGGTCGAGCTCTCCCATGCCGCCCACAAGAAGATCAAAGATTACTCCAAGGGCATGGTCCAGCGGGCTGCCCTGGCTTATGCCCTGCTCCACGAGCCGGAGCTGCTCATCCTGGACGAGCCCATGTCCGGGCTGGACCCCATCGGTCGGGAGCTGGTGGTGAACATCATTCGGGACTACCATGCCAAGGGCAACACAATCCTGTTCTGCTCCCATGTGCTCGTTGATGTGGAGCGGATCTGCGACCGGATCTGCATCCTGGACAAGGGCCAGATCCAGGCGATCATCACTCCAAGCGAGCTGCGAAACCAGGAGTCGCCGCCCTGGACTGAAAAGCGCCAGTGGAACAGCCCATTGGAAAAATATTTCCACCAAACTGTGAAGCATGAAGATGATGTCCAATCAGTGGCTTAACGTCAGCCTGATCACCTTCAAGGAAGGACTGCGCAACAGGGTCCTCTACGGGGTGATCATCTTCGCCCTGCTGGTCATGTTCACCTCCACCCTGGTCAGCGGGTTCTTCATGCGGGACATCTCCAAGATCATCCTGGACTTCTGCCTCTCGGCCATCAGTCTGGGGGGCCTGCTGGTCCCTCTCTTCCTGGCCGTGTCCCTCTTGAGCAAGGACATCGAGCGCAAGACCGTCTACACCATCCTCTCCCGGCCCATCTCCAGGAGTCAGTACATCCTTGGCAAGTTTGGCGGGCTGGTCCTGCTGACCCTGACCGTGATCGCCATCCTGACCCTGGCCGCCTGCCTGGCGGTCTGGATCAGCCACTTCCTGTATGCTGCCCACTACTTCAGGTCTTTTTCCTGGTCGGCTCTGTTTCTGTCCGCTTTCATGAGCTTTCTCTCCCTGGTGGTCCTCAATGCCGTGGTCGTTTTGTGGTGCACCCTAACCACCAGCAGCTTTCTGGCCACCCTGCTGACCCTGTTCACCTACGTCATCGGCCACACCCTGGAGACCGTGGTCCGGTTCATCGCTGTCGGCACTCAGGACATCCAGTTCTCGCCCATCTTCAAAAAGGCCATGACTGTGGCCATGTACATCTTTCCCAATTTGTCCTCATTCGACATCAAGCTCCAGGCCGCCCACGGAGTCCTGCCCCCGGCCAACGAGATCCTCTTCCTGCTTCTCTACGCCCTGGCCTACGTAACAGCTGTTCTCCTTCTGGCCATGTTCGTGTTTCAGCGGAGGGATTTGGTGTAATTTTCAATGGTGAATGTTGAATTCTGAATACAGGAGTCAGCCCTGCCTCTGGCATGAGCTTCGTACACACTTGACACAGAGGGAAAAGAGTCTTGAACCGCCCGTTCGCTTTGCTCACTT
>CAYOID010000113.1:0-7959 GCA_964403955.1 uncultured Desulfohalobiaceae bacterium | reverse complement strand
ATTCAGCTTTGCCAGAGGCAAAGCTGAAAAGGACTCCCATGCATGCCTGAACCCCCCTCTGCTCAGGGCTCTGAGATCCACCGCAGCGGAATCGTGGCCATCATCGGTCCTCCCAACGCCGGAAAATCAACCCTGCTCAACACCTTCATCGGCCAGAAGCTGGCCATCGTCACCCCAAAGCCTCAGACCACCAGAACCAGCATCAGCGGCATCCTGAGCTCGGAACAGGGGCAGATTCTTTTCCTGGACACCCCTGGAATCCATCAGACCAGGCAAACCATGAACGCCATGATGGTGGACATTGCCTGGAGGACTCTGGAATCATCGGACTCCATCCTCCTGGTCCTTGACGCCTCGCGGTACGTCAAGCAGCCCAGGCTGCTTCCCAAGGACCTGTCAGCCATGCTCAAGCGGTTGACCAGGCTACCGATCCCCATGCACATCGCCCTGAACAAGCTCGACCTGGTCAAGGACAAAAGAGGCCTCCTGCCCCTGATGCAGAGCGTGGCTGAGCTCTTTCCCGATGCAGACCTTTTTCCTGTCTCAGCCTTGAATGCCCAACAGACAGACAAGCTTCTGCAGGCGGTCATGCTCAGCCTGCCTGAAGGACTCCCCCTGTTTCCCCAGGATCAGCTTTCGACCCTGCCCATGCGCTTTCTGGCCACAGAAATCATCAGAGAAAAGCTCTTTTTCGCCCTGGACAAGGAGCTCCCCTATGCTGTGGCCGTGAGCATAGACAACTGGGTCGAGAGACCTGAACAGGGCCTGGTGGAAATCTATGCCACGATCGTGGTGCCCAGAAAATCGACCAAGGGGATCGTTATCGGGGCCCAGGGCGCCCGCCTGAAAGAGATCGGTCAGAAGTCCAGGCTTGAGATCAGCGACATGCTCGAGTGCGATGTCTACCTCAATCTGTGGGTCAAGGTTCAATCCAAATGGAATGAAGACCGCCGCTTCCTCCAGGAGCTGGTTTTTGACTCCGACCCCCTGGGGTCCGATTGACCCTTCTGGCCTTTTCTGTCCAGGCCCCCTTTGCCCATCCCCGACCCAAACTGAAGGGGCGCTGCCCAAGGAGGTGAACCATGCCTGAAAGCTCATTGGTCCAGAGATGGCGTGCCAGCGTTGAGTCTGTCTCCACGGCGGCAAAACGCGCAGGCCGCAACCCGGCCGACGTTCAGATCATTGCCGTGTCCAAGCTCCATCCTCCAGAGGCTGTCAAAACCCTGGCCGATGCCGGGCAGAGGGATTTCGGGGAAAACTATGTCCAGGAGGCTCAGCAGAAGCAGGCCGTCATCGGGGATGAGCCGATCCGCTGGCACTTTATCGGCCAGCTGCAGACCAACAAGGCCAAGCACATCCCTGGGGCGTTCCACCTGATCCACTCTGTTGACCGACTCAAGTTGGCTCAAGCTTTGCATAAGAGATGCCAGGACCTGGGGCAGCAGCAGGCTGTCCTTCTGCAGGTCAACGTCTCCGGGGAAGGGCACAAAGGCGGAATTGACCAGTCTGATCTCTTTCAGGAGGCGGAACAGATCTTGAAGCTCGAGGGCCTGGACGTTCAAGGCCTGATGTGCATGCCGCCGTTTTTTGACCAGGGCGAAAAGGCCCGGCCTTTTTTTGCCGCGCTGAGAAGGTGGAGGGACAGCCTGGAACAACGCTTCCAGATCAAGCTGCCCCACCTGTCCATGGGCATGAGCGGCGACTATGTTCAGGCCGTTGAAGAAGGGGCCACCCTGGTCCGAATTGGAACTCAAATTTTTGGCCCCAGGCAGGAGAGATGAACACGCCGCAGCATCTTGCTTCAGGGGTCTGGGCTTCCAGGGGCAACGCCGTCGATGTTGATTCAAAAGATCTGAGCAAACTCAGGCTGTCATGGCCCACCAAGCGTGAAACTGACTCTGCAGCGGAGAACCTGGATTTATGGATCTGGCAACTGTCATCGGGATCTTTCTTTCCTTTGGACTGGTCGTTTCTGCCATCGTCATGGGCGGCAGCCCTTTTGTCTTTGTCTCCATCCCCTCGGCCCTCATCGTCATCGGCGGGACCATCGGGGCTACGCTGGTCAACTACCCCCTGAAAAACGTCCTCGGGGTCATCGGGATCATCAAGAACACCTTTTTTCACAAGTCTGACGACCCAGCCACAATCATCGACCGCTTTCTGGAGTTTGCCAACAAGGCCCGCCGAGAAGGCATCCTTTCCCTGGAGCCGGCCCTGAAGGAGGTCGACGACTCCTATCTCCGCAAAGGCCTGCAGCTCACCGTGGACGGCCTGGAACCGGAATCCATCAAGGACATCCTGGAGACTGAAATCGGCTATCTCGAGGACCGGCATGAGCTCGGGGCCGAGATCATGAGCATCATGGGAGCCTTTGCCCCGGCCATGGGCATGATCGGAACGGTCATCGGCCTGGTCCAGATGCTGCAGACCATGGAGGACCCCAGCACCATCGGCCCGGCTATGGCCATTGCCCTGATCACCACGTTCTACGGTGCCTTGCTGGCCAACCTGGTCTTCAATCCCATGGCCGGCAAACTGAAGACCCGCAGCAAGGAGGAGATCCTGGCCAAAGAGATCATGCTTGAAGGCATCCTCTCGATATCAAAAGGAGAAAATCCCAGGATCATTGAAGAAAAGCTGAACAGCTTTCTCCCGCCCAAACTGCGCAAGGAATCCTCGTAGGCGAGGTGCGATCTTCATGGCCCGTCGCAGAAAGAAAAACGCCCCCCAGGGCGGCAATCCAGCCTGGTTGATCACCTTTTCAGACATGATGACCCTTTTGTTGACCTTTTTCGTCCTTTTGTTGAGCATGGCCTCACTGATAGACGAGAGAAAGAAGCACCTGGCCCTGGGCTCCATCACCCAGACCTTTGGGATGGGAGCCCAAACCATGAGCATCCTGGGCCAGAAAATGAGCGATAAGCTTCTCGAGCCCGGGCCGCTGTCCGAGGAGGACAGCCCCAACCTGGCACAGCTGAAGCCCCTTTTGTTTGAGGACAACCGCAAAGACATCGAGTTCATCTCCAACGCCTTTGTTCAGATCCTGAGCGTGCATGCAACGGTTCTCTTTGAGGACGGCCAGGCAGACTTGAGCCCCCAGGGGCAAGATTTTTTGACCAGGGCCCTGCCCTTCTTCAAAGACTTGACCTATCCCCTGCTCCTGGCCGGCCATGCTTCTCCCATGGCCGACGGGTCAGATCCGGATTTTTCCGCTCAGACCACCTCCATGGACCCTTCATGGTCCCTTTCTCTGCACAGAGCCCTTTCGGTCTACTCATTTCTCCTGGATCAGGGCTTGCCCCCTGAACAGCTCAAGCTGGAAGCCTTCGGCCAGTATCACCCCCGCTTCTCCTCCCAGACCCAGAGCGGCCGGAAGCGGAATCGCAGGGTGGATTTCATCGTGGACAAACGCAACTATGTGGGCCACAACCCGAACAAGCTCAAAAAGATCAACCCGGACCTCCAGCTCCAGGACAAGACTTTCAAATACCAGGATTTCAAGTTCTCCATTGATGAGCAGCAGCCCGAGTCGCAATAACCAGGGTCAGGCGGATGGCCAGAAGAACGCATAAAAAAGGCGGTCAAGCAATCAGCCAGGGGTGGCTGGTCACCTTCTCCGATTTGGTGACCCTTCTCTTGACCTTCTTTGTTCTCTTGCTCAGCATGTCCACTCTGGACAAAAAGATCATCACCATCGCCTTTACCAATTTTTCGGACAAGGCCGCATTTCTGGATTCCAGAGCCAGCGGCCGCATCCCTCAGGAAATCGAACTGATCGAAGAGATCCTGGAAAACCCCTGGGAGATTCTGGACAAAAAGAACAGGATCAAGGACCTCCTTTTTCCCGACCGGGTCCTGCACCCTGACATCAACCGGTCCACTCTGGACGAGAATATCGAGGTACTCAATCGGCCAGAGGGCGTGGCCTTGGTCCTTTCGGACAACCTCTTGTTCGCTCCTGAATCATCACGCTTGAGCAGTCAGGCCGCCCGGCTGCTGGAACAGATCAGGCTGCTCATCATGGCCGTGAATGCCCCGGTGAACATAGCCGGGTACACTGACGCCACCGGCGGCCCAGACTACGACAACTACCAGCTCTCTGCCGAACGGGCCCTGACTGTACTGAACCATTTTCTGACCCACGGGCTCAGCCCAGAACAATTTTCCGTATCCGGGTATGGCCCTCAGCGTCCCCTGGCCTCCAACCAGACCCCCTCGGGGCGAAAAAAGAACCGGAGGGTGGAAATTGTGTTGAAAACCAAACCTCATGCCAAAACCTATTTGTAAGGAGCGGTCTCGTGGCCAAAAACAAAGACACGACCGAAGAATCTGAGCAAGCCCCAAAAAAGAAACGGGGCAAACTCAAGCTGCTCCTCATCGCCATGCCGGTGCTGATCCTGCTTGGCGTTGGCGGATATCTTGCATACACCACATTCCTAGGACAGGCCAACGGTCCCGGACCTAATGGACAGGCCAAGGGAGATCGGGATCAGGAGGCCAATGCCACCAGGAAGGCGAAAACAGAAATGGTTGAGCTGCCGACCCTGCTGGTCAATCTGGCTGATCCCCTGGGCAAGCGCTACCTGAAGATGACCGCCAGCCTCGAGGTGATCGACGACAAAGCTGCTGCCGGCATTTCAGCAAAGATGGCCAAGATCAAGGACACCCTGATTCTGCTCTTGTCAAGCAAGACCTATGACCAGCTGTCCTCCATGGAGGACAAAATCCTGCTCAAAAAGGCCATCGTCAAAAGATTGAATCAGATTCTGGGCCAGTCAGTTGTCAAACGGGTCTATTTTACGGAATTCATCATCCAGTAGCCATGAACAAGATACTCAACCAGGACGAAGTTGACGCTCTTCTGCGCGGACTGCAGGGCGAAGAGGTCGAGGCTGAAAATGACGTGGTCCAGGATGACAGCGATGTCGTTCCTTTTGACCTCGACAACCAGGACAGGATCATTCGCGGCCGGATGCCGGTCCTGGAGATCATCAACGATCGATTCTCCCGCCATCTGTCCAGCAATCTCGGGACACTGCTGCGAAAGCGTCTGGAGGTCAATCCGATTTCAGTGGACATGACCAAGTTCGGCGAGTTCATGCGTTCCCTGCCTGTGCCCACCAGCATCAACCTCTTTAAAATGAACCCCCTGCGGGGCAACGCCCTGCTGGTCATCGACACCCGGCTGGTCTTTGCCTTTGTGGAGAACTTCTTCGGCGGTTCCGGAAGCCAGCCCAAGGTCGAAGGGCGGGAGTTCACGCCGATTGAGCAGGGCATCATCAAAAAAGTGGTCCTGACATCCCTGCAAGAGCTCGAACATGCCTGGCACCCCATCCATGAGATCCAGATCGAGTTCCAGAGGAGTGAGATCAACCCTCAGTTCGCCTCCATCATCCCTCCGTCCGACGTGGTTGTGGTCGTGACCTTCGAGGTCGAGCTGGAAAACGCTGTGGGCAATCTCATTGTAGCCCTGCCCTATGCGACGATCGAGCCCATCAGGTCGAAGCTCTACGCATCCTACCAATCAGAACGGCTGGAAATCGATCAGACCTGGCTGAACAGGATGAAAGAGAGGCTCATGGACACCCCCCTGGAGCTGGTGGTCAACCTGGGGACGACCTCGATTTCCACCAGGCAGCTGCTCGATCTGGAGGAAGGGGACATCCTGGTCCTGGACACCGATCTGGATAACGATCTTCTGGCCGAAGTCGAGGGGTTGGCCAAATTTCGCGGCAAGCCAGGCAAGAAAAAAGGCAATAAGGCCTTTCTCATCTCAGGCGAGGAAAAGTCGGTCTCCTTTGACTGAGAAAGACCATCGTCCAGGCAAACGAACGAACACGATCAGGTTAAGGGTATGAACGCTGAAGACAATTCCAAGCAGGATCAGGACAAGCTGGCCGAAGAATGGGCCGCAGCTCTTGCTGAACAGGAAAATCAAGACCAGGGGGATGGCGGAGAAGAGGCCGGCCCTCAGTCCTCAGACCAGTCTCAGGACGACCTGGCTGACGAATGGGCCAAGGCCCTGGCTGAAGAAGAGGAGAGCAAGATGAAGGCCGAGACCAAGAAATCCAGTCAGGCCGCTCGTCCTCAGGATGTCGATTTCGAGGACTTTTCCAAGAAGGGACAACCGGCATCATCAGGGACCAAGCGGGACATCGAGTTCATCCTGGATATCCCGCTGAACCTGTCTGCAGAGCTGGGCCGCAGCAAGCTGCTCATCAACGACCTTCTCCAGCTGGGGCAAGGTTCGGTCATTGAACTGGACAAGCTGGCTGGGGAACCGCTGGAGATCCTGGTCAACGGAAAAATCGTGGCCAGGGGAGAAGCCGTGGTGGTCAATGAAAAGTTCGGCGTCCGGCTGACGGACATCATCAGCCCGATGGAAAGGGTCAAGCAGCTTGGATAACGCAACCCTGGCTACCTCGGGAATGGATTTGGGACTGGCCGGCCTGAAGGTTGCCGGGGCCCTCTGCCTGCTTCTGGGCATCATTTTTGTGGGCCTGTACCTCCTGAAACGCTTCGGGCCCCGGGCAGGCCTGGGCCTCTCCACAGACGGGCAGCTCAAGGTTGCCGGGCACATCAATCTCGGTCCCAAAAAAAAGCTCGTTATGGTCCGCTTCTTGAATAAGATTCTACTGCTCGGGGTGAGCGACACCTCGATCAATGTTTTATCAGAGGCCGAAGCAGACCATGCATCAGATTTCAACACGCACATCAACGAAGCCCTGGCGTCCGCTCCTGGCGATCATGGCCATCAGCCTGACAGGGATCCTCATACCTCAGGCTCTCCAGGCCGCTGACCCGGTCCTGCCCTCCCTCTCCCTGGAACTCGCCGCTCAGGAGAGCGCCCCTGAACAGGTTTCCGTCCTCCTGGAAATCCTCTTCCTGCTGACCGTCCTCTCAGTGGCCCCTGCCATAATTTTGACAATGACCTCCTTCACCAGGATCATCATCGTGTTCTCGTTCCTGCGCCAGGCCATGGGCACTCAGCAGATGCCCCCCAATCAGATCCTGATCAGCCTGGCCATCTTCATGACCTTTGTGATCATGTATCCTGTGGGCAGCGAGGTCAACAGGACAGCGCTTCAGCCCTATCTGCAGGAGGACATTGACTACCAGGAAGCCCTTACCAGGGCTCAGAACCCAGTCCGATCCTTCCTGTTCAAGAACACCAGGGAAAAGGATCTCTCCCTGTTCTACGCCATTGCTCAAATGGAGCGTCCCAATAGCAAGGCTGACGTTCCGACTCTGACCCTGATCCCGGCTTTCATCATCAGCGAGTTGAAGACAGGGTTTGAAATCGGGTTCATGCTCTACGTCCCTTTTTTGATCATCGATATGGTGGTGGCCAGCATCCTGCTGTCCATGGGCATGATGATGCTCCCCCCGGTCATGATCTCCCTGCCCTTCAAGATCCTGCTCTTTGTCATGACAGACGGCTGGAACTTATTGGTGGGCTCCCTGGTCAGCAGCTTCGGGTGAGGGTTTGCAGTGTTCGATACATTTCATGCGCATGAGAAACATACACTCTCATCCTGTCTTCAGGGTGAAAGTGAGGAGGAGCCATGAGTCCTGAATTCGTCGTTGGATTCGCCAGGCAGGCCATAGAGCTGACTTTGCTGCTCTCTCTGCCCATGCTGGGGATCGGCCTGATCGTGGGGGTGATCATCAGCATTCTGCAGGCTGCGACCCAGATCCAGGAAATGACGTTGACCTTTGTCCCCAAAATCCTTGCCATTTTTCTGGCCCTTTTGGTCTCCTTTCCATGGCTGATGGACAAGATGATCTCTTTCACCACCGAGCTGATCAAGAACATCCCCTCCTACATCGCCTGATTTGGACTTTGTGCACCTGGGTCAAAGAGCTGTCATTTTCACCTTTTCAATCCCGGACCTGATTCAGCGCAGCCTCAGTCTGCACTGAATATTTGGGTTTGAACCGAAGAAAGAACCTTACTTG
>CAYOID010000112.1:0-8105 GCA_964403955.1 uncultured Desulfohalobiaceae bacterium | reverse complement strand
GGCTCATTCAGTTCAACCCAGTATACATCGCCTTGTTTTACTACCATTGGTCTTTCACTAATGCGTAATGTTTTGAGCGCATTGAAAAAACCAATGATTCAGAATCTGATTGATCTTCATAGGCTTTATTAATTTGTTCGAGCAGTTCAATGTTTTGATGCCGCAGGATGTACTCCTTTGCGGCCTGAGAAAAGATGAAACTTCTTGAAACATTAAGATCTTTAGCAATCATATCTATTTTTTCAAAGATTGGCTTTTCAATGGAAATTGCTGTCTTAATATTTGGCATTTTTGTTCCTCCATGAGCTTTTTAGAGGTATAACCCATGGTATGAACAAAGTCAATACCTAGGATCGAGCGATTTACGGCAGTGGCCTTCGTCCAGCACTTAACCGGAGGCGCTGTCTTCGACAGGCGTCTTAACCCCCTTAATCCCGACAAAAGCGCCTTCTCCATAATTATCACTAAACCCAGCTCGCTTTCCCTGTCCACAAATCCGACAATGGTGCATCCACCGGGCTTGAGCACCCTGTAGGCCTGGGCAAAGGCCTGCACGATATCGTCCACAAAGCAGATGGTGGTCACCAGGAGCATATAATCGAAACTTATATCCGGAATCGGATGCTGCTCATGAAAATGAGATGGGTCTTTCGCCCGTTTCCTCACACCTGTTTTGCAGCTTACAGGCAACTTGCTCAGACGCGACGGAAAGTCACCAGTCTTTTCTTCCCTCAACCGAACAGCTCCGGAGCCATATGGCTCAGCAGATGCTGGTAGTCCCGGTGCATCATGAGGTTGAAAAAAGCATCGTCCACGACCTCGCTCAACGATGGATGGATGTGGATGGTTTTGAGCAGGAGGTCAGGGCTCTGATCTTTGGTGCCCATGACTGTGATCAGTTCCTGGATGAGGATGGATGCCTGAGGTCCGATGATGTGAGCGCCAAGGAGACGGTTGGTGGACTCTTCCAGAATGACCTTGACGAAGCAGTCCTCCACCTGCATGGCCTGCCCCCGGGCAGTCTCGGCAAAGGTGTTGAAGCCGACCACCACGCCGTCCTCCCCATAGGCGGACACGGCCTCGGACTCCTTCATCCCCACAGAGGCAATCTCCGGCCAGGTGAACACAGCATGGGGAATGGCATGCTCATCAAGGGTCATCGGCTCCTTGAGCACGGCATTGGCGTAGACCACCCTGGCCTCGTGATTGGCGGCGTGCTTGAAGAGATGTTTGCCGGTGGCGTCACCGAAAGCCCAGATGTTTTTGACCGACGTCTCGAGATGCTCATTGACCAGCAGCCACCCCCTGGAATCGGTCTGCAGTCCGGCCTTTTCCGGATCCAGGAGGTCCGTGTTCGGGGATCTGCCGGCTGCAACGAGGAGGCTTTCAGCCACCACTTCCCTGTCCTGCCCCGTTTCTCTGTCCCTGGCCCTGACCCTGACCTTGCCTTCTCTTTCCCCCTGGACCTCGACAACCTCGTGACTGGTGATGACGGACATCTTCTCGGACATCTTCTGTTTGGCCACTGCTGAGACTTCCGGCTCCTCCATGGGAAGAAACTGCGGGTTTCTTCCCAGGATGGTCACCTCTGAGCCCATGGCTGAGAAGAAATGCCCGTACTCGGCCGCTACATAGCCTCCGCCCAGGATGATCAGGCTCCCGGGAAGCTCCTTCAGTCCCAGCAGGGTATCGGTGGTCAGAAAGCTGACCGAGTCCAGGCCCTGGATATCCGGAACCCGGGGCTTGGAGCCTGGACTGAGCACAATCATGTCAGCAGTGATCTCCTGATCGCCGGCCTTCATCGTGTATGGCCCGGTGAATCTGGCGGTTCCCCGGTAATAGTCCACGGACTCGGACTCTTGAAGGCTTTTCCCGATCTCTTTGCTCTCTGTGGAGACGATGCTCCGCATCCGCTCCATGATCGCCTGGAAGTCCACACCCCTGATGTCCACCTTGATACCGTGCTTTTCAGCCTCTTCCACCTGGCGTAGGACCTCGGCAGGATAGACCAGGAGCTTGCTCGGGATGCAGGCCCTGGTCAGGCAGATGCCCCCCGGCTCGTCCTTGTCCACCACAGCCACCATGGCATCCTGCTTCGCGTTCAGCAGGCCTTCGACTACGCTCATGGCCGATCCTGTCCCAATGGCAATACAATCATAGTGCTTCATCATCAACTCTCCAGGGGCACACTGCAGTGAGCCACCTCATCCAGGCGTTTTCGGCTCTGAATCCTTTTTGAGTTCAAAAATCCAAGGCAAAACAAATCGCCCGCCAGACCTCAACCATCTTTGTCCGGGGCAGGTAGGTGATCACAGGGTCGATTTTCCCACTGGGACATCTTTTTGAGGATGAGCTTTAACCAAAGTAATGGGCTTTTGAACTGCCGTCAAAGATCCGAAACCTCCTGGACGATCATTTCAACCGGAAAGCTGGCGGACAGAGGGTCGGGCCACCGCATAGCCGCACTTGGGGCAGGGGTGTGCTCAATCGGCTTGTTCATCCTGACCATGTAAGATATATGCTTGTCATATAAAATATCTCTACACCGGAAGTCGTGGGCTTGCCTTTGCAAGGTCTTGATCTTGTCGTCAGCAATCAGTCAATGTTTTGATGGAGGTGTCCCGTGTTTTTCCAGACAGCCGGGATCGAGGTTTCCCCATGGATTCCCCCCATTGTGGCTTTTGTGATCTCTTTTTTTACCTCCATGGGCGGAGTCTCGGGCGCCTTTCTGCTGCTGCCCTTCCAAATGACCTTTCTTGGCTACACCAACCCATCGGTAAGCGCAACAAACCAACTTTTCAACGTCGTGGCCATCCCCAGCGGGGTATACCGCTATTTCCGGGAAGGCCGCATGGTGTGGCCCCTGACCGCAATTGTCATTGCAGGCACTCTCCCCGGCGTCTTTATCGGGGCAGTCGTGCGCGTGGCCTGGCTGCCGGACCCTCGCCATTTCAAGCTCTTTGCCGCACTCGTGCTTCTGTATATCGGGGCAAAAATGGTCCGGGAGCTGCTGGGCAGGAATGCCGGGGGGGCCCGTGCCGAGAGTGAAAAACACTTCCAGGAGATGGTAAAGCGCCACAGGTCAAAGGCCGGCAGGACGCAAACAGCTGATCAAAGCGCCATAAAACCGATCCAGGTGACCCATTTCAACCTCAAGCGCCTGGGCTACACCTTTTATGACCAATCCTTTGATGTCTCGTTCTGGGGCCTTTTCAGCCTGAGCTTGATTGTGGGCGTCGTGGGAGGCATTTACGGCATCGGCGGGGGATCCATTATCGCCCCGTTTTTTGTCACTTTTTTTGGCCTGCCGGTCTACACCGTGGCGGGCGCTGCACTGATGGGCACCTTTGTGACCTCTGTTGCCGGCGTTGTCTTCTACCAGGCCATCGCCCCGTTTTACCCGGCTATGTCAGTGGCGCCTGACTGGATCCTGGGCCTTTTGTTCGGGCTGGGCGGCATGGCCGGCATGTATCTGGGCGCCAGATGCCAGAAATTCGTGCCGGCTGCAAGGATCAAGTGGATGCTGGCGGCTGTCCTCGTTTTTACCGCCCTAAAGTATGGAGCCAATTTTTTCGGCTATTAAAAGATGCGGCTGCAAAAACTCAAGATGCAGCCGCACGCATTCAGGATTCAGAATCCAGGAGTCCGTATAATCAAAGAGTTGCAAAAAAGTTCAGCATGAGCTTTGCTGGATTTGATAAGATTGACTTAAGATTTCAAGTGGATGGAACACAGGATAAGGCAGCAGGTGCTCAAACTGGATTCGGCAGCTCAGGCAATCGGTGAGAATAGCTTCCGGAGAAGCTGCCTGTAATTTGTGCATCAACGACTGCCCAAGTTGGAGGGAAGCCTGACAAAAGGTTTCCTTCATCCCCAGACTGCCGCCCATACCGCAGCAATCCAGGGCTCCTCCCACCTCCTCGATGCACAGACCGGGGACCCTGGACATCAAGTGGACATAGGGGCTGCCCATCTTCTGCTCCCTTTGATGGCAGGGTGCAAAATAGACCATGCGCCTCTCAATCCTGCCCGCAGGTGACTTCAAACGTCCCCTTTCATCCAGACCCCGTAAGTACTCGCCCATATCCTGCACCCGAGAGGATAAGGCCATCCGGTCCATGGGGTCGAGATCTGAAAAAAAGCCGTCGTCTCGTAAAAGCTGCCCGTACAGTGCTTTGTGCAGCCGGGTAAAGCCCGGCTCCCCCTTTTTGGGGACCTTGATTTCATCCTTCCCCGCCCCGAGAGCCTCCTGATAGGCCTTGGAGTACACAGCCCCCTCCGAGAGCAGGCTTTTCAACATAAATCCACAGGTCGGACATGAGCAGACCAGATCATAGCCCTCCCCTGCTTTTTTCAGCAGGCTCGTCAGGTTGAACTGAGCCCGTTGCAGCGTACTGCGCTCCTCACCTTCCAGCAGAGTCGGCATACCGCAACACTGTTGGGACGGCACATGGACCCCAACTGCATTATGTTCCAAAACAGTGACCGCCGCTTGAGCCACCTGAGGAAAGAGATACCCGGCCGTACAGCCGGCAAAGTAGGCCGCTTTGGACTCCTTTGCAGCAGGTCGGTCCAGCCTTTTCCTGTCCGCCCAGCTGAAAAAGCTTTCCCTGGGCAGTCGGGGTACCTGCCGGGATGGATGCACGGCGGCAGCCTTCTTCAACAAGCTGCTCAAGCCGGGAAGGGCCAGGCAGAAATTGACCAGCCGGGGCATGCGACTGGTCAGCTGCCCGAACTTCTGGACGTCGGCCAGGAGACGCAGTTTGAGGGAAAGGCCGTCCCTGCTGACAAACTCTGACTTGGCCTTGATGATATCCGCCCGGATATTGGGGCAGGGGCACAGGTCGCAGAGAGTGCACAGTTGGGAGAGATCGCGCATCTCAGAGTCGCTCACCGGCCGGCCGCCATCCATTTCCCGATCGAAGAGCCGGTAAAGCTGGGAAAAAAACAGGCAGCTCTCGTCCATCAGGAAACGGCAGGTGTCACAGTCTGCACAATCCGCAAAGACCTTGCGCATGATCTGTTCAGGAGTTTTGACAGAGTCCGAAGCCATGGCCCATCCTTTCCAGCCAATATTTCAGCTTTGCCAGTGGCAAAACTGATATGGAAATCATATCACCAGAAAAGGCCTGGCGACGAAGTAGCCCCCAAGAATGGCGATGAGCATCCCGGCCAGACGTCTGAACCAGACTCCTCCGGCCTGCATTCCGGATGAGGCCATGATCCGCTGGACCAGGGCAGTTGAGCTCCCGGCCAGGACAATGGGCAGACAGTGGCCGACAGCAAAGAGCAGGATCATGCCCACCCCGGTGGCGATCTTTTCCTGCACGGTGATCACGGCCAGGATGGGAGCGATGAAGCCGAAAGTGCACGAACCGGACACAATGCCGTAGGCCAGGCCAAGGATGAAAGCCCCTTTCCGGCCCTTGAGCCTGAACCGGTTGATCAGCCCCCCGGACATGGAGCAGGCCTTGACTCCGAGCATGTCCAAAGCCACCCAGAACAGGACCAGACCCAGGAGTATGGTCCAGTAGGGGCTGACCTCTCCCAGCATGCGCCCGAGCAAAGCGCAGACCACCCCGATAATGACGATGGTGATGAACAGCCCGATGGTGAACAATCCGGCATAGACAGCCGCCAGTCGGGGTTTGGGCATGACTTCTTGCCCGCCCACATAGCCGACGATAAGCGGTATGGAGGCTATGTGGCAGGGGCTCAAGGCCACGCTGATCACCCCCCAGAGAAGGCACCCCAGAGCGGCGATCATTGACCCGCTGGTCATCCATTGATGTATGGTCAGGAATATATGCTCCATATTGTCTCCGGATCGAATACGATCAGACGATCAGTTCGCAGCAACCTTGAGCTCCTGGAGAACCGCAACCATGTCCTCCTTGTTCATAAAGCCCACGTGCCTCTTGATTTCCTCGCCCGAGGCATTGAAAAAGATCTGGGTGGGGATGGTCCGGATGGAGTAGCTCCTGGTCAGGCCCGGATATTCGCCCACATCCAGGATCAAGATCTCGGCCCGCCCCTGGTATTCATCCTGGAGCTCTTCCAGGATGGGCTGCATCATCTTGCAGGGGATGCAGGTCCCTTTGCCGAAGTCAGCCAGGACAGGACGGCCCGTCTCCAGGGCCTGAGCCAGAGGGTTGTCCGCGTTCATGGCCTTCTGGGCTTCGATCCAGTCCTGATTTTTCCTGATCGAGGCTTTTTGGCGCAGATCATCGATATAGGCCTTGAGGGCCTTTTGCTGCTCCATCTGCTGCACATAGGGCCGAAGCCGCTCCTTGACCTCCGCAAATGTGCTCTCGGCAGGCATCTGCTCCTTGTTGTCCTCGTAGAATCGGCGCAGATCGGCTTCCTGGACGCTGACCCCCTGCAGGACCTCCTGCTCGAACAGGGCCTGAATCAGCTCTTCCTGGCGGATTCCGCTGGCAGCAGTGCCATTGCCCTCCTCTGTGGCGGACTCCTGGCCCTCGGGCTGGAGCTGCAATCGCTCAGCCTCCTGAACCAGAACAGTCCGAATGATCATGGACTCCAGAAGCTCGTGCCTGCTCTTGGCATAGGCCTTTTGCTGCCCCTCCGAAAGGGAGGACAGCACCTCCTGCAGGTCCTTGAGCGCGATCTCTTCCCCGTTCACAACGGCCAGCACTGTCTGCGGGTCAAAGGACCTGTCGGCTTCCGACCCCTGCACATCCTGCAGAGGCACGGCACTTGTTGAGGCCTGGGGCTTGTTTTCACTCTGGTCTTCACTGCACCCCAGCAGACCCAGCCCGGCCGCGACGACAACCAGGACAGAGACAATGACCCAGCACAGCCCCGAGATCTGGTTCCAGGCTCCGTTTTGGATTTTGCCGGACCGCCGCACTGCCATGGATGGCTTGTCCTGTCCGGTTCGGATGTTCATTTGTTTTGACTGCATTCTACCTCCAGCACATTCGGGCTTACACATTTTCTAGCTGCAGCAGGCTCCTGTGGATTCAGCCTTGAGATCCTGTACAGGGCTCTCTTTTTCCAGCCCACAGGACCGGCAGACCTCCTGCTTGACTCGGGTGACATCATCTGAGCGCAGGGCGAAATCTTTGTTCTTTATTATGCCCAGATCCGTGACCACCACATACTTGTCAACCGGCACACCTTCCCGTTCCAGGGTTTTTTTGCCACAGGCAACCTCGCAGCCGTCGATAATGACCATAGCCGGCACATCTTTGGCCGACTGCACAAATCCGGACAATCCGCCACCAATTCCGGCCAGGCAAAACATCTTTCCCAGGCCTTCCCGGGTCAGCTCCACTGCAGCTTGATTGGACAGCTGCCCAACATTGGAACCGCCGGAACAGGCCAAAATCATGACCTGCTTGTTTGCGGCACAGCATTGTTCAGTCATAGCATACTCCTCAAGTAGGTTTTTTTGACATACAATAGCCCAGATGAAAAGGCCTGCTCCTGAAGTCAAAAGCGGCCTTGACCACGTCTGGTTTGACATGCTTCCTGTTGACCCCCAGGGTTTTGCCCTGGGCTGGCATGTGTTTCACCCCTGTGGGAGGCAGAAAAAGAACCCCATCTTGCGCCCAGGGTCATCTTTTCAGGGTCTTAAAGGGGCTGCACCACACCACCCCGGGGCAAGCGCCCGGGGTGAGTGATGCCGGTAACAATCTGCCCTGCAGAGCAAAACATGATCTTTGGTGAACGATTGATATGTTTCTTTGGTTCCAGTTCCCTAGCCCTGCAGCCAGCTCTTGATGTCCTCCTTGGAGGGCACCTTGCCCACGACCTTGACCTCTCCATCCACCACCACGGCCGGGGTTCCGAACACCCCGTACTTGGCGATATCCATGGTCCCTGTGACCTTTTCCACATTGGCCGCGACTCCGGCTTCCTGCAAGGCGTCCTTGACCAGCTTTTCTGTCTGCTGACACTTGGGGCATCCAGGTCCGAGCACTTTAATTTCCATTGTTTTCTCCTTGTTTTACTCTTGATGCATGAAGTTTATATGACAAAAGCCCCGTAGCTCATGCCGGCTATTGTGGACAGAACCACGATCAATCCGGCAAAGGTCCCGGTCTTCTTCCAGCCCATGACGCTGCCGATGACGATGAGGT
>CAYOID010000111.1:0-8229 GCA_964403955.1 uncultured Desulfohalobiaceae bacterium | reverse complement strand
TGGGTGCCCTTTGAGCTGGGGCGGCCGCTGGGAGCCCCCAATGAGGCTGAATTTCAGAGAAAGGTGCTTTGGTCGGCCCTGGAGCTTTTTCAGGCAGAGCAAGGACCTGTGCTTGTGGATTTTCCTGAGGACATACCAGGGAAGGGAAAATCCGGAGGGCAGGACAACGATTGGGTGTGCCCAGTCAACTTTTCGGCCCCTCCAACTGAAGAAAACGAGCTGGACAAGCTGATCTCCTCTTTCCATGATGAGATGGCAGAGCTGAGGCCCTGGTACGATCTGGGCCTTGAGCGTCGTGGCCGGACAGCCATGGCGGAATTTGACCCTGAAACTGTCACCGAGCTGCTCACGGGATTTTTGCAGGAAGAGACGTCGGAGGCCTTAACTGGCCGATTTTCTCCGGCAGTGGCATTGCGCCTGGCGGCTCAAGACCTGAAGTCATACTATTTTGAGGCGGCGACGACCAAACCCGGCGCAGAGGTTCCCGACAGCAAAGCCTTCAGGAAGTGGTTTTGGGATCAGACAACTGCCGGGCTGATTTTGAAAAGGATACGGGAGAACAGTTCTCATTCGGAAGATCAGGAGCTGCGCTTGACTGGAAAAATGTTCATCATGCCAATGGCATAGCCTGTAAAAAGAAATTATAAAAAAGGAGTCTCTATGGACAGCGAACACTTGAATATCTTGTGGACGAATGCCGATCCGATCGCAGCAGAAAAAATGGTCTTTATGTACAGCATCAACTCGCTGAAAAGAGGTTGGTGGAAAGAAGTCACCCTCATCATCTGGGGTTCTACTGCAAAATTAGTGGCCGAGGATGAGCATATTCAAGAAAAGGTCAAGGAAGCACTGGAAGCAGGAATGATCGTATCCGCCTGCAAGGCCTGCGCTGACCAGCTTGGATGTACTCAAGTGCTGGAGGAATTGGGCATTGAGGTGATGTATTGGGGAGAGCCTTTAACACAGCTCATCAAAAATGAGAGCCATCTGATGTTCGTATAAAGCCCGTGATGGATGATTCTCTATGAGAGGCTGAAGCTGAACACCTTCCATGGCGAAAGGTCAATGTTCCATTCAGGTCAAGTATGCAAAACGGGACGCAGGTGAAAGAAGTTCAGCAGGCGTTGTTCTGTTGTCAATTACATGTTGTAATTCTTTGATCATTCTGACTCCTGACTTCTGTATTCGACTTCTGCGGCTACATCTTGATTTTTTGCAGCCGCATCAGACGGGGCCCTGCATGTTTCATATCCCGCTTGTCACACCTGTGTTGCTCAGGTATTGTTGGACTGGATTTCAACCATGGGGAGGGCCTATGTCGTCAGGCTGCGTGTGCGCAGATATCTGGGCTGGGGAGCTGAACCTCAGCCCGGAGTGCATCGGTCGGCTGTGGATCTTTGACCGCTTGACCAGGGACGAGCTCAAGGTGATCGGGGCCTCGGCCATGCGCAAGCTCTATCATCCCGGAGAAGCCATCTTCCATCAGGGCGACCCGGCAAAGACCATGTTCCTGATCAAAGGCGGCCGGGTCAGGCTGGACAAGTTCACGGAAGACGGCTCGGAGATCTTTTTGGACATCAGGAAGAGCGGGGACTTCATTGGGGAATACATGCTCAATGACCAGGAAAATTCCTTCCCGGTCACGGCCACCTGCATGGAGAAAACCCTGATCTGCGGCTTCACGCAGGAGATTTTCGACCGAATGGTTCGGGACTATCCGAACATCGGCCTCCAGGTCATCAAGAGGATGAGCGAGCAGGTGGCCTCCCTGACGTCCAGGATGGGGAGCATGACCATCTCGTCTTTGGAAGACCGGCTCTATAGTGTCTTGGACAATGTGGCCAAGGAGCACGGCCGGGTCGACGAGGAGGGATACGTGATCCAATTTCCCATGACCCACGAAGACCTGAGCTTTCTTGTCGGAGCTCACCGGGTCAGCATCACCCGGGCCATGAAGGCCCTCAAGTCTTCCGGGCGCATCATCCAGCAGGGAAAGACCGTGGTCATCCCTTTTGCCTGATCCCCAAGGCTCCCTTCAAAGGGTCCCAACCCCTACTCCTGCATGACTCCCAACTTGGAGCACAATTCCTGAAAGTCACGTGCTTCGACGTCAAAGGAAGACGAAGCCTGTTGGGCGAACCCCTCATTGACGCTGTCTTCTTCTGGGACATTGACATAGGCTGTCCTCAATCCGGCAGCTTGGGCAGCAGCCAGGTCGCCTTCATGGGCAGCGACCATCATGGCTTCTGCTGGCTGAAGTCCCAAAAGATTGACCCCTTTCAAGTAAGCTTGCAGCGAGGGCTTGTAGTAGCCCAGGAATTCGCAAGACAGGATGCCGTCCCAGAGTATACCGGCCTTTTTGGAACTCTTGACGATGCTTTCCCAGTTCAGAATCGTGAGTACGACAACCGTGAACTTGCTCCGTAACAGATCTACTGCCTCAGCAGCGCCGACAAAGGACTTGAGTTCGTGCCAGGTGGATTCCACCAGCGTCTTCTGATCCACGACATTCAAGAACGGATAAGTGGCCGCCAGGTTTTTCAGGGCCTTGAGATGCATGTCGTCCGAGTCCATCCAGGGCAGGTTCCCTTGTCTGACCTCGGTGTGAATTTTGAACATCTCTGCCCGCCAGTCATTGGCAAAGGCTTCACTGTCAATCTCGCCAACCTTTGCTCCTGCCAGTTCCTGAATCTTTTCCCGGGCTGTGTTCTTCCAATCAAAGATCGTACCTCCCACATCAAACAAAAGTGCCTTGACATTGTTCATGTTTTTTCTCCTGTTACAATTTGCTCAACAATGGCCATTATTGAATCACGATCCTCATTGCGCAGCTGTAGCAAATGCTACATTCCTACCTTAAGAATTGGGGTAAGGTCCAAACAGGCAAAAATCACAGCCGACTGACTGGATTCTTCGATCTTTGAACAATCTCCTCCATACAGCTCATACCACTGCGACAGGACCTGTTAGGGCAGGCTCCCACGACGACGATCTCCCCAATTTTTCCCCAAGTCACTTCAAAAGCGCCCCTCCTGGTTCATGTTCCGAGCTCAGATTGAACTTTTCCACCAGGTTCAGGGATAGAGTCGCTGAACATGGAAGACAAGGGTACGGGTCAGAATTCCAGAAAAAAGACATGCAATACAAAATGTTAGAGAAAATCTGAGTTTTTGTAAAAAGAATCTGTAAGGCTTCAGCCTCATCAACGACTGATTATAGAATTGGATGAGTCTGAGCATGGGAACAAATGCAAAACATCAAAAAAGGGCATGGCTGACGGCAAATATGCCAGAAGCGTGCATGAGCCCAATCATCAGTGACATGTCAGGACAAAGATCCTTGATGGCTTGAAGAGCTCGGAACAAGACAGACAAGGGGCGACATCGGCCGAGTCCTTCGGGCTCTTGGCCTCAACCCGAACAGAGAGGTGGAGCATATGGGCACGGGGACGCTCAATCCCGAGGATACCGTCTTTGTCATTCTGTCCTTTGAAGGGCCTGACAGGTACTCCCTTGCCGGCGGGCTCGGCGTCAGGGTCAGCAAGCTGTCAGAGTCCCTGGCCGGTTTGGGCTATGAAACCCACCTGTTTTTTGTCGGCGACCCGGAACTGGAAGGCTACAGCACCTCATGCGGCAACCGGTTCCTGCAGCACCGCTGGTGCCAGTGGATCAGCCGCTACCATCCCCATGGCGTGTACGACGGGGAGGAGGGCAAGCTCAATGACTTCAATGCCTCCCTGCCGGGACGCGTGGTAGAAACCGTGGCCCTGCCGGCAGTGCAGGCTGGCAAAAAGGTGGTCTTCCTGGCCGAGGAATGGCACACGGCCGAGGCCTTGTGTCGGATCAACGATCTTCTCGTGCACTATGGCATCAGGGACAAGTCGCTCCTGCTCTGGAACGCGAACAACACCTTCTCCTTCCATCGAATCGACTGGTCTAGACTCAGGAAAAACGCGGCCATCACCACGGTCAGCCGGTACATGCGGCACCTCATGAAGCCCTACGGGGTTGAACCCTTGGTCATTCACAACGGCATTCAGTCCCAACTCACGGAACCTGTGGAGTCCAGCGGGGTTGAGGGCTTCAAGATCGGCCTGGACGCTGACTTCATCCTTTTCAAGATGGCCCGCTTCGACCCGGCCAAGGGGTGGATGTCCTCCATCGAGACGGCCGGCCGCCTGAAGTCCCTGGGCTACCGGGTGGTGTTTTTTCTCCGCGGGGGCATCGAGTCCTATGGCCAGGATGTCTTCGAGCAGGCCGGCTGTCTCGGACTGAGGGTTGTCGACCTGAACCTGGAAGGCAAAGGTCTGGACGACAGCCTGCGCGAGGTCGTGTCCGCCAGAAATGCTGATATCGTGAACATCACCTCGTTCATGCCCCACGACCTGTCCCGGGTCATGTTCGCTGCCAGCGATGCTGTCCTGGCCAACAGCGCCCATGAGCCCTTCGGCCTGGTGGGGCTGGAGGCCATGGCCTCGGGGGGCACAGCCTATGTGGGCTCGACAGGGGAGGATTACGCCCACCACCTGGAAGACGCTGTGGTCCTGGAAACCAGCCGGGCCGAGGAAGCCGTGGCCTCGATGGTCCACCTGCATCAGAACAAGGACTTTGAGACCAGCCTCCGGGACAGGGCCCGAACCACTGCCCGAAATTTTACCTGGGAGCGGATCATCACGAACAAGCTCATGCCCAGGCTGGAGCGTCTGAACGCGGAGCAGGGCCTGGTCCTTCAAGGATGTTGAGTTCGTTCGGGGCTCTCAGCTTCAAAAATGACCTCAAACATGAGCATGAACGACTTTCATTGAACGCTGAAGGCGTCGAGGTGAGTTTGATGGAGGGGTCAGGCATGGGCTGACGGCCTGGGGTGGAATTGATTGGATCAGAAAAACGTTGTGTAACAAATGCTACTGAAAAAAAAGTGACCAATGGTAACAATAATGACTATCAGTCAATGATAAGAGGAAAACCCAACTCAATGCCCTTTTTTTCTCCAAGGACAGCAGCCGGCCACATCAGGTCAGATCACGGGTTTCACAGCAATGGGAGAGGTTGTGCCATGAAGGTTGTGAGGATCAAAGAGATCGACGGGGAAATTCGCATCAGTGGTGCAGATGGGAAGGATGTTCGCGTGGACCATGGGTGGCGGCGGGGTTGCTCTATCTGTCACGACCAACAAGGTCTGATTGACGATGTCCTGACCAGGCATGGCAGACTGGCAGCTTGCCGATTCGCCCTGGAGCGACTCCACCTCTGCAGAAGCACAGGGGTTTTGTACTGCGATCAATGCCTGACAGATGACATGCGGCAGGCATGTCTGGGGTTGCCAGAACCGAGCCTGCATGACGAGTTGCTTGCATGACAGAAGAGCACAAAAGCTTCAGAGCTCAACCCGGCGGGAATGAAGCCTGGCCTCTTTGGGGGCCCTACGTGAGCGAGAGGGCCTGGGGGACCGTCAGGGAGGACTACAGCGCGGACGGAGAAGCCTGGGACTCGTTTGACCATGACCAGGCCAGATCCCGGGCCTATCGCTGGAACGAGGACGGGATGGCGGGAATCTGCGATGCACAGCAGCGTCTTTGCCTGGCCCTGGCCCTGTGGAATGGCCGAGACCCGATCCTCAAGGAGCGGATGTTCGGGCTGAGCGGCAATCAGGGCAATCACGGGGAGGACGTCAAGGAACACTATTTCTACCTGGATGCAACCCCAAGCCACAGCTTCCTGAAGTGGCTCTACAAGTACCCCCAGGACGAGTTCCCTTATGCCTTGCTGATGGATGAAAACGCCCGGCGCTCGCGCATCGATCCCCCTTTCGACCTTCTCGATACGGGTGTTTTTGATGAAGACCGCTACTGGGACGTCGAAGTCGCCCATGCCAAGAAGGGCCCGGGGTGCATCATGACCCGCATCAAGGTCACCAACCGAGGACCGGACAGGGCCACGCTTCACGTGCTGCCTCAACTCTGGTTCCGGAACACCTGGTCATGGACAGAAGAGACGGAGTCCAGGCCGGTCCTGGAGTCTGTCGTCAGCCATGGGGCCGCGTGGGCGGTGCAGGCAGGCCACGAAACCCTGGGGGAGTACCGTCTCTACGGCAACAGGCAGGCCAGGTGCATGTTCACCGAGAACGACACCAACAAGAAGCTCCTCTTTGGAGAGCCCAATGCAGGGCCTTATGTCAAGGACGCCTTTCACCGCCTGGTGGTCCAGGGGGACGAGGAGGCCGTCAATCCAGAACTCAGAGGAACGAAATGCGCCGCCTGGCATGAAATCGCCTGCGATCCAGGGGAAACCGAATCCATAGATCTCGTGCTCTCGTCCGTGTCCATGCCCGACCCCTTTGCCTCCTTTGATGAGGTCCTCAGGGACCGGGAAAGCGAAGCCGACGCGTTTTTCCAAAATCTCCTGCCAGGGGCCGGCGACGAGGAGGCTCTTGTCTTCCGCCAGGCCGTTGCCGGGATGATCTGGTCCAAGGTCTTTTATCACTTCCATGTGGCCAGATGGCTGGATGGGGACCTGGTGAAGCCGCCTCCAGGGCATTCGAACGTGCGCAACATGCAGTGGCGGCACCTGAGAGCGGCCGACGTCATCTCCATGCCGGACAGCTGGGAGTACCCATGGTTTGCGGCCTGGGACCTGGCCTACCACGCCATGGTCTTTGCCCACATCGACGTCGGCTTTGCCAAGGAGCAGATCGAGCTGCTCCTGGACAGCCGGTTCCTGCACCCGAATGGCCAGATTCCAGCCTATGAGTGGGTCTTTGAAGACGTGAACCCTCCTGTGCACGCGGTGGCCGCCTTGAAGGTCTTTCGTGCCGACCGCAAGCAGCACGGAAAAGGAGATCTGCGCTTCCTCCGCCGCGTGTTCAACAAGCTGATCATGTATTACGCCTGGTGGCTGAACAGCAAGGACAGCGACGGTCTCAACGTCTTCGAGGGCGGTTTCATGGGGCTGGACAACATCTCAGTCTACAACAGGTCCGAGCCCCTGCCGCCGGGCTACAGCCTCAAGCAGGCCGACGCCACCGGATGGATGGCCATGTTCGCCCTGAACATGACCTCCATGGCCCTTGAGCTGGCCCAGGAGCACGGTGAATATGAGGATATGGCCATACAATGCTATGAGCAGTTCCTGGCCATCGCCAACTCGATAGCCGGGCATGCCTCGGAAAAGCTTTCCCTCTGGGACCCGGAGGCCGGCTTTTTCAAGGACCTGCTCATCACTCCCGATGGCGCGTGCCACCGGATCGATGTCTACTCCTATGTGGGGCTGATCCCTCTTTTGGCCTGCGAGGTGGTGACGGCGGAAATCATCGACAACGTCCCCAGGTTCAAAGCCCTCCTCGAGGCTCACAAAGGGGGAGTGTTCGACGGGCACACCATCTGCGCCTGTCCGTTTTCCACAAACGACCGCGGGGAGCGCCTCCTGTCCCTTGTGGACCACACCATGATCCCAGCCATCCTGGACAGGCTGCTTAATGAGGAGGAGTTTTTTTCTGACCACGGCATTCGCAGCGTCAGCCGGGCTCATGCCCGGAACCGCGAGCTCGGCACACTGCCGGGGGTGGGTTCGGCTTTGATCGAGTACGAGCCAGGGGAGTCGCGGTCGCCCCTCTTCGGGGGGAACTCAAACTGGCGGGGACCAGTCTGGATGCCCATCAACTACTCCATCATCCAGGCCTTGACCAAGTTCTACCGACACCTCGGCCCCAACTTCACACTGGAAGCTCAGGCTGTTTCAGATCGCGAAGTCAATTTGCAGGAGATCGCCAACGCTTTGGCAGACCGTCTGATTGATCTGTTTCGCAGGGATGAGCAGGGACGGCTCCCGATATTTGCAACGGCCAGCCCTTTTCAGGCAGACCCCCACTGGAAAGACCTGCGGCTCTTTCACGAGTGCTTTCACGGCGATACAGGGCTGGGCCTGGGGGCGTCTCACCAGACCGGCTGGAGCGGCCTGGTGGCAAACCTGATCAAGCGCAAAGGGGAGCTGGTCCTGTGAAAGAAAGGGGAACATCCATGTCTTCAATTGTCATTGGCTCTGATCACGCGGGTTTCATGCTCAAGAAAGAGCTTATGGAGGCCCTTGGCCAATATGGGTACGAGCCGGTGGATGTGGGAACCCATGACGCCCAGCCCGTGGACTACCCGGATGTGGCCAAAAGGGTTGGGGAAGCCATCCAGCAGGGAAGCTCCGGCAAGGGGGTCCTCATCTGCGGCAGCGGCGTGGGGGC
>CAYOID010000110.1:0-8238 GCA_964403955.1 uncultured Desulfohalobiaceae bacterium | reverse complement strand
GGCTGGCTTTTGTCCCGGCCGTGGTTTTGATCTCTGTCAGCTCCACTTTTCTGGGCCTGTTCATCGCCGTGGCCGTGAGCGAGGTCTTTGAGGCCCAGACCTTTTCCAACTTCTTCCGCTTTCCCATGATCTTTCTCTGCGGCCTCTTTTTCCCGGTCCAGCAGCTGCCCATATTCTTAAAGCCCGTCTCCTTCGCCCTGCCCCTGACCTACGGAGCGGACGTCCTGCACGGAGCGGTCCACGGGGCCCACATGCTCCCCTTTGTCCTTGACCTCTTTATCCTGGCCGCCTTCTGCGCTGCTCTCTTCCTGCTCAGCCTGCGCAACATCAGACGGCACTGGATTGTTTGAATGGGAACTTCAGTCAGAAGAACGAGGGCGATCATTCCTCTGTGAGAGGGTCCAACCTGATCAAGGCCATCGGCCCGATCATGGCCAAACGCATTGTGGCTCAGTTCGGGGACGACACCCTGGAAATCCTCGAAAACGAGCCAGAAAGGCTGACCGAGGTCGAAGGACTGAGGGGTGCTTCCGCATGAAGTTCATACAAGAGAAAGATATATTCGCATCGCTTGTGCCACAACGTTTCATCCCACCGTGCCGGTTCCGGGCGATAAGCCGTAACCAGCACCACGGGCTTATCATGACCTTTTGGGATGCCCCATACAACATGGACCGGCGTTCACGTTCTGTCTTTCTGCAATAACAGGGCGCATGGCCCTTTCGGAAAATCTGGATATTCCTCAACAAGCATCGCCTCCACAACCGCCCCCAAACTTCTGACCAACAAAAAAGGGGCCTGCAGCTTTCGCTGCAGGCCCCTGATTTATCTGGTGCCGAGGGACAGAATTGAACTGCCGACACGGGGATTTTCAGTCCTAAAAGTCAGTCCTCCCTGTACATACTCACCATCTATCTCTTCTTAAATCTCCTTGACAATCAAGGTCTTGGTAGACAGAATTTATCATTACTCGTTTGAGGTCACTTGAAGTCGCTTGGGTACCATGCGGGTACCAATTACACTTGCCACGATTCCGAGGATTTCTCATGAAGCTGACAAAACGATCCATCGATGCGATTGCCCCGCCCCCTTCTGGCAAAAAATTTTATTTTGATGACACCATACACGGATTTGGTGTGGCTGTCTGGGCAAGCGGGACAAAATCCTTTATTTATCAGGATCGAATCAAAGGTCGGAAGAGGCGAATGACCATAGGACGATATGGGCAAATCACCTTGAAAGATGCCCGCAAAGAAGCCCAAAAATTGGCCGGTCAAATCTCTAGCGGGCACGACCCCATTGAAGAGCGTCATAAGCAAAAAACAGAATCTTTAACCTTGTACGAAGCCATGCAGGGCTACCTTGAAAACCGGGGCCTGAAGGAGACAACCCAAAAAGATATCGCCAGGGCCATGAAAAATTTTTCGGACTGGATGTCCAGGCCCATTGTGAACATTAATCGGGACATGGTCGCCAAAAGACACAAGAAACTTGGTCAGAAGAGCCATGCCCGAGCGAATCTCGCTATGAGGTATTTGCGAGCCATTATCAACTTCGCTTCAGAAGCAAATGCTTACCCAGACGGCAGACCCTTGATCACGGATAACCCCGTCAACGCCCTTTCTGCAACCAGGACGTGGTACAAAGTCAGCAGGCGTAAACGATACCTTCAAGAGCATGAAATCCAACCATGGATGCAGGCCGTTTTCAGACTCCCAGAAATACCGCACAGAGAATCTGGTCAAGGCAGGAAAAAGCCCAAACTAAGGCATGGAGACTTAGCAAAGGATTTCTTCCTCATCCTTCTATTGACCGGCCTGAGAAGGTCTGAAGTACTGGACTTAACCTGGGATAACGTCGATCTGACAGGAAAGACCCTGACAATACCTGATCCCAAAAACCATGAAACTCATACTTTGCCCATGAGTGATTATCTCTACGACTTGTTTTCATCACGTAAAGAAAAAAGCGAAGGACATCATGTTCTCAGTGGGCCAGACGGAAAGCGATATCAAGGATTCAGATACGCTCAGGCAAGAATTGAAGAAGAAACTGGAATTAAAGTATCGCCACATGATTTGAGACGAACCTTTGCCACTATTGCAGAATCACTCAATATTCCTGCATACGCAGTAAAAGGTCTCCTCAACCACAAAACAAATGGTGATATTACAGCAGGATATATACAGATAACCGTAGAAAGACTGCGAGAGCCTATGCAACAAGTAAGTGATTATATTCTAAAGAAAGGCGGTATAAAAAAAGGCAAAGTACTGAGTATCAAAAAAGCTACTAATTGACAGCTGGATAAGATATAAAACTCGATTCCTTTATTTTTTTTCAGATCATCATACTATTTTAGCTTAAACAATTAGAGCGTAATTATGAATTGGAATGATATAAGCGAAGAAGAAAAAAGTGCTCTCAAAATCAAAAACGATGACATCGGGCTTCATGAACATCAAGGTGATGGCCAATTGCCAACAAACGAAGAATTAAAAAAGCATCCTATCATCCAAAGGTTTGAGCATGAGACAGGCAAGAGCCTCGAATGGATTGAAAAAAATGTAAAAGTCGACTCGGTTGGCGATGAATCTGACCCTGATGGACTGGGTGCTCCAAGCTGGCCTGTGACTTGGCCCGCTGACGAATTGACCAATGATCACCTCCACATTCTCCAAGCCGCAGCGACACTCATCTGGGTCCAAAAAGATAAAGTTACGGACATACAAAAAGATTCAGTCTACGATTACCTTAAATCAATGGAGAAAGAATCAATCATCAAAAATACAAATCGTCAGAATGCTAAAACGAGTCGTAGAAAAGTTTGGGCTGATTCCCTCGCAAAAAATTTAGTGTTAAAAAATCCGGATAAAACATTCCCACAGCTTTGGGGAATGATTTCTGAAGATGGTGAATATCATTCCGGTTTTGAGATTTTTCGTGATGAAGACAGATTATGTGCGGACAGCCGAGAGAAAGGTGCTGAATCTATAAGTCGTGAAACCTTTCGCATCGAGTATATCCAAAAAGTACGAAAGATCTTGTAATATATGCGTTTCTCGAACCATCCACCCAACCCATTCTCGTCCAATTTTTTTCCCAACCCATTTTCTTCTTGCGACCCTGTAGTGTAGCGGCGCTGCTCTACATCCCACCACATAGCCTGCTCGCAATTGTTCGCACCCGAAAAAGGAGAGCAGGCTATGCAGAAGACCGTTGAACTTCCGGTGTTACTCAATGAGGATGAATTCTGCAAATATGTTGGCAAATCAAAGGCATGGGCTCAAAGAGCCCGGCTTGAAGGCGATGGCCCGCCGTACGTAAAGGTTGGGCGTACTCCACTCTATCCTGCAGATAAGGTTGAGGCCTGGTTGATGGGAACCGAAAGGCGATCAACCTGCGAGGAAAGGGAGTAATGGGCATGGCTCGCCAAAAAAAAGCCCCTGGGCTTGGCGGCGAACAGGGGCGCGGAACAGATGAAGATGCATTTTCCATTGGTTTTATATCGAACGCTTCTTGTCCTGTCAATTTCCATGATGCCCTCGCAGAGATGGCCAATTATGCGCAATGGGTGATCTGGCGGAAGGGAAAGGTCAAGGAGGATGGCAAATTCCCCAAATTCCCGCTTTGCCCCAGCACCGGGGAGATTATCAATGGCAGCCATGAAAGTGGTGAGTACCTCAAGAAGGCAACCACTTACGAGGAAGCCCTTTCAGCTCAAAAGAAGTTCGGGGCTTCAGGACTTGGCTATGTGCTCTCAAAGGATGATCCCTTCGTTGGTGTGGATGTTGATGGTTGCCTGGACAATGGAGGGGATCCTGGACCGCTCATTGACATAGTTGAGCAGTTCGACTCTTACACAGAGGTCAGTCCCAGCGGAAAAGGCATCAGGATCTTCTGCAAAGGCTCTCTACCCGAAGGAGCAAAAAAGAAAAGTGGCAACTTCGAGATTTACGAGAGTGGCCGCTTCCTGACGGTCACTGGCAATGTTTACGGCGAACCCAAGCCAGTGAGGGACGCACAGGAGGCAGTAAACTGGTACTGTGCAACCCACACAGGCATTGATGAAACCCATTCAAGCCCTGCCTCTGAAAGGCCCCAGAAAAGCCGCTCTGAAGTCACAAAAGATCTCGACCGAGCAGAAGAGGCTCTGAAACATATCCCGCCTGATGATTATCAAACCTGGCTCGAAATGGGCATGGCCCTGCACAGCACCGGGGCCGGGGATTTCGCTTTTCAAGTCTGGGATCAATGGAGCCGGTCAAGCGAAAAATACGATGAGCGGGACCAAAATAAAACCTGGCAGAGCATCAAGGGCCGTGATCACGGTCTGACCCTGGGGACCCTTTTCCATTTGGCCAAAGAGCACGGATGGACTCACAAAGGATCAAGCCAGCAAGACGAAATATCAATCCTGTGCCTGACCGAGATTGCCGAGGAACAGCACCCGGACAATCCCGTTATTGATGGTTTGCTAGACGAAAAGGAATCCCTGCTCATCTGCGGTCAATCCGGGATCGGCAAAAGTCTCCTGGGTCTTCTCCTCTCCACCTCATTGGGTGATCCACCTCTGAACGGGATATGGGGCAAGTTCCACATCCCCCGCCCGGTCAGCACTCTCCTCATCCAGTCCGAGAACTCCAGAAAAGCCACCTCGAAACGCCTTAAGGCCATGATCAAGAACAACCCCAACCTTAAGAAGGGATTTGATCGGGCCTTCATCCCCCTGGTTCGCGAGGATGTCCGCTATGTGGGTGAGTTCAGGGAGAAGGGCTTTCAGCACAAGGTCATGGAGATGGTGGACGTTACCGGGGCGCAGTGCCTGATCATTGACCCGCTTATCAGCTACCACGGCGGGGATGAAAACGACAATTCAGAAATGCGGCGCTCCTTGGATGCCCTCACGGAACTGATGGATCGAACCGGGGCCGCCTCAATTCTCTTTCACCACCTCGGCAAAGCATCGGCAAACAGTGAATTCAACAAGGTTTTCTCTGGCCGGGGGGCTTCAGCCATAGGTGATTGGGCCGCGAACATCCTGACTCTGGGCATTGCCAAAACTGAGGGGCCTGAAGCGGTTATTGAGTGCCATCACCACAAGGCTCGAAACTTTTCGACAGTACCCCCTTTCTATCTACGAAGAACTCAAGACCTTCAGTTTCACCTTTGCGACAAGCCAGGGGGACAAAAGGAGCAAGCCGAAATCCTAGCTGTCATTCAGGCCCTCAAGGGCATGGATGTCAAGCAGGCTGAGTCACAGACCCAGCTCTGTAATGCAATCGTAGCCTCAACCGACTGGAGCGACAAGAAGGCACAACGCGCCATTCAGAAGGCGGTCAAGGCCGGGCAGGTGGTCCAGACTCCACACCCCACACACAAAAAAAGGCAATGCTACACGCTGACATTCGAAGGTGAACTCACAGGGTATGCCAATGACCCAGGCAATGACCCAACCCTACTTGGGACAGTTGAGACAGAACCGGCTTTGTCTTAACTGTCTAAACACTAACACCATGAAAAATATAAACAAAATAATCTGGGACAGATGGGACAGAGGGTAAATGAGACAAGGGGCTTTTGTCTTACATTTAAAAAATTAAAATATTTGATTTTTTATAAATTTAAGACGTGGGACAGATGCCCCCATAAAGGGTGTGTGTCCTGTCCTAAAAGATGGGACAGGACCACATACACCCGTTCATGCTTTGGAGGATGAAAAGATGATCAAACTCTCATCAAAGGCTCAACAGGTTGTGGAACGGACCAAGGCCCGAAAAGAGGACCCCTTCGACTTCAACACGGCCAGGCCACAGCGAACAAGCAAGGTGGATGCTCCCATAGAAGATAAAGCCTCAAAGGCTATACCTCCCCAGGTAGCAGATACCGAGGCAGAAATCAGGCAATTGTGGCGAGAGTCTTTGATGGACATGTGCTCCAAGGTGGGGGCAAAGATCGAGACCGGTAAGGATGGTTCGCGCTTGTTCTTCACTCCTCCTCTGGATGGACCAGATGTCGACCCTATGCGGTACGACCAAGCCATGAATCTTGAAGCCATGTTTAAGGATGCTCAAGTGTACGGATTCATCTGAGAGGCAATGATCATGATCATCATCACTGACACCCGTGAAAAGCGCCCCTTTGAGTTCTCCAAATGGTCTGAGATCCAGATCCAACGATAAAACCCCGCCATGTTCTGGGAGCAAGGTGGGATTCATTCTTCTGTCAGCAAGGACTGAAATTTGAAGTCGGGCCAGGTCTCCCCAGGATTTTATAACTTCTTAAAATTATTTGATTTAGCAATTTGACTGTTTAAACTGCACACCAACGGGTTCAAGTCAAAAACGCAGTATTCGCCGTGCATCTCGACCTATTTCTGCAGGGCCACCAACAATTGATTCAAGCGATCCAGTGCCGTCTGATGTTGCGCAGGCTGAGCAGGAAAAGCACGGCGCAAAATGTGGCCAGGATGACAAGATCAAGAGCAAAGGGCAGCATATGCGCCCCATGCACAGCACCGTGCAGGACGTCCGCCCCATATGTCAGGGGCAGGGCAAAGGAGACGGGCTTCAAAAAAACGGGCAGCTGCTCGACGGGGAAAAACAGACCGCAGAAAAAGATCATCGGAAAACGGAAGAAGTTGGAAAAGGTCTGGGCCTCGAACACCTCGCTCACGGCCACGGCGATGAAGAGAGCCAAAAAAGTCGAGGTCACGGCAATCAGAACCACCGCAGGGATAAAGGCCATCCAGGAGATCTGGGAAAGATCCATCAGAAAGGCGGCCATGATCACCGGGACAAAGGCGTTGGCCATGCCGAACAGTATGGCCCCGCTGGTCTTGGCCAGCATCAGGATTTCAAGAGGAATGGGGGCCAGCAGGAGCCTTTCAAAAGAGCGCTGCTTCTTCTCAAAGGTCACGGTCACCGCCAGCAGGGAAGTTGAACCAAAAAGAATGGACAGGGCCACCACAGCCGGAAGCAGCTCGGGTATGCTGCCCAGGCCGCTGCCGGTTTTGATAAAGAACATCGCGGTCCAGGCCAGGGGAAAGATGAGGCCCCAGCTGACGTTCGGGGGCTTGAGGTAATAGGTGCGCATGTCCTTGAGCAGAATATTGACAAAGGCGACCCACATCTTCATCCCCCGCCTCCTTTGTCCTTCTCCTTGCGCATGGCGTCTGCTTCAATGCCGGTGATGCGCACGAACACATCCTCCAGAGACGGTTTGACCCTCCGGGCTTCCAGGACCTCGATGCCCTGGTCTTCCAGGAAATGGACCAGGGCCCCGACTTTGACGGGCTGATCAGATTCAACCTGAATGATGTCAGTTCCTGGATTGGCGAACTCCAGATCCGGGTATGACTCTGCTAGCCTGTTGACGATGCCCTTGACGTCCTGGGTGCAGGAGATTTGGACCACGTGCTTGGCCTGAAAAGGCTGGAGCAGATGCTCCACTGTGTCGATATGCACGATCCGTCCGGAAACGATGAAGGCAATCCTGTCGCAGAGACGCTCGGCCTCCTCGATATAATGGGTGGTCAGAAATATTGTGGTCCCGGACTGATTCAGGTCGGCCACCAGCTGGCGCAGATGCCTGGCACTGGCCACATCGATGCCGGTGGTGGGTTCGTCCAGAAAAAGGATCTTCGGCTTGTGGATGATCCCGGCGGCGATGGTCAGCTTGCGCTTCATGCCCTTGGAATAGCCACCGAACCTGCGGTCTGCGGCCTGGCTCAATCCGAAATCCTCCAGGAGCTTCCTGGCCCTTGTCTGCCGTTCATCCTTGCCCAGACCATACAGGGCGGCACAGAAGCACAGGTTGTCGAAGCCGGTCAGCTCGGGATACAGATTGCTCTCATCCGGAACCACGCCGATGAGATGCTGGGCCGATCTGGGGCGTTTTGTGCAGTCCAGCCCTCCGATGGTCATGGTTCCGGAATCCGGACGGGCCAGACCGGTCAGAATGTTGATGGTCGTGGTTTTGCCAGCCCCGTTTGGACCCAGGAAACCGAACAGCTCGCCTTGGTTGACCTGAAATGAAATGTCCGCAAGCGCTTCGACATCGTCAAAGCATTTGGTTATGGCGTCGACAGCAATGATGTCCGTCATGATCGCAAGCCCTGGTCCTCATTTCCCATCCTCTACACAGACAGCTTCTCCCACTTGAGCACCTGGGCCACGATCATACCGGTGATGAACCCGGCGGCAAGATTGGTGGCCAGGGTGATGCCCAGGATCAAGG
>CAYOID010000109.1:0-8568 GCA_964403955.1 uncultured Desulfohalobiaceae bacterium | reverse complement strand
GGGTTGGCAAAACCGCACAGGGCATAGGTCATGATGAGCATGCTTCTGGGGCTCAGCTCCCCGGAGGTCAGCCGGCTCAGGTCCACATAGGCGATGAGCTCATTGAGGATGGTCTTGGTTCCCAGCAGGGACCCGGCGGCCTGGGCCTCCTGAAGGGGAATGCCCATCAGCCAGGCTACTGGAGCCAGGGCCGCTCCCATAATGCCCTGAAGGGTCAAGGCTTGTTCGCCTTGAATGGGGATGAGGCCCAAAACCGCGTTGACCAGGTGGACCAGGGCCACCAGGACGATGAGCATGGCCATGATGTTGATCAGCAAGGACACGCCCTGCATGGTCCCGGTGGTGATGGCGTCCATGGAGCTGGAGGCCTGCTCGGGAAGATCCATTTTTCCCGATGTCGGCTCCTGTGTTTCCGGAACCATGACTTTGGCAATGGTCACGGCTGCCGGAACGCTGATGATGGATGCGGTCAGGATGTGCCCCATGACCCCGTCGATCGTGTCCTGCAGAATGGAGGCGTAGAGGACCATGACGGTCCCGGCGATGGTGGCCATGCCGCAGACCATGAGGCTGAAGAGCTCGCTCCTGGTCACTTGGCTGAGGTACGGCCTGATGAACAGGGGCGACTCCACCATGCCCACGAAAACGTTGGCTGAGACCCCCAGCCCCTCAGCCCCTCCCAGACCGAGCGTCTTTTGCAGCACCCAGGAAAACCCGCGAACCACCAGGGGCAAAATTTTCCAGTAAAAGAGCAGGGCGGACAGGGCGCTGATGAGCAGGACCAGGGGCAGGGCCTGAAAGCCCAGGATGAAGCTCGCCTTTGGGTTGACGACCTCAAACGGCGCCTCCCCACCGCCCAGGTAGCCGAACACGAAAGACGTCCCGGCAGCTGTGGCCTCCTGCAGGGCCAAAACAACTTGATTCAAGGCCAGAAACACGGACTGAAACACCGGCAGGTTCAGGAACACGAACCCCAGGCCGAGCTGCAGGCCCAGGCCGGCCAGGATTCCCTTGAATCTGACCCTTTTGCGGTCCTCGCTCACGAGCCAGGCGATGAGCAGAAACACCAGCAGTCCCAGCGAGCTCTGCAGGATCAATGGCATGGGCTCCTCCACTCTGACGCAGGTGCAAAAAGTCCAAAACGCGGTCAACCGCCGCCAACTGCATCTTATAACTCTTTGATTCTACTGACTCCTGAATTCTGGATTCTGAAACATCGCAGCTGCATCTTGAGTTTTTGCAGCCGCACCCATTCTGCTTCCTGAAGTTTCCATGCCTGCTGAAAAACGCAACACGAGGCCCTGTTGTGCAGCCACAACGTGTTGACGTGCCCAGACTGTTTTTCTACACTACCATCAATTTTTTTAAACGTGCATTACACAATTATATTATTATATAAAAAAGATAGACGTTGATCAAAGCTCATGGAGCTGTTTGCCGGGCAAAACAGCGATCAGCATGCATGATGTTTCTTCAAGAACTCTGGTCGGCTGCGCCCTTGACCAGGCAATGAGGAGGAAAGAGAGCATGGCAGCACAGATTGAGATCGGCAGCACACGAATCGGCGATCTGGTCGAATCCAACGCCCGGGAGCTCAAGGATCAGATTGCCCTGGCCTATCACGAGTTCGGCTTCCACAAGACCTTTCCCGAATTTCGGGACATCTGCAACCAGGTAGCCAAGGGCTTGATGGCTCTTGGCCTCCGCAAAGGCGACAACCTCTCCTTCTGGTCCCACAACCTTCCGGAATGGGTCTTCACCCAGTTCGGCAGCGCCAAGATGGGAGCGGTCATGGTCACCGTGAACACCAACTTCAGGGCTTTCGAGCTGGAGTATCTGCTCAAGCAATCCGACTCCACGACCCTCATCCTCACAGGTGGGGTGCGGGAACCGGACGAATACATCAAGGTCATCAACGAGGTCTGCCCCGAGCTCAAAGACTGCAGACCTGGAGAGCTTCACTCTGAAAAGCTGCCCTTTCTCAAGAACGTGATCACGCTGGGCGAAGACAAGCTCCCGGGCATGTTCAACTGGAGTGAGCTCCTGGAGATGGGCCGGTCCATTTCCGATCAGGAGCTGCAGGAGCGCGAGGACAGCCTCGATGCCGACGACGTGATCATGATGCAGTACACTTCAGGGACCACAGGCTACCCCAAGGGAGTGATGCTCTCCCACAGCAATCTGCTGGGCAATGCCAAGAGCATGGCTGAAATCATGGACCTCTCGCCCCGGGACACCCTGTGCATTCCTGTGCCCTTCTTCCATTGCTTCGGCTGCGTGATCGGGACCATGTGCTGCACCGTCTCCGGTGCAACCATGGCCCCGGTGACCGCCTTCAAGGCCGACCGGGTCCTCGAGGCCATCGATGCCCTCAAGTGCACGGCGGTCCACGGAGTGCCGACCATGTTCATCGCCGAGTTGGAGGAGATGGAGAACCGCAGCTACGACACCTCCCACCTGCGCACCGGGGTCATGGCCGGGTCGACATGCCCCATCGAGGTCATGCGGGGAGTGATCGACACGATGGGGGCCAGGGAAATGACCATTGTCTACGGCCAGACCGAGGCCTCTCCAGGCATCACCCAGACCAGGCGGGACGACTCCATGGAGGTGCGCACCGAAACTGTGGGCAGGGCCCTGCCCAATGTGGAGGTCAGGATAGTGGACCCGATCACCAAGCAGGAGCTGCCCGTTGGTGAGACCGGAGAGCTGGCCAGCCGGGGCTATCACATCATGAAAGGGTACTACAAGATGGAGGACAAGACCAGGGAGGCTGTGGACGAGCAAGGCTGGCTGTACACAGGGGACCTGGCCGAGATGGACCAGGACGGCAACTGTCGCATCGTGGGGCGTCTCAAGGACATGATCATCAGGGGCGGGGAAAACATCTACCCCAGGGAGATTGAAGAGTTCCTGTACACCCACCCCAAGGTCAAGGACGCCCAGGTGGTCGGGGTGGAGAGCGCCAGATACGGTGAAGAGGTGGTCGCCTTTGTCCAATTGAAGCCTGGCGAGGCAGCCCGCGAACAGGACATGCTGGAGTTCTGTCAGGGGCAGATCTCATACCACAAGATCCCCCGGCATGTCATCTTTGTCGATCACTACCCCATCACGGCCAGCGGCAAAATCCAAAAGTACAAGCTCAGAGAGCAGGCCGCCGATATTCTGGATCAGGACGTCCCGCTCCAGGCTGCCCAGCAATAACATCGTGCATCAGCTCTGCCGACGGCATGAGCCCGCTCATGCAAAGGGCCTCCCAATGTCATTGAGAGGCCCGTCGCTCACAGGTGCTTGAGGCGCAGCAAGAGATCAGTTGGACCCGCCACCACCCTGATTGCCGGGTGGATTCTGCGGCTCAGGCGGCTGCTGCTGTTCGTATCCACCGCCTGAATCACCACCATTGTTGTCCGGTGGGGGCTCGCACCCCAAATTGAGCCCGAGCATGACAAACAGACTCAGGCCAGTCACAAAGAGCTTCCACATACGGCCTCCTTATGAGAGATTGCTCATTCATGGTTTCTCTGATGCGCCTGCAAAGATCTGTCTTTGCAGGCGCAGAGGACAAGCCGCTTCTTAATCCATCATCTTTTCAATCTTTTCACCCACATCGGGATTGGTTTGTGCGGCCCGACTGATCTCGTTGTACTCCTGGACGCTCATGCCTGTGTCCTGGACAGCGTCAACCATTTTCTGGGTGTATTTGTCCTGCAGCTGCCGCGCTTTCTTGGAATCTTCCACCCCCTGCAGCTCCTCGGAAAAATCCGACCTGATCTGGTCGACTTCGGCTTTGGCAGTGACGAACTGTTGCAGCTCCTGCTTGCTGAAGTCAGCCTGCTGCTGCTTTCCCTGAGTGCTGCCTTGGTCGCCGTAGTTCTGGGCAACCACCGGCGGCACTGCGATCATCGCGCACAGAACCATGGTCAAGGAAAGGGTTCTCCAATTGAGAGCTGTTTTGAGTACTTTTCTTGCATTCATAGTCACATTTCTCCTTTTGAATTGAATGGTACACTTGACAAACACTTGTTGGCCCAACCTGATGCGGTAAATGCATTGCTGATGCCAAGACGGGCAGGACCTGAAGAAAAGATTTAACTCATTGATTTTTATTTTTTTTAAAATTTGATTCCATGTTCCAGCGTCTGTATTCTGAGTGTGTCAAAAAGTTACATGTGTCCTTCTGTCAAAGGAGTCTTTGTGTGGCCAGCTTTCTTTGATCGGTTCAGCCTGAGGGCGGTTCTGATATTCAATGTCATTGTCCCCTTGCTGTGCGCCCTGTTCGCGGCCACGTATCTTGGCCTCTTTGTCATGGAGCACCTTGTTGAAAAACGAATGCAGGAAGATGTTCAGCTCGTGGCCAGGGCCATCAGGCTGCCAGTCAGCTACAGCCTGGAAAAGGAGAGGTTCGGAAGCATGAGCCAGGCTCTGCAGTCAGTTTTTCGTATCGGAAGGGTGTACGGGGCATACGTCTACGATGAGCAAGGACGGCGAGTCGCCGCTGTGGGGGCGGTTGAGCCCGAGCAAAAACAGGACGATCTCCAGAAGGTGGTCGAAGGCGGAGAGCACAAGGGCCAGTATGAGAAAATCGAAGGCCATCGAGTGTATTCCTATTTCGTGCCCCTTTTCGACAGTACAGGCAAGAGCAGCGGCCTGATCCAGGTGACCAGGAAAAAGAGCGACTTTGAAAACTACATCAGCTGGCTCCGGATTCGGGCCACAGCCATACTCGGCGGGGTCAGCCTGATCATCTCCATCTTCGTCCTCTATGGATTTCACACCACCGTTGGGCGCTATCTCCAGAGGCTGGCCCAGAGCATGGCTCAGGTCCAGAAAGGAGACCGTTCGCACAGGGCAC
Organism: uncultured Desulfohalobiaceae bacterium; assembly: GCA_964403955.1. Taxonomy (GTDB): domain Bacteria; phylum Desulfobacterota; class Desulfovibrionia; order Desulfovibrionales; family Desulfothermaceae; genus CAYOID01. The sequence goes on along the minus strand of CAYOID010000109.1, from coordinate 3,716 downwards.
TGCCCACAGGCCCCAAAGAGATTGCCACCCTGGCCAGGGCGCTGAACGACATGCTCGACAGCATGGATCGATCGGAACGAGAGATCGCTGAGAGACGGGAAACACAGCAGAGGCTGGAAACGAAGCTGCAGCAGAGCGAAAAGATGGCTGCAATTGGCCAGCTTGCCGCCGGTGTGGCCCATGAGCTGGGAGCCCCCTTGTCGCTCATCGACGGCAAAGCTCAACGCTCCCTGCGGGATGACGGCATCGACACAGCTCACGCAGCCTGCCTCCAGGACATCCGCAAACAGGTTCAGCGGATGAGCGATATTGTCCGCCAGCTCCTTGATTTCGGCAAAGGAGCCATGGGGCACAAACGCTGGTCGCGGGTCGACCAGGTGGCCGGCTCGGCAATCACCACAGTCAAAAAGGAGCTTGGCCAGGGGGTGGAGGTCACAACCCAGGGCCCGGAACCAGGACCTTTCTTGTACGTGGACCCACTTCGCTTCGAGCAGGTCCTGATCAACCTGCTGCGCAACGCCTGCCAGACGGGTTCAACCACCAAGGTGGTGCTGAGCTGGGAAGAGGCGGAACAGAGCCAGGTGGTCCTGACCATTGAGGATGACGGTCCCGGGATCAGCGATGAGATAAAGCCGAGGATTTTCGAGCCGTTTTTCAGCCAGGGGAAATCTTCCGAAAATACCGGGATGGGGCTGTCTGTGGTCTACGGCATCATCCAGGAGCATGAAGGGTCGATCCATGTCTACGACGCTGAACTGGGCGGGACAGGCTTCAGTGTCGTGCTTTCACAGCAAAGCTGCAAAGGTCAAGCGGATAAGGGAGATGGCGATGTCTGAATTCACCGGGGCACAAAACACTGAAAACAGCAATGAGCGAATCCTGCTGGTCGAAGATGATCAGGGGCTGGCCAACCTGCTCAATGAAGAGCTTTCCGATGCCGGATACAGAGTCAGGGCCGTATCTTCCGCGGAAGAGTCCCGAGATGTGCTCAAAACCTGGGAACCTGACCTGGTGGTCAGCGACCTGAAGCTCCCCGGCGCAGACGGCATGAGCCTCTTAGAAGCTGTCAAAGAGCTCTATGCCCAGCCCGGCTTTCTGATCATCACCGCTTTCGGGAGCATCCCTCAGGCGGTGGAAGCACTCAAATCAGGGGCGGACGATTTTCTGGCCAAGCCACTGGACCTGGAGCACTTTCTCCTCAGTGTGAAACGGACCCTGCGCCACCGCAGACTGCAGAAAGAGGTGCGCCGCTTCAGAAGCCTTCTGGCTCAGGACGGCTTTCAGGGCATGGTCGGCCGAAGCCGGAGAATGCGGGTCATGTTCGATCAGCTCCAGGAGATCGCCTCGGCACATGGGCCGGTGCTGATCCAGGGTGAAAGCGGATCGGGCAAAGAGCTGGTGGCCAAGGCCCTGCACGATTTGAGCCCCAGGCACAAGGCCCAGTTTCTTCCGGTCAACTGTGCCGGGATACCGGCAGAGCTTCTGGAAAGCGAGTTCTTCGGCCATGAAGAAGGGGCCTTCACCGGGGCGGTGAAAAAGCGGCAGGGATTGTTCCAGCGAACGCATGAAGGCTCCCTGTTTCTGGATGAGATCGGGGAAATGCCTTTCAGCCTTCAGGCAAAGCTTCTTCGCGTCCTCCAGGACGGGACTTTCCGGCCTGTAGGGGGGAGCAAAGAGCAGCAGGTCGATGTCCGAGTGATCTGCGCCACCAACCAGAACCTCGAGACCAGGATCGCCTCAGGTGAATTTCGCCAGGACCTGTTTTACCGGCTGGAAACATTCAGCCTTACAGTTCCGCCACTGCGGGAGCGCAAGGATGATATCCCGCTTTTGGCCGGGCACTTCCTGAACCGCTGCTGCCTGCAGATGGGAAAAGACATCCAGGGACTCACCCCAGAAGCCCTGGAGATGCTGAGCGCATACTCTTTTCCGGGAAACGTGAGAGAGCTGCAGAACATCATTGAAAGAGCGGTCACCTTCTGCCACGGCTCCCACGTGGATGTCGAGCACCTGCCCACAAAGCTTCGGCAGGATGCAGCCGGATATGTTCATCAGGCAGACACGTCGCCCGGAAGCATGCTCAACTCAATGCTGCAAGAGCATGAGATGCTGCCGTCCCTCCAGGACATAGAGCAACAATACATCAGGCACGTCCTGGAAAAGGTGAGCGGCAATAAGAGAAGGGCCGCGGCCATCCTGGGCGTGAGCAGGAGAACCCTGTATCGGCATCTCGGGCAGTAAAACGAGCGGCTTCATCCCCGGTCTGGTCTCTGTACACGTAGGCAGTGTTGTCCGCAGCCCCTGCAGAGCACCAGAGCAAGATGACGATCTTAATTTCTCATTTTCAGTCCGAAGCCTCGTGCATTCTGCAAGAGTTGCATCCAGTCTGGCTTGCAACTCTTGCTTTGTCTTCGTGCTGGACATGATCAATCTTGCTCAAAACCAAGATATGTCAGGCTCTCGAGATGACCGCGCTCGGCTCGCAAAAACAAGGAAACTGGGCTCAGCTCCGGCCCAGTCTGACTGCCAGCTCAGCCACCCTGGCACCGAGCTTTCGCCCGTTGTCCAGGGTCTTTTCATCATAATAGAGAACCAGAATGTGCATGATCATCTCCTTTTGGCTTTTCCTGTGCATGCTCTGAAGCAGATCAAGATCATAACGACCTATACCTCAAGAGGCCTTCCCCGCTCAACCCTGTTTTCACAGCAGAGGGTCACCCCTGCCATGGCCTTGGTGCGGCTGCAAAAACTCAAGATGCAGCCGCAGAAGTCAGAATACAGAATTCAGAAGCCAGAATAATCAAGAAGTTGCTACAGCAATTGACGCCGGGAACCGCTGCATGGACTTTTTGCACTGGCATCAAGAAAATGGAGCCTTGCATCCCTCCCTCTTCTGATCTTAACTTTTTCCCTCAACTGCCGATAAAGACGTACCAAAGTGCGGCTGCAAAAACTCAAGATGCTGCCGCAGACGCCAGAATACAGAATTCAGAAACAAGAATAATCAAAGAATTACATGCATCAATTGACTTCGGGAAGCCGCTGCTTGGACTTTTTGCCCTCATGAGTAAAACCGGCCCGCACGTGGAGACTCATACATTCCCAAAGGAGACCCTATGGAACGCAGGAAGCACACCCGATACAAGTCCGGGGGACTGGGGTTTGTGGCCCTTCACGACGGCCAATCCCATATTCTTGGGCAACTCCTGGACATCAGTCAAAACGGACTCTCCCTGAGATACCTGGCCGAGAACCACATCCCGGAAACACTCAAAAAATCCTGCAAGCTGGATATCTTTTCCTCTGATCAGGAGATCACTCTCGAAAACGTGGCTTCTGAGATTGTCTACGACTCAGATTGCGAAGGCGGACACATTCCGACCAAGAGATGCGCCCTTCAGTTCAAGGACCTCACTGGTGAACAGGAGCACACTCTGGGAACATATCTATCCGCAAGGCAGAAGTCTGATAAGGATCCGAGCTGATCGATACCCCTGGCCAAGACGAATCTCGCCAGGGCCCTCCACATTCGTTGCACTACGACCTGCAACGTGCCGGCTTCCAAAGGGCCGGCTGTTTGGAAAACAGCGGCCTACCCGGAATACAGCTCCTTCCCCGGTAGGGCGGCCTTGTCCCTAAGGCCAGCCCAGACAGGCTATACAAGACGGCAGTGCAAAAATTCTGATCCGTAACACTCAAAAGAAAAATTATTTTTT
>CAYOID010000108.1:0-8571 GCA_964403955.1 uncultured Desulfohalobiaceae bacterium | reverse complement strand
GAGGTATACATGCAGTCTATAACCATACGGGGGATAGACCCTGAGCTGAAAAATATGGATTAAGGAAGAGTGATAAGTATCAGCAGCGCTGATTTTGTAACAATCCGCTCACTTCTTTGTCATATTCCCTTCATATTTTCCTGGCATGTTTTTCCTGATGCCGGAAAATACAAGCCTATCCCCCAATCCCTACCTGGATCCTTCGGCCAGGACTTTGGACTGCCGCCTCGGGCCTTGGACTGAAGTGGGTCCCCGCAGCCGCCTTGTGGAAAGCAACCTGGGTGCATACTCCTATGTCATGGAAGACTGCCAGATAGAGCGATCCCGGGTTGGTAAGTTCTGTTCCATAGCTTCCTGTGTGCGCATTGGTCCTGGAAACCACCCCACCTGGCGGGCCAGCCAGCACCATTTCACCTACAGGAGCTCTCAGTATCATCTTGGATCCGACGATCTGGACTTTTTTCTATGGCGTCGGACCCATTCGGTCCACATAGGCCATGATGTATGGATCGGGCACGGGGCTGTGGTTCTGCCGGGTGTGCATATCGAAACCGGAGCAGTGGTCGGGGCCGGGGCTGTGGTCAGCAAAGATGTCCCTGCCTACAGCATAGTGGCCGGGGTTCCGGCTGAAAGCATACGCCAGCGCTTTCCCCTCCATAATCAGCAGGCTCTGCTTCGTATTCGCTGGTGGGATTGGTCCCATGAGCAACTCCAAAATGCTCTTTTCGATTTTCGGTATTTATGTATCCAGGACTTCGTCCATAAGTACGATCCAGATCAGCTTTGCCTGCGGCAAATCTGATTTTTTGGGCCAAAGGGACCAAAAAATATACAGATAAAGAAGGTTATAGTTAACATGCAAAGCAACCCGAGGCAGGGAATCCGGCTGCGACCGGCTGGAAAAGGCGATCTGCCGGTAGTCACAGAGCTTTTGGCCCATCTGGGGTATACTCCGGAGAGCTCTCTCCTCTCTGAGGCCTTTCATCGGGTTCTGACGGATGAAAGCCTGCATATCCTCCTGGCTGCAGACAATGTCCAGTGCCTGGGCCTTATAACCCTGCGCACCCAGGTTTGCTTGCGCCTGGCTGGTACCCTGGCCAGCATCGAGGAGCTGGTGGTCCATCCCCGGGCCAGGGGGTTGGGCATTGGGAGCCAAATGCTGGAATGGGCCAAGAACCAAGCCGAAGCTATGCGGGCAGTCCGCCTGGAAGTGATCATCAGCACCTCCAGACAGAGCTTTGAGCGCCGGTTTTACCTCAAAAACGGCTTCACCCTGGCTCATTCCCGTCTGTTTCGGTGGTCAAAGGAAAGGGAGAGCAGTCAAATTGAGTAAATACTGTCTGTACGGAGGACCGCTTTTCGATGGGCAGAACCTCCATCCCAGCGGTCACGTGTGCATGGAGGGGGGCAGAATCACCGGATTTGGAGCCGGCCGGCCTCCAGGAGCAAATCGGGTCTTTCGGGATGTGGGCGGCCGGCTTATTTGCCCGGGATTTGTGGATCTGCACTGCGATGCCCTGGAAAAATGCATCGAGCCCCGGCCAGGAGCCACTTTTGACTATCTGTACGCCCTGCAGGGTCTGGATCGGCGGCTGGCTGCCAGCGGAGTAACCTCCTTCTGTCATGCAGTGGCCTTTTTGGATGAAGAGATGGGCCTGCGTTCCCCGCACACCGCAGCGGAGATGATCAGAGCCATATGGAGCTTTCAGGCTTCAAACAGAGCCTTGGTCCGGCACGAAGTACATATCAGGTTTGAAGTGGGCGGCATCCTCTCGGCTGAAGTTATCCAGGATCTGCTCAACATCCAAAACAGCACTTTATTCTCGGTTATGGACCATTCCCCAGGGCAGGGCCAATTCAAGAGCCTGGAATCCTTCATGTCCTATTTCGGAAACGCATACGCCATCTCCAGACAGGAGGTAGAGGCCCTGGGAATAGAGCGGGCTGAGAACAACCACAGGGCCTGGGAAGATTCCCTCGACCTTATTCATGAGGTGCGGGCCCGGAACATCCCAATTTTCAGTCACGACGATGATACATCGCAAAAAGTGGAAAAGGTCCGTGCTCTGGGGGCGGCCGGCTGCGAATTTCCAGTTTCCCTGCAAGCGGCGGAACTGGCCCGGGATATGGGTATGCTGGTGTGCATGGGGGCCCCGAACCTGTTGCGCGGATGCTCCACCAACAACAACGTCACCGCGGCTCAGGTCATACATGGGGGTCTGTGCGACATTCTGGTCAGCGACTATTTTCCGGAATGCCTGACCCAAGCTCCTTTTTTCGCTCATCGGGAGCTGGGTATGGCATTGGCGGAGAGCTTAACGACAGTGACTTCCAATCCCGGACAATTACTGCAAACAGAGAAAACCAGTCCAGGCCGTCTGCAGATTGGAGCAGAAGCGGACATCGCCGTTCTGGACACCGGGCCGCCATGGGTCAGAGTCTGGGAGACCTGGGTTGGAGGTCAGCGGGTGTATGCAGCGCATTGAGCAAGAAGAAAGAAGACTGGATTCCCGCCTCAGCGGGCATGACGAAAAAGAACCCTCCCCTGGCCCCTCCCTCCCGTCTGGAAGACAGCCGGCAGGGAGGGGAATCAAGAAGGGGGGAGCCCCTTCCTTCCGTCTGAAGACAGGTGGCAGGCAGGGGAATCAGAGGAAGAAATGCTCCAGTGCCGATAAAGGACAATACTATATGTCAAAGATTCAATTCTCCGTGCAAGACATGACCCGTGAGCAATGGTTGCCGGCTTTAGCCTGCCTGAGTCCGGTGGAGCTTCGAACCGCCGTAATGCCCATCCTGGACAGCTACGACCTGGAACATCAGGCCCTGCCTGAAGACGGGTTGGGCCTTTTGCAGATTAAAGACGGAGCCTGGGGGCAGTCTTTCTATTTAGGTGAGTTTCCCCTGGCCTCAGCCCATATAGTCCTGCGAACCACCCAGGGCCGGGAGTTTTCCGGTGCGGCTCAATATCTGGGAGACAAAAAAGAAAAGGCTGTTTACATGGCTGTGTGCGATGCCGTTTTGGCTCATAATCTACCCGAGAGTCATATGGTCTGGGAGCTGGTCAGCGCTGGAAAAAAGAAAAGAGAAGAGATCAAGGGCCAGCGCCAGGCCATTATCTCCCGGACCCGGGTTAATTTTGATCTGGTCTCTCCGGCCCAGGGGGGATCTGATGTCGATTGATGCACTTTGGGACCCAGGAGTACAGCAGGCCGTCTTTCGCCTCTTGCTGGAAGCTACCTCCCGGCCGGGTCGGATCTACGCCCTGCCTCCTATACTGGACGGTGCCTCAGCGTTCATAGCCATTTTATCCACCCTGGTGGATAGGGGTGTCACCTTACATGACGGGACCAGGGAGTTAAGGCAACGAGAACATAATTTTCTGCAAGCCGTTTATGCAGAGGCGGAAACAGCCAACTTTATTCTGGCCTCAGGAGTCAATCCTCCGGATTTTAAACCAGCCATTGGAAGCTTGGAAAGTCCGGAGACAGGGGCAACTCTGATCCTGACCGTGGCTGCTTTAGGCCAGGGACAAATGCATGTGTCCTGCACAGGTCCGGGGATCGAAGACCGGCACATATTTCAGGTTCAAGGCCTGCACCCTGAATGGATCCAGGCCCGGGAAAAGTGGAATGCCTGGTTTCCCCTGGGAGTGGACATCTATTTGGTGGATGCAACCCAGGTCTGTGCCTTGCCCCGGACTACGTGCATTACTTAAGAAGGACAGCGGTTGAGGGCAACCGCGTCCTACGCAAAAACCAAACCCGGGCTCTTCATACAAACTTTTCAGCTCAACCAAGGGCTGAACTGAACACGCAAAGGGGATAACCTATGGCCTATGTGGCCATTCAGGGCGGAGAAGAGGCCATCCGCCAGGCGGACAGGCTACGGGAATATCTGCGCACCCAGCAGGAAACCGACGGTCGGCCTTTGGAGCTGGATGATGTGGCCTGCCAGCTGGGGGCCCTGCACAGCCGGATTCTTTCCGAAGGCGGGCTGTATCATGAAGACCTGGCCTCCCTGGCCTTGAAGCAGTCTATGGGCGATCCCCTGGAAGCTGCCTTTGCCTTGCGGGCCTACCGTTCCACCCGGCCCAGGAACGTGGAAACTCTGGCCCAATCCACGGAGAACTTGCGCCTGGTCCGGCGCATTTCCGCCGCATTCAAGGATATTCCCGGCGGACAGGTCCTGGGAGCCACCCCCGATTTTTCCCTGCGCCTTTTGCGTTTTGAGCTCATGTCCGAGCCTAATCAGGACTTTGCCCGCTGCGCCCGGCAGTGGCTGACTGATCTGGCGGCTGAAGATGTGCCCCTGACCATGCCCAAGGTGGTAGAAATCCTCCGACAGCGGGGCCTGTTGCCTCAAGTGGCTCAAGAACCAGTCCCGGCCTTTGATATTACCAGAGAGCCCCTTGTCTTTCCCCTCCCCCGCTCCGCCGCCTTGCAGACCATGGCCCGGGGGGAAACCGGAGGTATGCTGGCCCTGGCCTATTCCAACATGCGTGGATACGGAGACCTGCATCCCACTGTGGGTGAGCTGCGGGTCGGCTATCTGCCGGTACACCTGCCCCATCCTATCTCCGGGCAAGACATAGAAATCGGAGAAGTATTGATGACCGAATGTGAAATGATCACCAAGTATGAATCCAAAACCGAAGGACCGCCGCAGTTTACCTTGGGCTATGGGGCCTGTTTCGGACACAACGAGACCAAGGCCATAGCCATGGCCGTCCTGGACCGCTGCCTGCAGAAAGGAGAGCGCGACGGGGTCGAGCATCCGGCTGAAGACCAGGAGTATGTCCTCCTGCATATCGACGGCATAGATTCCATGGGTTTTTGCAATCATTTCAAGATGCCCCACTACGTCACATTCCAGGCTGAAATGGACGCCTTGGACCGGGTCCGGAGGGGGGATGGATCATGAGCAGTAGTAAATCAGGACATGAGCCTGAAGCTACATCCAGGGATATACCTTTTGGCTTTCTGGATGCTTACGCCAAACGGGAGATCCGGCGCAGCGTGCTCAAGGCCTTGTGTCTGCCCGGATACCAGGTCCCGTATGCCTCCAGGGAGATGCCCATGGGCCGGGGATTCGGGACCGGCGGCCTGCAGTTGACCCTGTCCATCATCGGTCCCCGGGACGTGCTCAAGGTCATTGACCAGGGCAGCGACGATTCTGTGAATGCGGTCAACCTGCGCTCCTTTATCCTCCGTACCTGCCCGGGGGTGGAGGAGACCTCCCGCACTCAGGAGGCTACGGTTATTCAGACCAGACATCGCATTCCGGAAATTTCTCTTCAAGAAGGGCAGATCCTGGTCCTGCAAGTTCCCATTCCCGATCCCCTGACTCCAGTGGAACCCTCGGAGGGGAAGCGAAAAACCATGCACGGGGAGGCGGACTACTCCCGGATTCTGGTCAAGCTGTACGAAGACCTGCGCGAGTTCAACCAGGTGGCCATTTCCAGCAGCTATCCGACCCGGATCAATGGGTACTACGTCTTGAGCCCTTCGCCCATTCCCCGCTTTGATGTGCCCAAGATGCATTTTTCCAGGGCCCCGCTCATCTTTGGGGCCGGGCGGGAGAAAAAGATCTACGCTGTTCCCCCGTATACTGCGGCCGAACCCTTGTCCTTTACCGATGTGCCTTTTGAAGTGGAACAGTTCGGGGATGAACATGGAAAACGCCGGGAGTGTTCCCGCTGCGGCGCAGCGAACAGCTATCTGGAGGAATGCGTGGCCGGGGACGGGAGCCGGACGTATCTGTGTTCGGATACCGACTTCTGCCGGCAGAGGTCAGCTTTGCCTCCGGCAAATCTGACATATTTTTTGCCCCAAAGCGGGCAAAAAGGAAAGAATTTGCCGGATTGATCAAGGATGAAACGTGTGTTGAGGTGATACCTGAATTCCCGAAAGGGCGACTGCCAGTCGCCCCTACAAGTTGTTCGATGACCCCTATGTAAAAATCAACACCTTGCTGGAGTGAAGTTTGTAGGGGCGACCGGCGGTCGCCCTTTCGGGCCTGGCTGGGTCCTGGCGGAAAGCGACTTTTTACGATGACGTCAAGCAAGGCATTAGATTATGAAGAAGATTCTGGAAGTCTCCGGCCTGACCCGTATTCACGGATCCGAATGCAGTCAGTGCCTGAATACGGCCCTGGAGCCGGACCCTGATGACAACCGCTGTCCCCATTGCGGATGCGTGGTGGCAGCCAGAAACATCAGCCTTGAGCTCCATGAGGGCGAAATCCTTGGCGTGATGGGGGAGTCCGGCAGCGGCAAGTCCACCCTGGTCAAGAGTCTCTTCTTTGACGACCGCCCAACATCAGGACAAGCCCTCTTCAACCACAAAGGAACGGCCTACAGCCTTTTCGAGCTCAACGGTGCCCAGCGCCGCTGGCTTCGCTATCACTGCTTCGGCATGGTCTATCAAAACCCCCAGCACGGCCTGAACTTTTCCATTTCAGCCGGGGGCAACATCGCTGAACGCCTGCTTATGAACGATGTCTTCGTCTATCACGAAATCAGGGAGAGGGTCTCATCCCTGTTGCAACGAACCCAGGTCCCGGCCGACCGCATGGACGAAATGCCGGGAAACTTTTCCGGAGGCATGCAGCAGCGGGTCCAGATCGCCAAGGCCCTGGTCAGCAACCCGCCGCTCCTGTTTCTGGACGAGGTCACCACCGGCCTGGACGTTTCAGTACAGGCCAGGATTCTGGACCTGATCCTTGAGATCCAGGACCAGCTGAAGACAACCATGATCGTGGTCACCCACGATTTGGGTGTCATCCGCCTCCTGGCCAGCCGGACCCTGGTCATGAAATGCGGCCGGGTGGTGGAATCCGGGCTCACGGATCAGATCCTGGAAGACCCCCAGCATTCCTACACCCAGCGCCTGGTCTCTTCAGCACTTTTTTAATGCATCCTTGCCCGTGCTTTGTCATCCAATCTTCATCAGCCTGTCACATTCCTTTAACACATGTCCTTTAATCTCTTTTCTCCTTCAGACATTTCCAAAGGAGGACAGCATGCTGAACATACAAGGCTTAAGCAAACATTTTGGTGACGTCTGCGCGGTTGACGGGATCGATCTGCGCATCGAATCCGGAGAGATGGTGGGCATCATCGGCAGCTCCGGGGCCGGCAAGTCCACTTTCCTGCGCCTGATCAACCGCCTTCTCGACTCCAGCCAGGGTCGGATCGATTTTCAAGGCCGGAACGTATCGTCCTTGAAAGGACGATCTCTCCTGCACTGGCGGGTAAAATGCGCCATGATCTTTCAGCAGTTCAATCTGGTGGCCCGACTGGACGTGCTGACCAATGTATTGGTCGGCCGTCTTGGATACCGGCGGACCCTGCCCACGCTGCTTCGCCTTTTCTCCCGCCAGGAGAAAGCTCTGGCCATAGAGGCCTTAGACCGGCTGGACATGGCCCACACCGCCCTGCAGCGGGCGGAAAACCTGTCCGGAGGCCAGCAGCAGCGGGTGGCCATTGCCCGGGCCCTGGTCCAGGAGCCCGACTTGATCCTGGCTGACGAGCCCATTGCCAGCCTGGACCCGCACAACGCGACCAAGGTCATGCAGGCCTTGCAGTCCATCAACCAAGAGCAGGGGATAACCATTATGGCCAACCTGCATCACCTGGACACGGCCCGAACATATTGCCGCCGGATCATCGGTATGCAGCAGGGGCGGATCGTCTTCGACGGACCAGCCTGTGAGCTGAGTGATGAGCGGGCCAGGACCATATATTCGGCCAGTGCAGAGGAGGAGATGGACAGTGTCTGGTCCAAGCATCCGGAACCGCAGTTTATTGAAGAGTTGGAGGAGGTTCTGGCCGCTTCGGCCTAGCAGTCAGAAGTCAGCGCAGCCTCTGGCTGCGCTGACAGGTCGAGGGTTGAGGGTGGATGGTTGAGGGAAGAAAAGATCCTCAACGTTGGCAAATGATGATCCTCATTCTGCCAGGTCGATCAGGGTAGAAACTTTCACAGGATCACCTGCTGTGACCAGAGCCTCTGCCGGGAGTTTCGAAAATGGGCTGACCCTGGGACAGGGCCGCCCTACTTGGGGAAGCAGCTGGATTCCGAGTAGGCCGCCGCTTTCCAAGCGGCCGGCCCTGGGGTCAGGTCTATCGGCATAGAACAGACTCTGGGAAGGAAATTTCATACGAGCTTTGCCGCTGGCAAATCTGACTTTCATTGGTTTTGACCTGAAGATACAGACTTTTTTTAAGCCCCATGTTGCGCTTCATACAGCCAAGTATAATAAACAACCCTATCACATCAAAGGAGAAAACATGATGCGCTCAACTCAGATGGTTACGATTCTGGCCTGTTCTCTGGTCTGGTTTTTGTCCTCCATGTCCCCGGCATTGGCCGGACCCTGGCAGAATGAGTATCCGGAGATCACTGTGGGGGTGATCACCGAAGAAAACGCCGAAGACCGCAAAAAGCGCTGGCAACCCTTTCTGGACTACATGCAGAACGAGTTGGGCGTGGAAATGACCTGGCGGGAGGCCACAGACTACGCCGGAGTCATTCAGGCCCTGAAAGCCAAAAAGATTGAGCTGGCCTGGTTCGG
>CAYOID010000107.1:0-8706 GCA_964403955.1 uncultured Desulfohalobiaceae bacterium | reverse complement strand
CTGACTTTCAAAGGCGTAGTTCAGGATGGATGTGACCTCCTGATAGGCGGACATGATCTCTTCTTCGCTGTCTCCGGGGATGTCCAGGACACAGTAGCGGTAGCTCTCAGGGTTGTGTTTGAATTCAGAAAGCAGGGCATTTTCCTGGATGAGATTGCGGACCGTGACCTCGGGGTACTTGAGCTTGATCTCCTCGTATGCGCTTTGGGTCGGGGTGTGCAGGACCCTGGCGTCAGTGAAGGCGTGGAGCTCGAAGTTGAAGCAGAAGCTTCGGCGGCGGTGAGTGGCAGCCGGGCTCAGGCTGGGCTCTTTGCCCACGGCCACGTCGCAGAGCATGTGCAGAGGGTCGATGCCGGAGACGGTTTGAATGGTCTTGGCGAACTGAAAGGCGATCCGGCTGTTGACTTCAATGATCGAAAAACGACTGGCGCTCTCCTCCACTCTCAGTTCGACGTTGAAGAAGGAGTTGTCCAGGCCAAGACCGGGGATGAGGACCCCAAGGGTGGAACGGATCCTGGCCTCCAGCTCGGGAGACAGGGCAAAGGGGAAGATGTGGTGGCTGAAGGTGTTGGTCTTGGGATGATAGACCGCTTTGGTGAAGCCGAAAAGGTGAATGCTGCCCTGAAAAATGTAGCCGTCAACAGTGACCTGGTCCCCGGAAATCAGATCTTCGCACAAAAAGCTGTTGCAGGTGGCCAGGTTGAGGGCGCTGTGGTTTTTTGAACTGATGGACAGGGCTTCCAGGTAGTAGGTGTTGAAAAAGGCGATGTCCTGACTTTCCACGCCGATAAAGTACTCCAGCTGCTCCGGGCCTTCAATGCGATGGCTGCCGAAGGAAATGTTGGCCCGGACCGGTTTGATGAAAAAAGGGGTCTTGAGCTGGCCAGGGTCCCGAAGGTAGTCCAGGGCCAGACAGAAGTTCGGTGTGTGTCCGGGCACCAGCTTTTTCTGGATTCTCCTGGAGATGTACTTGTTCTGACAGTTGATGATGCTCTGCACCGAGGCAAAGGTCTTTCCGGTTTCCTCGGCCAGGAGTGCGGCAAACACGGCCGAGGAGTCATGGGTCCCGACAATGCCGTCATACATTTCCGGATTGTGGTTGATGGTCTGGATAGTCTGACGCAGGTAGTCCTTGACCCCAAAGCGAAGCACCTTTTCAGTGGTCTCGACGATGGGGGCATAGTCCTCATTGTCGGCAAAGCTGCGCTCTACCACGTCGACATCGCTTTCGTCGCACAAGAACAGGATTTTTTTGCTCTGGGCCATAGCCGTCCTTTCAGCGCAGCCTCTGGCTGCACAGAATATATGGGTTTGAATTGAAGAAGGTTTTCTTCCCCGTCTGCCTCTGGGACCATAGCCGACTTTTGCCTTGACAGTTCTGTCAGCCAAGACCGAGGGGGGTGCTGTCCGTCCATTGATTGACGTCGACCTTTCCGCGGATCAAAGCTCCCTCCTTAAAGATCAGGGTCAGAGCATCCAGGTCCTGCAGGCAGGTGATGTCTTTTAAAGGGTTTTTGTTCAGGACCAGGCAGTCGGCATACTTGCCCTTTTCCAGAGTACCCAGGCTGTCCAGCATCCCGATGGCGTCAGCCGCTGTCCTGGTGGAGGCGATGATGGCCTCCTTCTCGTTCATGATACCTTCCTGGACATACTGGGTCAGCTCCATGGCGTTTTTCCCATGATAGTTGTAAGGGGTTCCGGCATCGGTGCCCATGACGACCTGGACGCCCATCTGCAGAGCCCGGCGCAGGTTCTTTCGCCGGATCGAGGCGACTTCTTCGGCTTTGTCAAACATGAACTGCGGGATGCCGTTTTTGGAGTGGGCGTTGAGCATCCAAAAGTTGGAGCTTAAGGTGGAGGTCAGGAATATCCCCTGATCAGCCATCATCTTTAAGGCTTCTTCGTCGGCCAGGGTACCGTGTTCAATGGTCCGAACCCCGGCCCTGACAGCGTTCTTGATCCCTTCGGCCCCATGGGCGTGAGCTGCAGTGTGTTTGCCGCTCTTCTCGCCCTCTTCGACCACAGCCCGGATTTCTTCAACATTCAGGTGCGGTGCCCCAGGGACTCCGCCTGGGTTCATGATCGCCCCGGTGGCCATGACCTTGAGGTAGTCCGCGCCCTCCTTGAGCTGCTCTCTGGCGGCCTTGCGGTTCTCATCCACCCCATCGGCCTCATGGTAGAGACCTTTGAAGTACTCGTTGCCTGCTGTCATCATGCAGATGATCTTGCCGCTGGCCAGGATCCTCGGGCCGACCACCAACCCTTCTTCAACAGCCTTGCGGACCGCGATGTCGATGAAGTTGGTGGAGCCGGCGTTTCTGACTGTGGTGATGCCGGCCCTGACCGTGTTGCCCATCTCCACGGCGGCTCGAATGGTCCGCAGCTTATCCTCGATCAGGCTTTCGTGGTAGGTGTCCGGCAGACCGTGCAAATCCAGATGAATGTGGGTATCGATCAGCCCCGGGATGATGAATTGACCCGTCAGGTCGAAGTGGGTGGCCTGATCAGGGATGTCCACCTCAGTCCTTCTGCCCACGGCGTGAATGCGCGGGCCCTTGAAAACCAGGACTGCATCGTCAATGATCTCACTTTGGCCGTCAAAAAAGGCGGCCCCCTCAAGGACCGTGTATGCATGCTCTTCCATCAGGGTCTCCGCTGACAGGTCAGGGGTTGAAGGTTGCGGGCGGACAGGAATGGCCTTTGTCCTGGCCCAGCCACTCGTTTTGCCTGTTCGACCGCCTGGGGAGCTGGCCGGGCTTCTCCTGCCGGCTCAGGTTTTTGATTGCAGCTCACATGAGCAGCGAGCTCGATGTGCGGGTTTGCATGTCCTCAGTTCAATGTCCGAATTGACCGGGAAATGTCAAGCTTGTGCAGGCAGCTCGGCTCAGACCTGGTCAACCCTCACGTAAGGTTCTTTCTTCGGTTCAAACCCAAATATTCAGCGCAGTCAGAGGCTGCGCTGGAATGGGGAAGCGTGCAGGGCAAAGCTGGATTGCAGCTGGGTGCTCTCCGGGGTGCTGCCGAAGATGCGCAGCCCGAGATCGTCGATCATCTGCAGCTGTTCACGAATCCGGGGCCTGTTGATGCTCAGAATGCTGGTTCGCTGCATCAGGATGGCCTCCAGGGGTTGCCGGGCCATCAGGGATTCCAAGTGTTCGGCCTTGTCCAGGCTTTTTTCCAGAAGGAGCTTGGTCAGGATCAAATGGGTGAAAACATCTGTCCCAGGTTGCTTTTCTTCCAGCAAACGGCAGACAAAATCCAGACAGGCTTCAAAGCCGAAAAACGTGGAAGGAAAGGCTCTGAAAAAAGAATCCAGAAACCGGAGCGCTCCTTCATCCGGCTGGACACGCAGGTCTCTGAGCCGGACCAGGACCCTTTCCCGCAGTCCTTTCCGGACAGCTTCATGGACCTTGTGGACCAGATCCGACGGCAGGCGGTGATGGATTTTCAATCTGGCGATAAAGGCCGAGGCCAGGGGCATGGTCAGCTCAACCTGGACCGGATCTTCACAGGGCATGGTCAGTGCCGCCTGAACCCTGTGCTCTGCAACGATCTGTGCCGTGGCCTGGATATCAGCGGCTTCAAACCTCTCCCTGCCCAGCAGGGGTTCGATCTGACAGCGTGTGGAAACATCAGGGTAGAGGACGCATTCCAGCAGGCTCTCTTGCTCGCAGTCCGGTTCCTGGTCAAGAAAGAGGTCCAGGTCGGCAGCAGTCTCGATTCCATAGGTTGATTGCAGGAAATGGAGGGTTTCCTGGCTGAGAGGCACCCCCCGGGCCAAGAGATGCATCACCTGAGCGGCTAGTTCATGGCAGCGGCGGTCTGAGGATCGGGACGAGTTCATGGTCTCACCTCGCTGGACAGAGGGGGGTCTGGATACTACTCTTCTGTGGCCTCATTCTTGAATATGGCTGGACAGTCTGGACCAGGATCGGAACACGAGAAAATATGACTCTGAGCTGGAATTGAGGAAGAGCCCATGCCGGTTTCGGTGATCATTCCCACCCACAATCGGGCCCACACCCTGGGCCGGGCCGTGCAGTCGGTGCTTGCCCAGAGTCATGCCGATCTGGAGCTGATCGTTGTTGATGACGGCTCCACTGATCAGACCCAGGACGTCCTGGCTGGATATTCCGACAGTCGATTGCGTGTTGTCCAGCAGGAGCATGGAGGCGTGTCTCGAGCCAGAAACCGAGGGTTGGAGCTGGCCAGGGGACAATGGATCGCCCTGCTGGACTCCGATGATGCCTGGATGGAGCAGAAGCTGGCCAGACAGATCCAGTTCGCCGTGCACGGTGGATGGCTCATCTCCCAGACTGATGAAGTCTGGGTCAGGAGAGGAGTGGTTGTGAATCCAAAGGTCAAGCATGCCAAAAAAAGCGGCTGGATTTTTGAACCCTCTCTTGAACTCTGTCTGGTCAGCCCGTCCTGTGTTCTCCTGGCCCGGGAGTGTGTCCAGCGGGTGGGACTGTTCGACCCCAGGCTGCCTGCTTGCGAGGATTACGACTACTGGCTCAGATGCAGCCTGCATTTCCCGGTCGGTCTTTTGCCTGAAAAGCTGGTCTGGAAATTTGGCGGCCACCCGGATCAGCTGTCCCGAAAAATCATCGGGCTTGATCTGTATCGGATCACCAGCCTGATCAATCTGTTGCAGGACCCCAGGCTTGGCCTGGACCGGGCGGCTGCACTCAAAGACGTCCTGCAAAGGAAAACAGAAGTCTATGTCAGGGGCTGTCTGAAGCGGGGCAGAATGGGCGAGGCTGAACGGGTGCTCAACATGTACAGGAAGGCGGAGTCCCTTTGATGTCAACGGGTGCTCAGAGGTCCGGCTGTCTGGTGGACCCTGCAGTCTCTCGTTCCGCTTCCAGCCCTTTCCTTTGCGCTTTCAGCCGTCTTGCGCCGTGAACTCGGTCTTGTGCATGGCCTGGGACTTGATATCATTGAGCAGGTCGGCCAGGACAGGGTGGACGTTTTCCCTGATATCCCCGGCGACCACGATGAACAGCAGGTCGTCGCCGGGCTCGAAGCGGCCCTTTTCAGCCTGGACCACGACCCTGAAAATCCCGGGCCTCTGCTCATGCTTGCGCCGGAGCTTCTCGATGACCACTTCGTCAGGAGCCACTTCCAGGCCCGTGACAGTGGTTTCTCCATGCCTGGGCCTGCCCCGGACGACGCCGTTGTGCACCAGAACCATGCCCACGTTGTCCTTGAAGCCAGGCTCTTTTTTCAACTCTTGAATGACCTGTGAAATGTCCATTTTTCATGTCCAAATTCAGTGCAGCCTCTGGCTGCGCTGAATCATTGGGTTAAATCTGCAGAAGAATCATCATGCTTCAATATCTTCCTACAGGGATAAAAAAAGGGCGGCTGAGCCGCCCTTTAAGTGCAAAACACTGGCTGCTGGAGTTTAGACGCAGCCTGTGGGCTTTGGAAGGCCGGCCATTTTGCAGGCTCCCTTGCCAGGACCGGAGGGAAAGAGCTCGTAAATTTTCTTCAGCTTGAAGCCGGTCACCTTGGACAGGATTCTGACCATGGGAGCAATGCCGTTTTTCTTGTAGTAGTCCTGCAGAAAGTCGATCACTTTCTGATGCTCGTCGGTCAATTCCTTGATGCCCTCAGAGTCCTTGACATAGTCCACCCATTCCGGGCTCCAGTCGTCAAAGCTCTGTAAAAAACCGTCTTCGTCAACTTCAAAAGTTTTGCCTTTGAATTCCACTGTTGCCATTGGTTAACCTCCTTAAACCGTGTGTTTGAAAAAATGGCCTCAATCATGTTGAGGATGAGTGTATTCCTCTGTTCTCCAGGAATGCACACACCGTGTGACAAATTTTTTGCAATCTACTCCCTCTCCAAACCAGAGTCAAGAAAAGGGAGCATATGTCTGTCACCGTAAAGTTTCAACAGTAAAGCCGAATTGTGACCTTGTCAAGCGAGTATGTGCCTCCATGTTTTGGCCTGGGTCCATGCAGATCATGCGGTGCTTTGTATGATCTCCTGAAGATGGTCCCAGGCGAAGCGGAGCCCGGAATCCAGTTCCAGGCCGGCCTGCAGGCAGGAGATCGCCTTGTCCGGTTTGTTCATCGCCTTGTAGCACAGACCAAGGTTGGCCAGGTCCAGGGCTGAACCGGCGTTGATGTCCAGGGCCTGTTGAAAGTCAGATGCCGCCTGTTCAAAGTCTCCGCGTTTGAAGTGGGCGACTCCCCTCAGGTTGAGATAAGCGTAACTGTCCGGATTCAAGCTCAGGGCCCTGTTCAAGTGTGGCAAGGCCTCGTTCCAGTTTTGGGCCTGAGAAAGGGCATACCCCTGGTAGAATGCGGTCAGGGCCTGGTCGTCTTCAGAAGGCTGCAGGGGTTCAGCCTGGGCAAAAGAGGAAAGCGCCTTTGAGATGTCCCCGTTGTTCAGGTGCAAGAGGCCTTTGAAGAAGGGGACAAAGTGGCTTTGCGGATAAATGGCCTCAATGGTTTCAAGTCCTTTGGCCGCCTGCTCAAAGGGTGTTTCCTCAGTCAAAAGGCGCCCGATGAACAGGCCCAGGCTGGCATGGGGCGTACGCTCCCTGAAAGTGAATCCCGGGATGAAAGAGGCGTTGGCTGGAATGTTCAGCTCAGGGTGGGAGACGTCGATGGTGTAGAGCGAATGCCCCTGGCTGGAGATGCAGGCACAAACATTGTCCAGTTCCTGCAAAAGGTCGGGGTGGCTGATGTTCGGCAGGTCCTGGACGGCCGAAGTCTTGCCCTGCATGAGCCACGTGCAGTCGTCGAGCGAGGTGAGTTTGCTCAGACCGGACGCCTCGTAGCTGCTCTTGGTCTCAAAGTCTCCTCCCAGCTGGGCGAGCTCGGTCAGGGCCCGAATGGCCGCCTTTTCCGGAGACGTGGCTGTCCCGGCAGTGAACACGATTTCGCTGAATTCCGGGAAGGTTGCTGGATCATAGGCCAGAACACCCACAGTGGGAACAGCTGTGTCCAGGGTAAAGTCCTTGAGCCACAGGACGATGTTCTGATCGCTATAGGCCCGCCACAGCTCGATCAGGACCGGATCCTGGAAGGATTTCGGATCAATGGTGGGCAGGATTGGCTTTTCGCGGTCGATAATGCAACTGACATGGCGTTCAACGAGCTCCAGAACGCCTTGCAGCACAGATTCTTCAAGGGTGTTTCCAGCAGAAGCTCCGTTGAACTCGTTCAGGGTCTTGATCCATTCAACCGGGAGCCTGGCAGGTCGCCTGTCGGCCAGAGAGAGGCCGGGGGCAAAGCGCCACTGGACGAGATTCAGCAACGTCCTGGCCTGCTCCGGGTCCAGATCTTCATGCACTGACTGGAGCATTTCCGAAACCGGGATGAGTTCAGCCCCAAAAGCATCCCGGGCCTGGTCCCAGGTCATGGCCGGCAGGTTCCGGTTGTCGAAGAAGGAAAACAGGGAGTACCTTTCCACGAGCTCCATCAGGGCCGAGGCCTCGGCCTGGGCCTGAGAGGACCCTTTGCCCATCTGCTTGCGGGAGGGCATGATCTGCCTGGCCAGAGAGCCGTAATAGGCCATGTAAACCGGAATACCCAGTCGACCTGTGTCGATCCGGAGAGTTTTGTTCAGGATTTGATCTCCAAAGGCCGAGAGCACCTTGTGCACCCGGGCCACGGTCTCCTCAGGCGGGACTGCCTTGTCCAGGTCAAGGGTGTATCTTTTGGATCTGGAGCGAAGGTCAAGCATGTTTTTTGGGCTTCATCCTGTAGATTTGGGCCAGGTGTTTGTCATTATCCTGAGCAGCCTTGGGCTCCGATTCCCTGTAACCAATGATTTTCTCCCGGATATCGAACTCGCGTCCAGCCAGGGAGAAAAAATGCTTGGCCTTGAGCTTGTAGTTCTTGGCCAGAACGACTTCAGATTCCTGGGACGTGCTGATGTGTCGAAGAAGGAATTTGAGCAGGGGACGGTATGTCTCTTCGTGGTAGAGGACTTCAGAACCCAGAATGAGCGGGAAACGTCTGTCCAGGCTGGTCCGGGTAAAGTCCGCATAGGCTACTCTGGCCCTTTGGGCCAGGCCGTTCTGGAGAATGTTGATCTGACTGAAGAGCAGAGCGTCTTCGTTGTTGTCGGTGATGGTTGCGGAAAAACCGAGCTGGGCGGCAACCAAACCGCAGAGCCCAACCCCGGCCCCGATCTCCAGGAGGGGCGTCTCTCCAGATTTTGGGTAGTTCTGCAGAAAATAGCCCAGCAGGATGGACGTGGGCCAGATTTTGGCCCAGAAAGGGAGCTCGATCTCCTGGGAGGAGGTCTGCGCCAGGGCGTCGATATAGCCTTCCATGTCTGTCAGCTGCAGGATGTCCAGCTCCACGGCACCGATTTTGACCCTTTCAAAATCGCAGGAAAACCTGGATCGGGCTTGGCTCAGGAGATCTTCCAGAGAATCCTGGAGGGAGAAGGAGGTGATGGTCTGGGGCAAAGGACGACTCCTGTTCAATAAAAAACCCGGCTGAGAGCCGGGTTGAGAATCCTGGAGCGGGAAACGGGATTTGAACCCGCGACTTCAACCTTGGCAAGGTTGCACTCTACCACTGAGTTATTCCCGCTCGTTGATGGAGGCGGCATCCGGATTCGAACCGGAGAATGGAGGTTTTGCAGACCTCTGCCTTACCACTTGGCTATGCCGCCACTTTATTCTGGAGCGGGAAACGGGATTTGAACCCGCGACTTCAACCTTGGCAAGGTTGCACT
>CAYOID010000106.1:0-8731 GCA_964403955.1 uncultured Desulfohalobiaceae bacterium | reverse complement strand
AAACTTTCACAGGATCACCTGCTGTGACCAGAGCCTCTGCTGGGAGTTTCGAAAATGGGCTGGCTCTGGGACAGAGCCGCCCTACTTGGGGAAGCAGCTGGATTCCGGGTAGGCCGCCGCTTTCCAAGCGGCCGGTCCTGGGGCCAGGTCTATCGGCATAGAACAGACTCCTGGAAGGAAGTTTCATACGAGCGGGCAGAGGTCTGCGGACCTGAAATGATGAAGCTGCACAAAGCCGTTACAGGGCGATGATAAAGACAAACCCAGTCCTTGAACATCCGTGAGTCAGGCCAGTGAAAACCAAGCCATCGACATCGACAGCTGAACAGATCACCTTTGCCTCTTCCCCGGGCAGGACCCAAGCCTTTCGGCGCAGGCATCGTGTGGGCGATGAGGTTGAGGGGGTTGTCCTGCGTCTGCTGGGCGAGAGACAGGCCTTGCTGGAGATCGACAATCAGAAGATGGTGGCCCTGCTCCAGAGCTTCCCGCCTGAAGGACAGCTGGTCCGTTTCTCCGTGGTCCAGCTCCACCCGTACATCATCCTCAAAGAACAGACCTCCAGTGCTTCCGGACTGAATGTCTACATCTGAATTTCATTCGGAGGACCGAATGAAATTTCATATCATCTGTAAACTCTTTTGATGTCTTTTCCTGAGCTTCCTTTCACGCCAGACCAGCCCTGGCTGGCCCCTCTGGCCGGGTATACGGACCTTCCTTTCCGTCTCCTGTGCCGTGAACACGGGGCGGCTGCAGCCTGTACAGAGATGATCAGCGCCAAAGGTCTGGTGTATCAAAGTCCCGGCACAACGAGACTGGTCAAGACCTGCCCTGCGGATCGGCCTCTCGTGGTTCAGCTCTTTGGTTCAGAGCCGGGTTATCTCAGAGAGGCCCTGAGGATGCTCATGGACATGGGGCATGTTTTTTTTGACCTCAATGCCGGATGCCCGGTCAAAAAGGTGGTCAAGACCGGGGCCGGGGCAGCTTTGCTGCAGGATCCCGCAGTCCTGGCGGGGCTTGTCCAGGAGCTGGCCGGTGTGGCCGGCCAGGGCAGGCTGGGGGTCAAGATCCGTTCCGGATGGGAAAGGCACACGGCCAGACCTGGGGATCTGGCCCGGAAGCTTGAAGCCAGCGGGGCAGCCTGGATCACCCTGCATCCCAGGACCGCCAGGCAGGGGTTCTCCGGCCGGGCGGACTGGTCCGCGCTCAAGGAGGTGCGGGAGCAGGTGGCCTTGCCGGTGCTGGGAAGCGGCGATCTCTTCACTGCGGCCGATGCCCTGAGCTGCTTGAATCAGACTGGAATCAGCGGAGTGATGTTCGCCAGGGGGGCCCTGAACAATCCGGCAGTCTTTGATCAACTGCGCCGGTTGCTTCAAGGAGGTGCAGACCTGGATCAGGGTGGGTCCAGGCCGGAATATGAAAAGGATACCCGGTCCGGGGAGATTTCAAGCCTGTTCCAGACGACGGGTGGCCGTCTTGATGCCCAGGGGCTTGATCTCGTCAACAGCCAGGCGGTATCGCCCATGGCCGGCATTGCCCGGAGACACATTGAGCTCTGCCAGGAATACGAGCATGGGCCAAGAGCCTTTCTCAGGATGCGCACCGTGCTGCCCAGGTATTTTCGGGGGATTGCCGGGGCCAAGGCATTACGGTTGAGGATTGTGGGTTGCCGCAGCTGGGAAGAGCTTTTGGATTTTGTGAGCGGCCTTGCCGATTGTATTGAGTTTCAAACAGGGGAAATGTGATGAAAGAGATCATCAGGGCTTCAAAAGCCGGGTTCTGCATGGGGGTCGATCTGGCTCTGCGCAAGCTGGACCAGGTTCTGGATACAAAGGCAAAAGAAGAGGTCATCTGCACACTGGGGCCGATCATCCACAATCCTCAGGTTCTGTCCGAGTACGCAGCCAGGGGGGTCCTGCAGGTCGAACGGCTGGAGGATGTTCCCCTGGGCAGCAAGGTGGTCATCAGGGCTCACGGCGTCCCGCAGGATGTCCAGGCTGAGCTGCAGGCCAGGGGGATGGACATCGTGGACGCCACCTGCCCCAAGGTCAAGAAGGCCCAGCTCCTGATAGCCGAGCAGACAGGCAATGGCCGTTGCCTGCTCCTGCTCGGGGAACGGCATCACCCTGAAGTGGACGGCCTTTTGAGCTATGCCGGGCAGAGCCCCATTGTCTTTGAAAGGCTGGAGGAGCTCTGTCAGGTCAAGCTCGATCCCGATGCACCTTACTTTGTGGCTGCCCAGACCACCCAGAGCAGGAGCGAGTTCAATGCTGTGGTGGACCATGTTCGGGGCCGACTGGGCAAAGATGTCCCGGTGTTCGACACCATCTGCGACACCACCCGGGAAAGGCAGGAGGAGGCCCTGGACATTGCCAGGCAGGTGGATGTTGTGGTCGTTGTCGGCGGGTACAACAGCGGAAACACCAGACGGCTGGTCCAGGTCGTCCAGGCCCAGGACGTGGAGAGCATTCACGTGGAGCGGGAAGATGAGCTGCCCCTGGACCGATTGCGCTGTGCCACGCGCATTGGTCTGACTGCCGGTGCCTCCACCCCCAAAGAGCGCATCGACCGGGTCCAGGCGGCCCTGGCCGGCCTGGGCCAGGATCCCGCTGCACACCCGAGGTGAGCAGACATCTTTGACCCTTTCAGGGTCATGATAAAAAGGAGACGCCTGCACAGCCAGCTGTGCAGGCGTTTCCTTTTTTGGCACGCCTTTTGATTACACTCTGCACAAGGAGTGACCTATGCAACTTTTTCCCGGTCAAGTGCTGAAGGGCGGTTCTGGTGACTGCGCATCTCCAGGCTCAAAGCCTTCTGGCAAGCCTGAACAGGATGGGCGCTTTGCTCAGGTGCTGAGCGGATCCAGAAATGCGCAGGGACAGGCAGGTCAGACTGAGACCGGCTCAGGTGTCATGGAGCAGAAGCTGGACGCTGAGGGCAGAACGGCTGTTCTGGACTTTTTGAAAGAGCAGGGGCTCCCGGAGGAGCTGCTCCAGGATGTGCAAACCTTTCTGGACCAGAACCGTGACCTGAGCTTTGGACAAATCCTTGCGCAGATCGCGGCCATGCTGGAGAACACGACAGACGCTCAGGAGCCGGCCCCGGCTGATCAGGAGAGGCTGAGGCTCTTTCTGGACAAATGCGGCCTGGATTCCAAAGAGATCGATGCCGCTTTGGCCGCCCTGGAGCAGGGGGACAGGGCCGGCTTTCTGGAGAACCTGGAGACCGCCCTCTCTCAGCAGCAGGGGAGCTTCAGGGTTTCCAGCCAGGACCTGAAAGCTCTGACCCGGGCAGTGGGTATGGATTTCAAAGAGATCGACGTTGCTTTGGCCGCCCTGGAGCAGGGGGACAGGGCCGGCTTTCTGGAGAACCTGGAGGCTGTCCTCTCTCAGCAGCAGGGGAGCTTCAGGGTTTCCAGCCAGGATCTGAAAGCCCTGACCCGGGCAGTGGGCATGGATTTCAAAAGCTTTGAGATCACGGATGGCCAGGGTGGGCAGGTGAAGCTTCAAAATGTGAACCAGCTGGGCTCAGAGGAGATGCACAAGCTGGTCCAGCTCCTGGGGCAGAAGATCGAAACCTCCTCGCAGGACCCCAAGGCCATGCTGGCCGGCAGAGAGCGGAGTCCGGCCCAGGGGACACAGCACAAAGCCCACCAGGGGGAAGAAGTTGCCCAGTTGATCAATCAGCTGCGGCAGATCTTGAATCAGCACGGGCAGCAGGTCGGGGAGGCCGAGCATCAGCAGGCAGGCCAGGCAGCTGCCGGGGTCAGGGCCGACAGCGGACAGAACCATTTCAAGGATCAGGGGCTGGAATCTGGGCTCAAAGACCTGCTGGCCAGCCGGGGGGATCAGGAGCATTCAGGGGCCGGAACTGCATTCGGGCAGGAAGGCCAGGCAGGCGGTTCAGAAGAGGGAGAGCAGAATCCCTGGAAGTCTCTTCTGGACAAGCTGGAGCATGTGCAGGGCAAGCAGGGTGCTGAAGGCAAGTCCGGCGATTTTTCCCTGACCAGGGCCGAGCACAATCTGAAAAGTCTTGCGGACAAGGCCGAGACCGCGAAAGAGCTCTTGCAGCGGCCGAACATCAGGCAGGCCGTGGTCGACCAGGTCAAAGGGGGGATGCTCAAGAACCTGGGGCAGGGGCGGAGCGAGCTGACCCTGCAGCTCAACCCGCCCGACCTGGGCAAAATGAGCCTGGTCCTGCAGGTCCAGAACAAGGATGTCCTGGGTTTGATCAAGACCAACAACCCGGAGGTGGCCCGGTTCATTCAGCAGAATCTGCACACCATCCAGCAGGGACTGGAGCAGCAGGGCCTGAAGGTCAGCAAGCTCGATGTCCAGACCCAGCTGGCCCAGGAGGACTCCAGCCAGTGGTTCGGCCAGGAAGGCCACAACCAGGCCCGGGAGCATCGGCAGCAGATGGAGCACAGAGGATGGTTGAAGAGGTGGCAGGACGGGGAGTGGCTGGACCCTGAAATAATGGATGACACAGGGTCTGAGTCGCTGCGGACATTGAGCAGGGCAGGACTGTCGGTTCTGGCCTGAAGGAGGATATGACCATGAGTTACGTGCAGGGTGCGAATGAGATCCTGGGACAAGCGGAAAAAGACTTTGCCAAAGAGCAGCCCAAGACCGGCCCGGCATCCGAGATGGACCGGGACGCGTTCTTGAAGCTCTTGATCACTCAGCTGGAGCATCAGGACCCCACCGAGCCCATGAAGGACGAGGATTTCGTGGCCCAGCTGGCCCAGTTCACGAGCGTGGAAAAGATGACCCAGATCGCCGACGGGGTGGATCAGCTCAACCAGGGGGCCAACCAGAACCACATGCTGGATGCGGTCAGCTTCATGGGCAAGGAGATCACGGCTGAAGGCTCCAGCTTGAGCAAAGACGCCTCCGGGGTCAGCTCCATGACCTACACCCTGGACAGGGCGGTCCAGAACGTGCGCTTCAACGTCTTCGATCCCTCAGGAAACATCATCCGCACGGTCGAGGCCGGCGCGGTCCAGTCCGGGACGCACACCTTCACCTGGGATGGCAAGGACTACCAGGGCAATGAGATGCCCGCCGGGCAGTACCCTGTGGGCATCTCAGCCTTAGACGCCAACGGAAAGCCGATTCAGGTGGACAGCCAGGTCAGCGGTAAAGTGACCGGGATTCGGAATAGCGACGGCCAGACCCTGCTCACTCTTGCAGACGGCCGTGAGATCGGCCTGTTCGAGATTTCAGAAGTGATCGATTCAGACAATTCAAGCAGCGAATAATCCCACAAGGAGGAATATCATGGGTTTGTCTTCAGCTCTTTTTTCAGGCACCAGCGGCATCTCGGCCCACGGGGAAAAGATGTCCGTGATCGGGAACAACCTGGCCAACGTGAACACCGTGGGCTACAAGAGCTCCCGGATGCACTTCGAGGATTTCATGCCTCAGGACATCAACACCTCGGCCGGGCCTGGCCAGTTGGGCCGGGGCGTGGCTGTGGGCGCGGTCATGACCGACTTTCAGCAGGGTTCTCTGGAAACCACCAACGAGTCCACGGACGTGGCCATCGGGGGCGACGGGTTTTTCGTGGTCAGTCCCACGGGTTCTGAGGAGAACCTGTACACCAGGGCCGGCAACTTCCGTTTCGACAAGGAAGGACTGCTGGTGGACCCCCACGGCAACGTGGTCCAGGGATGGGAGGTCCGCCAGGACCAGGCCGAGGTGGCCGAGGGCGAGGAGGTCATGGAAACAGATTCCGGTGTGCAGACTCAGGGAATGTATGGCGACATCCGGCTGGAGAACTTCCAGTCCCCCCCAGAGGCCACGGATCAGGTCAACATGAAGGTCAACCTGGATTCAAGGAGTGTGGACCGGTCAACGGCTCCGGTGAATCAGTTGAGTGGGCAGGATGCAGGAGGAGATAACTATTTGGTCTTTAGTACAGTGGGTGACTTCACAGATCATAATAGTAATTCCATTGGAGATGGTGTCACAATGCTTGTCAATGAAGATGATGATAATATTGTATACACATCTCCAGATACTTATCCTGATCCTGGTGCTGATATAAATCCTGGTGCAGATTTAACAGTTGGATTAAATGATCCAGAAAATAATGGAATTGTGAATTATAATATACAGTGGGATGGGGAGAGTTTCCGCTTAGTAGAGCCAGATACAAATTATGATGAAGAAGCCAATGCTTCTCATCCTTTACATGGGCATTTTGCAGCGGAAAATGGTTTGGAGTTAAAGAAATTCTATGAAGAGAGAAATCCCTTCATGGCCATGTTCGAGAACTGGGACGCTAATGCGGACGTGCCCTTGGGTGATGCCAGGTATTCCTATCAGACCACGCTGAATGTCTACGACGCCAACGGCTCGTCATATGAGCTGACGACCTACTACGATCCGGTCCGGGATCCGGATGTCGTGGCCTCTTCAGGAGGGGACCAGTACTGGGAGTACATGACCACGGTCAAGCCCAATAACGACAACAGGGACCACATGGAGGGGTCCTCCAAGCGCGGCGTGCTCATGACCGGCTCCATGACCTTCAACCCGGCCGGGGACCTCATCGGGCAGAGTGCTTTCACCCTCAACAGCGACGCCGCCCTGCAGGATCCCGTCAACCTTGAAAACTGGACACCGGCCAACTTCTCCCAGAACGGCTACCCCTTGTTCACGGCCAACTTCCTGGGCGAGGGCGACGCCAGTTTTACCTCGGCTGAGGACGCCAGGAACATGGAGATGAACTTCGGACTTCGTAACCGGACCGGAAACTGGACCGCAGAAACAGTTCCAGTCATTGATGACTATGCTGCAGGAACGACTACTGATGAACCAAATTGTGCCGCTTACCTGAATGCCTGGGGGCCCGAAGGCAGCTTTGATGCGAGCAGCGTCATCCCCAACTTCGCGGATGACGAGCGCGAGGCCATGTCCACCACCCAGTACAGCACCTCCTCGACTACCATGACCCAGAGCCAGGACGGCTACACGGCCGGGTTCCTGCAGAACGTCTCCATCGATCGGGAAGGGGTGCTCACCGGGAGGTACGACAACGGCCAGGTCCTTGAGCTCTATGCCCTGACATTGGCAGACTTCCACAACACTCAGGGGCTGCGCAACGAAGGCGGGAACCTGTTCTCCAGGACCAGGAGGTCAGGAAACGAACGGACAGGCCTGGCCGGGAGCAGCGGCTTGGGGACCATCTCCTCCAACTCCCTGGAGCAGTCCAACGTGGACATCTCCGAGGAGTTCGTGAAGATGATCATCACCGAAAAGGGGTTTCAGGCCAACAGCCGGACCATCACCACCACGGACACCATGCTCCAGGAGGTCATCAATCTCAAAAGGTAGGTTGAAATGAGGTTGAGGGTGGATGGTTGAGGGTTGATGGTTGAGGGAAGAAAAGCTCATCGACTTGTCGAGTAGTGCTTCGACTCGGCCAGTTTGATCAAGGAAGAAACTCTGTCACGTACTCTGAGAGATTGCTTCACTCCGTTCGCAATGACGGGCCAAGGATCTTCTCCGTAGCTGAGACCCCAGCCGTCATTGCGAGGTCTGTTCCGAGCAGAGCGAGGGAACTCGACGAAGCAATCTCAACGAATCATGCTGAGTTTCCTACGAGTAGTCAGTAGAATCAAAGAGTTCCAAGATGTGGTTGGAGTCGGATAAGCACCATTTGGTCTTTGTGCACCGGCGGCTGATAGGGCCGGTCTGGAATCGCAGCAACTTCAGACCGGCCCTGATTTTATCACCTCAGGAACTTAAGGAGTGCAGGGCCTTCTGGGCCGCTTTCTGTTCGGCCTTTTTCACGCTGGAGGCCGCGGCTTCGAAGGTCAGCCCGTCCGGCAGGGTGAGCAGGACCAGGTAGGTCTTGGCGTGCTCCGGCCCGGAGCTCTGCTTGAGCGCGTACACCGGGCGGTCCTTGAAAAGCTTCTGGGTCTCCTCCTGGAGCCTGCTCTTGAAGTCCTTGCCTTTTGGGCCTTCAATCCTCTCCGGCCACAGGTCTTCAAAGAGCCGCCCTATGACCTCCTTGGATTTCTGATACCCTCCATCCACAAAGACCGCTCCAAGCAGGGATTCCAGAGCGTCGCAGAGCACTGCGTTGCGCTCCCGGCCGCCCTGGGACTCTTCGCCCTTGCCCAGGCGCAGGGCCTTTTGCAGCTCGATGGTCCGGGCCAGGTCGGCCAGGCATGGTTCGCTGACCAGATGGGAGCGAAGGCTGGTCAGGCTGCCTTCCCGGTCCTGGGGAAAACGGGCAAAGAGCTCTTCCGAGATGGCCAGCTCCAGGACGGCGTCGCCGAGAAACTCCAGACGTTCGTTGTTCTCGGCAGATCCGTTGATTTCATTGGCATAGGAGCTGTGGGTCAGGGCGGTGACCAGCAGCTGGGCATTCTTGAACCTGTACCCGATGCACTCTTCGATCTCACTGAGCTGAACCGTATCCATCGCAGTTGCAGAATCGCCCACGATCGCATCTCCTGTTTATTGACGGCGCTGCATTTCATCGAGATGCCCCAATCACTTGGGACAAACCCTTGCTGTTACTCGAGGAGTGTCCTCGTATGAAACTTCGGAAGAAAGAACCCCTCACCCCTCACTCAGTTCAGAAAGGTTGATCAGTTTGAGCTTCAAATCAGGTACATGGGCACAACGTTCATGAGCAGCACTCTTCACGGAACTGAGTGAGGGGAGCTCCCCCTACCCCTCAGTCCTTCGGACAGCTCCCCTTGGAAAAGGGGAGCAGC
>CAYOID010000105.1:0-8861 GCA_964403955.1 uncultured Desulfohalobiaceae bacterium | reverse complement strand
CACGCACGGTTCGGAGGGAGGGGAGGCTGTAAAGCCTTCCCTACCCCTATAAAGGCATTTACTTTCCTGAGCCGATCAGGGGGAGCTCCTTGTCGATCCGGAAATAAACCAGAAATTTGGCTTCCTGGTGAACCCGGTCGTCGTTGACGTAGGTCTTTCGGCTCAGTGAAGCAATCTTCTCCGCATCCTGCTCTTCCTTGACCTTGGTCAGGAAGAAGCGCTTCCCCTTGTACCCGGGTCCCTCCTCCAGGAACAGGTAAGCCGCCTTGGGATTGGACTGCAGGTTGCTGTGCGACAGCCGGTCGCGCATGATCAGGGCCACGGTGCCGTCGTCCATGACATGGGGCCGGGCATAAATGGCGCTGTCCACATTGCCTTCGCTGTCGGCCGTGGACAGCACGCCCAGGCCTTTGGTGTTTTCGAAGTAGGTGCCGAGATCCATGGTTCGTCTCCTTTGTTGGTGTTGGTGAACTCGTATGAACTTCCTGGGGAGGAATCCCTCACTCAGTTCAGTGAGGTTGATCAATCGTGAAAGCTATCCAGATACTCCCCATACCCTTCTTTTTCCAGGTCCTCTCTGGGGATGAAGCGCAGGGCGGCTGAGTTGATGCAGTAGCGCAGTCCGGTGGGTTCCGGGCCGTCAGGGAAGACATGCCCGAGATGGGAATCCGCGTACCTGGAGCGGACCTCTGTCCTGGTCATGAACAGGGAACGGTCCTCCCGGGTCACGATCAGGTCCGGCTCCAGGGGCCGGGTGAAGCTCGGCCAGCCCGTGCCTGAATCAAACTTGTCCCGGGATGAGAAGAGCGGTTCCCCGGAGACCACGTCCACATAGATCCCATCCTTTTTGTTGTCCCAGTAGGAGTTGTTGAAGGCCGGCTCTGTGCCGTCCTCCTGGGTGACCTTGAACTGCAGGGGAGTGAGCTCCTTTTTCAATGTCCCCCTGTCGGGCTTGCTGAACGAGGAAGATCCCTGCTCTTCATCTGGCTGGCTCTTCGGCTGCAGTCGATCTTCGTCCCAGTGCTTGTCGATGAATGTGTCCCGCCCGGAGAGGTAGCGGTAGGTCTTGTAGCGCAGGGAGTGATTCTTGAAGTAGTCCTGATGCTTGTCTTCAGCTGGAAAGAAGTTCTGCAAAGGTTCGATGGGCGTGACCACGGGCCGGGAAAACTTTCCGGATGCGGACAGGGCCTTCTTGGACTCTTCAGCGATCTGCTTTTCTTCTTCGGTAAGATAGAAGATGGCCGAGGTGTACTGCTGACCGCGGTCGCCGAAGGAACCGCCCTCATCAGTGGGGTCGAACATGGTCCAGAAGGCCTGAACCAATTGAGCGTAGGTGACCGTGTTCGGGTCGTAGACGACCTTGACCGCTTCCCGGTGTCCAGTTGTTCCAGTGGACACCTGCTCGTAGCTGGGGTTGTCCACATGGCCGCCGCTGTACCCTGAAATGACCTCCCGGACCCCGGGTATCTTTTCAAAGTCGGACTCCACACACCAGAAGCATCCCCCGGCGAAATAGGCTTCAGCCAGCGAGGAGGGGCCAGCTGCTTTTGGACTCTGGGCCTGGGCCAGGCCAACCATGGAGAGCAGGCTCAATGCAAAGAGTGTTTTCATGATCGTTCCTTGACAATTTCATCCCCAAGGCTGAATGAAATTGTATCGTATCACTGTGTAGTGAAAAGAAGTTCCTGAAAAAGAGTGACTGCACGTCATTTGAACAATCAGTAGTAATTCTTAATCACTGTGCCCGGCTTGGCAAGGGTCGGCTCAGTTTTTGTTGACAAGCCCTCTGGATTGCCTCTTGGACCCGGGTGTACTATGGAAGGCTTCTGAGGATGGAACTGGTCTTGAACAAAGGAGGTCTGACGTGCAGTTCGGCGGGTTGAGCCTTTTTGAGCTGTTGATCATCGGCGGCTTGGTTTTTGTGGTTTTTCGGGTCGTGAGCGGGATGGGCCAGAGGGAGGATACATCTGACCGGACCGGTCAGGGCGACCGGCAGAAGGGGCCTGACCAGGAAGACAGCCTCCCCAGGGCAGAGGAGGCTGCCCAGGCGGCCTGGGACCGGCTCCGCTCCAGCCCTGCACCTGAGACTTCTTCACAAGAGGGCCAGGAGTTTGACGAACAGGAGTTCCTGCAGGGGGCCAGGGCGGTGTATGCCAGGCTGCAGGAGGCCTGGGACGACAGGGATATTGAAGA
This sequence comes from uncultured Desulfohalobiaceae bacterium, assembly GCA_964403955.1. Classification (GTDB taxonomy): domain Bacteria; phylum Desulfobacterota; class Desulfovibrionia; order Desulfovibrionales; family Desulfothermaceae; genus CAYOID01. The sequence goes on along the minus strand of CAYOID010000105.1, from coordinate 6,668 downwards.
TATTGCCAATTTCACCTCACCTGAGCTTCTAGAGAAGCTCAGGGAGCGGTCCAGAAAAGATTCCAAAAGGGGCAGGACCGAGCTGCTGCTGATCAACGCCAAGCTCATGGACCGGCGGCAGGAAGGATCACGAGAGACGGCATCAGTGGACTTCGACGTTCTGCTCAGAGAAGGCGGGACCGACCGGGAGCCGCATCAGTCCAGGGAAGTCTGGCATTTTGCCCGAGACAGGCAGGATCGGAACACCAGCTGGAGGCTGGAGTCCATTGAACAGCTGGAGGGCTGAAGGCGGGCTGGGGCAGACGGTTCGAACTCTCTGAGGACTGCTCTCAGGTGATGATGTCGCAGACGGTCCCGGAGGTGATGGACACCAGCTGGTCAAAGTGCATGGGCACCCCGGAGGCGTCGTTCCCGGCTGCTGGATAGATGAGTTCGTACCGGGCCAGAGATTGTTCAAGAAAGACGGGGATGGAATGCAGCCCAAAAGGGCAGACCCCGCCGATGTGAAATCCAGTCTGGGCTAAAGTTTCTTCCCTGCTGGCCATGCGGTGCTTGAATCCGGTGACCTTTTTGAATTTGGAGGAGGAGAGTCTGGCATCCCCGGGCATGACCGCCAGCCTGAAGAGGCCGTCCTTGCCGTGCAGCAGGATGGACTTGGCGATCTGCCCCACCTGGACCCCGATGCGCTCAGCCGCCATCTCTGAAGTCGGGGTGCTGCCAGCCTCAAATTCCAGGACCGAAAGACCGGCCTGATCCAGAACTGCCTGTACTTTGTCCGGAATCATCGTCACCTCTTGTGAGTTTCCAGGGCTGCCCCTGGCAGCGCTGGATGGTTGGCTTGAGATGGAACCAAATTCAGAGAAAGGGGCTTGACCTTTCCCTGCAGCTCAGTTTCATGCGGGGTCCGCGGAAAAATCCAATCACCCCCGGCACAAAGCATGTTTGCCCAAACCACCGCCGTGGTCAAGGCCTTGATTGCCAACCGGGTCAGCGCAGCCTCTGGCTGCGCTGAGGTGCTTGAAGAATTGCTGTATTTACAGACGGCTGCTCCTGGCCTAAACTGTCTGCAGGAACCTGAGGCCGGTCAATGTGAGATTGAAGAAGACCCCTCGGCCCTTGTATGATGCTCGACAACTGTAAATCAGCTTTGCCGGAGGCTGCTCTGAAAAGGAGGAAGGCATGAAACCGGAAGGAACATTGGCCAAAATAGTCAGCTGCGTGCTCCTGGTGACCATGATCAGTCTCATCTCCCCGGCAACCATGGCCCAGGCGACCATGATTTCAACCGGAACCGCAGTTCAGCAGCAGGCCATCGAGCAGGACCGGACCAGAATCCGAGTGTTTCTGGAACGGGAAGACGTTCAAAAGACGCTGCAGGCCAATGGGGTCAGCCCGCTGGAGGCCAAAGCCAGGGTGGACAGTCTGACAGACCAGGAAGTGGCCCGCATAGCCGACAAGATGGACATGCTCCCGGCTGGGGGCAGTGCTCTTGGCGTGATTGTCGGGGCCGCGGTCTTCGTGTTCATCGTGCTCTTGATCACGGACATTCTGGGCTTGACCGATGTCTTTTCCTTTGTGAACAAATAGGCCTGACCTGCACAGATTGTGACCTTGGCAATCCGGAAAAGTCTCAACCCCTGGATCAGGCTGCTTGGGGTCATGGGAGTCTGGGCTCTGGTCCTGGGCTGTGCAGCCGGGAGGGGCTATGATCAGGCCCGGCTTGGTCTGAGCCAGCCAAGGCATGCCATCCAGGACCTGGAAGCTTTTGAGCAGGCCCAAGGACAGTGCGGGGCCGCCGCCCTGGCAACCGTGCTTGATTGGTCAGGCAGGGATGTCTCGCCCCAGAGCCTGGCCCCCCTGGTCTATGATCCAGAACGCCAGGGCAGCCTGCAGATCTCCCTGGCCTCGGCAGCCAGGCGGTACGGTCGGCTGGCCTATGAGATTCACGGCCAGGCTGAGCTCCTGGCCGAGGTGACCGCTGGACATCCGGTGATTGTCCTGCAGAACCTCGGGCTGTCCTGGTACCCTGTGCACCACTACTCCGTGGTCTACGGCTTTGACCTCCCGCAGGGCAGGGTCATGCTGCTCACAGGGCAGAAGACCCCGGAAGACCAGAAAATATCTGTTTTTGACACCACCTGGGCCAGGGCCGGGAGGTGGGGGCTGATCGTTCTCCCTCCAGAGGAACCCCCGGCCAGGCCTGAAGAGGGCAGGTATCTCCAGGCTCTTCTGGGCCTGGAGCAGGCCGGTCGCTTCCAGGACGCGGCCTTGGGGTTTGAGACCTTCCTGAACCTCTGGCCTCAGGATCAGACAGCCCTCCTGGGCCTGGGCAATTCCCGGTATCAGTCCGGCGACCTGCAGGAGGCGGCAGACGTCCTGTCTCGCGCTGTCCGGATTCATCCCGATTCCGCCCCGCTGCAGAACAACCTGGCCCACGTGCTCATGGAGCTGGGCTGTCTGGACAGAGCCCTGTCCGCAGCCCGAAGAGCAGTCTCCCTGGGCGGGCCGCACCTTCAAGCCTCCACAACCACTCTGAACCGGATCACCATGATGCAAAGCGAGAGTCAGCAAGACCGGCAGCAAGCCGGTCAGCGCCGGCAAGGCAGGGCAGACGATGCCAAAAGAAAAGACTGACGTCCTGATCATCGGTGGCGGGGTCGTCGGTCTGGCCTGCGCCCACGCCCTGCTGCAGCAGGGCAGGAGCGTCAGGGTGGTGGACAAGGGCGATATCGGGGCCGGGGCCTCCTGGGGCAACTGCGGGATCATCTCTGTTAGCCATGCCATCCCGCTCTGTGCACCAGGAGTGATCAGCACAGCCCTGAAGATGATGCTTCAGAGAGATGCCCCTCTGGCTCTGCGTCCCGGCTGGAACCTGGAAGGGGTGACCTGGCTGCTCCGTTTTGCCCGCAAGTGCACTCCAGAGCATGCCCGCCAGGCCATGCATTCCAGGGCGGCCCTCCTGGCCTATTCCCGGGATCTGTTTGACCGCCTGCTGGCAGAGCACCCCATGGACTGCGACTGGGAGACAAACGGGGCCCTGTTTGTGTGCCGCAGCTCCAGGTCTCTGGACGAGCTTGCCGCTACCGAGAAAAAGCTGGCCCAGATCGGGATTCAGGGCCAGGCCATGAGCGCCGGCGAGCTCCAGGACCTGGAGCCAGGTCTGCGTCAGGATCTGGCCGGCGGATGGAGGCATGCGGTCCATGCCCACCTCAGGCCGGACCGATTCGTCCGGGAATGGGCCAGGGTGGTCGCCAAAGCAGGGGCAGAGGTGCTCACCCAGTGTGAAGTCCAGGGTTTTGAGACCGACAGAGACGGCATCAGGGCTGTCCAGACGTCCCTGGGCCCCTTGTTTGCCCGGGATGTCGTTCTGGCAGCCGGGGCCTGGTCAGGCCGGCTGGGCAGGGCAATGGGCCTTGACCTCCCGGTCAGGCCGGCCAGGGGCATCAGCCTGACCATGCCTCCCCAGGGGCAGGGGGCCAGAATACCCTGCTTTCTGGTGGACAGGAGGGTGGTGGCCACTCCCTGGAAGAGCGGGTTTCGTCTTGGTGGCAGGCTCGAGCTGTCCGGGTTCGACACCCGGGTCCAACCCCGTCACCTCCAGGTCCTGAAGAGGGCTTTCCAGGAGTATTTCCGCACAGGTCTGGACAGCAGCCAGGGGGAGGAGTGGGCCGGTTTGCGGCCCATGACCTATGATGACCTGCCCGTGCTGGGCAGATCCAGACGATTTCCCAATCTCTTTCTGGCCACCGGGCACAACATGCTCGGACTGAGCATGGCCCCTGGAAGCGGCCAGATTCTGGCCGATCTGATCACTGGCCAGCCCCCGGCCATCGACATCTCAAGCTTTGATCCGGACCGCTTTGCCGCCCGGCGGTCGGTCGGCTGACATCCCCGGGGTGGTCCATCATCGCCCCCTCATGGGCACATAGTCCCGTTGGGTTCTGCCAGTGTAGATCTGTCTGGGACGATCCAGCTTCCAGTCGGGGTTGTCGATGCACTCTTTCCAATGACTGATCCATCCCGGCAATCGACCGATGGCGAAGATGACCGTGAACATGTTCAATGGGATGCCGATGGTCCGCAACAGAAGGCCGCTGTAGAAGTCCACGTTGGGGTAGAGGTTCCGTTCTGAAAAATAGGGGTCCTTGAGGGCAACGTCTTCCAGCCTGCGGGCGATGTCCCACAAGGGGTCATGCTTTTTGAGATTGTTCAGCAGGTTGTGGCAGTGTGTCTTCAGGATTCTGGCCCGGGGGTCGTAGGTCTTGTACACGCGGTGTCCGAAGCCGGAGAGCCGGAAGGGGTCGTCGGGGTCTTTGGCCTTGGAGACAAAAGGGTTCACGTCTCCCCCGTTGGCCTGAATCTCCAGGAGCAATTCCACAACGGACTGGTTGGCCCCGCCGTGCAGCGGACCCCACAAGGCGCAGATCGCGGCTGAAATCGCGGCATAGATGTTCACCCTGGCACTACCCACGGTTCTGATGGTGGCCGTGGAGCAATTCTGCTCGTGGTCGGCATGCAGGATCCAGAAGACATCCAGGGCCCGGACGATGTCAGGATCCAGCTCGTAGGGCCGAACCGGGGAATCGAACATCATGTTCAGAAAATTGGCCACATAGGTCAGGTCCGGGCGGGGATAGATGACCTCGTGACCCCGGGAGAGCTTGTAGGAGATAGCGGCCATGGTCCGGACCTTGGAGATCAGCCTGGCAAAGGTCACGGTTCTCTCTTCCTCCTCGGATCTCTCCGGCAGGTCCGGGTAAAATGAGCGCATGGCGTTGACCATGGAGGACAGGATGCCCATGGGATGAGCCCGGCGGGGAAAATTGTCGAAGAAATGGAGCATGTCCCTGTGGATCAGGGAGTGGTCGTTGAGCAGGACTGAAAAACGGTTCAGCTCTTTTCTGGCCGGCAGCTCGCCATTGATGAGCAGGTACGCTGTTTCAGTGAAGGTCGAATGTTCCGCCAGCTGCTCGATGGGAATGCCCCGGTACCTGAGGATGCCCTGCTCGCCATCCATGAAGGTGATCGCACTCTGGCAGCACCCGGTGTTCGAATACCCCGGGTCCAGGGTGATGGCCCCGGTCTGGGAGCGCAGGGCTGTGATGTCCACAGCTCTTTCCCCTTCGGTCCCGACGACCAGGGGAAGCTTTATGGTCTGCCCTTCCAGGGTGAGCTTGGCGTTGTCCGGCATGCAAGTCTCCTTTCAGCGCAGCCTCCGGCTGCGTTGAATCATATGAAATTGATTTTCAGTTAAAAAATGGCACATCATGTCCAGGGTTTTGCTTTGAATGGGCCTGGTTGGTCAAGGAAAAATCAAGGATGGAAAAAAGATCCCTTTTTGGCAAGAGCGGATGTCGTGTCTTGATTTTACGTTAAAATTTTGATTGGTTACAATCTTGTTTCTGTGCTTTGGTTCTGCAGGGACCGTCAGTGCAAAAAGTCCAAGGAGTGGCTTACCGGCGTCAAGTGCTGTTTGTAACTCTTTGATTATTCTGTCTTCTGTCTTCTGGCTTCTGACTTCTACGGCTGCATCTTGAGTTTTTGCAGCCGCACCCTGCAGGGACCGTTATGGCATCGCATCAATCAAGGAGAGAAGCCCATGCCGACATGCATGCATCTCGTGGCTTACAGCTCACCGGCCGGAAGCACGTTCCATGTGGCCGAAGTGATCCTGGACGAGCTGAAGAGCCAGGGCGCGGATGCTCAGCAGTATCCCCTCTGGCAGCGGAATTGGACAACCGACCCCCCGGCAGTCCTGACCACGGGTGATGGACCGATCTGTCTGTGGGTGGGCTCCCCGGTCTACGCCCACCACCCTGTTCCCCCGGTGGCCGAGTTTCTCCAGACCCTGCCGCACAATCGGGGCTATGCCCTTCCTTTTGTCACCTGGGGGGCGGTGACCTCAGGCACGGCCCTGTTTGAAATGGGCCTGACCCTGGAAAACAGGGGATGGGGGCTCCTGGGAGCGGCCAAAATCATGGCTGTTCATTCCGGTCTGCTGGAAAGCGACCACCCCCTGGGCCATGGCCACCCTGATGAGGCAGACGATCAACTGGTCCGGGATCTGGTCCGGCATGCCCTCAGGGTCCTGTCCGGCCCGGAACCGATTCGGGTCATCGGCTCTCAGGCCTTGAACTATCAGCCGGGCTGGGTCAGGGAACGATCCAAAAACCTGAGCCTGGAGGGGATCAAAAACACGGCCCACCCGGGTTTTGACATTGACCAGCAGGCCTGTACCCAATGCGGCATCTGTGCCCAGAGCTGCCCGACAGGGGCCATTGAGCTCGACCCTTTCCCTGTGATGGGCAAGGACTGCATGCTCTGCCACACCTGTGTCCGGGAGTGCCCGGAAGATGCCATCCATGTCCAGGGCTCGCTTGCGGACAAGGAAAAGAGGCTCAGGGCCATGGCTGAGGAGCACAGCGAATCGCCGGGCACGAAGATTTTTGTCTAGCGTGGCATGTCAGCCTGTCTTCTGGCCTAAGCTTGAGCTGCACAGGGCGCAGAGGGAGCGGGCCAGATGCAAAAGCACAAAGAAAAGAGGGCTTCTCACGCCCGCTCGCGGACTCGCTCGAGGCGCAGAGCCCGCAGAGTTCAGAGGGCGGAGGAAGATTTTTCTGCGGGCAAACCCCCGAGCCGGGGTTTTGCCCGCCCGGCTCCACTCGCTC
>CAYOID010000104.1:0-8911 GCA_964403955.1 uncultured Desulfohalobiaceae bacterium | reverse complement strand
TGACCGAACCCACGGTGTCAAGTGTGGGTAAAGGTCAGCTTGAAAAGGAGGGGAGCAAGAATTAGAAAAAGTAACCTCCCGCTCCCCTGCACCTATGCGGCGCAGATCCGAGCTCAGTTTCCGTATCGCGCCAGCGAGGCGAGTTTTGCCCTGATCAGCGTCGAGCAGGGCAAAGAAACGTTCCCGTCCGCCTTTATGTCTGCCTTGTCGTCAAGTGAGCGCAGCGAACGGGTGGCTAAATACTCTTGCTCTTTTCCCCCCCTCAAACAAGAAAAGCCGCAGAATCGACTTCTGCGGCCCTTGTCAGCGGTGATGCATCTCTTTCTGGACTCAGGACGAACCACCCCTCTCCGGACCGCAGAACACACGCCACCACCAGCTCCAGGAGGTGGAATGAGTGAGAATGGTCAGAGTCGGAGTGTATGTCATAAAAAACTGTATAGATCCAATTTTTAATAAAAGTCAAGAGGGTTGTTGGAGGACAGTGGTCATTGGTCAGAGGACAGCCCTGCCTGCGGCTCTCATGAGCCGGTTTGATCAGGGCAGAAACTTTCGGGGTTGCTCCTCTTACTGCTCCCCTAACTGCTCCCCTAGCCTGAATTTCCGCGTTAGTTTTTCGAGTTAACACCGCGAGGGTTATTTGAAGTCAATGTTGAGTGTCCGATTGTCCAGCCATGGGACCCTCATTTCCCTGCCTTGAAAGCCGGCAGCTATTAGGAGGGGATTGTGCGCCCTGCGTGCCAGCTGGACTTTGATCTTCGTTTTGGTCAGACGAACGTGGGCTGGGGTATTCACCAAATCTCGAAAGATGTGCCTCGATTTGGCCACCTCATACCCCCGGCCCACTTCTTGCCCCAGGAGGTGGTAGAGACTGCTGGCCATCAAGGTGAGCTGCAAGTCGAGATTGACCTTCATAGCCACGGCCGATGACAATGCATCCATGTGGAAAAAGTCAATGCCGTCCTGGATATTGTTTTCAATGATCATCCGCCTGGCATAGCGGGAGATGAGCTTGGCCGGTGAAGCTCTGAGCTGATTGGTCAAGAGAAGGGTCGGTTCTTCGTGTCCCAGATCTTTGATCGCAAGCTGCCGTATGGGCCCAACATAGTCTGAAAGCGTGATCTTGTGATCCAGAATGCGGGGAGTCCGGTAGGCCCTGGTCACATTCTCCAGCTCTATCCGCCTCCAGGCAGAGATGGGTTCCTTGTGGATGGCATCCAGAATTCTTTTGGCTCGGAGTCTGAGGGTCATGAACCAGATCTTCTTCTGGTTCAAAATGTTCAGGTTGCCGTGGGTGGTCAGTTTTGAATCAAAGATGAGCTCTTCAGGATAGGAACCGGTCCTTTCTTTCCAGAACTCGGCAAAGCGCAGGATCTCATCGTTTTGATCGCTCTTTCTCACATCAGCATTGGCATAGCAAAAGACCCTGTTCCCGGCGTCCTGGGCCAGAAAGGCGAGAATGCCCTTTTGCCTCCGGCTGCGTTTGGAGACGTAGTGCTTTTCCATCAGGGCGTCTTCGCCATGAAACGGGATGGTATGGAAATCCAGATCGAAGGAGCCGCCCCGCTCAAGCCCCAGGCTGCTCAGGGCGTCAAACCACAAGGACATCAGCCTGGGATAGGAGGCGGGATCCACTCTGCAGCTGTACTCAGAGAGAAACGTCCGCTTCGGGATCCTGTTCAGACCGGCAAAGAGAGCCAGCCCGTCATCCAGGACCTCGCTCATGACATGGCTTGAACGGGCATTTCCATAGAGCTTCAGGGCCAGAAGTGACCGCATGGCATGGCTTGCCGGGATCATCACCGATCCCGGCATCTGGGCCTGATCCATGATCCGGTCAAAAGGCAGACGAGTCAGATAGGCAAGAAAGAGGAACAGGCCACCGAACTTGGTCCGGAAACTCCGGGGCTCGAGATTCAGGTTTCGGACATCGGCCACTTCAGCCACCTCTGCCCTGGCTTGATCGGGGCGCTCCTCATCCCGCCTCCTGGGCAGCTTGGCAAAGCCTTCCTCCTTGAGGATCTTGGACACGGCCGGCGGGCTGAGGCTGACCCCTGACTCCTTGAGGTGGTCCCTGATGTCATAAATGGAGAGGTTCTTCTTTCGCAAGGCCACGACCTTGTCCCGGACCTTGTTCTTTTTCTTGGGGACGTGCGGACCTTTTGGAGGCGGGCAGAAGAACTGGCGCTGTGGATTGTGCCGGAAATGATGACAGAGGACTCGAAAGCTGCCGGTGGTATACCCGAACCTCCTGGCAGCCTCCTCAGCAGAGAGGTTGTCCACGAAATAGGCTCTCAAGGCTTCGTATTGCCGATGGGTGGAGTTGGCAGGTTCGAGGAAATACCGGGCCATTTCTGTTAGCTCTTCTTCTTTACCGGTAAACATAAATCCGCTATGTCAAAATTAAGAAAAACCGTCAAGCAGAAATAGTGGATTTAGTTTTACTCCTGAATTAAAAATTTTAAGGCTAAATCGAGAAAAGCACCATTCATGACTCTTTATTTTGACAAAGTGGCAATGATATTTTAAGTGACAATACTAGTTAAAATCATGCTATAGTTTATTCAATCATATTAAATGGTTAACGAGAAAAAAGTTAGGAAGTTCAACGCTCACGGTAATCAAGGCTAGCTGCTCCCCTAGCTGCTCCCCTTTTCCAAGGGGAGCTGTCCGCAGGACTGAGGGGTTCGGGGGAGCTGCCCGTAGGGCTGAGGGGTTCTTCCTCATGAAGCCCGTCTTTGCGAGGCCTGTCCCGAGCAGGGCGAGGGAACTCGACGAAGCATGTCTTGGCTCAGCTCCCCGCCTTTCCAAGGAGGGGCAGGGGTGGTTGCTGTTCATCTTTGCCAGCCCCATCTGTCTCTCTGCGACAATCAGCATAATCAGCGGATAAGGAGTTCCTGAATCTTTTTTCCGCTGACCTCGCCGATTTTCGCTGATGGCAAAAAAATCAATATGCAGATATATGCAAAAAAAATTTGAAAATTGATGTGATATATCAAAATCTCATGAAAAAACTATCTCATCACTCATCATTGCCTGTAAAAACCTATCAACACAGCTGAAAGCTCAAAATCTCTTTTTGAATTTAGTTCGGCTTTCCCATATCCTCATGTGCTTCAAAAAAGGCAGAGCTGCCTGTTTCAGGGTCTGGACGGGCTTGCGCGCCCGGCATCATCCGGCTTCCCTGAACGGAGCCCGGTTATCCAGGCCTGCAGCTGCGTGCTCGGCTGGGTGCTGTTCGTCCGGTTGCCAAGACAGCCACCCCTGCTCATGCTTGGAAAGATGAACTTCGCACACACTTGAGACAGTGGGTGAGGTTGGAAGAGAAGAAAAGATTGGTCTCTCGCCCGCTCGTCGCTGCCGCTCCTCACTCGAGCGGGCGTGAGAAACCTCTTTTCTGTGTGCTCCTGCTGCTGGCCGGTTCCCCCTGTGGTGGGTAAAGGCCAACCTTGGAAAGGAGGGGAGCCGGAAGATCAAGGACAACCACCCCTGCCCCTCCTTAAAAATGAGGGGAGCCGGAAAGGATGAGCCATGGTGCGACAGCACAGAACATCATCCCTGAAAGTCATATGAGCGAACTTGTGCAAAGACCTCAGAGCAATAGAGTCAAAAACCACATATTCAAAATGTTCTGTTCCTGCAGAACATGTTCAAAAGTTTTCGTTCCGACGAAAACTTTTGAAGGGGCACGACCATGATCACTCTTCAAGGCTTGACCAAGTACTACGACGGCTTCTGCGCCGTGGACAACATCGACCTGGACATCGACCAGGGCGAGATCGTCGGGCTGCTCGGACCCAACGGGGCCGGCAAGACCACCACCCTGCGCATCCTGACCGGCTACCTCAAGCCCAGCTCCGGTTCGGTGCAGATCAAAGGCCTGGACCTGGACCAGGACATGCGGGCCATCAAGCAGACCATCGGCTACCTCCCGGAATCAGCCCCCCTGTACCGGAACATGCTGGTCTATGACTACCTGACCTACCTGGCCCGGGTCCGGAACATCGAGCCCGAGACCACCAGGACCAGAATCCGGGAGTTGGCCAGGACCTGCGGGATGACCGAGATCATGCACAAGCCCATCGGGGAGCTCTCCAGGGGCCTCAAGCAGCGGGTCGGCCTGGCCCACGCCCTGCTTCACGACCCCGAAATCCTGATCCTGGACGAGCCCACCTCCGGGCTGGACCCGAACCAGATCCAGGAGATCCGCTCCATGATCCGGCACATCGGCCGGGAAAAGACCGTGATCCTGTCCACGCACATCCTGAGCGAGGCCGAAGCCACCTGCGACCGGATGGTCATCATCCACCAGGGCAGGATCGCGGCCGACGGAACCCCCGAGGGCCTGAAGCAGGGCACTGCCGGGAGCTCCTCCATCAATCTGACCCTTCAAAACGCTCAATCGGCTGAGATCACAGAACGCCTGAAGCCGGTTCAGGGCGTACTCGATGTCCAGGCCGTGGACGCCGGTCGGGACGGCCAGGTCCAGGTCCAGCTCAGCTGCGAACGGGACGCCGACCCCAGAGCCGCCGTCTACCAGGCGGTCAAGGACACGGACTGGATCCTTTTGGAAATGAGCCGGCAGACCCAGACCCTGGAGACCATCTTCAAGGAACTGACCCAGGAGAATTGACATGACCCCAGTCGTCGCCATCTGGAACAAGGAATTCAAGGACACCTTCGTGTCCCCCATCGCCTACCTGGTGGTGGCCATCTTTCTGGTGGTCACCGGGTGGTTCTTCTTTTCCACCTTCTTCATCAAGGGCCAGGCCAGCCTGCGGGACTTCTTCAACCTGCTGCCCATGACCTTTGCCTTTGTCATCCCGGCCCTGACCATGCGTCTCTTTGCCGAGGAGTTCAACGTGGGCTCCTATGAGGTCTTGATCACCATGCCGGTCCGACCCATCGAGATCATCATCTCCAAGTTCCTGGCCGGCCTGACTGTGGTCGCGGCCATGCTCCTGCCCACTGTGGCCTACGCCGTGTCGGTCTCCTTTCTGGGCGAGCTCGACCTCGGCCCGGTCATCGGCGGGTACATCGGGGCCATCCTCCTGGGAGGGGCCTTCTGCGGTGTGGGCGTGCTCACCTCGGCCCTGACCAGGAACCAGATCATCGCCTACATCCTGGGGGCCGTGATCTGCTTCGGCCTGGCCCTGATCGACCAGATGCTCTTCTTCATCCCTGAGGCGGCCCTGAGCGTTGTCCACTACCTGGGGACCACCCCCCACTTCCAGAACATCGCCAAGGGGATCATCGATTCCAGAGACGTGATCTACTTTTTGAGCATCATCTTCATCACTCTCTTTCTGACCAACCAGATCATCGAATCCAGAGAATAGGAGCAGCTCATGTCCCAAGGACGCAAGGAACGGTCCCTGAAAATCGTCCTCTACCTCGCGGTGGTCGTGCTCATCAACGTTGTGGGCCTGACCCGCTTTGTGCGCGTCGACCTGACCGAGAACAAGATGTACTCCCTGTCCGAGGTGAGCAAGGAAACTGTCTCGTCTCTGGCCGAGCCGTTGACCATCAAGGCCTTCTTCAGCCAAGAGCTGCCCCCGCCCTACAACACCACGGAGCGCTATTTGCGGGACCTCTTGTCCGAATACGGCCTGCACGCCGACACCAACTTCAATTACAGCTTCCACGATGTGGGGCCGGACAGCCCGGAGAACCAGAACCTGGCCAAATCCTTCGGCATCCGGCCGGTTCAGGTCCAGGTGGTCCAGCAGGACGAGCTCAAGTACAAAAACGCCTACATGGGGCTGGTCATGATCCACGGGGACGCCGTGGAAAAACTGCCCACCATCTCATCCACCAGCGGCCTGGAGTACAAACTGACCTCGACCATGGAAAAGCTCAGGAACAAGGTCAGCGCCCTGCTCACTCTGGAGGAGCCGGTCGAGGTCACCCTGTACATGTCGCCCTCCCTGCAGAAGATCGCCCCCCATGTGGGCCTGGATGAGCTGTCCAGCCTGCCGGATCAGCTGGCTTCCATCACGGATGAGCTGAACACCGAGAACTACGGCCGGATCAGGTATGACTACGTGGATCTGAGCGCCCAGGCAGATGCCGATCAGATCATCCAGAAGTACGACCTTCAGGCCCTGGAGTGGCCCGCCTTTGAGTCAGCCGGGCTCGAAGCCGGCCGGGGGGCCATCGGGCTGGTTCTGGAGCACCAGGGCGAGCACCGGACCCTGTCCCTGTTGAACATGGTCCAGCTGCCCCTTCTGGGCACCCAGTACAGCCTGGTGGGCCAGACCCAGCTCGAGGACCTGATCAACTCCAACCTGCAGTCCATGCTTGGGATCAATCAGGACCTGGGCTATCTGGCCGATCACGGCACCCCGTCCATCAATCGCATGACCAGGTCCAACCGCTCGGATCAGCTCTCCCTGGAGACCTTCAAGGAGCTGACTTCGGACACCTACACGCTCAAGGAAGTCACCCTTGGTCAGGGCGGCATCCCGGAGGGCTTGAACAGCCTGATCCTGGCCGGGCCCGAGGAGGAGTTCTCCGAGTACGAGCTCTACCAGATCGACCAGGCCCTGATGCGGGGCACCAACCTGGCCGTCTTTCTGGACAGCTTCAGCCAGAAGACCAGCCCTCAGCAACAGCAAATGGGCCAGCCCCCCCAGCACGTGCCTAACAGGACCGGTCTGGAGAAGCTCCTCAACCACTACGGACTGGACCAGGAAGAGGCCATCGTCCTGGACGAGAACTGCTTCAAGCAGCAAATGCCCCAGAGCCGGGGCGGGGGGCAGCAGCCCATATACTTCGCCCCGCTCATCGAAAACCGGAACATCAACCACGACCTGCCCTTCATGAACAACATCAAGGGGCTGGTGACCTTCAAGAACGCCCCGGTCAAGCTCAAGGAAGCCGCCTTAAAGGAACACGGCCTCAACGGCCGGGTCCTGTTCTCCTCCTCTGAGAAGTCCTGGACCATGAGCGGGCGGATCAACTTCAACCCCATGCACCTCTCCCCCCCGAACTCGGATGATGAGCAGTTCAGCCGACCCCTGGCCGCCATGGTTGAAGGGGAGTTCACCAGCTTCTTCAAAGGCCGGCCCATTCCGGAAAAAGAGTCCGGGGACCAGGCCGGGGCAGAGGGCAATGCCACAGACGTGTCCCTGGAAGCCGAGCTGCAGAGCAAGCTGGCCGCGACAGGGGCCAGGCTGGACCAGGGCCGCCCGGCCAAAATCGTGCTCATCGGCACCTCGGCCCTGCTCTCGGACCAGATCCTGGATTCCGAGGGGCAGTCCCCGAACTCGGCCTTGGTCATGAACCTCATGGACGCCCTGAACAACCGGGAGGCCATGGCCTCCCTGCGCAGCAAGGCCCAGCAGTTCAACCCCCTGGAAGAGACCAGCTCAGCCGCCAAGGCTGCCGTGAAATCCACGAACATCGTCGGCCTGCCGATCCTGGTGGTTGCGACCGGGCTGGTCGTCTGGGTCCGGCGTTCCAGCAGGAAGAAGAGAATCAAAGAGATGTTCAGCTGAGCTGAGTCCGGTTGTAGGTTGTCTGTTGGAAGGCGTAAAAGAGTTGTAAGTTGCAGGTTGTAAGTTGTAGGCAAGAGGGTTGAATGAAGAAGGTTGAAAAAGCTGAAAAGGTTGAGAAGGTTGAACAAAATCAGGCTTCCTAGCCATCGAGACGGCTGGGATGCTTGGAGGCTGGAAGGCTGGGAAGCCTGATATGCAGAAGTTGAGAAACTGTCACTGAGCCTTTTTCTCGCGTCTTCGTGAGGAAAAAGGCATTTTAAAATTTTATCACGTCTTCGGGAGAAAATTTTAATTTCGGAGAAAAATTTTATGCGGGGAAAAAAAGAATTACTGATCCTCATTGTGATCATTGCCGGGCTGGTGGTCTACCTCTGGACCGACAAAGCCGACCGGGTCAACTACGCCCTGCCGCAGATGCAGGAGCTGACCACCGGCAAGATCACCAAGGTCAAAATCAAGGGGCCTGAAGAGACCATCACCCTGACCCGGGACGCTGACGCCTGGTACGTGGGCCAGCGGCCCTATCCAGCCAGCAAGCGCCTGGTGGACAGCCTGCTCCAGGCCATCTCCGGTCTCCAGGTCACCTCCCTGGCCTCGGAATCTCAAAACTACGCCCGCTACTCCCTGGATCAGGAATCGGCCATCAGGGTCACGGCCTTTGAGGGGGACACCCCGGTCCGCTCCTTTGCCGTGGGCAAAGCCGCCTCCACCCAGAGCAACACCTTCATCACCCTTGAGGACAGGCCAGAGATCTACCTCTCCGGGCAGAACCTGCGCATGACCTTTGACAAGAGCAGCGATAAGTTCCGGGACAAGACCGTGCTGTCTTTTCCCATGGATCAGGTCACCACCGTGACCATTGCCAAAGATTCCGCCTCCCTTGAGCTGAAAAAACAGGCCCAGGGCAGCTCCAAACAGCCAGCCTGGGCCGACGCAGACGGCAACCAGGTCGATTCAGCCGATGTCCAAGACCTGCTCCGGCCCCTGCACTCCCTGAAATGCCAGAGTTACATTGAAGACAGAGACAAAGAGGACTTCTCCGACCCTGAGCTGGTCATCACTGTCCGGACGGAGGCGGATCATGAGCTGAGCCTCTTTCCCAGGCCGGACCAAGAGGAGGACACACCCTACCAAGCCACGTCCTCTGATTCAAAGTACCCTTTTCAGATCTCCGGCTTCAATGGGCAGGATATTATCTCGGCTGCAGATGCGCTGCTGGGCATCGAGCCTCCCCAGGACGACCCAGACCAGGCCGATGCTTCCTAGACCTAAGTGTCAAAAGTCGGGGTTGCGTTTTTCAGATGACTGGAAATCCAGAGAGCTGTGATTTGACCGACTACTCATTATGAAGCTTCAGCTTGAGATTGCTTCGTCGAGTTCCCTCGCTCTGCTCGGGACAGGCCTCGCAATGA
>CAYOID010000103.1:0-9090 GCA_964403955.1 uncultured Desulfohalobiaceae bacterium | reverse complement strand
TTTCTTATCCTCCCCATCCTCTTCATCAAGTGAGCGCAGCGAACGGGTGGTTCAAGACTCTTTTCCCACTGTGGTATGTGTGTGCCAAGCTCATGCCTTTGGCTGGGCGGAATTCTATTAAGTTGAATTTATTCGAATTGCCCGGTAAAACCAAGGCTGGTCCTCTACAGCTCTAACACGCCTTCCATCCATGCTGCATGCATCCGTTTGCCGACCGGCGAAAATCCCTCCAGATGGCGGATACCCTGGAGGAGGTCTTTTTCCGCCTTGTGAATCCCCTGCTTGACATCTTCCAGGGCCCTGAGGGCCTGCTTGGGCTGCAGGCCGCAGTGGTCTGCGGCGAATCGAAGCAGCTCCTGCCGCTTCGGCCAGCGCTTTGAGCCGTTCATGGTCAGGGCCATGGCATCGTTGGGCAGGTAGGCGGTTGTGGTCACCAGGTCAAAGGCCGGAGCGAGGACTCCCTGCCTCGCAACCGGGGAGTCATAGATCAGGCAGAAGTTTTTGCGGTGGGCATCGCCGTTTCGAAGGCCCACATTCAGGGCGATGAGCTTGAAGAGGTCCACCAGGCCTTGGCTGAGCTGATCCCTGGCAGAAAAGCTTTTCAGGGTTTTGACCAGCTGCTCGTAGCTTCCCTTGTACTTGTGAGCGGTTGGCAGGCCGGCCAGAACACAGAAGTCCTCAAGACCGAGATAGTGGTTCTGCTCGGTCAGATCAAAGCGCTCCACAACCAGGAATGTCCCGTTCTGCGATGTCTCCCAGTATGGTGTCTTCAGCCCGGCATGAACCGCAGCCTGGAGGCAAAAATGCTCATTAAAGGCCAAATGGGGATATTGGGCGTCCCAGGTCTTGACGATATGCGTAGCGGCCCTGACCGCCAGCTTGTGATCCGGGCTCATTTTGGTGTGGACAGGATCTCGAACCAGGACCTTGGGCTGAACCCCGGAGACACCGGAAAATTTTCCGTACATCTGCAAAAGGTCCTGAAAAAGCTCCTCAGTCCCGTCATAGGTCAGGATGTCCTGAACGTTGAATTCAGGGAGGGATTCGCCCTGCAAACGCTTCTGGCTGGAGTACTCCAGCCGGCCGACCTGTGAAGGGCCAGTGACCTGCAGCAAGGTGAGGTCGTCGCAATCCGGGACGGCCTTCATCAGCCAGCTTCGCAGGGAGCCTTCTGGGAGGTTCATGTCGAAGATGGGATGAAGATGGGCTGGTGAGGAAAAGTAGCTCTGCAGCCGAACCGGCATGGTCAAGGACACGGCTCGCTCCTGAGCTGCTTCAGGGTCGTAGGTGAAGACGTAATGGGGCTTTTGGTCGGATTTCTCCAGGGCTCCGGCATGGAGCCCATCAGCGAAGACTCGAATCATGGCCCCTGCTCCGCAAGGAGGTCATCCAGGGTGGGTGGTGCGTCCTGCTCCACGATTGTCAGGGTGCTGGAAAAGATCTCCAGGATGTTCAAGATCTTTCGCAACCCTGGATCACTGCCGGTTCCCCGTTCCAGGTTGCAGACAAAAGCCCTGGAGACTCCAGATCTGTGAGCCAGCTCGGTCTGGCTCCAGCCGTGTTCTCGGCGCAGCGAAGCGATCTGCCTGCCTATCTCTTGTGCGGCCATGCGTATTATTCTAAGCAAAAGATGCTTTTTGTCAAGGATTGCCTCAAATAATAAGCATATAAAAATTTTCCGGCCGGGATGGCTGCCATCCCGGCCGGAAAATTTTTATCCTTGACAGCCGAACCATATTTGGACAAATTGAAAATACAATTTTCAATTTGTCCAAATATGGTCTTTGCTCAGAAGGACAGTTCGTACGCTGAAGGGGGGGTATGTATATCAAGAGAGACATGGAGGACTATCTCCTCTACATATCGAAGAAATTCCCTGTTGTGACCCTCACCGGCCCCAGGCAGTCAGGCAAGTCGACTCTCGTCCGACATGTGTTTGATCAAAAAAAATATGTCTCTTGTGAAGATCCTGATGTTCAGTTGTTTGCCAGTCAGGATCCCAGAGGTTTTCTGCAGACGTATTCAGACGCGGTGATTGATGAAGCCCAAAAAGTTCCTGAAATT
This sequence comes from uncultured Desulfohalobiaceae bacterium, assembly GCA_964403955.1. Lineage (GTDB taxonomy): Bacteria > Desulfobacterota > Desulfovibrionia > Desulfovibrionales > Desulfothermaceae > CAYOID01. The sequence continues at coordinate 7,026 of CAYOID010000103.1, read as the reverse complement.
TTTTCATATATTCAAACTGTTGTTGATGAGACAGGGCAGCCCGGCCAGTTTGTCCTGACCGGATCGAGCGATTTTCTTTTATTTGAAAAGATTACCCAATCTCTAGCCGGCAGGACCGCTGTACTCAATCTCCTTCCGTTTTCGCTTCAGGAGGTTGAGTCTATAGCCCACTGTGAAGCATATGAAGAGTATATCTTTTCCGGATTCTATCCTCGGATGTATAATATGAACATTCCTCCGGGTGATTTCTATCCCGGTTACGTGAGGACCTATGTTGAAAGAGATGTGAGAGCGCTGAAAAATATCTCGAATCTCGCTCAATTTCAGCTTTTCTTGAAAATGTGCGCAGGAAGGACAGGCCAGCTCCTAAATCTGTCTGCACTGGGCAATGAGTGCGGGATTTCACATCCTACTGCCAAATCCTGGATTTCAGTCCTTGAGGCCAGCTTTATCATATTTCTGCTTAGACCCCACTATAAGAACTTCAATAAGAGACTGGTCAAAATGCCAAAACTTTACTTTTACGACCCAGGTCTTGCAGCTTTTCTACTCGATATTCGCTCTTCAAAGCAAATACAGACCCATTATCTCAAGGGGGCGTTGTTTGAGACATTTATCCTCAGTGAATTCATGAAGCGTACATTCAATCAAGGCCAAGTCTCTCATTTTTATTTTTGGCGAGACAAACTCGGAAATGAAATAGACTGCCTTGTGGATAAAGGAGAGTCCGTTCTTCCGATAGAAATAAAAGCAGGACGAACTATAAATCAAGATTTTTTTAAGGGTACGGATTATTTTTTAGGCTTGGCAGACGAGGTTTCTGAAAAGCCCTGCCTCATATATGGTGGAGATCGAGATCAAGAAAGGACAAAGGCAAGGGTCATTTCCTGGAAAAACATTGGAAGGCTTGAGCTGTGACTGACTGGTAGGCAACCCAATGGGCACTTAAAGAGCGGAGTAGCATCGCTTCAGGACCGATGGTGCCAAGTTTTGCATCGCTCATAGCCAGGATAAAAATTTTCCGGCCGGAAAATTTTTATTGGAACATAAGCCTGGGCAGCCAGAGCACCAGCCCGGGCCAGAGGGTGATCAGGGCCAACCCGATGAGCTGGATGACGATGAAGGGCAGGGTGCCGCGGACGATGTGCTGTCCGAACTGGACCTGGGGTGGAGCCACGCCCTTGATGTAGAACAGGGCCGGGGCCATGGGCGGGGTCAGAAACGAGGTCTGCATGGCCACGCAAAAGAGCATGGCCGCCCACAAGGGGTCGAAGCCGAGCTGGGCCAGGACCGGGGTGAAGATGGGCACCAGAATGGGCACGATGCCCACCCACTCCATGAAGAGGCCAAAGAGGAAGAAGGTCAAAATCATGATCACCAGGATGCCCATGGGGCCCAGGGGCAGGTTGAGCAGAAGGTCCTTGACCACCGCGCCTCCGCCCAGGAGCATGAAGGTCCCGGTGAACACAAAGGCTGCGGCCACGATAAGCAGGATCATGGAGGAGATGACCGTGGTCTGGACAAAGGCATCTTTGAGGATTTTCATGTTCAGGTTGCCGTAGGCCAGGGCCAGGATGACGCTGACCAGGGCCCCCACGGCAGCGGCCTCCGTGGGTGCGGCAATGCCAAAGAAGATGGTCCCCAAAACAGCCAGGATGAGCAGCAGGGTCGGGATCAGAGAGGTCAGGACCAGCCACAGCTTGCGGCTCAAGGGGACGCTGCGCTCCTCTTTGGACAGGGCCGGGCCCTTGTCCGGGAAGATGAAGCAGACCACCAGGATGTAGGCCGCGTACAGCCCGGCCAGGAGCAGGCCCGGGATCACAGCGGCCATGAACAGCTGGCCCACTGAGATCCCGGCCATGGGGCCGTAGACAATGAGCATGATCGAGGGCGGGATGAGAATCCCTAAGGTGCCCCCGGCGCAGATGGTCCCGCAGGACAGGGCCGGGTCGTAGTGTTTGTCCAGCATCTGGGGCAGGGCGAACAGGCCCATGATGATCACCGGAGCGCCCATGATCCCGGTGGCTGCGGCCATGATGGTGCACACCAGGACCACGGCCAGGGCCAGCCCGCCTCTGACCCCGCCGAAGAGCAGGTGCAGAGAGGAGAAGAGCCTCTCGGCCGCCCCGGACTTCTCCAGCATGATGCCCATGAACACAAAGAGCACGATGGCCACCAGGATGTAGTTGTGCATGGTCTCGAAGACCCGCAGGATCATCATGTGCAGAAAGCCTGGGCCGACCCCGAAAAAGCCCACCAGCATGGAGATCCCGAGCATGACGAAGGGGACCGGGAATCCCGAAGCCAGGCCGAGGATCAGGCCGCCGAAGAGGATGAGGAGCAGGATTTCGGGGCTCATGACTGGGCTGACCTGCCGGTGACAATGGTTCGGATGCAGCGGGCGAACTCAGCCAGCCCCTGGAGGAAGAGCAGGACCCCGGCTGAGGGCAGGACGGTCTTGAAGGGGTAGATGGGGGGCTGCCACATGGACTGGTCGCTGGTCTCCAGCAGGGACCAGGACTTGGCTGCGAACAGGGCCCCGTAGTAGACCAGGACCCCGACGGCCGGGAAGAAGAAGATCAGGTAGCAGACCGCGTCGATGATGGCTCTGGCCCTGGCCGGGAGCTGGCCGAAGATGATTTCGATCCGCACGTGCTTGTCCTGCTGCAGGGTCATGGCCGCCCCGCACATGAAGATGACCCCGTAGAGCATGTAGGAGATGTCGAATGACCAGGAGGTGGGGGCGTTAAACAGGTACCGGGCCGCAGTGTCGTAGACCAGCTCCAGGATCAGGACCGGCACGAGCCAGGCTACTCCCTTGCCCACCCAGGTGCTGATGCGGTCGATGAGGTTCATGGGGAAAAACAATGGGCTGGGGATTTTGGAATGTCAAGAGGTTTTGTGTCAGCGCAGCCAGCGGCATAAGCTTCGAACACACCTACCACAGTGGGTACGGTTGGAAGAGAATACAAGATTGATCTCTCGCCCGTTCGTCGCTGCTGCTCCTCTCTAGAGTCGCAGAGGCGCGGAGGAAGACGATGAGGAGGAAGAGGGGGTTATGCTTGCCCTGGCCGCCGAGCCGGCGGCCAGGGCAAGCTGCTCCGCCCTTCGGGCAAGGGATTGACCTAACAAGCGGGAGCGAGTGGAGCTGGGCGGGCAAAACCCCGGCTCAGGGGTTTGCCCGCAAAAAAACTCTTCCTCCTCCCTCTGAGCTCTGTGGTCTCTGGGCCTCGAGCGAGTCCGCGAGCGGGCGAGAGATATCTCTTTTCTTTCTGCTTCTGTCCGGGCTGACAGCTTCAAGGTTGAAGAAACAAGAGGTTCCTGACTTGTCGAGAACATTCCGGCTCGGACAACTTGATTTCGTGCTGTTGCACTTTCTTGCCACGGGCAAAAACAAGGCTGATGGACCTGTCTCATATGATCGGGTATCAGCCGTTCAGGTTTGACGAGTCTTGTATGTTTTTGTAATATACAAAAATGATGAAGTGGGACAGGATAACCGGTTTCGATTGGGACCAGGGCAACGAGCGCAAGAGTTCTGAAAAGCATACCGTCAGCCAGTTTGAAGCAGAAGAGGTTTTCTTCAACGAACCTCTCTTGCTCCTGCCAGATCCCAAGCACAGCCAGGAGGAACCCAGGTACCATGCCCTTGGCAGGACTGACAGCTGTCGCGCACTTCACATCACGTTCACCCTTCGTGCTTCCGGGACATTGATTCGGGTTATTTCCGCCCGGGACATGCACAGGAAAGAGAGAAGAGTCTATGAGCAAGCTGAAAAAGAAAGTGCCTGAATTCAGAGACGAAGCTGAAGAAAGGGAGTTCTGGGAGAGCCATGACTCCAGTGAGTATGTTGATTGGAGCCAGGCTCAACCTGCCGTGCTGCCAAACCTCAAACCTTCGACAAAGACCATCTCCCTGCGCCTCCCTGAGACGCTCCTGGATCGGATCAAGACTGAAGCCAAAAAGCGGGATGTCCCCTACCAGTCCCTGATCAAGACCTGGCTGTTCGAGGATGTCCAGCGTCGCAGGGCGTGATCATGGGGTGCTGTGCGGCTTCTATGGTCGCAACGTTTGTGCGTTCGAGGAAGAACCCCTCAGCCTTCGCCAGCTCCCCGGACCCCTCAGTCCTGCGGACAGCTCCCCCTACCCCTCAGTCCTTCGGACAGCTCCCCTTGGAAAAGGGGAGCAGCAAGAGGAGCGGCTTCGTTGCGTATGGAGAAGAGCTCACAGGCCACGCAGCCGTGCCGGTTCAGGCACGAAAGACAAGAGAAAGCGATGTCCATCGGTACGACTGTGGATGCGATTCTGTCATGAGCCAAGACCTGCACACGGCAAGGCTGGAGGCCATAAGCTCACGCGCCCCGACATGCCCCGGTTCCGGCTCCCCTCCTTTCCAAGGAGGGGCAGGGGTGGTTTCTTGTCTTGAGCTCTTCGCACATGCCGCACATTGGGGTAGCCTTTTGTCCCCTCCAGTAAGAACCCCTCAGTCCTGCGGACAGCTCCCCTTGGAAAAGGGGAGCAGTAAGAGGGAGATGCCTCGTGACGCCTGGGTGATGTCATCAGCCACGCAGCTGTGCTGGTTCAGGCACGAAAGACAAGAGAAAGCGATGTCCATCGGTACGACTGTGGATGCGATCCTGTCATGAGCCAAGACCTGCACACGGCAAGGCTGGAGTCCATGAGCTCACGCGCCCCGACATGCCCCCATTCCGGCTCCCCTCCTTTCCAAGGAGGGGCAGGGGTGGTTAGTCTTCATTCTTGTTCTGCCCCCTGAACCCCCGCCTGATCTGCTCCAGAACGTTGTCCAACTGCTCAAAGACCATCCGGTTCTCAAACCGGAGCACGGTCAGGCCCAGACTTTCCAAGGTGTTCTGCCTCTGGCCGTCGTAATCGCTTCTCAAAGGATTGTCATGGACCTGGCCGTCCAGCTCGATCACAATGCCTTCTGCAGGGCAGTAGAAATCGACCACATAGCGGTCGATGGACTGTTGGCGGCGGAATTTCCTGCCATCGAGCTGACTTCCTTTGAGAGCGCTCCAGAGCCTGGCTTCAGCCGGGGTGAGGCTGGTGCGAAGTGTCCGGCGGAGGGATTTGAGGCTTTTGCGGTTGAAGAGGGTGTTGCTTATGGGAAATCCTTTGTGCTTTTTCGTTTCATGAACCCCTCAGTCCTGCGGACAGCTCCCCCTACCCCTCAGTCCTTCGGACAGCTCCCCTTGGAAAAGGGGAGCAGCAAGAGGAGCGGCTTCGTTGCGTATGGAGAAGAGCTCACAGGCCACGCAGCCGTGCCGGTTCAGGCACGAAAGACAAGAGAAAGCGATGTCCATCGGTACGACTGTGGATGCGATCCTGTCATGAGCCAAGACCTGCACCCGGCACGGCTGGGGTCCACGAGCTCACGCGCCCCAACATGCCCCGCTTCCGGCTCCCCTCCTTTCCAAGGAGGGGCAGGGGTGGTTTCTTGTCTTCCTCTGTGGGGGCGGTGACCACCCCCGGCACTCAGTTCGAGAGGCTCCTGTTCCAGCTGAGTGCCGGGGAAGGTTACACTTCAGGCTCAGGGCGAACCTTGCTGCTTCTTCATGCCCTCACTCCACCAAGGCTTCGGCATAGGGGTAGGGCAGGCGGACCAGGTCGGCGTAGGGCTCCACCAGTTTCCGGAAGTCGCGCTGGGACTCCAGGACTTTGGCAAAGAAGTCGTCCTTGGCCGCCATCTTGTCCATTTCTTCCTGACCGATCCTCTTGATCTCCTCGATCATCTCCGGGGTCAGCTTGGAAACCTCGACCTTGGGGCTCTTGATGAAGTAGTTCATGGCCTCGGCGTCCTGCTTCATGGCCAGGTTGATGGCGTGGAAAGTTGAGATCCGCAGGGCCAGCTCGACCTTTCTCTTCAGGCCGTCGTCGAGCTTCTTCCATGAGCTTTCGTTGACCAGGGTTTCCAGGGGGGCGCAGGGCTCGTGGATGCCGGGGACCTTCAGGTAGGGGCAGATCTCTTCAAAGCCCAGCTTGCGGTCGATGGCCGGGGTGGCGAACTCGGCGGCGTCGATGACCCCCCGTTCCAGGGAGGGGTAGACCTCACCCCCGGCCAGGCTGACCACCCTGGCCCCGAGGCGCTCCAGGCACTTGCCCCAGACGCCCACGGTTCTGAACTTGAGGCCTTTGAAGTCCTCCAGGCTGTTGATGGGCTTCCTGGACCAGCAGAAGTTTTCCGAGCCCAGCATGCCGTACGGGGGCAGGACAACCACGTTGTGGCCCTCGTACATCTCGTTCCAGAGCTCCAGGCCCCCGCCGTGGAAGATCCAGGAGAGCATCTCCTGGGTCTGCATGCCGTTGGGAAAGGAGTTGCCGAACAGGACCGCGGCCGGGAACTTGCCCATCCACCAGCCGGCCCAGGTGCAGCCGATATCCAGGACCCCGGTGCTCACTGCGTCGAAGACCTGCTTGGAGGGCACGATGGAGCCCCCGGGCTGCATCTGGATGATCAACTCGCCATCGGTCAGCTCCTCGACCAGCTCGGCAAAGTGCTCAGCCGGGGCATAGAGCTGAGGCAGCCCGGCAGGATAGCTGGACTGCCCCCGCCACACGGTCTTGGCCTCCACCTGGCCGGCTGGTGTCGACAACAGGCAGCACAGAGCAAAGAGACTGACAATGAGAGTGCTCAAGGTCTTGCAGTTCATGGGAGTCCTCCTTGTTGGTTTTTGCCTCTGGCAAAACTGAAAATATGGGTTTGAGGTGACCAGTGTCCTGTTTCATCGCCTATGCGGCAGATCAAGAACCCACCCCTGCCCCTCCCTCCCGCCTGAAGACAGGCGGCAAGGAGGGGAGCCGGAAGGAGAGTTGGTTGTTTCGAGACGCCAGCCCTGCCGCTGGCCTGGTCTTTACCCACACAGGGCACAGGGGGGGGCGGCCAGAAGCAGGAGCACAAAGAAAAGAGATTTCTCACGCCCGCTCGCAGACTCGCTCGAGGCACAGAGCGCGCAGAGTTCAGAGGGAGGAGGGAGAGTTTTCTGCGGGCAAACCCCCGAGCCGGG
>CAYOID010000102.1:0-9131 GCA_964403955.1 uncultured Desulfohalobiaceae bacterium | reverse complement strand
GAGGCACGGAGAAGATGAAGAGGAGAAAGAGAGAGGGAATTGCCCTGGCCGCCGAGCCGGCGTCCAGGGCAAGCTGCTCCGCCCTGCGGGCAAGGGATTGACCTCACGAGCGGGAGCGAGTGGAGCTGGGCGGGCAAAACCCCGGCTCGGGGGTTTGCCCGCAGAAAACTCTTCCTCCTCCCTCTGAACTCTGCGCGCTCTGCGCCTCGAGCGAGTCCGCGAGCGGGCGAGAGATATCTCTTTTCTGTGTGATTCTTCTTCTAGCCGGCCCACCTGTGCCCTGTGTGGGTAAAGATCATGATCAGGCCAGGGGGGGGCAGAATCCGCCGGGGGAGGCCAAGGGAGTGCCCCTGTCAGTGATGGGCGATGTTGGGGAGACTGCCGGAATGGTTGAAGTGTCGCAGCCGGGCATCCTGCATGTGGGGACACGTCCAGAGACTGGTATGAAAATTCCTGATCAAGAACCCCTCAGTCCTGCGGACAGCTCCCCTTAGAAAAGGGGAGCTGTTAGGGGAGCAGTCCAGAGGGGGAGCTTCTTCCTTGGTCTCACTGGCTAAGACCAACGGCAGGGCTGGATTTTGATTTCCTGCGGCAGCTTTCGAGGCGGTTAGGCCTTTCCCAGCAGCTGAGTTTCATACGTGGTCGACCTAGGCGGAAATTTTCAGGGTTTTCCTCTCCAGGCGCTGTCGCTGCTTGCGCTCGATGGCCTTGATCAAGCCGAAATTCTTTGATTCCACAAAGGTGGAGGCTTCTCCGGAACGGCTGGCCCGCCCGGTCCGACCGATTCGATGGGTGTACGCCTCGGCTGTGTCCGGCATGTCGTAATTGATGACATGGGAGATGCGGGAGACGTCAATGCCCCGGGAAGCGATATCAGTGGCCACCAGGATGGTGAAGCTGCCCTTCTTGAAACCCTCCATAACCCTGCGCCGATTATTCTGAGACATGTTCCCCTGCAGTTCCCTGGCCTGCAGCCCTGCGGAGCTGAGGCGCCTGGCCAGCTTTGTAGCCATGTGCTTGGTCCGGGTAAAGACCAGGGTGGCCTCGGCCTTTTTTTGCTTCAGCAGGGTCAGCAGCATTTCAGGCTTGGGCATGCGCTCCACTGGATAGAGGCACTGGGTGATGGACTCAAGGGGTCTTTCGTGATCGACCTTGACCCGAACTGGGTCGTTCAGGATGTCTTCGGCCAGGCAGCTGATGTCTTTGGGCATTGTTGCTGAAAAGAGCATGTTTTGCCGCTGTGCGGGAAGCTTGGCAATGATGCTCCGGATATCGGGCATGAAGCCCATATCCAGCATCCGGTCGCCTTCGTCCAGGACGAAAGCTTCCACCCTGGACAGGTCAACGGCCCGGTCCCTCATGAGGTCGAGCAACCGGCCGGGACAGGCGATGACAATATCCGCTCCAGATCGAATTTTTTTGACCTGGTTGAACTTGCTGACTCCGCCGTAAACAGAAACAGCTCGAAGACCTGTCTTTTGACCCAGGGACTGGAACTCTTCCAGGGTCTGCTCGGCCAGCTCCCGGGTCGGGGAAAGGATCAGGCTCCGGACCCGACCGCGGGGACCCTGCATGAGCCTCTCCAGGATAGGCAGGGCAAATGCGGCTGTCTTCCCTGTTCCTGTCTGGGCCAGACCCATGACATCCCGGCCCTGGAGGGAGGGCGGAATGGCCTGGCTCTGAATAGGGGTTGGTGTGGTGTATCCGCAGGCTTTGATACCATCCTGCACTTTGGTGGTGAATTGAAATTCGGAAAAATTCATACGACGTCCTTTCTTGATTGAGATGAAGTCAGCGCAGCCAGAGGCTGCGCTGACTATCTGGGTTTGAACTTAAGAAATTGACTTGCTTTTGAACAGAGCGTGTCGTCTTCAAACAGGTGAGTTTCATGCGAGGATGGCAGTGCAAAAAGTCCATGCAGGGGTTTCCCGCCCTCACTCGCATCATGTAACTCCTTGATCCTTCTGTCTTCTGAATACTGTATTCTGACTTCTGCGGCTGCATCTTGAGTTTTTGCAGCCGCAACTACGAGCCTCACTCCGCAACAAACCGGCATGAAAAGGCCTTGTCAGGCCATCAGACTGGCAAAAGGGAATATTGGCTGAAGAGATGATCTGATGTGTCCAGTACGAATGGAAGCAGCGGTTGCAAGGCGGACGGGAGGGTCGATCGACCGTCCCGTCCAAAACCCATCAGGCTGTGATTCGTGTTTTTAACGGCGGGGTCGCTTTTTGTCGTCCCGGGCTTCGTTGACGACCAGTTCCCGGCCTTCAACAGAGAAACCGTTCATGGCTTCCATGGCCTTCTGGCCTTCGTTTTGGTGAGCCATTTCCACAAAGCCGAAACCGCGGGAGCGCCCGTCGTGGTGGTCGGATATGACGCTGGCGCTGACCACTTCGCCGTAGGGCTTGAAGAGTTCGTTCAATTCATGGTCATTGTGGCTGTAAGGGAGGTTTCCGACATACAGTTTCATGAGTGATCTCCGTTGCAAGTGATCAGCTGCAATTCATGCGGGGGGCGTCGTCGGGCGGCGGGTGGCGCAATGAAGGGGGCCAGGCACTTGATGTTGATGTTAAAAAAGAAACAGTAGATGATTTTTTACCCCTTGGCAACGTGTTTTTCAGGACCTTGCCGGGTCGGTGAGTTTGAGAGACGTGAGTGTAAAAAGTCCAGTTGATCGTTTTCCACACCCAACACTATTTTGTAACACTTTGATTATACTGACTTCTGGATTCTGAATCCTGAATGCTTGCGGCTGCATCTTGAGTTTTTGCAGCCGCTTCTTGCTAAAGTCCAGGATAAAAAAGATTGGGGCCGGATTCTTTGTCTGGCCTCAGCGCATGCGCCAGAAGACCTGCAGGCACTCGATCGGGCCTTATGTGCGGCAGGTTTTCATCATGGCCATTGCACCCCTTCACGCATTGCGCCCGCCCATCTGGCTTTCAAAGCCGATGGTCGACTCCACGGCCAGGACAAAGGCAATTCCGGTTCCGGGCTGGTGAAAGCGGCCGGCCTCCCGAATTGCAGCCAGCACCGGGTCGACCAGGTCCTCGTTGACCAGGAACAGGACAACCTCGGTTCGGATGTCCAGGCTCAGGCCGAAAAATGTCTTGGCTTCCCGGGCCCCGGTCCCGGAAGCGTCGAGAATGGTCGCACCGGTGGCCCCCACTTTTTTGGCTGATTCCACAACCTTGTCGGTCAGATCCGGCTTGACCATGGCAACGATGCATTTGAAAGCCATTCCATCCTCCTGTCAGCGCTGAATCGTTTGCATTTTTTGAAAGCTTCGGTCCGACAGCGCCTCTGTCTCATGTTGGGGTAAAGTCCAGGCCAGCATCAGTGTTCGTATGGCCATCCTGGGTTATCTTCTCTTTTTGCGCTGCGTTTTCCACTGGGCCAGCTGGGCGTAGCCGAGCACGCTGATGATCGGGAACAGGCAGGCAAAGGCGATGAGCCCGAAACCGTCCAGGAACGGGCTGCGTCCCGGAACGTTGGATGCCAGCCCCAGCCCAAGGGCCGCTACAAGGGGTACAGTGACTGTAGACGTGGATACCCCTCCGGAATCATAGGCCAGGGGAATGATCATTTTCGGGGCCATTAGGGTCTGCACCGCAACAATCGTATATCCGGCCAGGATATACAGGTAGAGCGGGGTGCCGGTGACAATGCGAAACGTGCCCAGGGAGATGCCGATGGCAACCCCGACGGCCACAGCGATGCGCAGACCCCTGGCCGAGATCGATCTCTTGGAAGCCTCCTGGGCCTTGTTGGCTACGGCAATGAGTGATGGCTCAGCGATTGCTGTCGAGAATCCCATCATGAAGGCGAAAGCGTAGACCCAGCCGTAGGAGGTCCAGGATTCCCCGCCGTTCATGAGGCCCCTCTGGGTCAGCATCACGGCCATGTTCTTGCCCACCGGGAACAGGGCCAGGTCCAGCCCGGCCAGGAAGCTGGCCAGTCCGACCAGGACCAGGCCGAACCCGAAAATGACTCTGCCCAAGCGCGGTATGGGCCGCCTGAGGACCAAAGTCTGGAAGATGATCAAAAGGACCAGTATGGGCACAACATCCCTGGTAGTGGACAGCAGGAGCTGAAGTGGGTTGAAGTCAATGTCCATTGCGGCGTCCAGCTATAAGGTGATCAAACCAAAGAGCATGACAAAAATCATGGGCGTCAGGGATGCCAGGGCGATGAGCCCGAAACCGTCCGTGACCGGGTCCCGGCCGCGAATGGTCCGGGCCAAACCGACTCCAAGTGCTGTGACCAGGGGCACTGTGACTGTGGAGGTGGTCACTCCGCCGGAGTCATAGGCCAGGCCGACAATTTCCTCTGGGGCAAACAGGGTCATGAGCATGACCAGGACATATCCGCCTACGATGAGAAACGGCAGGGGCCAGCCACGCAGGATCCGCAGCACGCCGACAACAATGGCTACTCCCACAGCCAGGGCCACGCTCAGCCGGACTCCCAGGGCGTAGTGTTTGATGGCCTCTGGAGTGCTGTCGATAAGCCCGGCCTCGGATGCGGCTAGAGCTCCCTCTTTGGTCACGGCGATCAGAGCGGGTTCAGCCACAGTTGTCCCGGCTCCCAGGGCAAAAGCGAACACCAGCAGCCATATGAGACTGCCTTTGCGGGCAAACTCCTCGGCCAGGGTTTCCCCCAGGGGGAAAAGCCCGATATCCAGTCCGACGACAAAAAGGGCCAGTCCCACGATGACCAGCACCAAACCGATCAAAATGGAGAAAAACTCCGGAAAGGGCTGCTGCAGGACCAGGACCTGGAATATGGTGATAACCAGTACGATCGGGGCCAGGTCCCGGCAAGACCCCAAGAGGGATGCGCCCAGCAGCGTACCGAATTTTTTCAGGGTGGATTGTGGCATAAGGGGGGATTGTGATGAACTGTGCCGGGCGTCAACACGAGTGTCGAGCATGAATCAATATGGGGAACATAGCAAAGTCGGCGGGAACCGGCAAGAAAAAGCTCTGAAACACAAAAAAACCGCCTGGGAGGGCGGTTTTTTTGTGCCTCAGTGTTTCACATCACACGGGATGTGAAAGACGGAAATCTATGTCCGAGGTCGTGCTTCGTTGATTTTGAGATTGCGACCTTCAAAATTAGTTCCATCCAAACCCTGCATAGCTTCTTGAGCGTCTTCATCAGACATTTCAACAAAAGCAAAACCGCGGGATCTGCCGGTTTCCCTGTCTGTGATGAGGTTCACGGACTTGACTTCACCATACTGGTTGAACAGATTGTGAATGTCGTCTTCTGTGGACTGAAATGCCAGATTTCCTACATACATCTTCTTGGTCATAAAACTTCACTTCTCCAAAAGAAAAAAATAAAACAAGGCCAACCAATTTGGCCAACTTAATATTTATAAGCAAAAGCGATCTTTTTGTCAAGAAAAATGAAAAAAAAATTTGTGCAGGCGCTCAAGAGGAGCAAAAATCCAGTGGACTGCAAGGCAACAGCCTGAGTCATGAGGCAGGAAAAAGGATTCCGGGAAAAATTCGAGCCCTGCGGGTGCAGTTTTCGTAACACGTTTATGGCAGGTGGGAAGGGCAGCGGCCGCACTCAGTGTAATAGGCCAGCAATATGGTATGTTTTGAAAAAGTGTCCTGCGATGTTTCCGGCATGAGTTTTGCTGATTTATTGGCAGCTGACTCTATCAATGATCAAGTGCAGTGATGAGCAGGACGCCATGCAGCAACTCATTCCCCGGGCAGGATTCTTTTCAGGCCGGACAAGGCTTTTGAGGCCTCAGCTCCGTAAGCCTTCTTCCATTCAGCAGGACTGCTCTCTGGAATATCAGTTCCTGATTGCATTGAAGAAGAACCTGGCAGGTTTGAAGCAATGCTATGCGGAGCTCAATGAGTCCTGGGAGTTCGAGCGGTTTGATTTTCGAGAGGGAATCGAAAAGGACATGACCTGGGTGCAGGAGCGGGTTCCACGAATCGTTTCCCTGCTCGAGCAAATCTCGCCGTCCGGCAAGCTCCATCCATTCCTGCAGAAGATCGTGGACGAGGCCGTTCAGTCAGATCTGATCACTTGCGACATAGAGAGCAGGTTCAACAATGAACGAACCGTCCTGAAGGCGTTCTTTCAAGTCACCTACTTTCTCCGGCTGGCCATCGACTTCGGCCAGCGTCTCCATATCCCGCCAGACAAGCCTGATTTTGAGTGGTGCTCCCTGCTCTTTGTGTGCTCCATCCGCTGAAGTCCCTGCCTGGAGCAGGGCATTCGTCAAAGCTGGCTGGTGAGCTGCACCTTCAGGCCGTTGCGCAGAATCGTCATTGCAATGCGGCTCTCGGAGGTGAAGCCCCCGACGACGTTGCCCAGTCCTGAAAGAGCTCTTCAGCTCTCGTTGAGAGCTTGTCTGACAACCTCAGCAAACCCCTGGATGTCTTCCTCGGTGGTGTCGTAGTTGGTCACCAGCCGGACCTCTGAGCGTTTCGGGTCGAAAACATAGAACAGGTAGTGTTCCCTGATCCTTTCTATCGCCTGGGGCGGGATGATGCAGTAGACCATGTTGGTCTGAACCTCACGGGTGATGATCACCCTGGGAATCCTGCCGAGCTCGTCTTTCAGCAGCCAAGCCATGCTGTTGGCCTGGCGGGCGTTCTCCAACCAGAGTTCGCCGGCGAACAGGGCTTCCATCTGGACAGCCAGGAAGCGCATCTTGCTCGCCAGCTGCATGCCTTGCTTCCGGAAGTACTTGAAGCCCTGGGCGAGCTCGGGCCTGAAGAAGATCACCGCTTCAGCCCCCAGCAGACCGTTCTTGGTCCCCCCCAGGGAGAGGACGTCCAGGTCGGCCCCGGCGGTCATCTCCTGCAGGGACGCGTTCTGGGACGCACAGGCGTTGGAGATCCGAGCCCCGTCCATGTGCACGAGCAGGCCGCGGCTATGGGCGAAGTCGCAGATCTCCCGGACCTCGTCCACGGTGTAGCACAGCCCGAAGTCGGTGGACTGGGTCAAAGAGACCACCCTGGGCTGGGCGCGGTGCTGATCCCCTTCATGGGCAAAAAAGACTTCGAGGTCGTCAACGGTGATTTTGCCGGTTTCGGTGGGAACAGTGTACAGCTTGACCCCGGCGAACTTTTCGGCCGCACCGCATTCAGCCCCGTTCAGATGGGCGTTCTCGGCGCAGATGACCGCCTGATAGGAGCGGGTCAGGGCGGCCACGCTGAGAACGTTCGCCCCGGTGCCGGTGTAGAGGAAGAAGGGGTCGCAGTCCGTCCCCAGGACCTGCTTGAGCTTTTCCGAGGCCCGGACCGTGTAGTAGTCGTCGCCGTAGGCCAGAGCATGGCCCTGGTTTGCCTCCATGATGGCTTCCATCACGGCAGGGTGGGCAGGGGAGTTGTTGTCGCTGGCAAAGTGGTGTTTCGGATCGCTGGTGAAGGTCAGATTTGCAATTTTCATGGCTGAGACGATCTCTTTTCAGCGCAGCCTCTGGCTGTGCTGAGTATTTGGGTTCATACAAGGAACAATCATTTCCAATTCCTCATCCCCTCCCTGCCGCCTGTCTCCAGGCGGCAGGGAGGGGCCTTGGGAGGGTTTTTCATCTGCGGCATTCGAGATGAGCCAGGACAGGAGTTCATTCACGAGCAAATGAAAACCATGATCAGGTGTAACATTATTCGCCGATGATCTTGACCAGGACCCTCTTTTTGCGGCCTCCGTCAAATTCCCCGTAAAAGATCTGCTCCCAGGGCCCGAAATCGAGCTTGCCGCTGGTGACGGCCACAACCACCTCCCGGCCCATGACCTGGCGTTTCATGTGCGCATCAGCGTTGTCCTCGCCCACATTGTGCCTGTACTGGGAGACGGGTTCGTGCGGGGCCAGCTTCTCCAGCCAGACATCGTAGTCATGGTGCAGGCCGGACTCGTCATCGTTGATAAAGACTGAAGCTGTGATGTGCATGGCGTTGCAGAGTACGAACCCCTCTTGAACTCCGCTTTCTTTGAGGCACTTTTCAACATCCCTTGTGATGTTGATGAACTCCCGCCTGCCTTTGACATTGAACCACAGTTCTTTGCGGTAGGATTTCATTGTCTCGATCTCCTTGATGTTGACCGTATGGAAATGCCCTGATCACCTTCCAGTGCATCCTCATCGTTTCCAATTGGTGTGATCCCAGGCCTCAAATCCGCATTTCAGGCAGATGGCAATATATTCGCCATGTTCGGCCTGGATGAGCTCTTCCTGCCCTGGGAAAGGCTTGTTCAGCTCAGCCCATCTGACGCACTGACAGCCTTCCCGGCAATGAATCTGGACCACAAAAGCCCGGTCGGCATTTTGAGCGTATTGGGGCAACTTCCCCTGGTACTCGATCCTGCGCTCGGATGCTCCGATCAAGGACTTTACATCAACTTCATTGTATTTTTTCACAGTCTTCAGAAAATCGGCAATACGTGGAAATTTTTCCTTCGTGATGTGTTCAGTCAAAAGATTTTTATCCAGGGCTTTGTTTTCAATCGCAGTCATGTTGGAGATTGCATCGTTGTCATCGGCATCATAAGGATAAAATGCGAATTTTTCATTCCCATTGTCCTTAATGAGGAGGTATTTTTCATTCTGAACCGGCATCATGTTCCCCTTGGTGCTTTTGGTCTCTTCTTGTCTGTAACTCAATGATTCCCCTGCTCGGAATCGTCATTCAGTTCGATTCCCCGAGCAAACCAGTCCAGGGCGGACGGCGGTGCATCACCCTGGGCTGACCCTTTGGAACTCCCCTGGGCGGAGGTCAGGGCCTCCTCACGATCAGGCCCGGGTCCTGATTCAGGCCGTTCAGCTGCAGTTCCCTGCCGCTGCCGGACCCGCTCCAGATCGCCGGAAGCGGCTGCCCGGTCCGAGTCCTTGCCGTCCAGGTCTCGATACCCGGACAGGCCATGTGCCTCTTCCTGGGCGGTCGTGCCCTGACTGGGTGGGTTGTGGGCGAGCTTGGGCTCTGACCCAAAGGGTTGGTCTGGAGCCAGAACAAGCCAGGCCAGCAGTGCGGCGCTCAGAACGCCCAGGATGAAAGCAAGTAAGGTTTTGATCATAAAATGCGGGCAGTCTCCCTGATCTCCTTGAAGCGCATTCTGTCCATATCAGGGCTGCGAGGTCAAGACTATGGGCGCGGGTC
>CAYOID010000101.1:0-9311 GCA_964403955.1 uncultured Desulfohalobiaceae bacterium | reverse complement strand
ATCCTGCCTTTAGCCCCTTGTCTATAGCCCTTTTTCGGAACTTTAGTTTGCTAAGGGTTGAAGGGGTTGAGAAGGTTGAAAAGTTGAACAAGTCAGCGCAGCCTCTGGCTACCGTGAGCCGGTTTGATCAGGGCAGAAACTTTGGGAGTTGCTCCTCTTACTGCTCCCCTTTTCCAAGGGGAGCTGTCCGCAGGACTGAGGGGTAGGGGGAGCTGGCCAAAGGCCTGAGGGGTTCTTTCTTTTGAAGTTTCATACGAGAGGAAAAATATGTTCCTGGAGAACCTGGCCCAGGAGTTCAGTCTGGACATCATCTATGCCTTTGGCAGCCGGGCCAGAGAGGTGGCTTGTGCCCTGTCTTCTCCAGGCGGTTCTCTCCCGAAATCCCATTCTGATGTGGATATCGGGGTCAAACCGTTGCCCGGGCGCTCTTTGACAGTCTCAGACAAGGTCGAGATAGCTCAGCGCGTCGAAGACGAGCTCGATGTGCCGCGAGTCGACCTTGTTTGCCTCCCTGAAACCGACCCTTTTCTGGCAGCCAATGTCATCAGAGGGGAAAGGCTCTATGCCGGGGATGACGACAGAGCCGACGAATACGAGCTCTACATCCTGCGCAGAGCCGGGGATTGCCTGCATCTGGAGCGGGAACGCCTGGCCCTGATCATGGGGGATGATGAATGAGCCCTGGGCAGATGTCGTATCGAGTTGTAGCAGATCGACTGGGATGGATTGAGACAATGCTCTCTGAGATTGAAACCCTTCCTCTGGAAAGCTATGACGCTTTTACTGCCGAGAACAGAACCGTCTGGGCAGCTGAATCATGCTTGCGAAGAGCCTTGGAGGCCTTGATGGACCTCGGTCGCCATGTTTCAGCCAAGGCTTTGGGCATGGCATAAGTGAGTACAAAGAGATACCGCAAAGATTGCATGAACATGGAGTCCTTGCTGAAGAAGAAAGACAAATCATGAAAAAATGGCTGGGTACAGGAACAGGATGGTTCACCTCTACCATGAAGTGTCCATCCAAGAACTCTATGACATCTGTAACAACCATCTCCATGAAATCAGACAATGCGGGCAGGCCATGAAAAAATGGATTAATGACCATCCGGAAATGACGGAAAAGTCTTTGTAGGAATTCACTTACAAAAAATCTTCGGCAGAGACTTTTTCATCCTTCGCCTCAATTCTTATTCTATTTTTCTTTCAAAGCGATCACCATTCTTGCTCTTTTCACCAATCTGTAGACACATATGGAGGTCATCTTGATCGCAAAATAGAATTACAAATTATAACGCACAACGTACAACCTTCTTAATCTTTATAAACTAAAACTTACAAACTGCAACTTACAACTTTTTTAATTCTTAAAACTTACAAATTTCTTAATCCTTATAACTTACAACCTACAACTTACAACTTCCTTAATCCTTATAACATACAACGTACAACTTCCTTACTTCTTACAACACCAACCCCCCCAACCCATGCCAGCACAAGCCAGAGCTCCCCGAAGGGTCTCCTTGACCGCCAAGTTTTTCATCTGGTCTGTGGCTATCATCCTGGTGTTTGGGTTGACGGCTGGCGTTTTGTTCATGAAGATCAACTCCATGGTCCACGAGTCCTCGACCATTGTGCAGACCCACTACCATGCCGTGGATGTGTCCGAAGACCTGATCGATCGACTCCTGAGTGTGGCAGAGTACAATAAGCGATACGAAATCCTGGAAAAAGATGAAGACAGGGAAAGGTTTCTGGACGAGCTCGCGCTGTTTCAAAAGGAGCTGCGGCACTATTTGAGGCTTGGTGCAGTTCATTTCAGCCTCAAGGCGCAGGGAATCGAGATGCCGCTGAGCATTCAGGCAGGCCATCCATCCGGAGGTTTGACTCTGGCCAACCAGGCTGCCGACCGCTGGCTGGAGCTCTTTTCAGCAGTCCGTGACGACCAGCGGTCCAAGATGGCTGAGCGGCTTCAGGAGTTGGAAACGCGAGGTCAAGAAGCCGTGCAGGCCGGTCTCTTCGGGCTCGGGCTCTGCTCAATCATTGTCGTTTCCGGCAGCGTGATCCTGACCGTGCGCATGAGCAGGTCCACCAGGGAGCTGAAAAAGGGCTTGCAGCGGGTCGGTCGCGGAGAGGAGCTGGAACCGGTCCGGGTTGTCTCTCATGACGAGCTGGGCGATCTCTCGGTCATGTTCAACGACATGATCCAGAGGCTCAAAAAAGAGGAAGAGAAGCGGGCCGACTTCATCTCCATGCTCAGCCACGAGATCCGTACCCCTTTGACCTCTATCCGGGAGGCGCTCAGCTTGATCCAGGAGGAGCAGTTCGGTCCGGTCACTGACAAGCAGGCCCATTTCCTGAATGTCTCCAGTCAGGAGGTGGAGCGGTTGACCTCTCTGCTGAACAGACTCCTGCTTGCCTCGAGCATGGACGAGCAGGGCTTGCCCCTGGAGCTGGGAACCTTCCCGATCAGGGACCTCGTCCAGGGCGGGCTGGAGAGGATCCAGCCCACTGCGCTGGCCAAAGGGGTTCTGGTCCAGATCGATGACAGGTCTGGAAACCTCGGGGTCCAGGTGGACAAGGATCATCTCCAGCAGGTCATGGTCAATCTGGTGGGCAATGCGGTCAAGTTTTCCCCTGAAAAGGGCCTTGTTCAGGTCATTATCGATACCAGCAGCACAGGGGCGGAGGTGGTCGTGACTGTCCATGACCAGGGCCCGGGCATTCCAGAGGACGATCGCCCGTATGTCTTCGACAGGTTCTATCGGGGCAAGGGGGTGCGGGCCAAGGTGGACGGCTCCGGCCTGGGGTTGAACATTTCCAGGCGGATCATTGCCGCCCACGGTGGCCAGGTGTGGATGGAGTCTGATACCCGGGAGGGGGCGGCCTTCAGTTTTACTCTTCCGCTTGGAGGCGGGGCATGATACATTTCAGGTTGCTGATATCCGGATTGGTCCTGGCGCTGGTGCTGGCCGGCTGCACCCAGATGAAAAACGGAGTGTTTCCGAAAAAAGACGTTTCTGCAGTTCCCGCGGCCAAGGATATTTTTCAGTCTGCGATGCAGGCTTTTCAGGCTGCTGAGTATGACACGGCCCGCAAAGAGTTTCAGACCGTCCTGGACTCAGCCACCGACCCGGTCATCGCACGCAAGGCCAGGTTTGGGGTGGCCTGTTCGGCAATGGCCGGGGCTACAAACGAAGCAGAGTTGAAACAAGCCCAGCAGCTCTTTGAAGAATGGGCCCTCAAGGCGCCTTCAGAGTTGAAGAGCGAGGACCCCAGGCTTTTGTATCCTGTGCTCAAGGACTACTACCTGCTGACCACAACAACGATCCTGGAGCTCAGGGAGCACTGCCAGGACCTGCGCAAACAGAACAGCCGCCTGAACCAGGAAAAGAAAGCCCTGCAGGATCAATGCGAGAGCCTTGAGGACCAATGCGCCGGCCTGGCCGAGGAGAACGCAAAGCTGCAGCAGAAGCTGGAGGCCTTGGAGAAATTGCATGACGAGCTGCGGGAGATGAGGCAGGGCACTGAAAAGTGACCATGGTTGACGTAGGGCATGCCGCTCTTGCGGCAGAGCCGCTTCAGCCCAAGGAGCATCGCTTGGGCTGAAAAGAGAGAGTTCTTATCCCTGCCTTCATCCTCTTCATCAAGCGACCTTTGGGAGCGGGAGGTTGAAAAAAGGGTTCTTTAACCACCCGTTCGCTGCGCTCACTTGATGGAGAGGATGGAGAGGATGGGGACAAGCGACCCCGTCCGATGCTGGTCGGGCCCGCACTGCTCCCCGCTGTCGCGGGTGATATTCTACAAGGTTGTTCTAATGGACTTGCGCGAATTGACTTACGCCATTAATGGGGCGGTCTTTGAAGTTCACAATACACTTGGAGATGGCTTTCTCGAAAAAGTTTATGAAAATGCACTCCTCGTTGAACTCAAAGATCGTGGTATCCATTCCGATTCTCAAGTTCCAGTCCAAGTTTTCTATAAAGGGGAAATAGTAGGTGAATATCTCGCTGATATAGTCGTTGAAAATGCAATCATGCTAGAGTTAAAAACAGTGGATGAGCTGACTTCTCTCCATCAAGCCCAACTTATGAACTACCTTAAGGCAAGCGATAAGAAGATTGGATTGCTGATCAACTTCAAGGGGCAAAAGGCGACTATAAGGAGAATCGTTGCCGAGTAATGATACTTTATGCTGCTCCTGCGGCAGAGCTGCTTCAGCCCAAGGAGCATCGCTTGGGCTGAAAAGAGAGAGCTCTTATCCCTGCCTTCATCCTCTTCATCAAGCGACCTTTGGGAGCGGGAGGTTGAAAAAAGGGTTCTTTAACCACCCGTTCGCTGCGCTCACTTGATGGAGAGGATGGAGAGGATAGGGTAAGCGACCCCGCCCGATGCTGGCCGGGCCCGCAGTGCCTCCCGCTGTCGCGGGTGAAGACATGCTTGGCGCACGGCATGCCGCTCCTGCGGCAGGGCCGCTTCAGCCCAAGGAGCATCGCTTGGGCTGAAAAGAGAGAGTTCTTATCCCTGCCTTCATCCTCTTCATCAAGCGACCTTTGGGAGCGGGAGGTTGAAAAAAGGGTTCTTTAACCACCCGTTCGCTGCGCTCACTTGATGGAGAGGATGGAGAGGATAGGGTAAGCGACCCCGCCCGATGCTGGCCGGGCCCGCAGTGCCTCCCGCTGTCGCGGGTGAAGACATGCTTGGCGCACGGCATGCCGCTCCTGCGGCAGGGCCGCTTCAGCCCAAGGAGCATCGCTTGGGCTGAAAAGAGAGAGTTCTTATCCCTGCCTTCATCCTCTTCATCAAGCGACCTTTGGGAGCGGGAGGTTGAAAAAAGGGTTCTTTAACCACCCGTTCGCTGCGCTCACTTGATGGAGAGGATGGAGATGATGGGGACAAGCGACCCCGTGATAACTCTTTGATTCTGCTGACTACTGGAATCTGTATTCTGACTTCTGCGGCTGCATCTTGATTTTTTGCAGCCGCATCTTTGAAGGAAAGTCCAAAAACAAGGCACGATGAACACACAAACAACACAACAGCAACACATCATTCTGGTCGTGGATGACGACCCGAACATCCGTCAGGTTCTGGAAGGCCGTTTTGCCGCAGCCGGATATGAGGTTGTCCTGGCCTCCAGCGGTGAAAAGGCCTTGAAGCTTTTGAACCGATCCCGGATCGACCTGGTTGTTTCCGACGTCAAGATGCCTGGCATGACCGGGGACGGCCTCCTGCGGGAAGTGCAGCACAAATGGCCCGGTCTGCCGGTGATCATGCTCACAGCATACGGCTCCATCGATCATGCGGTCCAGGCCGCGCACAGCGGAGCTGTTGACTATGTGACCAAGCCTTTTGACGGCAAGGAGCTCCTGGACAAGGTCAGCAAGGCACTTCAACCCGGTCAGGCCAGGCGAAGCTCGTCATCAGAGCTGAACATAGGGGACCGGGTCTGGGGCGGGCTGAGCCCAAAGACGATGCAGCTCTATGAGCTGATCGAAAGAGTGGCTCCAGCCAATGTCGATGTCCTGCTCATCGGGGAGAGCGGCACCGGCAAAGAGCTGGTGGCCCGGGTGATTCACGAGTGCAGCCCCTTGTCCCGCGGGCCCTTTGCGGTCGTTGACTGCGGGGCCACAACCACAAGCCTTTTGGAAAGCGAGCTCTTTGGGCACAAGAAAGGGGCCTTTACCGGGGCTGTTCAGGACAAGGAAGGGCTCCTCAGCCAGGCCCACCAGGGAACCCTGTTTTTGGACGAGGTTGGCAATATCCCTCTGGAAATGCAGGCCAAGCTGCTCAGGTTCCTGCAGGAGAGGACCCTCCGGCCTGTGGGGGACACAACCGAAGTCACTGTGGACTGCCGGGTGATTGCGGCCACCAATGCCGACCTGGCGGAGCTGGTCCGGGACGGCGGCTTTCGGGAGGATCTCTATTTCCGGTTGAAAGGGTTCACCCTGAACTTGCCTCCCCTGCGCGAACGGCCGGAAGACATTCCGCTCCTGGCGGAGAGGTTTCTGGCTCAGTACGCCCCCAGGGGATCCGGCCAGCTCAGGATCTCGGATCAAGCCATGGAGTGCCTGTTCGACCATCAATGGCCGGGCAATGTCCGGGAGCTGCAGCAGGTGCTCAGGTCGGCCACCCTGATGGCCAAAGGGCGGGAGCTCAAACCCGAGGATCTTCAGCTGGAGCCGGGGGTGCGTGGCTACCCTTCCTCCCGGGAAGCTGTTTCCCTGGCGGAAAGCGAGAAGAAGACCATCATCAGGGCCCTGGAGCAGACCGGGTGGGTCCAGAAGAGGGCGGCCGAGCTCCTGGGCATCAGCAGACGGGCCATGCACTACAAGGTCAAGAAGTTCAGTATAACCATACCGAGATAAAATTCACCTGGAAGGCAGGTGAATTGTATTTCAGGACTTGATAGCTGAGGCCTCCGTTGCGGTTGTCTCAAAGCCATTTCTCAATGTCCCAACTTGGGGGACCTCTTTTTACAACTTATAACATATAACTTATAACTCGCCCTCTCTTGCCCAACCTGCTCCTGACAACCGCATGAGACATTACAGCCTTGACGACCAGGCCTTTTCTGCATACACATAACGTAGTCATAACGACTTCAACTACTGTATTCGGAAGGCATGCTCATGACGACCTTCACTCTGCGCGGGTTGGACGAAGAGCTTGTGGCCCACCTCAAGCAGGAAGCGGCCAAAAAGGGAACAAGCATGAATCAGCTTGCCCTGGAGGCCTTGCGCGGGAGCCTGGGGCTGAACAAGGAAAAGCGTTTTACCAGAACTTTTCATGATTTGGATGGGCTTTTCGGTTCCTGGTCGGAGGAGGAGTATCAAAGCATTCAGGCCAAGATCGACCAGGAGCGGAGCATCGACCAGGAACTGTGGTCATGAGAGGCGTGCTCATCGACACCAACATCTATTCCCTGGCTTTGAAGGGGGATGGAGACGTTATCAGGAACATGCAGCGATTCGAGCTCATCGCCATATCGGTTGTGAGTATTGGCGAGTTGCTTTCAGGGTTTAAGGGAGGCAGCAGGGAAGCCAAAAACCGGGAGGAGCTCTACATTTTCCTCGACTCACCCAGGGTCATGCCCAGGCCTGTGGACGAGGAAACTGCGGACATTTATGCTTCTGTGCTGAACAATCTTCGGCAGCAAGGCACCCCTATCCCCACAAACGACATCTGGATCGCGGCCTGCGCCATGCAGCATGGGTTGAAGGTCTATACCAGAGACCGTCATTTTCATGCAATTCCGGGCATTCGCATGTTGGAAACATAGCTTGGACCCCGCGGTCTCCAGTCGACGCGTTCCATTGAACCAAGTCGTTTCTCAAAGTCGGAGACGAGCCTCTTGATCGGATATGCCCCCGCCACCTATCTCATCCATGTGCACTTTTTTTTTGCCCCCAAGAGCTCTATTCTACCCCAGCCACTCCATGACCTGAACGCCAACATAAATTGACCCTTTTATGCCAAGAACAGACCTCAGACGTCGAATTCTCAGCCTCAAGGTAATTAATCGAAATACATGTATAAATTAAGAAACAACACTACAGTTTGATTTTGCTTTTAAGACTTAGAAAATTTAAGCTGTATTGTAGAATACAAATCTCTCTATTGAATGTCAATCATTAATTTATGTATTGTGCATTTTTTTATGATGTAGTAATCTCTTTTAGAATACAAAAAAGAGGTTGCTATGAATGGTATGAAAAAAATACACGTTGGCGATTATCTTTCAATTGCATTTTGTGGTCCTGAGGATAAAGAAATCATACTTTTATACGATAATGCTGTCATTAAGAAGACTAATGCAGATGACAAAATTGGTAAAAAAATATTCATCCTTGATGCTGTAGATATAGGAGCAAAAAAGACGTACCTTGCCAAGGCCTTAGGCATTACTTATCAAACCATCAAGTATCTATTCACCACCTCGCTGATTCAGCGAGGTGGTGAATGCTCTAACATTAATCGATAACCACGAACTTGGGCAGTTTGCCCTCAAACAGCAACCGCATAGCGACGGTCGCTGATACATTGTGTTTTCGGCAGGTGGAGATGTAGCTGCGAATGCGGCAGAACATCTCAGCGCCTTGCCAGGAACGAAAGCACCCGGATATCTTCTGCTGAACCTTCGTCATCCGGACATCGCTTTCAGCAAGGTTGTTCGAGAAAGGAACCCTCTTGTCTGTCATGAATCTCAGAACCTCGGATTCGTGATCGCGGAGGCGTTCAAGGAGATTTCTGGACTTGGAGCGAGGGATTCTTCCCCTTTTGCCCTTGCGCTTTTCGAGGTCAGGAGGTGGACACTCTTTTTCAGCGTCTTGGATCAGCTTCCGGTAACGTTGGCGGAAGTTTTCCGCCTCGGGAGGATCCAGACAGCCCCCGGCATCCTCGGTGGCCTTGTTCATCTCCTTGAGCAGATCGATCAGCTTTGAAGCCCATTGCTGCTTGTCTTTCTCCCAGGCCCACTCCAGCTCTCGAAGGTGGTGGGCGTTACACAGAGCATGGTCTTTGCCGTAATGGAAGTAGGGCTTCCAGTGATCGTGGCAGAGGGTTCCTTGAAAGAACGGAAGCACTCCCATGGCATCCATGGCTTCATGGCCACGCTTATGGTGCGGATAGAAGAACGTGTACCATGAGTTGGAGGCGTTATGGAGCCAGACACGCTTGCCTCCGATATTGATTCCTGTCTCGTCGGCATGAATCAGATCGGAGCTGATCAGCTTGTTGCATACCCACTGCTCGAAGCTTCCCAGAAGCTCATAGGCCTCCTGGTTGAAGTTAAAGATCGAGCCGGCGCTGATGGGGATGCCCATTTGCTCGAGGAAGTGGTCTTCAACCCGGTTGTACGGGATGAGCTGGAACATCGACATGTACACCGAGTTGGCCTTGATGCCGGGTCCGTACTGAGCAGGCCTGGTGACTCCTTCGGGAAACGGGGCTACAAACCGTTTTCCTTGCTCATTGATCAGCATCTGGGCTTGATATTCGGTAACGATCGCCGAGATGTCTATATCGAAGACCTGTCTTTTCTCGATGCCTCCATCTCGGTACTGCCCTTCAGGAAGCGTGCTTCTGTCGAGCGGGATCTCTTGGATAATGTCCGGGTTTTCAACGGGCCGCAGGTTATAGCCTTTATGGCCCTTTTGCCCTCCTGGCTTTTGGGCACTCTTTGACTTGGGTCTTTTCTCCCGATTAGGATCAGCAGAAGGAGGTGTGCTGCTGTTCTTTGAATTCAGACCAAGCCGATGTGCAAGCATTGTCACTACAAGGAGAAGCACCTCGATACTGGATTTAAGCGCTGGA
>CAYOID010000100.1:0-9407 GCA_964403955.1 uncultured Desulfohalobiaceae bacterium | reverse complement strand
TGCAGACGAGGTGCATGTGGTTGCCCATGATCGCAAACCCGAGAATGTCCACAAAAAACAGCTGGCTGTACTTTTTGATCACCTCCAGCAGGAAGTCCTTCTCCTCCGAGCCCATAGGGAACCCGTCCAGGGCGGACCTGGAGATGACGTGGTAGATCGTGGTCGTGTTCCTCCGCAAAAACCGCGGCATCCGAGACATGGAGCACCTCCTTGGAATTGATGAGCCGAGCTTAGACCGAAGCTTGAAGCTAATGTCAATTACGTGCCTCTCCCTTTATGCTAAACTCAGATACCTGCAGGGCGTCCGCCCTGCAGGTATCTGAGTTTAGAGCTTCAAAAGGAGGATGGCGTGGGGGAGGTCGAGCATGGCCTGCTCCTGCAGGCTCTGCTTGAGCTGAGGGAGGAAGCGGGTGTTGTGCTCCAGACCGCGGCTGAAGCGGAACATGACCTCAACAATGGCCTTGTCAAAGACCTCCAGGGCATAGTCCAGGCTGGCTTCAGTGTGGGCAGACCCGGATTGGTCCTGTGGCTCAACCCAGGGATCGAGCCAGGGATGGCTGATGGTCAAGAAGCTCAGCAGGGCGGTGCGCAGGACCAGGTCGTGGGCCCAGGCAAACAGGCCAGGATACTCGGTGTAGCTCTCCTTGAGGACCATGTTCTGCAGATAGCGGGCCAGGCAACCATCCAGCCTGGGCTGAAAGACAGAGCCAAAGCGTTGGGCGCGCTTGTGGTAGTGGTCCAGCAACTGGCGGCATTCCAAGGCCACTGTATCACTCTTGTGCTGAACCTTGAGGAAGCTTCCCTGGGGGTCGATGCGGGCGTATGGTGTCCAGGCCGCATTGAGCAAGCTCTTGAGCTCAGGGGCTGCCTTGGCATAGCACCCTGTCAGGAGGGCCTGAATCACGGTCATGGGCAGGTGCGCGGGCAGGTCCTGGATGGCGAAGTTCTGAGACCAGACCTCCTGATAAATCCCATTCGAGAGCCGCTCGACCTCATGGCCCAGCTTGGCTTCGGAGAAGAGTTCAGACTGGGGATAGAAAAACTCCTGACTGCGATGGGCAAAGTAGAGCAGGCTGAAGAGCCGCATCTGGAGCGAAACGTTGGAATCCGCCAGCACGGACAGGGCAATGTCCCGGAGGGTGTCCTGCTGAGCGATGTACGGGTCAGTGGGATCATGAGGGGCCTTTTTGCAGGCAAAGCGGTTGCCGGCAAAGGGTGTGGGGTCAAAACGCACCACGTCCATGGCCTGGTCGTCAAAGAGGCAGCGGCGGGCGACCTCAGGGCAGGAGAACGTCCCGGTCAGCTCCAGGCGGTTGCCCATCACCCGCAGCATCCTGGGATAGGTTCGGCAGACCTGGCCAAGGTGATCCTCGCCAAAGCGGCGGTGGATGGCGCACAAGCCACTGTCTTCATGAAAGACACACTTGCCGTTGGAGGGCACAATCAAGGCGTAGTTCTGATCGACTGAGTCTGCAGAGCGGTTCCGCTTGAAGGCCTGCTGTGCCAGTTCTCGGTCTTCCTGCGAATGGCTCAGGGCCTGCTTGAGCTGATGATAGCGCTTGCGATCCAGGTGAATGGTCCATGGGGTGTCGCAGCAGTTGGCCTCACAAGAGCCGCCGATGCATTGAAAATTTTGCATGTACTGCGGACACAGCCCCATGGGCTCTGGTGATGATTGCATAGGATGGTCCTTTGTCTGGCTTATGGTGATTTGACCGGGCTTGAACATCTAACCTCTCTCCGCCTCGTTGCTCGCTCCCATGAGGGGATTCTGACCGATGGCCATGGCAGCAGCAACTGGAACCTCTGCTGATTCAAAAAGGTGACACCTGCCCTCAAAGCCATGGCGAGCATAACACTCCAGCGACAGCTGACCATATTCTCTTTTCCGCCATCCCGATCTGACTTCAACTTTTTCCCGGGTTCGGTCCCGGACGGGATCCAGTTCGTTGTCTGGATCCCGTCCCTGTTCAAGCCTGGGATGACGCTTTTGCGCAGGAATGACGAGAACAACAGTCACCGGATGAAATGCCGAGAGGATGCGCCGCTGCAGAGATAAGCTGGATAAGAGCGA
The DNA here is from genome assembly GCA_964403955.1 of uncultured Desulfohalobiaceae bacterium. Lineage (GTDB taxonomy): Bacteria > Desulfobacterota > Desulfovibrionia > Desulfovibrionales > Desulfothermaceae > CAYOID01. Next base: position 7,333 of record CAYOID010000100.1, on the reverse strand, counting down.
AACCCTGATAGAACCGTACAGCTCTTCCTGGTTGATCCTCCTGGCATTGAGCACCTCAACCCTGTCGATAGCTTGAAAGGTCTCCCTTGAATAAAGCAAATTCAATGCCAACAAATCACTTGTCATGCTGCAAAAAATTCTTTGGACGAAACCAGCCCGCCATTTGGATCAGATTGGCTTCAGAGGGCTCCTGAAATTTTGCCCTGTCTCTTCGGGCCACCCTTTTACCTTGAAGACGAACGTTAAAATATCTTCTTGATATCTTGATATTTTCACTTCTGATTCAAAGGCTTCCCGGTCTCCTCCCAAAAACCCTAAAGGTTTTCAAAAACCTGACGATGAGGGTGTCAACCCGGGAAAAGACTTCAAGGCAGAACTCAAACCTTTCAATCGCTTTCAAAACTCTTTCTTAGGAGGACGTTATGGCACTCTTTATCAACACCAACGTTTCATCCCTCAATGCTCAGATCAACCTGAGCCAGTCCAACAACTCTTTGCGTATCAACCAGGAACGGCTGTCCTCAGGCCTGCGGATCAACTCGGCCAAGGACGACGCGGCCGGACTGGCCATCACCGACAGGATGACCGCACAGATTCGCGGTCTGAACCAGGCAGTACGAAACTCTAACGACGGCATCTCTCTGGCTCAAACCGCTGAAGGAGCTCTGCAGGAAACCACGAACATCCTGCAGCGAATGCGTGAGCTTTCTGTTCAGGCCGCAAACGATACCAATACGGCATCCGATAGGGCCAGCATCCAGGCTGAGGTCAACCAACTCAAAGAAGAACTGACCCGCATTGCTGACACCACTGCTTTTAACGGTCAAAACATTTTAGACGGCACCCTTAACAATGCTTCATTTCAAGTCGGAGCAGAATCTGGACAAACGATTTCCTTTTCAATTGATTCAGCCCAGGCTACCGAGTTGGGAAACAATTCTCTGGAAACAGACAATACGAATGGTATTGAAGCTGCAACCTGGCAAGGATACATTGCTACAGACGGCGCAGAAGCAGGAAGCACTGGATCTGCAGCAGGATCAGGTTCATCCGATAATGGCATAACTGGGGAAGAAATTACCATCAAGGATGCTGATGGTAACGTTGTTGGTGGATCAGCAATAACTGTTGGAGCTGCTGAAGATTTAGGTGCTTCTGGAAAGCTCCAAGAATCATTAAATGCATTAGATGGGGTCACAGCTACTGGTCACAATGCTGTCAAGCTAGACAGCTTCACTGACTCCGATGGTGATGGAACATTAAAAATAACTATTGCGGATGTAAATGGAGGAGCTTCTGTATCCCTTACTCCGACAGGTGGACTTAGTGCAGATTCAATAGCAGAAGCTATTAATAGTAAAAGCGACTTAACAGATGATGGAGTATTTGCTGTAAGCACTGGCAGTGATGTAACAATCCACCATAACTCATCTGCCGACATTACCCTTGAAGTCGGTGATGGTGGCGGCTCAAACGACGCAGCTTTTAAAGTGACTGGGCTTGATGGCGACAACTCAACAGCAGATGTTACTGCAAACATTGAAGTAACTGCTGCTGGAAAAGTTAACGTCTCTTTAGATCAAGGATATACTATTGAAAGTGATAGTGACAATCTACTATTCTCAGAAAATGGTGACTCTATTACATTAAACAAAGTTGGCAAAACAGATACCAGTGACGGTAACGCAGTAGGATCCCAAACCCTTGACATTGTGGGTCCTGAAGGAAGTGCCTCAACCGATACCATTGATGCGAACACGACTGCTGCTGGCATCGCCACTGCAGTAAATGCAGTCACAGATCAGACAGGAGTGACCGCTAAAGCCGAGACATCCGCCACTCTCTCCAACATCTCTAACAATGGCCAAGTCACCTTTAAATTACAGGGTTCCAACGAGACTGCCGTCGAAATTTCAGCAATTGTGACTACTTCAGATTACTCCTCCCTCGCAACAGCCATCAACGATGTCAGTGGCCAGACCGGAATCACTGCCTCACTCGGAGGCTCTAACGACCAAATCACTCTAGAAGCTGCCGATGGCTCTGATATCAAAATCACCGATTTCACCCACGCTTCGTCTGCTGACAATGCAACTTCTGCTACCGGAGATGGGTCTGGAGTGGACTTTGATGGGACTGATCAGTCCATGCAAGTTACTGGAACGGACGGCGAAGCTGTAACCCTCCATGATGGTGAATTCTATGGAGGAAACCATGACTCAACTGTTGTTGGTGGAAAGGTGACTTTTACCGCTTCAGGCGATTTCACTGTAACTTCCGATGCTGATTCGACAGCAGCCGGGGGTTCAATTCTGAGCACCGAAGCAGGTAATGCTAACACCAGTGTTGCCAATTATGTCAATGACATAGACTTAACTACTGGCGATGGCGCAGCAGATGCCATTGAAGTCCTGGACGCTGCAATCAGCAAAGTTGACGAGATTCGGAGCGGGCTCGGTGCTATCCAGAACCGTTTCGAATCCACCATCGCCAACCTGGAGAACGTGGCTTTGAATCTGACTGATGCCCGATCACGGATCATGGACGCGGACATCGCCAAGGAAGCCTCGGAAATGACCCAGAACAACGTCAAGCAGCAGGCCGGCGCGGCCATCCTGGCCCAGGCCAACCAGAACCCGCAGTTGGCCTTGCAGCTCCTGGGCGGGTGATGAATCAGCAGCGAATATAAAGTAAAACCCCGGGTCGGAGCTTCCGGCCCGGGTTCATTGACTGAAAAGTAGTTTCTAAGTTGTAGGTTATAGGTTGTAGGTTGTCAGCAAGAAAGAATTTGAAGAAGACAAACAAAGAACATTGGCTGACTCAATCTTGACCTTCTTTTGACAGGACCTGACCATGCCCCTGCTGCCCGACCTGACCAACCTCCTCCCCAGCGGGATGAAGCCCGGCTCTGCAAACACAGCAGGGGTAAAGGGCGAGGCCGGACCTGCCCGGACCGGAAAAGAAGCGGGGGCTGAGGGAAAACGTGGTCTTGAACTTGCAAAAATTTCAAACCGGGAAAGCCGTGCCGCCCAGGAGAACCGCTCCCTGAAGAAGGAACAGGATTTGGCCGAGCAGATGGAGCAGGTCAAGACCAGGCTGAACGAGGAGCTCTCCAGGATGGACGTGGGGCTGGAGTTTCAGGTCAACCAGGAGCTGGACCGGGTGGTGGTCACGGTGGTCCAGCGGGACACGGGCAGGGTCATCCGCCAGGTCCCCCCCGAGGAGATGCTCGAGCTGGCCAGAGGCCTGCAGGAGCAAAGCGGCGTGTTGGTCAACACCAGGAGCTGAAGATCATGGCCATTGGAAACGTGTACGACGCCTACCCCAACGGCCGGCCCAGCGGCCTGCCCACGGACATTGTGGAGCAGCTCGTCCAGTACAGGGGAGGACAGGTCCTGAACCCCATCGAGGACGACATCAGCCAGGCCCAGGAGCAGAAGGACGTCTATACCAGCCTGAACTCGTCGTTGACCAAGGTCTTTCAGGCAGCCCAGGACGTGAACGACGTCAGCCTGTTCTCCTCCAAGGCGGCCTTATCCTCGAACGAGGGAGCCGCCTCGGCCACGGCCAGTTCAGGGGCGTCCGAGGGCAGCTACGACCTGGAGGTGACCCAGCTGGCCCAGGCCCACACCTGGCTGCTCAAGGGGTCGAGCTCGGTGAGCGCTCAGGACGACCCTTCCGAGATCACGGACGGGGTCACCATGGGGTTCGAGCATGGCGGGACCAGCTTCAGCCTGACCACGGACGAGACCACGACCCTGAGCGACATCGCCCAGGCCGTGAACGAGACCGAGGATCTGGGGGTGACGGCTACAGTGGTCAACACCGGGACGGAAGACAGCCCCAATTTCTCCCTCAAGCTCAAGAGCGACCCCACCGGGGCTGGGTCGAACCTCATCACCAGCGACGGGGCGACCCCTGGAGTGGCCATCACCGACGGGGCCCTGTTCACCGATGGTGACGCCCAGGAGGAGGCCCAGACCGGCCAGAACGCCGAGTTCACCATCGACGGGGTGAGCTACGAGCGGACCTCCAACCAAGTGGACGATGCGGTGTCCGGCTTGAGCCTCAACCTGCTCTCGGACTCCGAAGGACCGACCACGATCACCGTGGACCTGAACACCTCGGACATCACCAAGGGGGTTCAGGCCTTTGTCGAGTCCTACAACACCTTTGACGCCTTTCTGGATCAGAACGCCTCCTACAATCAGGAGACCGGCCAAGGCGGGGCCCTTCTCGGGGACAGCCTGGCCAGGGCAGCCCAGAACAAGATCCGGGCCATGGTCAGCAACCCGATCTCGGGCACCGGGCAGAACAGCTTTCAGTACCTCTCCGAGGTGGGGATCGAGCTCCAGGAGGACGGCACCCTCAGCCTCGATGCCGAGAAGCTGGCCAGCGCCCTGGAGTCCGACCGCAGGGCAGTTTCCGACCTGTTCACCGGGTCCGACGGGGTGGGCGGGCAGATGGAGACCTACCTCCGGGACATGACCAACCCCTATGACGGCCTGGTATCCTCCAAGATCTCCTCCATCGAGAGCCAGATCGACCGGCTCAACGACGACCTCGAGGACAAGGAGCAGTACATCCTGCGCTACGAGGAGCGGTTGGTGGAAAAATTTTCCCAGATGGAGTCCATGGTCATCAAGTACCAGGGCATGAGCGACCAGCTGGAGTCGATCGTGGACACCTGGGATACGGGTGGGGAATGATGAATGTAGAATGTAGAATAGTCAATTTTGAAGTGAAGAAATACAAATTCTGAAAATGAATTTATTTCGGTCTCTGGCCGCAGACGCTCATTTTGATCAAGGAAGAAACTCTATCACTTACTCTGAGAGATTGCTTCACTACGCTCGCAATGACGAGCCAAAGATCTTCTCAGTAGCAGAGGGCTTTACCCGTCATGGCGAGGAGTCTTCGACGAAGCAAGCTCGAGGAGTAATAATGATTTCATACGAGAAGTAAAAAGCAGATATTTATACCAAGAAGACCTGTTAAGTGGTCCAGTACATCAGCTGATAAAAACAACAAGTTCTAAAAACTGCCCGATTCAAGGAGACTTAACCCATGAATGCCTATACAACCTACAAGAGAAACGAATTCGAAAGCGCGACACCGGAAACCATCATGCTCAAGCTGTTTGAAGGGGCGATCATTCGGCTCAAGCAAGCCCGACAGGAGTACAGCGACGGAGAGCTCCTCCTGGCCCGGGAGCTCCGCTCCCAGGCCCTGGCCATTATCACCGAGCTGGACAACACCCTGGACCGGGAAAACGGCGACCCCGATCTGGTGAACGAGCTGGACGGGCTTTACGCCTACATGATCAGAGAGATCAACACAAGCACGGCCAAGGACGACTTTAACCGGCTGGACAGCGTTATCGATACCCTGCACACCTTGTACGAAGGCTTCGAAGATGCCGTGGCACAGGTCACTACAGTGAAAAAATCTCAGGAAAAGCCTGTTGAAGTCTTGCATTCGCAACCAGAAAGAAGAGAGGTCAACCTGCATGGCTAGGATGTGACAAGACCGTCCTGGCCAGCATTGATCATAGAAACAAAAGGCGCTCCTCTTCAGGGCGCCTTTTGTCTTTGATCAATGCCCATCAGGGCCTTTGCCCAAAAAAATTCTTCGATGCCTGGTGCACCTTGGTGCAAGCCCTGTGAACTGCATGAGAGAATATGCGGCTGCAAAAACTAAAGATGCAGCCGCAGAAGTCAGAATACAGAATTCAGAAGCCAGAATAATCAAGGAGTTGCATACAGCAATTGACGCCGGGAAACCGCTGTATGGACTTTTTGCACTGGCGTCAGAGAACATACCGAAAACTTTCTCGCGACAACACGAGGATAGGACCATGACGACGTCGAACATCCCTCCCAGCCAACAAAGCCCTCAGGTTCAGCCTCAGACGGAACAGAACAGGCAGAACCAGCAGCCCAAAATATCAGAGCAAGACCCGAGCTCGACCGGGCAGTCAGGAAACGTTGCTGCGCAGGACAAAGCCAAGCGGGCTGACGATTTTGCCCGGAAGCAGGTCGAGCAGGAGCAGCAGGAGGGGCAAAAGGAACGGGAAGAAAGGCAAAGGCAGGACCTGGAAAACCTCAAGGCCGCCACCAATGAGTTTCTGGCCCAGTTCAACATCCAGATCGACTTCACCAAGGACCGGGACTACGAGACCCTGGTCTGCCAGGTCAAGGAGCTGCAAAGCGAAGAGGTCATCCGGCAGATACCGCCCGAGGTCATGCTGCGGGTGGCCAAGAATTTGGAGGAGATGAGCGGGATATTGCTGGATGAGTGGAGTTAAAAATCAGCCGGGAAGACCGGCTGATTTTTACAGGTATAAAAACATTTTGGCTGGAAGACCAGCCAAAATGATTTTTATCATTGATCGACTCTTCGGCTTGACGCCCAGTCTTTATGGCTGTACATATTTTTGTACAGCCTTTTTTGCTTTTCCGCGAATGAAACCTGAGCACATGTGACTGAGGACGAGGAGACGATCCAATGAAAGCCCTGACCTACACGTCAGCCAGGCAGAACCTGGCCAGGACCATGGACGAGGTCTGCGAGGACCATGCCCCGGTGATCATCACCAGGAACAAGAGCGAGTCCGTGGTCATGATCTCCCTGGAAGACTACGAGGCCCTGGAGGAGACGGCCTACCTGCTGAGGTCGCCAAAAAATGCACGGCGGCTGATCGAGTCCATTGCTCAACTTGAGGATGGAAAGGGCACTGAACGGGAGCTCGCGGAGTGAAGCTCATCTTTTCGGAGCAGGCCTGGGAGGACTACCTGTACTGGCAGAAGACCAACATGAGGATGGTCAAAAAAATAAACGGACTGATCAAAGAGATCTCCAGGACTCCGTACCAGGGCAAGGGCAAGCCGGAGCCTCTCAAATACGCCCTGACCGGCTACTGGTCCCGCAGGATCAACGACGAGCAGCGCATCGTCTATAAAGTCACGAATGATGCCGAGCTCATCGCCCAGCTCCGGTATCATTATTGAAATACAGCGGCATCTTGAGCTTTTGAAGCCGCATTTTTATCATTTTAAAGCTGAATGTTTCGGTTGCGGAGCTGGGTGGCCATGCAACATGCCCTGCACACTGATGTCTTCATCAATATCTGGCCAATGAACTCCCAAGCCCTCCCCAATGATTTGAAAATTTTGCCTTTGTTCTGGAGTTGCCTCTGAAAGTCGCCATGACCATGCAAGAGGTACTTTTATGGAGCGACCATCTACAAGATCAGCTACAATTTCATCTTCAGTGATATAGATATGCTTCAATCTTGGCTCTGAAGATTCAACCACAATGTTCATGCCAAGCC
>CAYOID010000099.1:0-9477 GCA_964403955.1 uncultured Desulfohalobiaceae bacterium | reverse complement strand
AGTCTGTTTCTTCAGGTCAAACCCAATGGAAGTCAGCTTTGCCAGCGGCAAAGCTCGTATGAAATATGTGTCAGCCCGGCCAGAGGCAGGGCTGACTCCTGTATTCTGAATCCTGTATTCTGATGTGGTGACGAGGTGACAGAACTGCTCCAGGTTGAGGATGTGAGCCATTTTTTCGGCACCAAGCTGGTGTTCAAGAAGGTCAGTTTTGCAGTCCAGCCCGGGGAAGTGGTCCTGGTCACAGGACCCAACGGCAGCGGCAAGACCACCCTGCTGAAGATCCTGGCCTCTTTGCTCAGGCCGACCTCGGGCCGGATCGACCACGACCTGGGCAAGGACCGGATCGGGTACATGGGCCATCAGAGCTTTGTCTACCCCCTGCTGACCGCCAGGGAGAACCTCGTCTTCTGGTCCCGGCTCTACGGCCGCTCACCTGATGCCGCAGACATTGACGGCATTTTGAGCCGGGTCGGGCTTGTGGCTGTGCAGCATGAACGGGCCGGCCACTTTTCCAGGGGCATGGAGCAGCGTTTGAGCCTGGCCAGGCTGCTGTGCCTGGACCCGCTGCTCTACCTTCTGGACGAACCCTCGACTGGGCTGGACAGCGCATCTCAGAAGATCCTGCATGCAGAGATCGACAAGGCCGGGGAGGAGGGCAAGAGCGTGATCTGGATCAGTCATCATCAGGACCAGGACAGCCAGCGGGCGGATCGGATTCTCTGTTTCAAGGGCGGCACAACTGTGATGACAGAAACAGTCAGGGCTGGACAAGGCTCTGAAATCGGCTCGGCCGAGAGCGTGCAGTGATTGGGAAGGCCTTGACCTTAGCCCGAAAAGACCTCCGGCTGGTGCTGGTCTGCGGGCACGGTCTGGTCCAGGCCTGCCTGCTGGGCCTTTTGCTCATCTTCGTCTTCAGCCTGGCCGGATCGCGGCAGGGCGGCATAGCCCCGGAATGGGCGGCCTCCATCTTCTGGCTGGCCTCCTGTTTCAGCTTGATTTTGATCACCAACGCCCTGTATGCCCTGGAAGAAGAGAATCAGGCCAGGCTCGGCCTGATCATGGCCCCGATGCAGGCCCAGGCCATCTGGCTGGGCAAGTCCATGGCAGCAGGGGTGCTCCTTGTGGCTGTGCAAGCTGTTTTCGCACCGGCCTGCATGGTTTTTCTCAAGGTGGACACGCTCGCCTCATGGGGAGAGCTCTTGTGGGTCCTGCTCCTTGTCGACTGGGGCCTGCTGGCCATAGGGTCGTTTCTGGGAGCCCTGGCCCAGGGTCAAGCCGGGCGGGAATCCCTGCTCACGGTGGTGGTCTTTCCCTTGCTCATCCCCCTGCTCTTTGCCGGGATCAGACTGGGAGGCGAGGTCCTGGGCCAGACCGGGGTGGCCACCTCGGCCTGGTATGGGGTGGCAGGAGCTTTTGACGCGGTTTTTACCGGCAGCGCCCTGATCTTGTTTCCCTTTGTGTACTCGGAATAGGTGGTGCGGTGTTGTGACCAGGACTTCTGCGATTTTTCTTGGTATCGGGGTGGCAACCCTGCTCGGGCTGGTTGCGGCCCAGGCCATGATCTGGTTCTATGCCCCGGAGGAACAGACCATGGGCATGGTCCAGAAGATCTTTTACATCCATGTTCCCCTGGCCTGGTGGGGCTTTGTGGCTTTTTTCCTGGTCTTTCTGGGCAGCCTTGGTTACTTGTGGAAAAAAAATCCGAGTTTTGACATCATGGCCCGGGCAGCAGCCGAGATCGGGGTCCTGTTTTTCACTCTGGTCCTGCTGACCGGGATCATCTGGGCCAGGGCTTCATGGAACACCTGGTGGACCTGGGACCCGAGGCTGAGCACGGCCCTGGTCATGTGGTTCATGTACTGCGGGTATCTGGTCCTCCGCAATGCGAGCCTTGATACGCACCGGCTCAAAGTCCTCTGCGCAGTGCTCGGACTGGTGGCCTTTCTCGATGTTCCCCTCGTGTTCGTCTCAGCCAGGTTGTGGCGCAGCATCCATCCGGCTGTCTTCGCTTCCAAGGGAGGGGGGCTGCCTCCGGAGATGGGGCTCACCGTGGGCATCAATGTCCTGGTCTGGGGAGGGGTGTTCGCCCTGCTGGTGATGGTCAGGTTCAGCCAGCTTCGCCTCAGGACAGCCATCGACGAAGGTTTTGCCAGGATTCAGCTCTGCCAGGGGCAGAGCTGAAACTTGGAACATCACATGTGATCAACTTTTCCGCCGGGCCGGGTATCTGCCCGGATCGGCAGAATATTGAAGCGGGGAATCATGAGTGCCAGCCTTTTTCTTTTTGCCGCCAATGCCGGAGTTTTGAGCGGGCTTTGCCTGTACCTCATCTTCCTGGGACGGCAGCAGAGCCAGCTCAAGCAACGTTTGACCCAACTGGAGATTCTGGACCATGACCAGTCCCAGGTCCCTGAGTAACGGCCGGATCCTGGTTCTGGGCTTCATGGCGCTCTGCCTGTCGGCCATGGTCCTGACCTCTGCTGTCTATCGGACCTCGCATCCCAGCCTGGTCAAGGAGGTTGAGCGTGGAGGCGGCGACCACGGCCAGGACGTCATGACCATGATCAGCCAGCTCATGCAGAGACTTCAGGACAGCCCTGAGGACCCGGATATCCTGCAGTCCCTGGCCAGGGCTTTCACTCATATGCAGGCCTGGGAGAGGTCCGGTCAGTTCTGGAGGAGGCTCCTGGCTGTAGAACCCGACAATATCGAGGCCCGGCAGGAACTGGCCATGGCTCTGTATCATCAGCAGGATTTTCAGGGTGCAGCTGATCAGCTCCAGACTGTGCTCAGTCATGACCCGGACAATGTCTACGCCCATTTCAACCTGGCCATTCTGATGTCCAGGCATCTGGACGCTCCGGAAAAGGGCCGGGAGCACCTCCGGGCCGTGATCGAAAATCCCGAGGCCCCGGAGGACCTTCGCCAGGAGGCCCGGCAGCGGCTGGAGAGCCTGGGATCGAGCTGAACCCGCACCCAGAGAGCCAGCGTCTCATGTGCTGCGACTGCACAAACTCGGAAGCAGCCGCTAGAATTCAGCGCAGCCTGGGGCTGCGCTCGGATGAAAGTTCGGAAGAAAGAACCCCTCAGCCCTGCGGGCAGCTCCCCTTGAAAAAGGGGAGCAGTAAGAGGAGCATCCTCGAAAGTTTCTGCCTTGATCAAACCGGCTCATGAGAGCCGACGACAGCGCTGAAATAAAGGAAAGAACGATATGAGCAAAGTCATCACCCAGGCCCTGACATTCGACGATGTCCTGCTGTTGCCGGACTATTCGGATATTCTTCCGGACAAAGTCGATGTCTCCACGTTTTTGACCCCAAGCATAGCCTTGAACACCCCCTTGCTCAGCGCAGCCATGGATACGGTCACCGAAGCCAGGATGGCCATTTCCATGGCCAGGTCGGGGGGCATCGGCATCGTGCACAAGAACATCCCCATTGAGCGGCAGCGGCTGGAAGTGGAGAAGGTCAAGAAGTCAGAGAGCGGCATGATTGTCGACCCTGTGAGCATCGATCCTGAATTCACTGTCGGACAGGCCCTGGAGATCATGGCCGAGTACCGGATCTCCGGCCTGCCGGTGGTCAAAGGGGATGAGCTGGTGGGGATTGTGACCAACAGGGACGTCCTCTTTGTGGTGGACATGGAGACCAAGATCAAAGAGGTCATGACCAGCGAGAGGCTGGTCACTGTCCCGCCCGGCACAGGACTGGAGCAGGCCAAGGCCCTGCTGCACAAGAACAGGATTGAAAAGCTGCTCGTGGTTGACGAGCACAACAAGCTCCAGGGCTTGATCACCATCAAGGATATCGAGAAGATCAAGAAATATCCCCATGCCTGCAAGGATGAGCTGGGCAGGCTCAGGGTCGGCGCGGCCGTGGGATCCGGACCGGACCTCGAGGAGAGGAGCCATGCCCTGATTCAGGCCGGGGTTGATGTGCTGGTGCTGGATTCGGCCCACGGGCACAGCAAAAACATCATCGAGGCCCTTCAGGTCATCAGGGCCAACTATCCCGACAGCCAGCTGATTGCTGGAAACGTGGCCACCTACGAAGGAGCCAGGGCCCTGATCCAGGCCGGGGCAGACGCGGTCAAGGTGGGCATCGGCCCGGGTTCGATCTGTACCACCAGGGTGGTGGCCGGAGTGGGCGTTCCCCAGATCACAGCCATCATGGACACGGTCAAGGCCTGCAGAGAGATGGACCGCTGCCTGATCGCAGACGGAGGGGTGAAGTTTTCCGGCGACGTTGTCAAAGCCATTGCCGCAGGCGCTGACTCGGTGATGATGGGCAGCATGCTGGCCGGGACCGAGGAGAGCCCTGGAGAGACCATCCTCTATCAGGGCAGGCGCTACAAGATCTATCGGGGCATGGGGTCCATCGACGCCATGAAAGAGGGCAGCAGCGACCGCTATTTTCAGGAGAAGGCCAGCAAGCTGGTGCCGGAAGGCATTGTCGGCAGGGTGCCCTACAAAGGCAAGGTCATTGAGACCGTCTATCAGCTCGTGGGGGGGCTCAGATCCGGAATGGGCTATGTGGGCTGCCGCAATCTGGCCGAGCTGAAGACCAAGTCCAGGATGATCCAGATTTCTCAGGCCGGATACAAGGAAAGTCATGTCCACGACGTGATCATCACCAAAGAAGCCCCGAACTACCAGATTGAGAGTTATTGATGCACCACGACGACAAGATCATCATCCTCGACTACGGCTCTCAGTACACGCAGCTCATTGCCAGACGTGTCCGGGAAGCTGGAGTGTATTCCGAGATTCATCCCTGCACGATTGCTTTTCATGAGCTGCAGGCCAAGAACCCCAGGGCGCTCATTCTGTCCGGGGGTCCGGCCAGTGTTTGCGATATCGATTCTCCCGGCCTGGACAAACAGATCTTCAGCCTGAAGATCCCCATATTGGGCATCTGCTACGGCATGCAGCTCCTGGCCAATTCACTGGGAGGAGAGGTTGTGCCGGCTCAGGACCGGGAATACGGTCGGACCGAACTGAGCCTGACCATGGACGCTCAGCTGTGGAAAGGGCTGGATGCCCAGTCGACGCACAAGGTCTGGATGTCCCATGGGGACAAGGTGCTCAGCCCGCCCCCTGGATTTTCCGTCCTGGCCAGAACCCCTCAGGTGGACGTGGCCGCCATGGGCCACAGAGATCGAGCGATCTTCGGGCTCCAGTTTCACCCCGAGGTCTCCCATACAGAGGACGGGGACCAGATCCTGCGCAACTTCCTGTTTGAGGTGGTCAAGCTCAGGCCCACCTGGACCATGGCCTCTTTTGTGGACTCGGTCCTGCGCCAGGTACCGGTGAAGGTCGGCTCTGACCATGTGGTCTGCGGATTGAGCGGGGGGATCGATTCCACGGTCGTGGCCGCCCTGCTGCACAAGGCCATTGGCAAGCAGCTGCACTGCATCTTTGTGGACAATGGCCTGCTCCGGGCTGATGAGGGTGAGGAAGTGGTCCAGTATCTGACTCGCCACTTCGATCTCAATCTGAGGTATGTCCAGGCCCAGCAGGTTTTTCTGGACCGGCTGCACGGCGTTTCCGACCCTGAGGACAAGCGCAAGATCATCGGCAACACCTTTATCGAAGTCTTTGAGCGTGAAGCCAAGGCCATGCCGGAGGTCAAGTACCTGGCCCAGGGCACGCTGTACCCGGATGTGATCGAGTCGGTCTCCTTCAAGGGGCCTTCCGCAGTCATCAAGAGCCATCACAATGTGGGCGGTCTCCCGGACAGGATGCAGCTGGAGCTGATTGAGCCCCTGCGGGAGCTCTTCAAGGACGAAGTCCGGAAAGTGGCTGTGGAGCTCGGCATGCCCGACTTTATTGTCTGGCGTCACCCTTTCCCCGGACCCGGCCTGGCCATCAGGGTCATCGGGGAGATCACTCCGGAAAGGCTGGAGATCCTGCGCAAGGCGGACAAGATCGTCCAGAACGAGCTCATGGCTTCAGGCTGGTACACCAAGGTCTGGCAGGGGTTTGCCGTGCTTCTGCCCTTGAAGACCGTCGGAGTCATGGGGGATGAGCGAACCTATGAGCACGTTGTGGCCCTGCGGATCGTGGACAGCATCGACGCCATGACTGCCGACTGGTCCAGGCTCCCGCCGGATCTGGTCTCCAGGATGTCCAACAGGATCATCAATGAGGTCAAGGGGGTGAACAGAGTGGTGCTTGATGTGTCCTCAAAACCTCCGAGCACCATAGAGTGGGAGTGATGCCATGTTTGGGATAGGAACAACCGAAGTTTTGCTCATTCTGGTCGTCGCCCTGCTGGTGATCGGGCCGTCCAAGCTGCCGGACGTGGCCAGGGCCCTGGGCAAGGGCATGGCCGAGTTCAGGCGGATGAGCGCGGATGTGAAGAAGACCATAGATCTGGAAGCTCAGCTGTCGGACATGGAGCAGGACTCACAAAAGCAGGAGGCCGCTTCAGGGCAGCAGCCCCCGAAGCAGTCTGCCGGGTCTGAAGCTGAAGCAGAAACAGAAACCCGGGCGGAGCCGGCCTCAGCTCAGGATCGGAAGGCACCGGCTTCCGGGCGGACAGGACAGGGTGCACCCCAGGCCTCGGGTTTTGAGGACACTCAGAGCGACCCAGACCCGGATGACAGGGAGGGGGCGAAAAATGCCTGAGACCTCCCAGACAGAGTCATCATCCAACAGCCTGGGAGAGATGGGTCTCCTGGAGCACCTGGACGATCTGCGCAAGCGGCTGCTGCGCTCCATCGTGGCCGCCTTTGTCGGCATGCTGGCCTGCTACGCCTTTGCCGAAAAGCTCTTTGACTGGCTGATGCTTCCCCTGTTCAGGGCCTTGCCGGACAAGAGCTCCATGATCTACACCGCTCCCCATGAAGCCTTTTTCACGTACATCAAAGTCGCCTTTGTGGCCGGGATTTTCCTGACCAGCCCCTACATCTTCTACCAGATCTGGCTCTTCGTGAAGCCAGGCCTCTACTCCCACGAGCGCAAGCTCATCTATCCCATGTCCTTTTTTTCAGCCCTGCTCTTCGTTGCCGGGGCTCTTTTCGGCTACTTCATCATCTTTCCCTATGCCTACAAGTTCTTCATGGGCTTTTCCGATCTCTACATCAGCCCCATGATCACCATGCGCGAGGGATTTTCCTTTGCCTTTCGCCTTCTGCTGGCCTTTGGGATCGTGTTTGAGCTGCCCCTGGTCATCTTTTTCCTGGCCCGCCTGGGCCTGGTCACCCCCAAAGGGCTGCGCAAGAAGAGAAAGTATGCCTTGCTGGTGGCCTTCATGATTTCGGCCATGCTCACCCCCCCGGACGTCTTCACCCAGACCTTCATGGCCGGACCCTTGATCATTCTCTATGAAGTCGGGGTCTGGGTCGCAGTGATATTCGGGAAAAAGAGGCCGGATGCTCAGCCTGAGTCCAAAAAAAAGACCTCCCGGAAGGAAAATGCCCAGGAGCAATCCGATGAATGATCCCCAGAGCCAGGCCGATTCGATGCAGGCCGAGGTCTTCCGGGAGACCCGAGAAACCAGAATCCAGGTGGAGATCGCCATCAAGGGCAAAGGGCATTGCGATGTTCAAACCGGTCTGGGTTCGGCCGACCACATGCTGACCCTTTTGGGCTTCTGGGCCGGTTGGGATCTGAAGGTTCAGGCCCGGGGCGACCTGCAGGTGGATGCCCATCACACCCTGGAAGACATCGGGTTGACACTCGGGCAGGCCCTGAGCGAGGCTGTTGGGGACAAGAGGGGGATCGCCAGGGTGGGCTGGGCCAAGGTGCCCATGGATGAAGCCTTGAGCGAGGTCATCGTGGACATATCAGGGCGGCCCTACCTGGTCTACAACGACCGGGTCCTGCCTGCGGTCCTGTTTGGGGAAGAAAAGGATCTCTGGCGGGAGTTTTTCAAGTCCCTGGCCTTCAGGGCAGGCATGAATCTGCACATCGATTTTGTCTACGGCCTCAATGGCCATCACCTCATGGAGTCGGCCTTCAAAGGGCTGGGGCTTTGCTTGAAGCAGGCCCTGACCCTTGTGAACCGGGGAGTTTTGAGCACAAAAGGGAGCTTGGATTGAGATTCACAGCGCACATGTGTTTCGGGCTGGCCGTTCTGGCCTTTGTCTTTGCCGGCTGTGCCCCCAAGGCCCCGGAGCGGCCGGAGCTCCAGGGGGCAAACCTCGGGGTGGCCGGATTCAGTCAACCCTGCCACGACTGGGAAATGCTGGCCGGATGCCTTCCGGAGAACCTGAGCGAGCTGGAGCAGTCGACATTCCAGGAGCTGAACGACATCCTCAGGCAGGAGCTGCAGGCCCGGGGGGTGCAGGCCTACAAGGGGCCGGCCCTGGTCAGGCAGTGCCGGGAGATCGTCCTTCAGGAACAGGACAACCGGCCCTTTTCCTCTCTGGAGTACTGGACCACAGTGGGCCAGTGCCTGCCGGTGGACTTTCTGCTCATCCCCCAGGTCTTTGAGTGGCGGGAGCGGGAAGGTGGCGAATGGGGGGTGGAAGACCCGGCCAGGGTGGTCCTGGACCTCTACCTGGTGGATGTCCGCCAGCCCAAGCTTGTGGATCGCTTCCACTATGAGCAGGAGCAGCAGTCCCTGAGCGAGAACATCTTGAATGTGAAGCGTTTTTTCAAACGCCAGGGGCGGTGGGTCACGGCCTATGACCTGGCCAGGGAAGGCCTGCAGCAAGGTCTGATCGAGCTGGGCCTATGATCGTTTTTCCTGCGGTGGACATCAGGGACGGCAAGTGCGTCCGGCTCTCCCAGGGCCTGGCCGCCAGGCAGACGGTGTACTCGGAGGACCCGGTTGCCGTGGCTGCCGGCTGGGTTCGTCTGGGTGCGGCCTGGCTGCATGTGATCGATCTGGACGGCGCCTTTCAGGGCGTCCCGGTCAATCTGGAACTGGTGGAGGCCATCTGCAGGACTGTGGACGTCCCTGTCCAGCTCGGGGGGGGGATCAGGGACGTGAAGACAGCCCGGTCCTATATCCAGGCCGGGGTGCACAGGCTGATCATCGGAACCCTGGCCCTGGAGGACAGCTCGGCCCTGGAAAAGCTCTGCCAGGAGTTTCCCGGGCAGATCGCGGTCTCCCTGGATGCCGTGGACGGTCAGCTCAAGAGCAGGGGCTGGGTGAAAGACAGCGGCCTGCAGCTGACCGACCTCCTGCCCAGGCTGGAAGAGCATGGCGTGGCCTGTGTGGTCTACACCGACATCAGCCGGGACGGCATGCAGACCGGAATCAATGTGCCCGGGGTGGAGCGGGTGGTCCGGGGCACCGGGCTGCCGGTGATCGCTGCCGGGGGGGTGACCGCCCTGGAGGACATCAAAGAGCTCTACCCCCTGCACCGTCAGGGCCTGGCCGGAGTGATCACCGGCAAGGCCATCTACGACGGCTCTCTGGATCTCAAGGAGGCCCTGGACTGGATCGCGACTCAAAAAGAATGACGCACAACCTCGTATGAAACTTCCTTCCCGGAGTCTGTTCTATGCCGATAGACCTGGCCCCA
>CAYOID010000098.1:0-9679 GCA_964403955.1 uncultured Desulfohalobiaceae bacterium | reverse complement strand
GATACACGACTCAGGGGAAAAGCAAGCGGCGTTTAACAAACGGGTAATGCTCCCTGGTCAAGAGGCTGGTCAAGCTGATGGATGGAAATGTGGCTGTCGACAGCTGTGAAGGAGTCGGCACGACCGTGTATGTCAGTTTGCCGTTTCGAATTCCAGGCGCAGCGGGTTCAAGCGGGGATGGTGATCGAGCTGAAATGCTCCATGATATTTCCAGGGACCAGACGATCCTGGTGGTTGAGGACGATCGCACGACCCAGCTCTATCTTCGAAAAATCCTCGAAAAGTCCGGGGTCTGTGTCGAGGTGGCCGAAAACGGCCAAGAGGCCCTTGCAAAGCTGTACAGGAGCCGTTTCGACTGCATCCTCATGGATATCCAAATGCCTGTTCTGGACGGGGTTGAAGCCACCAAGAAAATCCGGGCCATGGAAGGAGAGATCAAGGACATTCCGATCATCGCCCTGACAGCCTATGCCATGGCCGGTGACAGAGAGAAATTCCTGGCCTTCGGGATGGATGACTACATCGCCAAACCGGTGGAGAAGGACGAGTTGATTGAGACCTTAAAAAGAAACCTGACTGAATGACTCTTCTGTGCACCATTCAGGCATGAGCAGTGAGAAGTCGCCCTCCTTATGGTTTCATCATCATGATGAGCTGCAGTCACATTGGCCCAGTTTGTGTACATCAGAAACTCCAGCGGAACCACAAACTTTGCTGAACATGCAAAAGATAATGCTGACCCTTGGGAATTCTCTCATATGGAAGGGAAAACGGCTGGCAATGAAGCAATGACTGAGGTGGACAACAAGGTCCTTGCTTCATGTCACCACCCGCAAAGCATGATGGTCGGATGATTATGCTTCATAACGAGGAACAACACTGACTTTAATGCTCTTTATTTCATTTATATCTTTTAGGATTTCTTTGATATTTTTTATAATCGTGTCTTCCTGGGGCAGACTAGCCTGGAGAGAGACAAAGATATGTCCATTGTCAGCAGTGAGAAAGGAACTCCAGAATGGCCGTTCTGATGTAGGCCAAGTACCTTTGCTTGCCATAGGTGAAGCGATCCAGGACTGATGGTGAGTCATGCAAGGCTCTTTCTAGCTTGATTTCCGGGATGTTGAACTCTTCCGAAGCCCTGATGAGTGCCTCCCGGGAAACGCATTGATATCCAAGCTTCCTGGACAGCTTGTTGGCGATTTCCTTCCCGTGCGAATATGATCCCCTGGAAATGGTGATGACCGCCATGAGAGCCTCCCTCGTCTTTATGCATGAAACATGTCTTCAGGAATACATCACAATAAGGGCACGAATTCGTGCCCTTATTTTTTGTGTGTCGAGTTCGTTTACCCAATTGGCAAAGGCAAGAGCCCCAGCATGGATATCGTCGTGATCACCGCCGCTGTCAGGGCCAAAGAGGCAAAAAGATGGCTTCTTTCCCTGATTAGAACAAGGCCGCTCCCGATCATCGCTGGAATCACGATGAAGACGCCAAAGGCGAGGCCGAATTCTGTGATGCCGTTGCCTGTCGTCAGATGATCCAAGTACCAGTGTCCATGGGGAAGATGCCCGATTGACCCCATCCAGATCTGTTCCACGGACTGCTGCTGCCAAATGGAGCTCAGTACGTAGGACGGAGAAAGGATGTCATTTTTGGCGACAAAGCTTAACACGGACCCAAGTATGGTGAAGATGGTTGCTGCTACCGTTCCCCAGTAGACGATGTCGCCGTAGACTTTTCCAGCCATCGGGGGGGTGGAGGCCAGGTACGCCCTGGCGATGTCTTGCGCCCCTTCTTCGGCCAGAGAACCGGCGACGAATGAATCTTCAAAGAACTGTCGGGTTTGATGCTTCTGCTTGATGTCCTGTTCCGTTTGATTCGATTTCTGGTCGGTATTGTTTTTCAAGGTCATCGCTTTTCCCCTCTCTTTAAAAGATTGGTATGTTGATCCCGGTCAAGGTTTCTGTGCCTCTGGCGATGAGTTTGATGCTTGTGAGCAGCAAGATCACGATGAGGATGTTCCTTACCACTCCAACCTTGATCTTGGCCAGGATGTGAGCACCAAGGATCCCTCCAACCACCTGGCCAATCATCCAGGGGGCCACGAAAACAGGGATGAGCGCCCCATACATGATGTAAGGCCAGATTGCGCAGGAGTTCCCCAAGGCAAGCAGAACCCCGCTGCAGGCCGCGGAAACCTTCAGAGGGGTGGCCATGACCAGATTGAGGACCGGAACGACCGCCCATCCGCCACCAAGACCAAAAAAGCCACCAGTGAATCCAACAAGCAGAAAAAGAATGACCCCCGGGATGGCCCTGGTCAGGTTGTAATTGATGTGCTGTCCTGTGGATTCTTCGAGGTAGGAACCTTTCAAGCCGAGCTTCTGGCTTATGGCATCGATTGAGTTGGGTTGCGGGTATTCTGTCTTGGATCCCCCAAGGATGAACATGAAAGCGATGAAAACCAGGATGAGCCCCAGCAGCAGACGGACGATGGCATCTCCGGCCGGCCCCATGTAGGTTGACAGGAAGATGGCTGCAAATGATCCGGATATGGCCCCTATGACGATTGGTACAGAGGCAAAAAAGACGATCTTGATGTCAGCCAGGCCCTTGCGCATAAATGGGCCTGAAGAAATCAAACCGCTGAACATGGCGACGACCAGTCCCGTGGATCGAACTATCAGAGTGTCCATGGATGTGAAGGCCATCACGACAGGGGTAAAGAGGACGCCTCCTCCAATGCCTGCGATGACTGCTACGATTGCAATCGCAGTACTGAGGACAAAAGAACCAAAAACGATTCCCCACAGTGAAGCGGCGCTGAGAACTTCCGTTCCGGTCACATGGGAAAAAATTCCCATGACGGCATAGCCAATCAAGGCAAGGACAATAATAACTGTCAATTCTGGAACTCTTTTCAATACTGTGACCATTCCTGTATCTCCTTTTAGTAGATAAGATGCATTATAATGATTTTTGAATGTTAACGAGTTCCTCCTTATTTTGATTTGTTGGTGCAGGTAACTAAAGGAATTCCTAGTCGTACTGCTATTTTTCCTCTTAGGATATGATTTTCATTGTGGTTTTTATTGGCACAAGCCATGTCATCTGGTCCGTCATACATGGCCATGATCACATCCTGGTCTTTGTCCAGGTAATCGACGATTTCTTTTTCCAGCGAACCGATTCGCTGTTCAAAGCTCGTTTTCACTTCACATATCGCTTTGGATGAAAGCAGCTGCTCAACATTTCTTCGTCCTTGTTCCTTGAGGTATGTTCTGGCCATGTCATGGCCTCCTGCTTCAGCAAGAGCTGCTGCGGCCATGGAGTCTTCAAAAAAGCGATGCGACTTGTTCATCGATTTCCTGATCGTTTTGAGCAACTCCTCGAACCGCCTGGGGTCAATGACCTGCAAGACCACAAGCTCTGACTTCATTCGCCGACAGAACTGAACAGCATAGTCCATCAGGCAATGACCAGGATTGAGACCATCAATGGCCAAAAGAACCTTTTTCATGGCTTTTCCTTATCTGATCCATATATTTGAGCTTCTTCAGCGGCAACGAATGAGTTTCTCTACATTCTGAGTCGTTCCCTCTGCTCTTTTTGATCTTGTTGTCGGTTTTTCAGTTCAGGTCTTTTTTGCATGTCCTGATCTTTCTCGAACTCCTTTTTGAGAGTCTCGACCGCCGATTTCCTGTCATTGGCCTCTGCGTACGTTGCGGCCATGAGTAACGCTTCAAATTTTTTCATGAACCTTCGCATGATCCACCTCCTGTCTAGAATGATATTTGCTTACAACAAAGCAAAGGTCATACCAGAACAAAAAAATAAATAAAATCAGCTTGTTGATTGTATTAATCAAGAGATGGCAAGAAGAATGTATTGCAAAATGCAATAGCAAGATGGTTCAGGTACGTTTTAACAGTCAAATTAAAAGGTTGTATCGTGTTGCACTTCGAGCTGTCTTTGTTGCATTATGCAATAGGTTCTGCGTTCTCTGACGCATCTCCGGGTCCGGTCGGGGTATGGAATGCCTGATGGATCGCCGGTTGGAAAACTGATCAGCTCAAATAAGGATGGGGAACAAATGGGATTGTTTCGAAAAGACAAACAGGATGGTTCGGTTCAAGACCAGATCCCAGAATTGAGGGAATTCAGGGAGAAGGCCATTGAATGCGATCTTCCTGAAGAGGTTATGGACTTTGTCGAGAAGGAAATCGACAAGATGTCCAAGATGGGGCCTTCCTCGTCGGAATACATGATTGCCATGAATCATCTGGAGTTCCTGCTGGGCCTGCCATGGGCCAGGACGACCGAGGACAACCTGGATATTCAGAGGGCAGAGTCAATCCTCAACTCCGAGCATTACGGTCTGCAGGAAGTCAAGGATCGAATCCTTGAACACCTGGCAGTCCGGACACTGAGGAATACTCGAAAATCCAGAATCCTTATCGTCGATGATGAAAAGATGACCTGTAACAATCTTGAACGTGCTTTAAACAAGGAGGGATACAACATCCACACGGCCATGAGTGGCGAAAAGGCTTTGGAAATTCTCAATGCATGCTCCTTTGACATCATCATGACCGACCTGAAAATGGATAAGATTGATGGCCTGCAGGTCCTGGAAAGAGCACGAGAGAAGAACCCCCAGACAGAGGTCATCATCTTCACCGGCTATGCCACTGTCCCAACTGCAGTGAAGGCCATGCAGAAAGGGTCGTCGGAGTTTCTGAGCAAACCCTTGAACCTGGAGGAGGTTCGAAGAGTCATTGCTCAGGCCGTTTCTAGAAAAACTGACAGGTTTGAGCCTCAAGGCCCTGTGCTCTGCTTTGTCGGCCCGCCAGGGACAGGAAAAACATCCCTGGGGGTCTCGATCGCCAGGAGCCTTGAAAGACGCTTCATTCACATTTCTCTGGCTGGCGTCAGAGATGAAAGTCAGCTGCGCGGTCATCGTCGAAGCTATATCGGGGCCTTGTCTGGAAGGATTCTTCAAGAATTACGTAGAGTTGATGCAAAAAACCCGGTCTTTGTCCTGGATGAAATCGATAAGCTGGGCCAGGAGTACAAAGGAGATCCAGCAGCGGCACTCCTGGAAATCCTCGATCCAGAGCAGAATAAGCGATTCATCGATCATTATCTGGATGTGCCCTTCGATTTATCCAAGGTTATGTTCATTTGTACGGCCAATTCAACAGATCCTTTGCCTGAACCTCTGCTGGACCGTTTGGAGGTCATTCAGCTCTCAGGGTACACAGAAGAAGAAAAAGAAAAGATTGCTTTCAACTACCTCATCCCCCAGGAGAAATATAATGCCGGACTGGTGGAGAACGAACTTGAATTCACCCCCGAGGCTGTCTGGACCATCATCCGCGGCTACACCCGCGAGGCTGGCCTGAGGAACCTCCAGCGGCAAATAGCTTCGCTTTGCCGCAAAACAGCCAGAAGCGTTCTCCAGGCCGGAAGTCAAGGCAAGGCAACACTGACCGTCACTCCGGAAAAAGTCGAAGAGCTTCTCGGACCTCGGAAGTATTATTTTGAGGTTGCGGCAGCCAAAGATCGGATCGGCGTAGCAACTGGTTTGGCCTGGACTCCTTTCGGTGGAGAAATCATTTTTATTGAGGCAACAGCCATGCCGGGATCGAGCAAACTCATTCTCACAGGCTCTCTGGGCCAAGTCCTCAAAGAGTCCGCCCAAGCCGCTTTGAGCTTCCTGCGAAGCAATGCCGCCCAATTCGAAATTGCTGAAGATTTCTATGCCGCCCACGATATTCACATCCATGTGCCTGGAGGCTCCATACCCAAAGACGGTCCATCAACAGGGCTGACCATAGCTGTAGCCCTGCTGTCTCTGCTGACTCAACGGGCATGCAAACGGGAAGTGGCCCTGAGCGGGGAGATCACCCTGAGCGGCCGAATTCTCCCTGTTTCAGGCATCAGGGAAAAGCTTCTGGCAGCACGTGCGTCTGGCGTGAAAACAGTGATCTTTCCTGCAAAGAATGAGATGGATATCAAACAGCTGTCGGATTCGGTGACCAAAGACCTGAAAATCATTCTCGTTCACGAGTTCGAGGACATCGTAGGTCACGTCAGGGTATGAGGATAAACGAAGAGCTTGAATACCAGGGGATGCCTGTATGTTGCGAAGAGATTTCAGTATCAGACAAAAAGTCTTCATCAGCTTCGGATTTTTTTTCTTTCTGAGTATCCTGGGCACGTCATATGGCTACTACCGTTACCACCTCCTGAATCAGAAGATTCACCTCGTGGAAAATAAGAACATTCTTTTGAACACGATTCTTGAGGCACGACGATATGAAAAGAATTTCTTTCTTACAGACAATATTGAATATGTTCACGATGCTATGGAATTTATCGACGAAGGCGATAAGCTCTTTGAAAAGATCATCAATGAGTATGGAAGCTACGCTCATTCCAAGACTCTGAAGAGGCAGCATGAAAAGCTGAAAGCCTACGGGGATTCACTGGAAAAGCTCATGAGTGACTATGACCAGGGGAGGCTCAGGCAGGAAGACTTTCAGGTCCAGGATATCCCTCATTTTCAAGCTCGGCAGCAGAATATCCGTTCCCTTGGTCGAGACGTGACCACTGTCCTTGAAGGGGCGATTGAAAAAGAAAGAGGCAACGTGAAGAAGCTTATCAGGGAATCCAGGATCTATCTTTTCATATTCCTTGGTTTTATTCTGGTCATTTCCTGCATCACTTTTGTTTTTTTGATCATCCATGTCGACCGACCTCTCAGCAGCATTGAAGAGGCCATCAAAAAGATCGCTTCAGGAGACTACAAGGACATTCCAAGGATCAAGACCGGGGACGAGTTCGAACGTCTGGTGGACAGCCTCAACAGCATGCTGGGCGAACTGCACAAACGAAGCGAGCAGCTGGTTCAGAGTGAGAAAATGGCTGCCCTGGGAACCCTGACCTCCGGCGTGGCGCATGAAATCAACAATCCCCTGAATAACATATCGACGTCGGTCCAAATTCTCCTGGAAGAACTTGATGAAGGAGATCTGGAGTATCAGCGTGAACTGCTCACTGAAACCGGCAGGGAGGTGACCAGGGCACAGGATATCGTCAGGGCCTTGCTCGAATTCTCCCGCGAATCTGAATTCACCGCTTCCAAGGAACAATTCAGGGCCCTGGTCAACAACACGGTCAAGCTCATTCAGGGAGAAATTCCAACCAATGTTTCAGTTCAGGTGGATGTGCCAGGCACAATCTATGCCTGCATCGATTCGAGACGAATTCAGCAGGTCCTGCTCAACTTGATGATCAATGGCTTTCAGGCCATGGATACACATGGAGGCACTTTACTAATCAAGGCCTACGATGCCAGCGATGGACAGGGTTTCATTTTTGAGGTCCAGGATACGGGACAAGGCATCCCGGAAGACAGGCTCTCGAGAATTTTTGATCCATTCTTTACAACAAAGGGAGACCTATCAGGTTCAGGACTGGGCTTGTCCATTTCCCGCGGGATTATTGAAAATCACGGAGGGACCATAAACGTTCAAAGCACGGTCGGCATTGGAACCACCTTTACAATTTTTCTTCCTTATGAGTCATGCCAGGATGATAATTCGGAGATCATGTGAACGGTGGCTGAATGCCGCAAACCATACAAGGAGCCTTTGAGGTGGAGAAGAACAAGTGGACCGTTCTGGTCGTGGATGATGAGGATTTGACCAGGAAAAACCTTGAGCGTGTTTTGAGCAAGGAGGGGTACCACGTTGTTTCCTCCGGAAGCGGCGTCAAAGCACTGGAACTGATCAAAACCCAAGAGTTTGACCTCATCTTGACAGATCTCAAGATGAAGACAGTTGATGGAATGCAAATCCTTAAGGAAAGCAAGTTCAGACATCCCGATACCGAGGTGATCATGATCACCGCGTATGCCACGGTGAATACTGCAGTTCAGGCTATGAAGGAAGAGGCTTATCAATATTTGGCCAAGCCGTTTCAATTGAATGAGGTCAGAAAGGTCGTCAGAGAAGCCTTGCTCAAGCGAAAGCTGACCCTGGAAAATAAGGCTCTCAAGTCCAGCCTGGAAAGCAGTCAGGGAGTTCCTCAACTCATAGGGACCAGTCCGGAGATGAATGGGGTTTTGGATAAGATCAACCAAATCGGCCCGACTGATTCCAACGTCTTGATTCTCGGCGAAAGCGGTACAGGCAAGGAGCTTGTCGCCAGAGCGATTCACCGCAAGAGCTCAAGAGCACAGCATCACTTCGTGGCCTTCAATTGTGGTTCCTTTACAGAAGAGCTCATGGCCAATGAACTCTTCGGCCATGAAAAAGGTGCTTACACCGGGGCCACGTCTTTCAAAAAGGGCCTTTTGGAGACGGCTGACAAAGGGACCATTTTTTTGGACGAAGTCGGGGACATGCCTCAGTCTATGCAGGTGAAGCTTCTCAGGGTCATTCAGGAAAAAGAACTCATGAGGGTTGGTGGTGTTGAACCGATCAATGTGGATATCCGATTCATTGCAGCTACTCATCGTGAGCTCAAGCATGAAGTTGAAGCGGGGAGATTCCGGCAGGATCTGTACTATCGTCTGGATGTGATCACCCTCACCCTGCCTCCGCTGGCGGAACGCCAGGGCGATATTCCTTTATTGGCCTACCATTTCCTGAAAGAAAAGGGCCATGGAGCCGGGAAGGAAATCAGCGAGATTGATCCTGCCGCCATGGAGCTGCTTGAAAATTACAGTTGGCCCGGAAACGTACGGGAATTGGAAAATGTGATCGAAAGGGCAGTGGCTTTGAGCAAGAGAAGCGTGATCAAGCCCGAGGTCCTACCTGAGTACATTCAGGCACTTTCCATCGAAACTTATCGAAAACACAGCTCAAGAATTCCAACCCTGGAGGAACATGAGATCGAATACATCAGGTGGCTGTTGCAGAAGTGTCAATGGAACAAAACAAAGGCAGCTCAGCTCATGGGTATTGACAGGGTCTCTCTGTGGCGCAAGATGAAAAGATATGGGATCGAAGATAAAGGATAGCCATGATGACTTGAATGAATCATAGCGATAACAATGAAGTGTGATTTTGACCTGCCAGAAGTCCAGGTGCATATCCGGCAGCAATGTCACATCTCCTCTTGACCCGGGACAGGCCAGTCAACCTGCCCCGGGTTGTCTCGTGTCGGTCGATGCTCCCGACCCATCTTGATGGCCTCAGTGTCGCTGGCTTTGCCCAGATAAGGCTGGGTTGTGGACACATTGGCCTGTCGCAGGATGATTGTGCTGACGATTTTGGGGATGAAGGCGATTTCAGTTTGGCGACCACTTCGGGGTCAGGTCCTGAGAAAAATGGGGCTATCTTTCTCCCACGGGACAGGCGAATTCGCACCTCCGGCACCAGTTGGTCACAAGGACCGGAGAGCCTTCAGAATCTCTTTGGCCGCTATCAATAGGATGGGCACGATCGGAATTGAGGCGTTCGATGCAGGGAGGACGGTCATATTGCCCCTTGGCGAACGCATTTTCAGGGCAGGCTTTTCGGCATGGCATGTCACAGCCTTGGCAGGGCTGGAAATCCTCCTGCGGACGGCCGGATGGGAGGCTGCCTTCGATCAATACCGCGCGAAGCCGGACTCTGGGTCCCCATTTTCGGTCCAGCAGCAGGTTGTTTTTCCCCACGACGC
>CAYOID010000097.1:0-9701 GCA_964403955.1 uncultured Desulfohalobiaceae bacterium | reverse complement strand
TTTTTACATAGGGGGGCATCGAACAACTCGTAGGGGCGACTGGCAGTCGCCCTTTGGGGAATTCCGGCATCCCCACAACACGTTTCATCCTTGATCAATCCGGCAATTTTCTCCTTTTTTGCCCGCTTTGGGGCAAAAAACAGGTCAGATTTGCCAGAGGCAAAGCTGACAAGAGGCTTATCAGACTCCTTGCACAAGGCCAAGCCCTGATTGGGCCGGCTCTCCTGTTCAGCGCAGCCTCTGGCTGCGCTGAACATTTCATACGAGCGGAACCGGCCTGGCCATGTCGCGGCTCCTTTTCTTTCCGGCCGGGAGCGTGTAAGTTGGACTCCTATGGTCAAAAAAAGTCCCAACCGCCCTGTCAAAGGTTCAGAGCCTCCCGGGCCACCAGGTCCTGGCGCAGAAGAATCCGGCCCCTGCCTGCCCGTGAAGGTGATCTCCAGGGAGGACGCCGTGTTCTGGCTGGATGGTCAGGGTTACTGGTGCAACAGGCACGGCCGGTTTCGAAATCCAAAGATCTCCAAGCACTTTCATGCCTCGATCCAGAAAGATGAACAGGGATTCTACCTGACCCAGACCCATCCAGACTACCTGGAAAAGGTCTACTTTCCTTTTGAAGACACCGCCTTGTTCGTCTTTCAGGTCCAGCCCGCAAATCCCCTGACCCTGGTCCTGAACACAGGAAGATCCATCATCCTGGACCCTGGCGGGCTGGTCCAGGCCAACGACTCTCTCTACCTGCTGCACCATCAGGAGAGGATCAAATTTTCGGAACGGGCCCTGATCCAGATCTCCAGGCACCTGGAGTTCAGGGACACCGAGGTGTTCTTCAATCTTGACGATCAGCGCATTCGGATTCCTGAATTCCCTCGTATGGACTGCCGGGAAAGGCCAAACCGCTTCTCTTCGGCTTCAAATGGTGCGGGGCCTTGACTGGTTCAGCGGCCCGGCCACCCCGGCCCAAACCTCGAATCAGAATAATCCCTTCAGCCCATACTCTCAGGACACAGACGCTGCGATTTTTTCGGCCAGGGCCTTGATCTTTTCCATGTCGCCCTGGACCAGCTCCCAATTGGTCAAGGAAATCTCAGGGGCACCCTTGAGCCTGGGCAAGAGGTGCAGATGATAGTGCATGACGATCTGGTTGACCGCTTTACCGTTGAGCTGCAAAAGAGCCAATCCATCCACATCCAAAGCTGTCTTCATGGCCCCGGCCAGCTTTTTTGCCGCCCGCTGCACGTTCAGCAGGTCCTGCTCGTCCATCTCCCAGATGTTTTCCACGTGCTTTTTGGGAATGATCAGCGTGTGTCCGTCGGTCAGGGGATTGATGTCTGCAAAGGCAAAAACAGTGTCGTCCTCATAGACCTTGGCGCTGGGGATCTCTCCTTTGACGATTTTACAGAAGATACAGTCGGCCATACACACCTCCTCTGGGTTGTCGTGCTGGCAATGGGTCTTGCCGGTGACACTTTCTACAGACTGGCATGAAAATCCAGTTTTGCCAGCGGCAAAACTGGATTCTGACGTATTTTCAGCCCATGTTCAACCTGATGGGCGAATCTGTTCTCCAACTCTGCTCATCCATGCACTCTGAGGTCGTATGAGGTGCAGCAGCCGCCCAGGCTTGCGAAGCGAAGAGCAGTTGTGTAGGGATAAGCGAACACCTGTCACCTCTTGCGAGTCATGTCCATGCTGTTTCGAAAACATAGCGCCAAAGTCACCTGCCCCTGCTGTTTTCGGCCCGTCCCCTGGCAGTACCGATCCCAATTCTCCGGGCTTTTCGGGAGGCGAAAAGCTGTGGCCTGCCCTCTGTGCGGAGCGATGATCATCCGGGACAAGTGGGCCCATGGCCTGCTGGTGGGCGGCGGACTGACCACTGGCATCCTGTTCGTGTTTGGAGCCACAGTCCAGGTCCGGGTCATCAGCCAGAGCACCTTCAACCTTTTCCTCCTGGTGGCAGCGGTTCTGGTCGTCCTCGGCTACATACGGCTTCGATTCGTGCCCTACCATCCGGAGGGCTGCCCCAAATCACCGACTCCCCCTGACAAACAAGAGTAAAGAGTCCTGTGCGCCTTCTTCACGTTCTTCATGCATCACCGGCCGGACATTCTCAGCGCTGAAGGATGACCCATGGATTTTACAATCAAAGACCTCCTGCGTGTTGAAGTCAGCCCTGCCCTGGGATGCACCGAACCCGTGGCCGTAGCCCTGGCTGCCTCAGCGGCCGCGTCCCTGCTCCCGGATCGAGGCATCACCTCCCTCGATGTCCAGGTGGATCCCAATGTCTTCAAAAACGGCCTGGCTGTGATCATCCCCGGGACCGAAGGGCTGCGGGGCCTGGATCTGGCGGCTGCTCTGGGAGCCCTGGGCGGCAAACCGGAAAACCGGATGCAGGTCCTGGACACGGTGACCCCCGAGCTGGTGGACAGGGCCCAGGCCCTGCTCCACACCCGGTCAATCAATGTTTTCCTGGACCCGGACGCCCAAGGGCTGTCCATCAGGGCCAGGGTCGCGACCCGCACAGACCAGGCTGAGGCAGTTGTTCAGGGTGCCCACGACGCCATCACCGCCCTGGTCCTGAACGGACAGCCTGTTCATGATCATCCCCTGCTGAGCACCAGCCAGGGAAGCGGAAAA
The DNA here is from genome assembly GCA_964403955.1 of uncultured Desulfohalobiaceae bacterium. GTDB lineage: Bacteria > Desulfobacterota > Desulfovibrionia > Desulfovibrionales > Desulfothermaceae > CAYOID01. Next base: position 7,064 of record CAYOID010000097.1, on the reverse strand, counting down.
GATGTCCTGGCCCTTGAAAACTGGCTCAGGGCTCAATCCCTCGACCATCTCTACGGCCTGCTTCAGGGCCTGGATGAGGAGGACCTGGCCTTTCTCAAGCAGGGAGTGGAGATGAATCTGCGCCTGGCCGAGTTCGGGCTTGCTCACGGCTCCGGCCTGGGTGTGGGCAGGGCCCTCTCAAGCCTGGCCGAGCAGGGGCCTTTGCAGGCAGACATGATCCTGCGGGCCAAGATCCTGACTGCAGCTGCTGCAGACGCTCGAATGGCCGGGGCCCCTCTGCCGGCCATGAGTTCAGCCGGCAGCGGCAATAACGGCTTGACCAGCATCCTGCCTATCTGGGCCGCGGCCCAGTCCTGCTCATGCCGGGAAAGAACAGCCCTGGAAGCCATTGCCTTGAGCCACATCATCACGGCTGCCATCAAGACCCACACCGGGAAGCTGTCTGCTGTCTGCAGCTGCTCCCTGGCCGCTGGAGCCGGCTCTGCCGCAGGGATCGTACACATGCATGGGGGCACGATTCAGGAGATTGCCGGGGCGATCGGCAACCTGGTGGAAGATCTGGGAGGCGTGATCTGCGACGGGGCCAAGGGGGGCTGCGCCCTCAAACTGGCCACAGCAGCCGGCTCGGCTGTCCAGGCTGCACTCCTGGCCCTCCATGGGGTCGCTGCCCCTGCAGTCGAAGGCATCCTCGGCCACACCCCGGACCAGACCATGGTCAACCTGGGACGTCTCTGCCGGGAGGGAATGGGCTCCACTGGCCGGACCATCCTGAACATCCTCCTGGACAAGAACCCGGCTGTGCAATGACTCAAAAGCGCTTCGGCATCACAGAAACCCCATTCAGAAAGGTCAGATTATGATCATCGACGCCCACGTGCACATCTGCCCCCCAGAGGTCCGGGCTTCGCGGCAGGACTTTCTCCCTGGGGAACCCGAGTTCGCAGCCATATATCAGGATCCCGAAGCCAAGCTGGTCGGGGCGGAAGAGCTCATCCAGGCCATGGACGAGCAGGGTGTGGACATGTCTGTGGTCTTTGGCTTTCCCTGGCGGAAGAGAGCCCATTTTCAGATGAACAACGACTATGTCCTCCAGGCTGCAGACAGATTTCCAGACCGGCTGATCCCTTTCTGCTGCCTGGACCTCTTCCATCCTGAGGCGGAGTCGGAAATCGAGCGTTGCCTGGCCGCCGGGGTCAAAGGAGTTGGCGAGCTGGCCGTTTACGGCTCTGACCTGAACGAGGCCGCCCTGGACAGGCTCGAGTCCATGGCCGCAACGGTTGAAAAGGCGGGCAGGCCTCTTCTGCTGCACACCAACGAGCCCGTGGGCCACGCGTACCCCGGGAAGGCCCCCATGACCCTGAAGCAGCTCTACGCTCTGATCAAGCGCTGCCCGGACACACAATGGATCCTGGCCCACCTCGGAGGCGGGCTTCCCTTTTATGGGTTCATGAAAAAAGAGGTTCGAAAGGCTCTGAGCAACTGCTGGTTCGACACCGCGGCCATGCCCTTCCTGTACCGCCCGGAGACGCTCAAGGTCATGGCCCGGGCCGTGGGGGCCGACAAGCTGCTCCTGGGGACCGACTTCCCCCTGCTGCCCCCGTCCAGGTACTTCAAGGAGTTTCAAGCCTCTGGGCTGTCAGAGGGGGAAATCCAGGCCATCTGCGGTGACAACGCCCGCAAACTCTTCATGCCCTCATCGTAAATAATAGATTTCATGCGCTCCTGCGCATGAAATCTATATCAGGACCTCATTCTCCACCAGATCCCAGATCCCGCACGGGCAGGCCCCGGCGCAGAAGCCGCATCCAATGCACCGCTCCGGGTCCACCACCATTTCCACCTCACCCATTGCCGTCTCCTGCCTGGAGATGGCTGACTGAGGGCAGAGGGCCACGCAGATGCCGCAATCCCGGCAGGCACCGCAGGAGGCGCACTCCCCGGCGCACTGGCTGAGATCAGAAAAAGACCGGATCCGAGGGTCAAAATACTCCAGCTTGACCCGGCTGCGGTCGATCATGGCCCGGACATCCCCCCTGGGCCGCCTGCCTTTGGAGATCTCGTCAATCACCCTGGACACCCGGCGGCCGGCCCCGATCCCATCGGTGATCAAACCCGGCCTGACCAGGTCGCCAATGGCGAAGATGCGCGGATCGCTGGTCTGATAGTTCTCGTCCACCTGCACAAAGCCTTTCTCCACCCGGACCGTGTCCGGAAGGTAGGACAGGTCGGGCACGTCCCCCACAGACATGATCACGGTGTCTGCAGGCAGGAGCTCACCAGAGGTCAGGAGCACTCCCTCCGGGGTGATCTCCTTGGTGAAGACCGGCCACCTGAACCTGGCTCCCACTGCCTCGGCCGCCTCGCGTTCCTTGCCGAAAGAGGCCGGCTCCTGAATATCGATCAGGGTGATCTCCTCCGCCCCCAGGCGATGGGCTTCCGTGGCCGCGTCGCAGCCCACGTTGCCGGCCCCGATGACGACCACTTTCGTCCCCACCTCAGCCTTGTCCTGATGACTCTGACGCAAAAATTCCAGGACCGGGATGAGGCGCTCTTTTCCGGACAGGGGCAGCTCCCTGGGTTTCTGGGCTCCAGTGGCCAGGACCAGATAATCGAAGTCGTCCCGCAACCGCTCCAGATCCTCCGCCTGCAAAGGCTGTTGCAGATTGACCGTCTCCAGGAGGTCCTTGACTCTCTGCAACTCCTTGTCCAGAACATCCTGGGGAATCCTGGACTTGGGGATGATCTCCCTGATCTTGCCCCCCAGATCAGGGTTCTGATCGTACACCACGGCCCGGTGCCCGGCCTGCCTGAGCTGCCAGGCTGCTGAAATCCCGGCCGGACCGCCACCGATGACGCCCACCCTGGCTCCTGTGGCCTCGGGCAGCTCCGGGGGATGGGCCTCAATGCTGGCCTGGCCCAGGAGGGTCACATCCACAGCAGGCATGCTCTGGAGGTGTTTGGTGCAGCTCTGCATGCACAGGTTGGGGCAGAGGTACCCGCAGACCGTGGCTGGAAAAGGTGTGTAGGCCAGAGCCAGATCAACCGCCTCGTCGACTCGTCCTTCCCTGATCAAGCGCCAGCGCTCGTGGACCGGAATGCCTGTCGGACACGATGCTTCACAGGGAGGCGTGTAGGTCTTGTTTTCCCAGACCGGAACGAACCGCCGCAGCTCTCCGGTTGTGATCACAGGGACCGCTTCGCGGCTCTCATCTGAGATGTCGCCGATCAGCCCTCCAGACCCGAGCTCCTGATCCCAGACATTGGAGTGGAACCCTGACATGGACTGCCTGGTGACGACTCTTTTCTCTTGGGGGGTTCGGGCCCTGAGCAGCTGCCATTCTTCCCGTCTGGCCAGCTCGGCAAACAGCTCCTCCTGACCCAGGCGCTCAAGAAAGGATTCCAGATTGGAGGTCAGCCAATTCCAATCCCTATCAGAAATCGGGACCAGGGTGGCGTCTGCCTGACTGAAGCCCTGGTGAGGGCCCCTGAAATAAATCTTCCCGCTGACCATGCCCACACAAGGCCTGTATCCCAGAACATTGTCGGCTGACTGCGGTTCCACCCCGCAGACCACGGCAATGCCGCCGGCCATGAACTCGGCAAAATAATCGCCCACCGAGCCAAGGACCCAGAGCTCCGGGGGATCGAACCTGGGGTTGTGCTTGGTCATGGTCATGCCCCGAGCCCCGATGTTTCCCCCGATCATGATCCGTCCCTGGGCCATGGCGTTGGCAGCGCCATTGGACGCATGGCCGTGGACCACAATCTCGGCCCCGGCGTTCAGCCAGCCCACATCGTCGGAGACATTGCCCACGACAGTGATGGACGTGTTCGGGAAGCCCATGGCCCCAGTCCGCTGTCCAGGCGGGCCTTTGATCTGGATTTGGACCTGATCGTCTCCTGCGGTCCAGAGCCGGCCGCCGATGCCGTGCTGCCCCATGGCCTCGATCTCCAGGGTCCTGCAGCCCTGGGCCACAGCCTCCTGAATCCGCTCCTCCAGCACTCTGGATTCCAGGCGGACACCACTTTCCCTGCCCGCTATGCGGATAACGCTTGTGTCATGCTGGTTCATGCGATCTCACCTCTGATATCCGTCACCAACCATGGTCGTGCCTTGATTGCCATTTCTCTCACCGATGCAAAAACTCAATCCCAAGAGTCCAGGTTTCAGATGCTGGATTCTGATTTCTTGCAGCTCTTGCTGCAAGAAATCAGACCACATGCTTGATGTCCAGCCGCTCTGCGATGTGGTAATCGTCGATCCCCAGGGCGTCGGACATCCCAATGGGCAGGGAGGTTGAACGGCCAAGGGGGGCCACGATCTTTTTGAGCTCCGTGTCAAAGGCCAGAAACACGTCCACAACGCGTTCGGCCACCTTCTCCGGATCCAGCCGCCGGTACAGGCGGGGGTCCTGGGAGGTGATCCCCTTGGGACAGACCCCGATGTTGCAGACATTGCAACGGTCGCTTTCTGACCCCAGACACCCTGCCGCGGACTGCATGAGGTACTTGCCGATCTGGACCCCGCTGGCCCCGAGCATGATCAGGGCCGCTGCATTGGCCGCCAGATTGCCGTTCTTGCCCACCCCTCCGGCGGCAAAGAGCGGGATCTCATTCTGCATGCCCAGCTTGACCAGGTTCAGATAGCAATCCCGGAGATTGCTGGCGATGGGGTGGCCCATGTGATCCATGGACACGTTGTAGGCCGCCCCTGTGCCGCCGTCTTCCCCGTCTATGGACAGGCCGGCAGCGTAGGCGTTGCGGGTCAGATTGTTCAGCACGGCCAGAGCCGTGGATGTCCCGGAGATCTTGGGGTAAACCGGGACCCTGAACCCCCAGGCCATGGACATGGACTGGATCATCTTGGCCACGGCCTCCTCAATGGAGTACTTGGTCTGATGCGTGGGCGGACTGGGCAGGTTCACCCCCTGAGGGACCCCCCTGATGGCTGCGATGAGCTTGTTCACCTTGTACCACATCAAGAGGCCGCCGTCCCCCGGCTTGGCCCCCTGACCGTACTTGATCTCCACGGCGCAGGGGTCCTCCTTCATCTCCGGCAGGGCGTGGATGATCTCGTCCCAGCCAAAGTACCCGCTGGCTATCTGAAGGATGACGTATTTCATGAACCTGGAACGCAGCAGCCTGGGCGGACACCCCCCCTCCCCTGTGCACATGCGCACCGGCATGCCCAGCTCCTCGTTCAGATAGGCCACTCCCATCATCAGCCCTTCCCACATGCTCGGGGACAGAGCCCCGAAAGACATGCTGCCGATGATCAGGGGGTAGATCTCTCTGACCGGCGGGGTCCACCCCTGCTCGCGATAGACCTTGAACTGCTCTTCCGGGGAGAGGACTCTCCCCAACAGGGTCCTGAGCTCGAACTCGTGCCGGCCTGCATCCAGGGCCGGGTCGGTGAGCATGGAGATCCTGGTGAACTTGATCCGATCCAGGACGCCCAGGGGCACGTTGCGCCGCCCCCCTCTGCGCCTGGGCTGACCGCCCCGGTTGACATGGTAGCGCTGCTTGTCCGCCTCGTCTGATCGCACAGGCAGGACGGCATCGTTGGGGCAGACCTGGGCACACATGGCACAGCCGATGCAAGCATAGGCCGGGTCTGTCCTTTGCCGAACGCCGTAGTACATGTCCCATTCCTGTTCCGGGGCCTGGTGCAGACCCAGGGGCGGCTTGACGTTCCGTTTCCGAAACACGCCCAGCTCGATGGCCTGGACCGGGCAGGCTGCAGTGCAGCGGCCGCAAAGAGTACAGCGGTCCTTACTCCAGTGGACCTGCCATGTCAGGTCCTTGATGCTCAGTGAACTTGGGGTAATGGTTCCTTCTGAGAGCATAGTCTCACCTCCTGGCGGTCGTGGCTGACAATGGCCGTGTCCAGATGCATGGGCTGGAAGTACTCCTCCCGGTTGGCATCAGGAATGACCGCATCCAGACCGCAGACCTCAGATGAAAAGGCATAGAATCCCTTTTTGCCGCCCACGACTCCGGGTCGGAGCTTTTTCCGGTCCTGGACCATGAACAGGGATTTGTCAGGCAGACAGCCGATCACGCAGTTGGGCCCGTCAATGATCAACCGCCTGCAGATGTGCTTGAGCTTGAGCAGAAAAGGCCCGTTGGGGTGAGCCTGGAGGTCCAAATCCTGCAGGGGGGTGATCACGTGCTTGTAGGCCTCGATCCCTAGCCCCAGGCTGTTCAGCATGTAATGCAGGATGTGGGTGAACACCTCGGAATCGGACTGATAGCCCATGTAACCGGGGAAGCCCCTGGACATGAGGAACTCTTTGATGGGCACGAAGGCCGTGTTCTCCCCGTTGGTCATGCTGGCCACGCCCTGGACGAAGAACGGGTGGCAGGCATAGAGGTTGATGGCGTAATTGGTGTTCTGCCTCCCCTGGGCCAGAACCACTCTGGCCCTGAGCTCGTCATGGTCCAGCTGGATGTATTCGGCCACAGTCCTCGGGTCGCCGATCTCCTTGATCATGATCACGTCCGGCCAGAAGCTGAAGACGATCATGTCCTCCTTTTCACGGCCCATCTCCCGCAAAGTGAGGCGGATCTCCATGAGCTGCTTTTCGATCTCTTTCCGGGAGAAGGCCTCCCACTCTTCCGGGTAGTCATAGGCCCTGATCAGGTAGTTGTCCCGCTTGGGAACCCCCCGGGGGGGCGTCTTGTCCACCTTGAAGGACAGCCGGTACTTGGTCTTGAAGCCGATCCCCATCATGTACTGATCCAGGCGCTTGAGGCCCTCCCGGCTGAAGATCCCGGACAGGATAGGGGCCCCTTTGAAGTACTCGAAGGGACCTCCCAGATCGGTCAGCAGCAGGCCGACTCCAGACCCGTCATGCCCTTCGCGCATGGCCTCCATGGCCTCTATGGCCACCATCGGCGACCTGGCTTCTTCACTGGTGAAAGCAAACAGGCGACACATGGGTTGTATCCTCCTCTCATGGGCAACTGGTCGCTGGACCAACGTTACATTGCATATATCAGGTATCAGCTAAGGGTTCGTCACGATATAAGTATTACATTTAGTCTGTCATCGGGTGGATTGT
>CAYOID010000096.1:0-9725 GCA_964403955.1 uncultured Desulfohalobiaceae bacterium | reverse complement strand
GTAGTGCGCCGCAGGCGGGCATCTTTGCCCCGGGGAGAGTCGCCCGGGGCAAAAAGGCTTATCCCGTCCCTCTGGTCCTCTTTGTCAAGCGACCATCGGGAGCGGGTGGTTAAAAAATTCTTTCTTCAGCCCCACTGTCCTTGTGTGGGTAAAGACCAGGGCTGGGGAGGGGCTGTCTCATGTAGCTTTGCCGTCATCAATCACGCTGGCTGAAGAGGCAGGCCTGCCTCGAAGGGAGAGCCCCCGGACCTTTGTCCTCTTCGGCCAGGGCAGTGCAGATGGCTTCCTCCATGGGGATCCGCCTGACCTGGATCAGATCCAGAATCCGCTCATCCCGGCAGACGACCTCGTTCTTGAGGCCCTCGATCAGGGGGCGGACCAGCGAGCTGGGGATCGGGGTGATCAGCTGCACCCAGTACGAGGACAGCCTGGGGGTCAGGACAGGGACGGTCACAATCAGTCTCTTCAGCCCCCTGACCCGGGCATAGGTCAGCATCAGCTCCCGATAGGAAAACTGATCCGGACCGCAAATTTCCAGCACCTGGCCTGCGGTTTCCGGGACTTGCAGGCAACCGGTCAGATAGTCCAGGACATTGTCCACAGAAATAGGCTGGCAGCGGGTGCTGACCCATCTCGGGGCGATCATGACCGGAAGGCGCTCGGCCAGGTAACGGATCATCTCAAAAGAGGCCCCGCCCGAGCCGATGATCACCCCAGCCCTGAGCTCTGTTGCCGCCAGGGATCCCGAGGCCAGAATCTGCCCAACCTCCTGCCGGCTGGAGAGGTGTTTGGACAGCCCGGAGCTCTGCTCCCCCAGCCCGCTCAGGTAGATGACCCTCTCCACGCCGCTGTTGTCACCCGCCCGAATGAAGTTCTCGGCCGCTGTACGGTCCCTGTCCTCGAAACCGCTTTTTCCGGCCCTTTTTTCCGGTCCCATGGAGTGGACCAGATAGTAAGCCGTCTGCACATCCCGCATGGCCTCGTCCAGGCCGGACCCTTTGACCAGGTCGCCTTCGGACACTTCTACGTCGGTCATGTCCGGGAAGAGCGCCCTGAACTTGGATTGGGACCGCACCAGACACCTGATGCTGGTCCCCTGGTCCCTCAGCCGCCTCAGCAGCCTGCCCCCTATGAAACCGGTCGCCCCAGTGAGCAGAACTGTCTTGCCGCCCATGGCCTTCCTCCCTGGCTGCTTTTTTCAAGCCCCTTCTGGCATGAAAAACGGACCTGGTGCAGGTTTTCTTGATCAAACTGGAGGGAAAGGCTCGTGCACGTTCCCATGTCCTGGTTATACATGGCTCTGTGGTCAGGCACAATGCCTGATTCATGCGGCCTTCCTGGGAAGCATGAGTCAGGCCAGCAGCTTCTTGACGTGCACCGCCCCGACCTTGAACTCCGGGATCTTGGCCAGGGGATCAAAGGCCGGGTTGGTCAGGACATTGGTCGGGTTCTCCCCAAAGTGGATGGGTACAAAGAGCGTGCCCGGCTCGACCGTCTCACTGATCCGGGCCGGGATTTCCATCTCCCCCCTGCGGGAAGCCAGGATCAGAACCTCTCCTTCCCGGACATCCAGCTTTCGGGCGTCTTCCGGGTTGACCTCCACATACCCTGTGGATTCTTCTTGATCCAGGTTCTTTGAAACCCTGGTCATGGTCCCGGTGTGGAAGTGGGCGAACATACGGCCGGTGGTCAGGAAAAAGGGGTAGGTCTGATCCGGCATTTCCGCTGGGTCCTGATATTCCAGGCCATGAAACCGGCCTTTGCCCCTGGCGAACTCCTGGCCATGGAGATAGGGCGTTCCAGGATGATCCTCGGAGGGACAGGGCCACTGCAGTCCGTCCAGCCCCAGCCGCTCATAGCTCATGCCTGCATAGCTCTTGGGGGTCAGGGTAACGATTTCGTCAAAGATCTCTTTGGGGCTCCGGTAATCCATGTCATAGCCCAGGGCCCTGGAAAAACGGCAAATGATCTCCCAGTCGGCCAGGGCTTCCCCGACTGGTTCCACTGCCTTGAACATGCGCATGCAGCGCCGCTCCGAGTTGGTCACCGTGCCCTCTTTCTCTGCGCTGGACCCGGCTGCCAGGACCACGTCGGCCACCTGAGCGGTTTCCGAAAGAAAGAGCTCCTGAACAACGAGAATGTCCAGCTTCTTCAGGGCGCTGCCAAAGTGGTTCAGATCCGGATCGCTGAGCTTCGGGTTCTCGCCGATGACGTAGAGGCCCTTGAGCCGGCCCTCTTCCAGGGCCTGAACCATGTCGGTAACCGTCATGCCCGGGGTATCCGGGACCTCCCGGCCCCACACCGCTGCAAAGCGCTGCCTGACGTCAGGGTCGCTGACCGGCTGGTACCCGGTGAGCACATTGGGCAGCCCGCCCATGTCGCAGGCCCCCTGGACATTGTTCTGTCCCCGCAGGGGGTTGACCCCGCTTCCTGGACGGCCCACATTGCCGCAGAGCATGGCCAGGTTGCAGCAGGACTTGACATTGTCCACCCCGGTGGTGTGCTGGGTGATGCCCATGGCATAGAGCAGGGAGCCAGGCGGATGCAGAGCATAGAGCCTGGCCGTCTGATACAGGTCTTGGGGGTGGATGCCGGTGATCTTCTGGACCCGCTCCGGGGTGTAGTCCTTGCAAACCCGGGCCAGCTCCTCGAAGCCTTCCGTCCTCTGGGCAATATAGTCCTGATCGTGCCAGGAGTTTTCGATGATCAGGTGCATCATCCCATTGAGCAAAGCCACATCGCTGCCCAGGCGATGATTGAGGACCACATCCGCAAACGTGCTCAAATGGATGTGTCTGGGGTCGGCCACAATGAGCTTGGCCCCTTTTTCCTTGGCCCGGATGATCCTCCTGGCGATGAGCGGATGACACTCCGAAGTGTTGGAGCCCACGACCAGGATACAGCCGGCTTGTTCGATCTCGGCAATGGAGTTGGTCATGGCTCCGCTTCCGAATGCGGCGGCAAGACCTGCCACCGTGGAGGAATGTCAGAGTCTGGCGCAGTGGTCCACGTTGTTCGTGCCCAGGGCCGCCCTGGCCATCTTCATGGCCAGATAGTTCTCCTCATTGGTCACCTTGGCTGACACCAGGACGCCAACGCTCTCCGGGCCGTGTTTGCGGATCACGTCCTGGAACCTGTCCGCGGCAAAGCCGATGGCCTTGTCCCAGGTGGCCCGCTGAAAGCGTCCGTTCAGCTTGACCAGGGGATGCTTGAGGCGCATGTCGCTGTTGACCACGTCATGCATGTTCCAGCCCTTGATGCACAGCTTGCCCTCATTCACAGGATGGTCCTTCATCGGCCAGGTCCCGGTAATCCGGCCGTTGACCACCCGGTAGAGGATGCCGCATCCGGTGCCGCAGTAAGAACAGACTGAGGGAACGAGTTGATAGTCCATAAGACCCTTCCTTGTCAGTTTTGCCTCTGGCAAAACTGAGCCATATCTATTGAATCGAAATCTTTTCTTTCCCCAACCATCCACCCTCACCCCTCGACCTTTCAGCCCTGCCAGAGGCTGCGCTGACTTCTGTCCCTCACAGAGGGGCGGTCTCCAGGGTCGTTTCGGAGCCCAGGATGTTCAGCGGCGGTGTGTCGTGATCGACGCCGGTGCGGTAGTCAAAAGTTTGGACCACGACCTCGTTGACCTTGCGGTAGAGCAGACGCAAAGGGATGTCCATGGGACAGGCCTCCTCGCACAGCCCGCAATCGATGCACCGCCCAACCATGTGCACAGCCCTGACGAGATGAAACAGGGGGACCTCGGTCAACTGCTCCCCGGTGTGGATCAGGTCCGGGTTTTCCAGGCTGCACTCCCGGCAGAAACAGACCGGACAGATGTCCCGGCATCCATAGCACTTGATGCACTTGGAAAACTCATACTGCCATCGGGCGAACTGCTGGTCCTGCCCCAGAGCATCGATCTCTTTGGGTGCCGCATGTGGATCAATACCCAGGGATTTCTTGACCTGCCCTGGCTGTTCCGGCTCGAGGTAGGAACACCTGGCATGCCCTTGCAGGCTGGAAGGACAGCAGCTGACCGCAAAGGTCTTGATCCGCTCCAGATTGAGTTGATTCCAGGTCTGAAGAACGTTCAGGGCCCTGGTGGTGCAGTCCCTGACCATGATCCCGATCCGCAGCTCAGGATCCTCAGAGGCCAGCTCCAGGGCCATCACCTCCAGGGGGTAGCGCTGCACCCCGGGGTGCATATCTTCGCATTCCTCCAGCCGGTCTCTGGAGAAGACATGGGGCAGGACATGCCCTTCCCGCCTGATGTAGGCGATGAAGACATCCACCTCCCCCTGATCAAGCCACTCTTTGACTCTGCTCTGCATGGTTCTCTCCTGTCTTTGGCCTGGGCAGGACCAGGTCCATGTGGGCCGGGGTCAGCGGACTGGGACCCAGGGAACGTATTTTTTCAGTGAACTCAGTCACGACCTGGGCGAACTTCTGGGCCTCGGCCGAGGATATCCACTCCAGATGCAGCCTGCCCTTGAGGCCGACAAACCCGATCATCTCCTGGAGAAAGGTCATCCTCTTGATGGTCATGTGATTACCGTACAGGTAATGACATTCCCCAACGTGTCAGCCTCCGACAAACACCCCGTCCGCACCGCTCTGAAAAGCCCTGAGGATGTAGTGGGGTGACACCGTGGCTGAGCACATGACCCGGATGAGCCGGATATTGGGCGGATAGGCCAGCCTGTTCACCCCGGCCAGGTCCGCCGCCCCATAGGTGCACCAGTTGCATATGAAGGCCAGAATCTTAGGTTCGAAAGACATCTTCATCCTCCTGGTCAATCGCAAAAATTATAACACCCTTTTGGTTCATGAAATCGATGAGCCTCGTGCCAGGCTTGATTCGAGCCCATCCCTGGTGCGGCTGCAAAAAAATCAAGATGCAGCCGCAGAAGTCAGAATACAGAATTCAGAATCATCAAAGCCTTTCAAGATACCATGAGCAACATAAACATCTCACAGAGGACGACAGCGACAATTGACTCACTCGGAGGGCGACTGCCAGTCGCCCCTACAAGCCCGTCATCAACCATGAGGTTGTCGTGCACGTCCAGGGCCTGACGCAATTGATCGCCTCGTAGGGGCGAGCGGCGCTCGCCCGTTTAGAGCGGCGCTCGCCCGTTTCTAAGCGGCGGCCTCCTTGAAGACAGCCACAGGATCTTCCTGGTAGGGCGGCTCTGTCCCAGAGCCAGCCCATTTTCGAAACTCCCGGCAGTGGCTCTGGCCACAGCACGTGATCCTGTAAAGTTTTCTTCACTGATCAAACTGGCCAAGTTGAGTGTCATCTCGCGACAAGTCGGAGAGCTGTTCTTCCCTCAACCATCCACCCTCAGCCCTCGACCTGTCAGCCCTGCCAGAGGCTACGCTGACTTCATGCCGCCAGCAAAGCGCTCTGGATCTGGGCGTAGAACTGCTCGTTGTTGAAGCCCATCAAGGTGATGGCCTCGGACGGACAGGCTGCAGCACAGCCGCCGCACCCCTTGCACAGGGCCTGGTTGACCTCGGCCCTTGCCGTCTGTTCATTGAACGTGATGGCTCCGAAGGGGCAGACCTGAACACAGCCCCGGCAGCCGGAGCAGGCCTCTGGATTGACTCCGGCCACCACCCCTCCGACTGCAATGGTCTTTCTGGACAGGTAGGTCAGAGCCCTGGATGCGGCAGCCTGAGCCTGGGCGACGCTCTCCTCCAGGGGTTTGGGATAGTGGGCCAGGCCGCAGACAAAGACTCCGTCGTTGGAAAAATCAACAGGGCGCAGCTTCTGGTGGGCTTCCAAAAACCAGCCGTCCCCATCCATGGGGACCTTGAAGAGCCTGGCCAGATGGTCGTCCCGGTTGGACTCCAGGGCTGCGGCCAGACAGAGGATATCGGCTTGTACAGTGACCTGCCTGCCCAGAATGGGATCTCGGAAGCCGACCTGCACGGCCTCTCCGTCGGCTGTGACCTGGGGCTTGGCCTCGGGCTCATAGGAGACAAAGCGGACTCCGGCCTGCCTGGCCTGGCGGAAGAGCTCTTCCCTGTGGCCATAGGTGCGCATGTCCCGATAGAGTATGGTCACCCCGACATCAGGATGCCTGGCCTTGCACTCCAGAGCGCTGACAATGGAGTGCGTGCAGCAGACCTTGGAACAATACGGCCTTTTTTCATCCCTTGACCCCACGCACTGGATGAAGACGATCTCGGAAGCCTGCTCCAGGCGGGGATCGTTCTCTTTGAGCCATCGATTCAGCTCCAGAGAGGTCAGCACCCGCTCATGCTGACCGTAGAGATACTCTTCAGGCCTGGATTCCCGGGCTCCCGTGGCCAGGATGGCCACTCCGTGCTCCACGGTCTGCTCTGAGCCGTTACTGGCTAAGGTTGTGGCGAAGTTGCCCACAAAGCCCCGCACCTCAGTGATGGAAGACCTCATATGGACTGTGATCTTTTCCTCGCTTTCGACCTGGCTGATCATGTCCGCGACAGCCTCGGGAACATTTTCTTTTTTGCTGGTCTGCAGCAGATGCAGGGCCTGGCCGCCCAGCTGCGACCCCTTCTCCACCAGGTGGACTGCAAAGCCCTGCCTGGCCAAAGACAGGGCCGCACTCAAGCCAGACACGCCACCGCCCACCACCAGAGCGTCCTGATTCATGGGCAGCTCGGTGTGCTGCAGGGGCGAGAGAAGCCTGGTCTTGGCCACAGCAATGCGCACCAGATCTTTGGCCTTGGCTGTGGCTGCGTCCGGCTCGCCGGCATGGACCCAGGAATCGTGATTGCGGATATTGGCCATTTCCAAAAGCGAACCGTTCAGACCCGCATTGACCAGGGTCTCCTGAAAAAGACCCTCATGGGTCCTGGGCGAGCAGGCCGCAACCACGACCCGGTTCAGGTTCTGCTCTCGAATGACCTGGGTCATCTTGTCCTGGGTATCCTGAGAGCAGGTGAAGAGATTCTCCTCCACATAGGCCACATCCGGCAGTGTCCTTGCATATTCGGCCACTTCCGGAACCCGGATCACCCCTGCGATGTTCACTCCGCAATGGCAGACAAAGACACCGATTCGCGGATCCTCCCTGCTGACATCCTTTTCCCGGGGCGGTTGAACCTGGACCACCTGGCTGTGGCGGGCCGCGGACAGATTCTGCGTGGCGGCGTCTGCAGCGGCGCTGGCCTCCATGACCGAGACCGGGATATCCTTGGGACCTGAAAAAGCCCCGCAGGCATAGATGCCTGGAACTGAGGTGTTCACCGGCTTCAAGTCGGAGGTCTTGGCAAAGCCTGACTCGTCCAGCTCCACGCCGAGCCGGGCAGCCATGTCCCTGGCATCCCTGCCCACCTCCAGACCGGTGGACAGGACCACGAGCTGAAAGTCCTCCCCGGCAAGCCGCCCGTTTCCATCCACGTAGCGCAGCAGCAAGTCCTGCGACCCTGGGACTGGCTCCACAGAATGAGGCCTGGACCTGATGAAGCGCACGCCTTTGTCTCTGGCCTGCTGCAGGTAGCGATCAAAGTCCTTGCCCTGAGTGCGCAGGTCCATGTAGAAAATGACGCACTCCAGAGGTTCCCTGGCATGCTCCTTGGCAATGATGGCCTGCTTCAGGGCATACATGCAGCAGACCGAGGAACAATAACCGTTTCCGCTCCTGTTGATGTCCCTGGACCCCACACATTGCAGCCAGGCGATCTTCCTCGGCTGGACCCCGCTTGTCATGTCCGAGGGCCTGGCCAGATGCCCAAAGGTCGGCCCGGTGGCTGAGAGGAGACGCTCGAACTGCAGCGAGGTCACCACGTCGGGGTAGCTGTTGACGCCCCAGGTATCACTCTGCCCGGGGTCATAGGATACAAATCCCGGGGCCAGAATGATCGATCCAACCTTGAGGGCGACAGTCTTTTCCCGGTCCTGAAAATTGATGGCCCCGCTGGGACAGACTTTTTCGCAGGCCCTGCACTTGCCTTTCTTGAAGTAGATGCAGGCCTGCGGATCGATGGCGTACTTCAGGGGCACAGCCTGGGAGTAGGGCACGGAAATGGCTTTGTGCGACCTCAGCCCCTGATTGTAGCTGTCGCTGACCTTTTTGGGGCACTTCTCGGCGCAGAGCCCGCAGCCGATGCACTTGTCCACGTCCACATATCTGGGATGCTGCAGAACCGAGACCTCGAAGTCGCCCTCGTGGCCCGAAAGCCCAGAAACCTCGCACAGGGTGTGCAGCTCGATATTCTCATGCCGGCCGACCTCGACCAGTTTCGGGGACAGAATTCACATCGAGCAGTCGTTGGTTGGAAAGGTCTTGTCCAACTGGGCCATGACCCCGCCCACTGCCGGAGACCTCTCCACAAGGTGAACAAAGAACCCCGAATTGGCGAGATCCAGGGCGGCCTGGATCCCTGCGATGCCGCCTCCAACGACCATCACTGCCCCCTGACTGGAGGCACGAGACGCATGTGCCATGGTCAACTCCTTACCACACTTCCTGTTCAAGCCGTTTGGTGATGAACCGGAGCTGTTTCTGAGTCAGCTCGCCCACATGCTCGTTGATCCAGCGCAAGTCGCCGGATATGATGGCTGCCTTGGCTTCGCTGGACAGGGAGTACCCTTTCAGAGCCGAAGAGCCGCTCTCCATGAGCTCTTTCCAGAAGCCGAGATCATTGGCGGTCCGATCCAGCACCCTGATGACCTCCCTCTTCTGGATCAGTCGACCCTCTTTGGTCCGTTCAAAGAACCTCTCAAAAGAGACCTCTTCCCTTTCCTGCAAGGCCTTGTTCACAGCCTCCATGAACTCGTCCTCGCTGAAAGGCTTGCGCAGGTACTCCCTGACCCCCAGCTTGCCGGAGTCGATGGCGCTGGTCATGGACGGATATCCCGTGATGATGATCACATCGAGATCCGGCCTTATGGTCTTCATTTCCCGAACCACCTCCATCCCGTCGATATCCGGCAGACGAAGGTCGCTGACCACCAGATCGATGCCGTCGTTCTGAAAAAGGGACAGGGCCTTCTGCCCGTCCAGGGCCACGTCGACATCATAGCCGGCATCGTCCAGAATCATCTTCAACCCGTTGGCCACATTGACCTCATCCTCAACCAGGAGAACATGGTTGCGATGAACCGGCCGGGCTCCCCCCACACCGCTTTGTTCGATGGTATACATATCTCTCACCTCCTTGGAATGCTGGTCGTCTGGTGAACCTTTCAAAGGGATCCTGCAGCGACGCCATGTGTGTTCACGTGTATGTCAGCAAGATACGGGCCAGTCTTACAAAGATGGCCTGCAAGCAAGCTTGAAAATAAAAAAAACAAACATATCGAAATATTAAAAAAAAAGAGCCGTATGATTTGCCTGCACCAAGCCAGAGTGCTCCCCAAAAAACGTCTGTTAAAATTGACGCATTGATCAGGCCCTCGAGCAAAAACGCCCTGGATTGAACCTCCAACACCTGTATGATTTTTCATACACATGCCTTGCGGCTTTGACGCCTGGGCAGGTACCAGCCACTTCTGGCCTGGCTGAAGGTCGAGGTTTGAAAGTGGATTGTTGAGGGAAGAAAGATACCAGCACTCTGAGCAAGGAATACTCAACCCGTTTGATCACACTGGCTGCAGGCATGGCGCATTCTTTGCCGGAAAGAGTGTTTGTTTCTTCTGTTCAAACCCCAACATGTCAGCTTTGCTCCTAGCAAAGCTCGTATGAAACTCAGTTGCTGGGGAAGGCCAAACCGCTTCTCTTCGGCTTCAAATGGTG
>CAYOID010000095.1:0-10121 GCA_964403955.1 uncultured Desulfohalobiaceae bacterium | reverse complement strand
AGGGCAAGCGGCTGCACACTTACGAGGCTGGGAGCTGGGGTCCGGAGGCGGTCAAAAAACTCTTGCCCTCACTTCCGGGGCCGAGCAGGTGAGCTCAGGAAGGGTGCTGAAGGTTTTGGTGGCTCGAGGGAGGAGCTCAGGACATGGGAGAGGATGAACAGGCAGTGTTCATATTGAACATGAAGGCCCTTTATGGATTTGTCACCTTGGTTGCTGGAATTGGCTTCATCGTCCTCCTGACGGGCTGCCAGCCGGAAAAAACAACCCCAGACATCATGCAGCAGGACACCCAGAGGCAGGTCACCCTCCTTGTCCCGGGGTGCAAGTGCGTCAGCAGCGCCATGGAAATTCGATCCACCCTGGAAGCGCTCGAGGGTGTGAAGCAAGCCGCAACCAATATTGAGGAACATCTGGTCGTGGTGGACTACAATTCTTCCCGAATAAGGCTTGAGAGTTTGATCCAAGCCTTGCAGGACAGGGGATTTTCAATTGTCCGGGTGGTGACCCCCGAGTAAGGAGTTTGTTATGAGACGTTGTCTCCCTTTAATTCTGACTTTGATTGTGCTGCTTTTTCCAACCCTGCTCCTGGCCGCCCCCAAGGCCGACCTGTGGGAGTACTGGGAGCAGCACGAGCCGGACTCCTCAGTCACTGTCGATCACGGCCCATGGACAGACTTTCTGCAGCGCTACGTCAGCCAGGGCCCGAATGGGGTCAACCTTGTCGACTACCAGGGCGTGACGGCTGAGGACCGCGCGATTCTGGACAGCTACCTGGAGAGCCTGACCGGGACCGAAGCGACCTCGCTCTCCAGAGCGTCCCAGAAACCCTTCTGGATCAACCTCTACAACGCCCTGACCATTCAGGTCGTTCTGGAGCACTACCCAGTGGAGTCCATCAAGGACATCTCCTTTGGATTCTTGTCTTTTGGCGGTCCCTGGAAGGAGGAGCTGGTGACCATCGAAGGCCGGGAGCTGTCCCTGAACGACATCGAGCACCGCATCCTGCGGCCCCTGTGGCAGGACCCCAGGATCCACTACGCTGTCAACTGCGCCTCCATGGGATGCCCCAACCTGCAGCGAAAGGCCTTCACGACGGAGAACACGGACGATCTCCTGAACAAAGCGGCCAGGGAGTACGTCAACCATCCCAGGGGGGTGAGCATCGAGGACGGCGGCCTGGTGGTGTCCTCCATCTATGACTGGTTCCAGGAAGACTTCGGGGGCAGTGACGCCGGGGTGATCGAGCATCTCATGCAGTATGCCGACCCGGAATTGAAGCGGAAACTGCAGGGCTTCGAGGATGTTGACGACGACCGCTACGACTGGACTTTGAACGATGTACCATAGTGCCTGCTCTGCAAAAAAACCTTGATCAGGACCTTTTCATGAATTGTTTTCATGCAGTTTGAGGAAATCACTGCTTGCATGTCGCGGCCACTGAGGATTCCTTACACTGTTCATGATTCCTGGAGGGCAACATGAAGGATTTCGATGTTTTTGTCATCGGGACTGGCACGGCAGGGGAGACAGCCGTGTCCGAGCTGCTGAAAAAAGGGGACGGGCTTCGCATTGGAATAGCTGATGAGAGGCCCTATGGCGGAACGTGTGCCCTGCGGGGGTGCCAGCCCAAGAAGTTTCTCCTTGTTCCCGCTCATGCGGCCTTGGAGGGCCGGGCACTCACCGAGCGAGGATTTCGTTCGGCCCCTCAGCTTGACTGGAAAGCCATGAATCGGTCCCTTCGAGAGTTTACAGACCCAGTCCCCCAAAATGCCAGGACCGGGTTGGAGGAGAAAGGTGTGGCCTGCTTCTCAGGCCACTGCGAGTTCCAGTCCCCCGGGACTTTGCGCTGTGGTGATCAAAGCATCTCTGCCGAAAACTTCATTGTGGCCACTGGCGCCCGTCCACGGACGCTGCCCGTCAAAGGGGCCGACTTGGCTGTGAGCAGCGACGGGTTCCTCGACAAGGAGACAGAGACCGTGCTCGGGGCCCACCTGGTCGGTCCGCACGCCGGGGAGCTGATCAATCTCTTCGCCCTGGCCATGAAGCATCGCATTCCGGTCAAGGACCTTCAGGAGCTGCCCTGGGCCTATCCAACCTACAGCGCCGACATCAAGTATATGCTGGGGTGATGGGGGCCGTCTGATTGCTGAGGTCGGGATACAATCTGACTCCATCAAGTGATCAGGAGGGGGCAGCAGGGTCATGGTTCAAGGAGATTCCAGCTTCAAAGGAAGCAGGACATTTTTCTGTTCCAGATTAGATCCGCATTTCATCCGGTGAGCCTCAGAGAAAAAAGGTGCACCTCCCTGTTCCGATTTCTTGCTGTTATTTTCCAAAGGGGCACTTGGGAAAGGTGCAGGCCTTGCAGTTCAGGCACAGCCCGCCTTCGGCCATTCTGGCCATATCCCGCCTGGTCATGTCCACATCCGCCAGAATCATGGGCAGCAAGAGATCCAGGCTGGTGGTCTTGTAAAACAGGGCGCAGGCCGGAACCCCCAAAACCCTTGCTGTACCGATTCGGCCGAGCAGGGTCATGGCCCCAGGGAGTATTGGAGCCCCGTGAAGGACCTCAGACAGCCCGGCATCCATGAGCCCGGCTCTGGTCACGTCATCCGGGTCCACAGATAAGCCGGCTGTGGTGATGATCAGCTCGGCGCCGCTTTCCAGCATGCCTTTCACCCTTTGGGCGATAACTTCCCTGTCATCCGGCACCAGGTCTGAACACACAACTTCACACCCGAAATTTTCCGCCTTGGCTTTGATGATGGGGGCGAATTTGTCCTGAATCAATCCCTGAAACACCTCCGTCCCGGTGACCAAAATCCCGATGGGGGCCGGGCGCAGCTGCCGGACCTCGAACAATGGATCATCCCCAAGCACAGTGAGGGCCCTGGCCAGGTCCTGCCTGGAAAGATACAGAGGCAAGGCCCGGCAGCCGGCCAATGTCTTGCCTTTTTCCACAAAGATGTGATTCTGGCGGGTTGCGCACATGACATTGGGCACCAGGTTGAACTGCTCCAGCCTGTCCACATCCAGACAGAGCAAACCGTCTCTTTCGGCCTGGAAATTGATCTTGCCTTCATTGGCAAGGGTGGCGAAAGAGATTCCGGTCCCGGCCATGCGCTGGGCGAAAGCCAGGGCCGCTTCGTTTTCATGCACAAAGTCCTGCAGGTTGTGTGACTCTTCCTGGACATAGACCGATGTCCGGCCCATCTGCTGCAGGCGGCACAGGTCCCCGGCCTGGATCTGATGGCCGGCTGCATAGGCAGCTCCCTTGCTCTGCCCAGGTATGATTTTGGTCATATCGTGCAAAGCGTGCTTGCCCACTGCCTGCTCAACTGGAACAGAGCGCAGTCTTGGTTCGGTTCCGGCCGAAGCTCTGAAGTCGCTTCCCTGAGTGTACGGAGATTCACCCTGGCAACCGCGGCAGATGGCCCCGTCGTTTTTGGGAAAGGCCTCACCACAGATAGGGCAGAGCTCAACCCCGCCCATGCTCTTCTTTCCCAGGAACCTCTCTTGGACCTGAATCGGCGCTTCAGCCAGATAAGAATCGCCAGCTTCCTGAATCTGATTGAACAGGGCCTCCGTATCCTGGTCCTTTTTGGCTTTGCGCTTCAAGAACCAGTCATAAATTTCCGGCCAGGAGGCCAAAGAGTCCAGGTCGATCCACACCCGCCGACCCTGGCCGGTGTATTTGTCATACAGGCTCAAGGCGTATCGGCCAAGATTGACGATTCGCATCCAGCCGTTTCCTGTGCTGCAAAGGGTCAGCAGCTGCACAGCGTCAGGGAGGCATTTTTGGGTTTCCACAACGGCCTCGAACAAGGTCCCGGGCTCCAGGCCGGCTTTGGCTTTTTCCACCATGTAGCCGCCGATGAGCAGTCCCGGGGCTGGATAGCCGTGAAAAGCCCTGGCCAGCTCTTTGAACTCTTCAAAGGTGTGTTCGCCTATACACCGTGTCGCAATTGTGTTGTCTGACCTGTACATGTCGTCTTCACCAGCTTTGTTGGGAGTCTCTGCAAGCAGGAGCATCAAGGGGCATTGAATGGGAGATGCTACACGAAAAGATTGATCACCAGCAAGGCCACCGGAATGGCCCAGGCGGCTGCAGCCGCCAGGACCAGCTGCTTGCGTTTCTGGAGCAATCTGCGAATTTTTGAGATCTCTTCAGGGCTGGAGAGCTCTTTGGTCAGTTTGGCCAGTTCCGGGGCTGCGGCTTCCATGTTTTCAAAGGTGTCCCGGGGAAGGTTGTGGAGAAATGCATCCATGGCCCGGGCAGCTTTCCGACCGTGCTCAAAATAGCCTTTTCGTTCCAGCTCTCCAACCTGTTGGATGAAATCCATGACCAGCTTCTGAGTGGTCGAGGCCGTTTCCCGGCCCAGTTCAGTCATGGCCTCCAGCTGACTCAAGGCGGCGTTAAAGTTCCGCATGTTCTTGAGGACCAGGACCAAAAACTCACGTACATCACGGCCGTCGACCTGGACGTTCTCCAGGTCCAGGACGTCCTGCAGGGAAAACACGGCTGAGTTGCTGACCACATACAGATCATGGACCAGATCCTGGATCGCTTCTTCCTGGGCCTTGGCTTTCTGAGAGATTTCAACCACCGAATCCAGCTTGCGGCTCAAATCTTCCAATACTTGAATATGGTCGGTCGTCATATTCACTCCTTACAGTTTATGCCCGCGCATCTTTTACGGGTAGTACTTCCCGGCCATGCTCATGTAAGGAGACACCGGCATATCTTTGCCCAAAAGGAGCAAATGCCAATATGCCCAGCGGAACATCATCTTGCCGTAGTGATTCATATTGGTTTCCCGGAGCAGAGTAAAAGGGCCGATACCGGGCAAGGGAAATTTTCCGGGCAATGGCTCCTGGGTATAGTTGAAGTCAATGAGCAGGGCCTTGTCAAAGCCGGATTCGATGAAGCAGTTGGAGTGGCCGTCGTACTTGGGCAGAGGATCCAGACCGTCCAGCCAGCGCAGAATGTTTTCATCCACGATCTCGCTCTCGAAATGGGCCACTGAGCCTGCCTTGGAAGTGGGTACGTTGGTGGCGTCCCCTACGACAAAGATATTATCGAAATCTTTGCTCTGTAAGGTATTGTTGTTCGTCGGCACCCAGTTCAGCTCATCGCCCAGCCCGGATGTTTCCAAAAAGGAGGCACCCTTGTTGGTGGGGATGCTGACCAGGAGGTCGAAATCGACCTCCCGGCCGTCGCAGGAC
The DNA here is from genome assembly GCA_964403955.1 of uncultured Desulfohalobiaceae bacterium. Taxonomy (GTDB): domain Bacteria; phylum Desulfobacterota; class Desulfovibrionia; order Desulfovibrionales; family Desulfothermaceae; genus CAYOID01. The sequence continues at coordinate 4,895 of CAYOID010000095.1, read as the reverse complement.
ACGATCTGCTTCTTTTCATTGTCCACATGGCTGAGGGCGAATTCAGGAAGCACCTCAATGCCTTTTTCATTGCATACATGCTGCAGGGTCCTGGAAGCAATGGGTTTGGTAAATGGGCCATCCAAGGGGGTAGAGTAAAAGATCTTCACTTTGTCCCGCAGACCCCGTTCATGGAAGTACCAGTCAGCCAGCATGACGAACTCCGGAGGGGCCACCGGACACTTGACCGGCATCTCGGCAATGTTCAAGACAAAATTACCCCCCCGAAAGGACCGCATGGCCTTTTGCAGCCTCATGGCCCCGTCCATGGTATAGAAGTCAAAAATGCTTTTTTGCCAGTGCTTGCCCGTCAATCCTTCCTGCTCTGAAGGGTCAACGACACTCCCGCTGGCAATGATCAGCAGGTCGTACTGCAGCTCCCCCTTTTCCAGATACACCGTGTTTTTCTCAGGATCCACTCTGTGAATGGGGGAGACAAGGAACTCCACCTCCCGGGGCAGAAAGTTTTCCCTTGGTTTGACCAGGTCGTGCCTGTCCTTGTAAATCCCAAAGGGAATGAACAACAGGCCGGGCTGGTACACGTGTTCCCGGTTCTGATCCACAACAGTGATGGAGATCTCATTGGTTTCGATTTCGTGGCGCAGACTGTGGCACAGTCTGTTGGCCATCATGGTTCCAGCGGTTCCGGCTCCGAGAATGACGATGCTACGCATAAGGCCTCCCGCCTGTTCTGCCTCATTCTTTATTGAGCTCATGATCGGTCATCTGCCAGGCTTCCGAATCGGCCTGGGCCATCTGCAGTAATTGTCTGGTCAAGCGGCTCAACTCCATATAAAAAGGGTGAATGGTATGCTTTTCAATGTTCTCGGCCAACAGAGGAAACCAGTGCCCGATATGGCGGTGCAGAAACAAGCTCCGTTGCTCTTGATAGAACATTTTTTGTTCTTCATCCTGACTGCCTTTTTCCTGCCAGCCAAGATAGGCCAGAAACTCCAGCTCGGCAGCCACATGGTCCGGCGGGCTCTTGAAGTCAGGTGAGATGTCCAGACCGCATTCCCTGTATAGCCTTTTGACCTCGGCAGTTGATTGGCCCATCAGGCGGCCCTCGGACTCCAGGTAGACCGAACCGAAGGGAGGGGCCTCGAGCTGAAAGGGGCCGATGAACAGCCGGGAGTATTCCTTGAGCAGTTCGTCCAGGCTTTGAACCTCCAGTTCTGCCAGCATCCGGCTGGCTGCGTCAGACAATTCATGAGCCAAAAGCCCGACAACTTCAGGCAAATTTTGCAGCTTCTCCACCAGTTCGTGTTCCGGTGGATAAAAGCATTCAGCAATCAGGGTCAGGGCCTCATACAGGGCCTGATCGTTTTCAGGCAGGGTGTGTGCGGACATTGAAAACTCCGAAGGGTTGTTGTTCAGCGCAGCCAGGGATTCCCCTGAACACAGATATGACTCTTGACTTGTCTTGTCTCAAGTGTCGCAGAAAAAGAACCCACCCCTGCCCCTCCCTCCCGCCTGAAGACAGGCGGCAAGGAGGGGAGCCAGAAGAAGCTTTGAGACAATGCAAACTTGACCTGACACTACACGGATTGTTCGACAGCTCCGGAACGAGTTTGCCCGTGGGGCGTTTCGTCAAGCCGCAGGAAACGCTCGCCCAGGGTATAGAGCAGGAGCATGACGCACAGAGCAAAAACAAGCACCAGGATCTCCCAGATACTCGGGAAATAGGTCAGGACTTCGGGCAGTCCTTCGGACTTGGGGCCGACCGGCCGCACCTGCCCCCCGATGAGGATCTGCATGTGCACGGCAAAGATGCCGATCAGAGTGATGGCCGAGGCCAGGGTCTTGGCCCAGGCGGTGCGCCTCAGGTTTGGAATGATCATCAGTATGTAGGGCACAACCAGAAACAGGATCAGGCTGAAGTTGATGGCCGTGGCGAACTCCGGGTAGGTGTATCCAGAAGCCAGAGCCTGCTTCAGAAAATAGAAGATCAAGGTCAGCCCGATAACAAAAGAGAACTTGTGGGCCAGCGTGTTCATGGCCTCGTCGCTGATCTGGGAGCAGGTCCTTCGTGTCAGGGAGCAGATATTGATATACAGGATGATCATCGCCATGCCGGAGAGCAAAGCGATGACCAGGCAGAATATGGAAATGAAAGGACCGAAATAGGTCGGCCTGGCTTCGGTCAATCCAAAGACCGATCCCAGCATCAGGGCGGCAAAGACCCCGGTGAGCATGGAGGCGATGCCCAGAGAGCGGCTGGAACCAGAGTGCCAGTCACCCTGGTGCATCCGCCACAGCTTGGCAGCCAAAAAGACAAGCTCCAGGCTGTACAGGGCTCCCATCCACCAGATCGGGGACGTCAAGTTGGGGGAAAACATGATGTAGACCATATGCAGCAAGGATCCCAGCTCCAGGCCGATGGAGATAAAGGCGGCTAATAATGTGGCTATGGCAAGGAAGACCAAGCGCTTGGCCAGGGGCTCGTATTGTTCAAGATTGAAGACCAGGGGCATAGAGGCCACCAGGGAGAGCCCGGTACTGGTCAGGGCCAAAAAGACATAGGCCCCCAGGGGCAGGGTCCAGATCAGGACGTCATTGGCATTGAACAGGTAATGGCCTTTGACCAGAAGAATGCCTGATGTGACCAGCCCGAGGGCTATGCCGGCCAGAAGGAGGATCATCCAGGAGATGAAAAGAGTGTTTTTGCCGCTCATGAGACGTCTCCTTTGGTCTGAATGTAAGCTCCAGGGTTAAAGCTTCGAATATAGAAGACCTTGGGATTGGTGCCCAGATGCTCCTTGAGCCTATAGGACCTGTATTTGCCCAGGAGTTTGCTGACTGCACTGGAAGGGCTGTTCAGGTCTCCGAAAATGCGCGCATCCGCAGGACAGGCCTCCACACAGGCCGGTAAGAGCCCTTTTTTCAGGCGGTGATCGCAGAAGGTGCATTTCTCGACCACTCCCTTGGGCCGGATACCGTCCAAAGTACTCTCCCGTTCGGGGTTGTAGTATGGCGTGACCCGCCCCTTGACTTTCTCCGCCATCTCTTTGGCCGAGCTGGTGCAACCTTCGATGAGCACCTCCTCAGAGCGCCATTCAGGGTGGGGTTTGCGCCAGTTGAAGTAGATGACCCCGTATGGGCAGTTGAACATGCAGTACTTGCAGCCGATGCACTTATCCGGATCGTGCATGGTGATGCCGTCCTCAGTCTTGTGCAGGGCACGTGTGGGACAGCCCCGGACACAGGGGGCGTTGTCGCAATGATTGCAAAGAGTTGGGATGTAGTGGTAGCGGACATTGGGAAAAGTGCCCACTGTTTCTGTTATTTTATAGGACCAGAATATCCCTTCCGGGGTATTGTTCTCTATCTTGCATCCGATGATGCAGGCCCCGCAGCCCACGCATTTTTGATGGTCGATGACCATTGCCCATCTTGCCATGGCTTCGTCCTCCTTAGACCTTGACGATCTTGACCCGGGTGGTTCCGTAATAGGCTGAAGCGCCGCTTAATCGGTCGTAGTCGGCCGGGATGATATAGTTGTTGTTTCCTCCCCGGGCCTTCTTGCCAAAGACCTTGGCCGCCAGGCGACCGTAGGCCCAGTGCCCCTGACCGTAGCACTTGGCCACCGTGCCCGGCCGGACCCCTTCCCAGAGCCTGGTCGTGCATTCGATTTCCCCGGAGGGAGAGATAATTTTGATGGAGTCGCCATCCGCAAGACCCATCTTCCTGGCGTCTACGGGGTTGATCTTGGCCACATCGGCATAGCTCTGCTCCCCGGGATCCAAGTCTTTGAGTTCGTAGTACCAGGAGCAGTTGGCGGTCCGGCCCTCCCGGTTCAGCCTGGCCTTGTGATCCACAAAGACCAGGGGATACTCTGAAGGATCGCCATGCACATATGGCTCTTCATAGTGAGGCACAAAGGCCAGTTCACCGCGGGCCTGGTACTTGCAGACCTCCAAAACGCGATCCACTGTGGTTCCGTGCTTCTGGGCGTGCTTTTCCAGGGCCTGCCTTAATGTTTCGGAGTAGAACTCGAACATGCCGGTCTTGGTCTTCATTTTGCCCCAGCGCTTGCGGTAAGGATAGGGATCCGAGTTGGAGACCCCGAGTCGCTTGAATTCCTCCCAGCCGTTGATCTTGTCCCCGCCTTCCCATTTGGCCGGGTTCCACAGTTTTTCAGTGGCGATCTTGACCGCGTATTCGGCGAACTCTTTTTCGTTCTGCGGCTGTTTGCCTGTTTCCGGGTCCTTGAATGTCTCCACATGGTAGCGGTGCATGAGATCGAACCCTCTCTCCGCCAGCTTTTTGCCCAGCAGAAATGGGACTTCGGTCTCGTCGATCTTGTAGTCAAAGGGCATGTCAATGATGGGCTGCTGCAGGACCACGTGCCGGTAGCCGTGGCCGTGGGATTTGGTGTAGCCCCATTTCTCGAACTGATGGTGGGTGTCTGGGAGGACGATGTCCGCGAACCAGGAGAATTCGGAGGCATTGGTGGTGATGTGTACCAAAAAGGGTATCTTAGCCAGGGCCTGGTCCCAGCGCTGGCCTTCCGGGGCCGAGAAGTTGAAGTTGTTCATGTAGCCGATGGCCACCTTGATCTCGTTGGGGTCCTCGTTGAGGATCCCGTCCGCGGCCCGGTTGGTGTTCACCCCGCCCCCGGACTTGCCCTTCTTCAGGCAGGGGAACTCCAGACGGCCGCGCTGGTCGATCTTCTCGTGCTTCTTGCCCTGCTTGGCGATGTCGTCCAGGTAGTCGGAGTGATCCGGGAAACCCTGGGTGTAGACCTTATTGGCCACCAGGGTGCCTCCAACGTTGTCCACCCCTCCGGTCAGGCCGTTTAAGGCATGGCAGGCCATGCAGGCATAGGCGCTGCGGACCTGCATGCTCGGTCCGCC
>CAYOID010000094.1:0-10522 GCA_964403955.1 uncultured Desulfohalobiaceae bacterium | reverse complement strand
TAAAAAAATCTTTCTTCAGACCCACTGTCCTATGTGTGGGTAAAGACCAGGCCTCAGGCAGGGCTGACACATATCTTTTTGATTTTAATCAATAAAAATTGATTTGAATGATTGATAGCTCTGGGGTTAAATCTGCCAGTTTGATCAGGGCAGAAACTTTTGAGGATGCTCCTCTTACTGCTCCCCTTAGAATAGGGGTGCACATGAGGGGAAAAGTTCGTAGTCGGAGGACAACCATGGTCAACCAAGCATCTCACCAGTATGAGGCTCCGTTGCCATGAAATCAGCGCTCAAAATAGCTCTGCTTGGAGCGGCCATTGCCCTGAGCATCGTCTCAACCTCCAAGAACTACGACTTGCGCACCAAGTACGCCTCGGAAAAAATCAGCCGTTTCGGCCAGCTTCCCGCCCCGGTGCTCAAGACCCTGAGCCTGGAGTTCGACGGTGTGATCGCCGACTTTTTGTTCCTGAAGACCATGACCGTGATCGGGCAGAAGATCGGCCAGGATATCAAGCCCAGCCAGCAGGAGTGGGCCATGGTCCACACCCTGCTGGAGAACATCACCGAGCTGGACCCCAGGTTCTGGGACCCCTATCTTTTCGGCCAGATGATGCTCACCTGGCAGGCTGGGATGTTCGACCAGGCCAATGCCCTGCTCCTCAAGGCGGCCGAGCACCGCTCCCAAGACTTTCGCCCCCTTTACTTTGTGGGCTTCAACCACTTCTACTTCCAGAAAGAGTTTGCCCAGGCCTCGGAGTACCTCCAGCAGGCCTCGGTCAAGCCGGGGGCCCCGTCCTACCTCAAGGGCCTGGCCGCCCGCCTGAGCCTCTACGGCAACCGGACCGAGGTGGGCATCGCCTTTTTGCGCCAGATGCTGGCCGGGACCCATGACCCCAATCTTCGTCACTACCTGGAAAAGAGGCTGACCGCCCTGGAGCGCATCAACACCCTGGAAAGAAAGGTCCAGGAGTACAGGGACCGATTCGGCTCACTGCCCCAGGGCCTTGACGACCTGGTCGCCAAGGGGCTGGTCGAGGAAATCCCGGACGATCCCTATGGGGGCGAATTCGTGCTCCTGGACAACGGTCGGGTCTTCACCACGAGCAAGCTGGTGGATGTGAAAAAGAAAAAGCAGTAGGGGAAAATGCGGGGGGTCATGGACGGCAAGGCTGTCCATCACCAGTCGACCAGAACCCGGACCAGAGCCTTGGCCTTGTTCCGAAAGAGCAGGTACCCATTCTCCCGGCCAAAGACATACAGATCCCTGGTCAAGGCCACGTCCTGCCGACAGTAGGCCACGATCTTTTCGATCTGGCCTTCAGCCCACCAGCGCAAGGCCTGCAGACCGTTCCCCGACTTCGTGACCCCCAGAGTGGCCGAAGCCAGGTGATCCAGGGACAGGCGGTAGCCGAGGCGGCTGTAGACCCGCTGGAGCATGTCCAGGGTGGGCAGGGTGTGCAGGGGAAAGTCGGTGTAACCTTTGAGCACTGCATAGTCGAAGCGGGTGATGTTGAACCCCACCACCAGCTCAAGCTGGCCCAGGTGTGCCAGGAGCCGCTCCAGATCTTCCTCGCGAAAGTCGAAAAAAGCGTCCTCCGCGCTGTCGTAGAGGACCGCGCAGCTCATGCCCATGCGATCCGGCCTGCTCCAGCCTCCCACCTCCTGGGCCGAACGCTGGGTCTCCAGGTCAAGGACCCCGAAGCGGGCCGGCCGCCTGCGTGCCTGGACAGGCCGGGATGGGGACTGGACTCGTCGCGGCTCCGAAGGCGCGGGGTTCGAGCAGACAACAGGCTCTCCAGCAGCCAGCGGCTCGTGTTCGGAGCACAGCCCCTTGAGCACCACCAGGGCCGCCTGCTTGTCCAGGGGCTTGTTGCCCGAGCCGCATTTTGGAGAATGAACGCAGGACGGGCAGCCCAGCTCGCACGAGCAGGACTGAATGGCCTCCAGGGTCCTGGCCAGCATCTCTTCGGCCCTGGTAAAGGCCTGTCTGGTCAAGCCTACCCCGCCAGGGATGCCGTCGTAGACAAAGACCGTGGCTTGGTTCAGCTGGTGATGGGCCGGCTGGGAGATCCCGCCCAGGTCGCTGCGGTCGGTGAGCACCAGCAAAGGCAGAATCCCGATCATGGCATGTTCCACGGCGTGAATCCCCCCCATGAAGTGCATACGCTGCTCTTCCACCTGGAGGCGCAGGCGGTGCGGGATCTCCACCCAAAGCCCCTCGGTCTCGAAGATCAGGGGATCCAGATCCAAGGGCACGATTTCGATCAACTTCTGCCCCTTGACCAGCCGCTTTTCATACCCGGTGATGCGCTCCGTGATCCGCAGCCGGCCCAGGCAGACCCTGGTGCCCAGGACCTGCCTGGACGAGAGCTGTTCCAGGATATCCGTCTCCTTCTCCGTCCTGGCCCTGGTGAAGTAGTTGACCGCCTGTTCCCAGGCCAGCACAACCCCTTGTTCCATCCGCAGCTCCTGGATCACAAAGGTTCGGCCCCGGTGCAGGTAGACTGCGCCGGGATGGGTCTCGTGACAGGCCCGGTGCGTGTCGATGCTCCCAATGCAGGCCTTCGAGGCCTGGTCCAGGATGGTCATCACCCGGCCCGCCCCTCTGAGGTTAACCTCGCCCTGAACCCCTTTTTTCCTGGCGAACAGGACCTCGCCCCCTGCGCTGCGCAACAGATCACCCCTGGAGACCAGCCCGGCGACAACCCTGCTGACCTCGTCGGCCTGGAGCAGATCTTCTGTGGCCTGCAGAGGCAGATCCGCTGCCGCGCACTGCAGATGACTGGACATGATCGAGGGGTTGAAGGGGTTGATGACCGCATCTTCAGGCTGCATTTGGAAAAAGGCCTCCGGGTTGGCCATGAAGTACTGGTCCAGGTTGTCCTCATGCCCCAGGAGAAAGATGCCGCTGTCCTGCTGCTGGCGTCCCACCCGGCCGCCCCTCTGCCAGGTGGCCATGACCGAGCCCGGATAGCCCACCAAAAGACAGAGATCCAGGGCCCCGATGTCGATTCCCAGCTCCAGGGCGCTGGTGGAGATCACAGCCAGAAGCTCGCCGCTGGACAGACGGGTCTCGATAGACCGTCTCTCCTGAGGCAGAAAACCCGATCTGTAGGCGCTGATCCGGCTTGCGTCCTGCTTGCAGCGCTGGGCGGCCCACATGGCGATGAGCTCGGTCATCTTTCTGGACTGGGTGTAGACAATGGTCCTCAGCTTTCGCGGCAGGGCCTCTTCCAAAAGGGCCAGGGCATTGCTGGCAGCCCCGAACAGGGGGTTGATGAAGACCACATGCTTTGTGCCCTGGGGGGCTCCGCTCTCGGTCACGGCCGAGACCTCCAGCCCGGTCAGGTCGCTGGACAGGGAACGCGGGTTGCCCACTGTGGCCGAGCAGAAGACAAAAGTCGGACTTGCCCCGTAATACCGGCACAAGCGGAGCAGCCTCCTGAAGACCCAGGACATGTTGGAACCCATGACCCCTCGGTAGGTGTGCACTTCATCGACCACCACAAAATCCAATCCGGACAGGAACTCGGCCCAGAGGTGATGATGGGGCATGATGCCCAGGTGGAGCATCTCGGGGTTGGTGAACAGGATGTTCGGCAGGTTTTTCCTGATCCTGACCCTCTCGTGCTGCTTGGTGTCCCCATCATAGATCGCTGCGGTTGGCCGCACCGATCCAGTCCAGCCGAGCATGATCTCCTGCAGGGTCTTGAACTGGTCCTGAGCCAGAGCCTTGAGGGGAAAAAGGTACAGGCTCCGGCTCCTGGGGTCGCCCAGGATCTTTTCCAGAACCGGCAGAGTGTAGACCAGGCTCTTGCCGCTGGCCGTGGACGTGGAGACAACCGTGTGCTGTCCGGATCGAATGTGGTCGATGGCCTCGGCCTGGTGGGAGAAGAGCCTGCGCACCCCCATCCCCTGCAGCAGCAGGCGGATGGGCTCGGGCCAGGGGCTGGAGACGTCTGCAAATCTGGGGGGAACCGGCGGGAGCTGGGCATGGTGGACGATCTGATCGGCGAACCTGTCCGAACGCCGAATATGATCGATGAATTGCGAAACGCTCTTCTGGCCTGTCATTCCGAGGCTACTGCTTGCCGGAGATGTTGTATTTTTTGAGCTTGTACTGCAGAAGGCTCTTGGATATCCCCAGCATGTCCGCGGCCTTGACCTGGACAAAATCGCTCCGGACCAGGGCCCGCCTGATCAGGGCGGCTTCGATCTTCTCCAGGGTGTCCCCCAGGTTGATCTCTGCTGGCAGCAGGTCGGCAGCACTCTTGTATTGCGTGGATTCGTCCCTGAGCTCCGAGGGGAGCTCGTCGTATTCGATGACCTCCCCCCTGGCCAGAACAACGCATCTCTCGACCACATTCTCCAACTGCCGCACATTGCCGGGCCAGTCATAGGCACACAGGGCCTGCATGGACTCGGTGCTGAAGCCGGTGACCCGCCTCTCGTTTTCCTGGCTCAGCTTGCGGAGAAAGTGGGCGGACAGCAGGGGGATGTCTTCGGTTCTCTCCCGCAGGGGCGGGAGGTGGATGTTGACCACGTTCAGGCGGTAGAACAGATCCTCCCTGAACTTGCCCTGTTCAACCGCATTCTTCAGGTCCTTGTTCGTGGCCGCCACCAGCCTGATGTCCACCCGGATCGGGACGCTGCCGCCAACCCTCTCGAACTCATGATCCTGGAGGACCCTGAGCAGCTTGACCTGCATGTCCTGGGACAGCTCCCCGATCTCATCCAGAAAGAGGGTCCCGGTATGGGCTGACTCAAACCGGCCCCGCCGCTTGACCACTGCCCCGGTGAAGGACCCCTTCTCATGCCCGAAGAGCTCGCTCTCCAAAACCCCGGGATTCAGGGCCATGCAGTTGACCGAGATGAACGGGCCGCTTTTTCTCTGGGAGGCGTAGTGCAGGGCCCTGGCCACCAGCTCCTTGCCGGTTCCAGACTCCCCGGTGATCAGCACAGTGCTGGTGCTCGAGGCCACCCGATCCACCAGGTCCAGCACCTGGCGCATCCCTTTGCTCTGACCCACGATGGCATGCAGACCGTGCTTGTCCTCCAGGGACTTGCGCAACAGCCTGTTCTGCTGCTCGGAGTAGCTCATCTTGGCGGCCTTGTTCACCGACAGCAGGAGCTCGTCGTTGGAAAAGGGTTTGCTGATGTAGTCGAAAGCCCCGCACTTCATGGCCTGAACAGCCCCGTCCACGCTGCCGTATGCGGTCATGATCAGGACCGGAATGAAGGAGAAGTTCTTCTTGACATGCTCCAGCACGTCCTGGCCTGAGAGGTGGGGCATCTTCATGTCTGTGATGATCACGTCGACCTCGGACTCGGCCAGGTAGTCCAGGGCCAGCTGGGGATCCTGCAGCGCGGTCACCGTGTATCCCTCGTCGCTGAGCAGGGTCTCCAACAGGAGCAGATAGTTCTGCTCGTCATCGATGACCAGGATGTGTGAAGCCATATGGGTACCTGTCCCCCAGACCCTTGAGTTCGGTCTGGTGCATGTGTGTCGCCGGTTCAGAACGGCATGAGGGTCACTGACCTCACTGGGAGGGGCTGTGACCTTTCCTGCCGGGGAAGGTCACCGTGACCCTTCCTCCGCCCTGGGAAGCGTTGCCCAGACTCAGCACCGCCCCGTGCTTTTTGAGGATGGAGTCCACAATGGCCAAGCCCAGGCCGGTTCCAGTGTCCTTGGTGGTGAAAAAAGGTTCGACGTATTGCTCGGTCAGGTCCGGTTCAAAGCCGGGTCCGCTGTCGACAATTTCCAGACGGCGATCCTCTTCAGACCACCTCAGACTGACGCTTCCAGCCCCGTTCATGGACTGGCAGGCGTTGGTCAGGAGATTGTACATGGCCCGGTACAAGAGGTCAGGATCGCCGTCGACCTGAATCGTGTCCGGAAGGTCATCCGCGATCTCGATCTGCTTGGCCTTCAGTTCCGGATCAAGAAAGGTGACCCCCTGCCTGAGGAGATCAGCCAGGTCCACTGGTCTCAGATCCGGCTCTTTGGGCCGGGCATAGTCCAAAAAGTCATTCACGGTCCTGCTCAGCCGCTGGGATTCATCAAAGATGGCCTTGGAAAGCCTGGAGGCCGGGCTGGAGTCCGACTCCGCCTTTTTGAAGAGCAGCTCCGCGCTGGACTGGATGATGCCCAGTGGATTCCGGATCTCATGGGCTATGCTGGCCATCATCCTTCCCATGCTGGCCAATTTCTCATTCTGGTGCAGCCGGCGTTCCAGCCGCTCCTTCTCGCCGATCCTCTCGGCCAGAAGATTGTCCGCCCTGACGATGATCACGTACAGGAGCAGAAAGAGCACCAGGGAGGAAAACAGGGCCACCGAGGCGATGAGCCATTGAAAGGTGGTGATGGATTCATAGTCGGTGGTGATGTCCTGGGTCAGCTGCAGGATGCCGATGATCGTCCCCTCATGCCTGGGCGAGAGGCTCTGCTCGGTCCGCAATGGAAATGTGGTCCTCAGGACATAGCTCTGCTCAGGCAGATTGAGCTTGAGAAAGGACCACAGGGAGTCGTTTTCCTTCAAGACCTCATACTTGATGACCCCTCCCATGGCCTGACGAAGGGGTTGCCCTCCCAGTCCGGTCTGGCCGACCAGCTCCGGTTCCATGGCATACGACACCGTGCCCTGGAGATCGTAGATCCTGACCTTGAGGACCTTGAAGCCATGGATGGTGGATTGGACCACCTGATCCAGCCTCTCGTACTGCGGCTGCTGCTTGAGCTGAATCCTGCCGAACCCGAGGACAGTGGGCAGAGTAAAGCGCTGATAGATCTGATGATTCAAATTCTCAGCCAGCAGCCTGGCAAACTCTTTGTCCTTTTCCAGCACGGTCTGCTTGGCATAGTTGCCGACAACCACCACCAGGAAAATGCTCGTGGCCAGGATGAGCGCCAGAGAGCTCCAAGACAGGAACTTGACCAACTGAAAAGGATGCGCTGGATCAGGGGTGAATGGGGTGCGCACAATGCTCCTGCTGGTTGTCGCGATCAGTGGCCTCCTGCCTTTTCTTCAGCCTCAGGCAGCGGCATGACGCAAGCAGCATCTCGTATGAAACTTTCACTGTCCGTGCCGGATGCACAGGGAATGTAAATCTATTTCGGGGTGATTTCAACTAGGGCAGGGCAATGTGGATCTTTGAGCACAACCGGAGGCTGCGCTGGATCAAAGATCGTAGATGGTCTCATCCCGGGCAGGCGGACGGCCCTGTCCTCTGGAGACCTTTTTGGCCGCTGCAAAAAAGTCTTCACTCTCCAGGGCATCGCCAAGGTCGGCCTCAATCTGTTCCGGATCCTCGCCAGCCTCCATGCGGCGCATGGCCTCTTCCATACTCGGCCCCATCTCCAGACCGGTGGAGTCGAAGAGCTTCTTCATCAGCCTGGCGGCCTGCTTGGGGTCATCCTCGTCAAGGGAATCGGCCTCTCTGGCCATGAGCTGCATGGCTTGCTCCATCCTGGATTCGTCCAGATCGGGCATACCATCCTCGTCAGGCGCTTCAAGGCCTTTGGAAATGGCGAACAAAGAAGCCCGGCGCTCCAGGCCGGGACGGTTGCATTTAGGGCAATCAGGCCGCTTTGTGGTGTTGACCCGAAGGGAGAGAAAGTTGAAGATGGTATGGCAATCCGGGCAGTAGAACTCGTATATGGGCATGTCCTTCACACCTGATTTGCGGTTGAATGTATATGGAGACCCGGGGGAGGTCTCAGCCGGGAAAGTCTTGGCCACGTGCTGCGCAAAAGAAAGTTCGGGAGTTCATCGTCATCCGGCATCCCCCGGGATTGGTTGCCCATCCCAACCTCAGGACCCGCGATCAGACCCTTGGGTCGGCGAAAGCTACAGTAATCATGGAGCGTACCTTGTCAAGAGATTTTCAACCACTGCATCACTTCCGGGTTGGCTCGACTTGACAAGGTCACGCTTTGTATGAATTACTGTGTGTGCTCAACAGTTTTTGTGGCTGAAATACTTGGCGATGGCCACACTCAATCCACTGGAGAGACATCCGGGACGTACGTCCCCTTCCGTCAAAACTGAAGATGTCGGGGTTGCCAGAGACTTCGCCGACAGGACAAGAAAAAGGAGGCCATGATATGGCACAGCAGATCAGCCAGACAGACCTGGAAAAGTGCGTCCAGGCTGGCCGCCCGCCCAATGTTGCCGAGCTGTTTCCCAATTCCAAAGCCCTGCTGGTGAGCGGAAAGTATATTGACCGGGCCATGCGGGCCAAAGGCCAGTCCATCGCCATGGCAGCCAACGCCAGGAACAGTTTCGTGCTCAAAGGGGCCCTGCTTGGAGCCCAGAAGGCCAACTCCTGCTTGATCATCGAGATTGCCAAGTCAGAGGGCGGGGCCAACGCCTATTGTCCGGTCAGCCTGTGGAACATCGCCCGGCAGGTGGATGCGGCCTGCAACGAGCTGGGCATCACCATTCCAGTGGCCATCCACGGCGACCATTACGGGATCAAAAAAGAAGAGGACATCCAGGCGGCCAAGGTTGAAATCCCCAGCCTGTTCGATGCCGGGTTGACCTCTATCGCCATTGACGCTTCTCATCTTCCGGATGACAAGAACCTGCTGACCAGCATCGAGCTCAAACCCCTGGTTCCCGAATGGGCCGGGCTGGAGACCGAAGTTGGGGAGATCAAGGGCAAAGCAGGGCTCTCCACTCCGGACGAGGCCATGTTCCTCATCCAGGGGCTCAACGCCCACAAGATCTTCCCCAACTGGATCGCCCTGAACAATGGTTCAACCCATGGCCTGGAAGCAACCGGGGACGACATCGACGTGGAGCTGACCCGCAAGATCCACGAGATCCTCAAGCCCTACAATGTGGCCGGAGCCCAGCACGGCACATCAGGCAACAGCTCCGCCCACCTGCGGGAGATCGCCCAGAAGACCAGGACCACCAAGGCCAATGTGGCCACCGCCCTGCAGATGATCTCCTGGGGAGTCAAGGTCAACGACTATGGCAACGCCATCCTGGACGAGCAGGGCAACTTCATCAAGATGGAAAACCAGGGCATGAGTGATGAAGTTTGGCAGGAGATCACTGCCTATGCAGCGGAAAAAGGCTTGAAGGGCGGCGACTTCAAGAAGCTGAACCTGCCCTTTGAAAACAAGCTCCTGGGCCAGCCCAAAGAGGTTCGTCAACGGATGATCAAGGCTGTGGAGGACTTTGTCTACACCATGCTCACCGAGGTGTTCAACGCCCGGGACACCGCCCCTCTGGCCATTGAAGACATCCTCAAGAACAACTCACCTGATCCCGGCCCCACTGCCGAGCAGATCGAAGATCAGGCCGAATGGACCAGGGAGAAGATCATTGAAAGGGCTCGGAGTCTCTCTTCGGACAAGGGCCCGGCAGGCGACTTTGACGATTGAGGATCAGGGCTGGGTTCAGATATCCCGGACCCAGCCCTTTTGCATCCATGTTCAGCCCAGGATTCGGAGGCTGCGATGCACAACCTGACCCTGACCACCAGGAACCTGGAAAAAGCCAGATCCAACCCATTGAACACCCATTGCCGGACCCTGCTCCAGAAAGCGGACCAGCCGGTCTTCCCGGCCACCCTGGGAGCGCCGGAGCTCATGGAGTGGACCCTGGACCGGCAGGACCTGCCCCTGGACGAGACGGACCGGCTTGGGTTGCAGGACCTGGTGGCCCTGATCCGGGACAAACCCACCATGGCCCTGTCTCTGCTGGATGCGTCCAGGCCTTTTGAGGACGCCCCGGACATGGATGAGCTGCTTGGGGAAACCGACCCGGTCAACCTTGGGCTCAAGCTCCTGCAAAAGCTCAAGGCCCAGGCCGAAAAACTGACCCCTGCTCCTGAAGACCGAGACTCCTGATGGCCTATCTCAGCTGACACCCGGGGCAGCCCATGAGAGTGCCCTGGTCCGGGACACCCGAAAGGTCCAGCCCCTGAGATCGGGGACTGGCCCAGATCCCGAGCTCCTGCTCTCTGGCCTGCTTTTCGAGCCCGTACCAATGGCCGCAGTCAACGAGCTTGCACTGCATGGGATCGACCCAGGCATGGCCTGACCTGACCATGTCCTCGTTCACACACTCCCCGTCGCCTTCAAGATAGACCAGGCTCTGCCTGACCCCATCCTTGAAGACCCGAACATCCTCAATGGCCAGCCGGGTCCCCTGCAGCAGCTGATCCAGCCGGTCCCTGGACTCGCGCCACAGCCTGGGGGAGCTGTCCCGACCCGGCACTTCGAGCCCGTAGAGATTCACCCTGAGCTGCGTGCCGTCCCCCTGCTCGGCCACGAAAGCTTTTCCGCTGAGCACCGTCAGGCTCTGACCCTCCCAGGCCAGGGCGAAACCAGCGGCTGACAGGACCAGCGCAATGACCAGCACACCTCGCTGCAATACATGGCCGCGAATACGATCTCTCCATTGTATGAACTTCATGATGAAGAACCCCTCAGCCCTGCGGGCAGCTCCCCCTACCCCTCAGTCCTGCGGACAGCTCCCCTTGGAAAAGGGGAGCATTCAAGGGGAGC
>CAYOID010000093.1:0-10970 GCA_964403955.1 uncultured Desulfohalobiaceae bacterium | reverse complement strand
AAGGCAATAAAGGTCAATTTTTTTAAAAATCGGCCTTCGTTGCCGTAAACTTGGGTTAAGGGCTGACGGCTTCAAACTCTTCCTTCAGGGTCAGGGCGGCCACGGGGCAGGCCTGAACACAGGCCAGGCAGGACAGGCAGTGCTCAGCCTCCAGCTCCCGGGCTCCCAACAAGCTGATCACGGTCTTGATGCCTCGATAGGCGAAGGACAGGACCTGCACTCCGCTCTGCTGTGCGCACACATGGACGCACCGCCCGCAGAGCACGCACCTCCCTGGATCGTAGTTCAGGCAGGGATGGGAGGTCTCAATGTCTTTGCCAAAGGCCAGAACAGGCACGTTCCGGGGCTTGAGGCTGACTTTCAGGAACCTGGAAATCCGCTGCAGCTGGCACTGCCTGTGTCCAGGGCACTCCTTGCCTCTCAGGTCGTGAGCGGACATCAGCAGCTCAAAGGCGCTTCGCTGCAGCTCCCTGACCTCGTCAGTGTCGGTGCGGACAACCATGCCCTCCTCCACCTCCAGGGTGCAGGAGGTCTGGGGCCTGTCCCGCCCTTCAACCTGCACGAAGCAGAGCCGGCAGGAGGCCGGGGGCCGGGTCATGGATTCCATCCAGCACAGATTGGGGATAAAGATGTCGCTCTCCAGGCAGGCCTGGAGGACGCTGATGCCGGGGGCAACCTTCAGCTGACGTCCATCGACCTCAATCCTGATCTGACCGTCTTTCTGGTTCATGGCTCTCCTGTGTCTATGCGCCGGCGCCGCTTCCGACAGCACTGGCCTGAGGGGGTTTTTCGATCACCGGTGCCAGCTCCGGCGGGGACACCTTGCGCACGGCGTCGTACTCCGGGGGACAGGCGGTCATGCATTCGCCGCACTTGACGCACAGGGTCAGGTCTATGCCTTTCTTGCGGTTTTTGGTGGTGAAGACCGCTTCGGTGGGACAGCAGGTGACGCAGGCGTCGCAGCCTCGCTTGCAGGCATCCAGATCGATGTAATAGGCTATGAGCTCCCTGCACATCATGGCCGGGCAGCGCTTCTCCCGGATATGGGCCTCATACTCCTCCCTGAAGTAGGACAGCGAGGTCAGGACCGGGTTCGGGGCGGTCCTGCCCAATCCGCACAGAGATCCCAGCGAGACCATCCGGCTGAGCCACAGCAGCCGTTCGCAGTCCCCCTCCTCTCCCTGCCCTTTGGTGATTCTCTTCAGGATGTCCAGGAGATGCTTGGTCCCTATCCGGCAGAATGTGCACTTGCCGCAGGACTCTTTCTGAGTAAAATCAAGAAAATATTTGGCCACATCGACCATGCAGGTCTCATCATCCATGACCACCAGGCCTCCAGACCCCATCATGGCCCCGGCCTCTTTGAGGGTGTCGAAGTCGATCCTGGTCTCCAGAAACGACTCCGGCAAACACCCCCCCGAAGGCCCCCCGATCTGCACGGCCTTGAACTTTTTCTTTTTGGGAATCCCCCCACAGATATCAAAGATGAGCTCTTTCAGGGTCACCCCCATTGGCACCTCCACCAGGCCCGGGTGAACCACGTCACCGACCACGGAAAAGATGGCCGTGCCCGGGCTGGATTCTGTGCCGGTCTCTCTGAACCAGGCCGCGCCATGCTCGATGATCTGAGGAACAGTAGCCAATGTCTTGACATTGTTGATCACTGTAGGCTCGCCGAACAATCCTTTTTCAGCCGGGTAGGGTGGACGGTGCTGGGGCATGCCCCTGAAGCCCTCGATGGATTGAATCAGAGCGGTCTCCTCCCCGCAGACAAAGGCCCCTGAACCCTGAAAAATTTCGATGTCCACTCCGGTCTGACTCCCCAGAACGGTCTGGCCGAGAAGACCGAGCTGCCTGGCCTGGTCCAGGGCCATGGCCAGCCTCTCGACTGCCAGGGGGTATTCGGCCCGGACATAGAGAATCCCGTGTTGGGCTCCAACAGCCAGGGCGCAGATGATCAGGCCTTCAATGACCTGATGGGGGTTGCTCTCCAGAATGGTCCTGTCCATGTACGCCCCGGGGTCGCCCTCGTCCGCATTGCAGATCACCCGGGTCGTGCCTGGATGGCCTGCAGCCAGCTCCCATTTTCTTCCCGCAGGAAACCCGGCTCCGCCCCGCCCCCGCAGTCCCGAGTCCTTGATCTCATGAAGCACATCTTCCGGGGACAGGCACAGTGCTCTGGCCAGAGCGCTGTAGCCGCCCTGGGCTATGTACTCCCAGATGTCCGTGGGGTCGATGCGCCCGCATCGCTCCATGATGATCCTCTTTTCCTGGTTGAAACGGGAAAAGAGCATCACCGAGGGCAAAAGCTCATTGTCCTCCATGGCTCCGTAAACATGTTCCAGGCAGGGATCACCCCCGGCCAGATAGCTCTTGACCAGCATGATCGCCTTACCAGGTGTGACCTGCTGATACATGATGGGGGGAAAGCCTGATTCCGGATGATCGATGGTCACCAGAGGCTCTCCGTAGCAGTGGCCCAGGCAGCCCACCGGATGAATCCTGGCCTCTATGGAATGTTTGACCAGGGCTTGCTCAAAAGCCTCTCTGGTCTCCTGCGCCCCGGCAGCAAGACCGCAGGTGGCCATCCCGATGTGAATCACCGGGACAGTGCTGGTGGTCAGGGCCTCCCATTTCCGGTCAGCCTGCTCCTTGAGCTTTTGATAGTCCTGATCAGCTCGATGGTTGCCCATGCTGCTGCCTGTCCTTCATCTGCTTCTGGGTTTCCAGCTTCGTGAACAGGCCCTCGATCTTGCTCGGGGCCATATGACCATACACTTCATCTCCGACCAGGGCTACAGGAGCCAGGGCACAGCACCCAACGCAGGCCACCCTGTCCAGGCTGAACTCCCTGTCCTCAGTGGTCTGTCCTTCCTCGAGCTCGAGCTTGCGCTCGAAGTTTTCCAGAATGATGTCCCCGCCGCAGACATGGCAGGCGGTCCCCAGGCAGACCTTGATCTGATGCTTCCCTGGGGGGTTGAACCTGAACTGATTGAAGAATGAGGCCACCCCAAACACCTGGGATTGGGAGAGGCCTAAGTGGCTGGCCAGGAGGCTGATGGACTGCTCTGAAATGTAGCCCAGTCTTTTCTGAACCATCTGCAGCAGGGCAATCAGCTCTGAGCGGGTAGAGGTCCGATTTTCGAGAAAAGAGGCGATACCCTCCAACTCTGCCGCCTCTCTTCTTTCAAGATCGTTGACCATGGAGACCTCCCGACAGGATCAATGTTTCACTTGAACCACTCTTGTCCCAACAGTCCAGCATATTATGTGCCAAGAGACTCTGGGGCTCGAGAGCTGCAATGCAGCTCAAAACAGCCGAAGCCACGGGGGGCTGGAACGTCGGCAGTAAGGCTTGATCAGATGGACTCAATGTCCTCTGTGGCCCTGAGCTGCACCTGTGTCTGGTGCCCATGAACATCCATCCTGATCCTGCACAAGGGCGTATTGTACGTCCACGCCTTTCGAATCATGCTCTTTTTGCGCCCATCAGGGAACAAAGAGCTGCTTTTTGCACATCGTGGCATACAGACAGGGCCCAATGTCATTCAAGCTCAAAAAAGCCTGCCCGTAGGGGTGAGAGGTGAGGGGTTCTTCCTCATGAAGTTTCATACGAGAGACTGCTCACGTCCCCGCCAGCCCGGAGAAACATTCTGAAGGAGGCTTCCGCTTGACTCCTGTGTGAGGTTTTAATAAGAAAGTCTTCTATTTTTTAAATAGTGCTTGAACCATGAAACTTGTTGATTTCCGAAAGGTCCCCAGTCAGGAACAGGGCAAGCTCACAATGATCCTTGGTGTTCATCACGGGAAGCCTGTGCTGGTGGCCAAAAAAAGTCACAGCCAGCACTGGGTCCTTTTCCGGAACGCAGGCCAGAGCGATCTGAAAAAAGAAAACCTGAAGAAGCTGGGCAACCTCCCTACTGTGGAGGATGTCCTGGCCTATATGCAAGACAAAAACCTCAGACCTTTCTGCCCGCAACCAGAAACAGAAACAAAAGCCACACAGCCCCCTGCAGAGGATTCCAGCTACCACAATGAAAAACGCCGATACTTTCGAAAACGCGTCGATCTGAACGGCCAGTACCGCAACCAGCGGACAGGCTCGTCCGGAGAGGTCCTGGTTGAAGATGTCTCCTTCAAGGGTTTGAAGATGACCACCATCGGTCCCTCGGACATCAAATCCGGAGACAGGCTCTCGATCGAATTCATCCTGGACAACCCCAGGAAAAGCCGGATCAGGAGGGAGGCTCTGGCTCGTCACGTTGATCAGAATCGCATCGGGATCGAATTCATCAACCCCCCGGCCTACGACAAAGAGCTGGGCTTTTATCTGGTATGAACCATCATTTTGACCATTGAGCACTCAGGCCGCACCGGCCATGCGTTCCTTTGGGTCATCCTTTCTGACATCGAGCTTTTGCAGAAGCCCGGCCAGCTTCCTCTTCCCCTTCTCCGGGTCCCTGTTCTGATGAGCGACCCAGGCCTTGAGCGTCTCCAGTGCCGCCCCTGAGCGGATGGCTTCCACGGCTCTCTCATGCCCCTCCTTCATGCCCCCTGCCAGCCCTGCCAGACAGAGAACAGGGGCTGCATTCAGGCTTATTGTGAGCAGCCGACCACCCCTTTCCCGTCCGCAAAACACGTCCAGGATCTTGAGCGCCTCGTCTTCCGGACCGTTTCCTCCAGCCAGGAGTTCGTCTTCGTGGCAGTGTATCCCAAAAGCCGCAGCCTGGATCTCATATTCGATGACTCTTCCGTCAGGCAAAAGCTCGGCCACCCAGGACCGCCCCAGTGGTGACAGTTCGTCCATGCCCATTGTACCGTCCTTCGTCTCTCCGTGAATGATGTAGGCGTGCTCATAGCCGATGGTGTGCATGGTTCGGGCAACGGGCTGAATCATCTCCCTGGCGTACACACCTCGGACTGCAAGCCTTGGCTGCATGGGGTTGGCCAGCGAGGCCGAAATGTTCAGAATGGACCCAAAACCGATTTTGGACAGGATGCGAAACAGCCCCTGGGGATGGACCTTCGAGCTCATGCCGTTGAAAAGGCCGATGCCGGACTGCTCCACACTGCGGGCCACCAGGTCGACCCCGCATTCCACATCCACACCCAGGGCCTCGCACACATCCACTGTTCCGCACTTCGAGGTCAGCCCCCTGGACCCATGTCTGGCCAGTCGGGCCCCGCATGCTGCCGCGGTGATGGCGGCGGCTGTGCTGATGTTGAAGGTTTTGAGCCCATCCATGCCGGTACCGCAGTTTTCAACAAGGCTCATGCGGTCTGATCCGGGCACGACGGCCGTATCCGCCTCCATGACCGCATCCCAGAGCCCCGCCATCTCCCCGGGAGTCGGGCCCTTGGCTGTGACCGCAGCCAAAAAGGCTCCCTGCTGCATCTCTTCGACCTCGTTATTCAGGATCATCAGCCCTGCCTGCCGAGTCTCCTGCCTGGAGAGTCCCCTGCCGGAGATGAGCCTGTTCACAGTCTTTGCCAGCCATCTCATGCCTTCAGTCATCTCTTACCTCCAGCACGGTTTTCAAGCTGGTTCTGTTTCGTGTCTGCTTCAGCCCCTGATCCACCTCCTGAAGTTTGATCACGTTGTCGATCAAACCAGAAAAGAAATTGGGCCGGGCAGCGATGATCTCCAGAGCAGCCCTGTTGTCCCCGCTCCTGCAGCCGTAAGACCCGGAGAGCTGGGCCTCCCGATAGTGGACAGCGGACAGGGGAATGCCCAATCCCTGATCTTCAGGCAACCCCCCGCTGAAGACACTCACCCTTCCGCCCCTGGCCAGCAGGCCAAAAAGGTCCTGGTCCAGCATCACTTCTGAGGAGGCCAGAATGATCACATCCGCTCCCAATCCCTCTGTCCAGTCCATGATCCTCTCCCGGACCTCGTCCCGGTCAGGGTTCAGAACCTGTTCCACTCCGCAGGCTTCTGCCATCCGTCGCCGCTCTGCCAAAGGATCGCACACAGCCAGTCCGGCAACCCCTTTTTTCCAGGCAGCCAGGGCATGCAAAATCCCCACGATCCCGCAGCCCATGATCAAAACCCGGTCGGAAGAACTCAGGCCCAGTTTGGACTGAGCATTGAGGCAGCAGGCCAGGGGTTCGGCCAGAGTGCCCACCCGGAAGTCGACCTCGTCCGACAAGGCATGGATCCCGCCGCGCAGCGATCCCTGCAGCGGAACCGGGATCAGCTCCGCAAAACCTCCGTCCCTGGAAAAGCCGAAGACCTCCCGGTGCAGACACTGATGATCGTCCCCGCGCAGGCAGAAGCGGCAGCCTCCGCATCTCAGGCCCGGGGCAACCTGGACCCGCAGTCCCGGCTTAAGGCCATCGAACCTTGACTCCTCAAGCACACCGGTCATCTCATGACCCGGAATCCGGGGATAGGACAAGGCCCTGTGGCCGCTGCCGACCATTCTGGCATCGGCCGAGCACAGGCCGCAGCTCTTGATCCTGACCAGCACCCCTTTTTCAGGACAGACCGGATCCGGAGAGCGGCCAACCTCGAGACGGCCCGGCTCCATGAGCTTTGCTGCAAGCATACCCCAACCTCCTTGATCTCCAACTGGACACAAAAAAATCCCCGAACCGATTGTCTTCAATCGGCCCGGGGATTTGCCATCTCCCATTCGGGGCTCTGGCATCCGGCAGGTCTTCTGACTCACGGATCACCCTACTCTCCGCGCCTTCCCCGCCTGCTTGCCGGCTCCCAAGAGCCGGTGACAGCCAAGTGGCCTGTGCGGATTTCGTCCCCGTTCACAGCGGCGGGACCGTGCCGGAATCACACCGGCTTCCCTTTTCAGCCGTTGCACTTTGATCAAGCTTGTGATGGAACTCGATCAGGAGCAACAGCCACCGAATGCACCATCCTTATCCCTGGTCATGCCCCTGCTGTCAAGATTTTCTTGCCCTCAGGCCAGGATCGGGTTACCACCTGGCCCATGGGTCAAGCGCCGTACTTCGTGTCCCTGCACCACCAGATCAAGCTGGATGAGAACATTCATGGCCTGGGCTTCCTGGATCAAGCCGCCGAGAACCTGATCGCAGGTGCGGCCGGGGTGCTCATGCCCAGATACTTTTCCCCCCGCCGCTACCGGCAGATCGCCTCCCTGGCCAGGGATCACTTTCCCAGGCTCCAGGCCAGGTACGCCTTTCGGGGCAAGGCCACCCAGATCGAGCTCTTCACCGACCACTCCATCCCCCATCCCCGAACTGCGGTCCTGCAGAACCCCGAAGAGGTTCGACGCCAGGCCGGCCTCAATGGACTGCCCATGGACCTGCCGTTTGTGCTCAAAGGGGACTCGGGAGGGGGCGGCTCGGCCGTGTTCCTCATTCAGAGCATCCCGGACCTGCACCATGCCCTGGACTCCCTGCCGGGCCATGAGCCTGTGCTTGTCCAGGAGTTGATCGACCACGGAGGCCGGGACCTCCGGGTCGTGGTCATGGGCTCCCTGGTGCGGAGCTACTTTCGGACAGGAGCCGACCCCTTCTACAACAACGTCTCCAAAGGCGCTTTGGTGGACCACTGTCTCGAGCCGGACCTGCAGCGCCAGGGCCGTGACATGGCCCTGGATATCTCCCGCGCGACCGGCATCGACCTGGCCGCCTTCGACATCATGTTCCCCCCGGCTGGTCAGCCCCTGGTGGTGGAGATCAACTTCATGTTCGGGACCAAGGGGCTGGGCGGCCGCAGAGGCTATCAGACCATGTTCAGGTCGGCTGTCCGGGAATGGATGCAAAGGGCACGTCTTCAGGCCAGGTGTTCGAAGACTGAATGATTCACCTCGATGCTGGCATGGGCCAGGTTGAGGTCTGAGGGCAGCATCTGCTTGTAGTCGTCTGGAGTCTTGCCATTTTGGGAAAGGACTGCAGCGATCAAGCAATATGTGTTCGGTCCGATGGACCACAGGTGAAGATCGGTCACCCGGCTCTCCTTGTCAGCCTCGAGGCCCTGCCTGATCTTTTCCCGGGCCTCTGCCGGGCCCTGCCTGTCCAGCAAGACCCTGCTGGTGGTCCGCAGCAGCCCCAGGGACCATTTGAAGACCAGGGCCGCCCCGACAAAGCCCATCAGGGGGTCCATCCAGATCACGCCAAGGTACTTGGCCGCCAGCAGGGCGAAGATGGCCAGAAACGAGGTCAGGGCATCGGCCAGGACGTGGAGATAGGCCGCTCTCAAGTTGTGGTCGTGGTGATGATGCCCCTGGTGCTCATGGTCCTCGTGATCATGGCCGTGACCAAGGATGAGCATCGAGGCCCCGTTCACGATCAGCCCCAGGACCGCCACGGCGATGGCCTGGTTGAAGGCGATCTCCACCGGAGAGATGATCCTGTCCCCACTCTCCCAGACCATAAGCAGGGCGAACACGGCCAGGAGAATGGCCCCGGTGTAGCCCCCCAGGGCATTGACCTTGCCGGTGCCGAAGCTGTACCTGGGGTCCCCGGCATGACGGCGGGCGTAGATGTAGGCCACCCCGTTGATAGACAGGGCCGCTGCATGGGAGGCCATGTGCAGGCCGTCGGCCAGCAGGGCCATGGACCCAAAGGCCACTCCGGCCGCAATCTCGATGACCATCATGGTCGCGGTCACTCCGATGACCACGAAGGTCCTGCCTTCCCCTGGCCTCTTCCGGTCCTGGCCAAAGGTGTGCTCGTGCTGCCAGGGCGTGATGTCCACTTTCACCTCCACAATTCTGTGCCGCTGAAAATCTCAGCCATCACCAAGCTTCAGGGGAGCCACTTTTGTGGACCAAGGAGGACTCCTGTCTTGTCTCCAGTGTCGCCGTTAAAGAACCCACCCCTGCCCCTCCCTCCCGCCTGAAGACAGGCGGCAAGGAGGGGAGCCAGAAGAAGCGTTCAGACAAGGCAAGCTTGACGTGACCCGTCACGCAGTCCCCTTTCTTGCCGCCGGCATGAAACAGTCCGGTTTTCTGAATGGGCAACACCTGCTGCGCAATCAGAAGCTCACCGACAGGGCCACCCCGAAAGTCCGGTCCGTGGCTGGAAAGCCGTCCACGTTTTCGTACTCTTCATCAAGCAGGTTGTTGACGTACCCCGTCAACGTGCCCTTCTTCAGCCCTTTCCAGGATGAGAACAGGATCTGCTGCACAGCCAGATCAAAGACATGATAGTCGTCAATGGGCACCTCGGCATACGACCACTTCTCGTCGCCCAGATAGTTGTAGATGCTGGCCACCTGTTCGTCCTGATACTTGTAGTCCAGCAGGACCTTGGTCGTGTCGAAGAGGTCATACTCCAGCCCGGCATTGACCCGGTGTTTGGCCCGGTTGCTGACCTCGATCTCACCGGCTGGCTCATCTCCCTTGTTCTCGAAATCCAGATAGGCATAGCCCAGATAGATGAAAAGGGGCTCGAAGAGATGGCCGCGAATGCCAAGCTCCAGACCCTTGCGCTGCACCTCGTCCAGGTTGAGCTTGTAGTCCTTGTACTCCTGTCCGGCAGGCACATTGTCGTTGAACCTGGGATCGAACTTGGAGAACTTGCTGTTGGTGGCGATGAAATCATCGATTTCATAGTAGGAAAAGGCGGCCTTGACCTGCATGTCCCCCCACAGCCTGCGCTGCAGGACCAGGTCGTAGCCCATTCCTTTCTCCGGGTCCAGCCAGGCCCCGGCCGGTCGACCCTGGGGGTTGACGTCCCCGTGGTACGCTGGCGCACGCCAGATCCTGCTCACGCCCACGGACACGCTGGTGTCCCGCAGCCAGGAAGCCAGGTCGTCCAGCTCATAGGTCAGAAAGGACTTGGGGATGAGCTGGTCCCAGGTCCGCTCGATCCAATCGTCCCGGCCGGTGATGTATGCCTTGCCGTCTCGGTCGTAGTTGTCCACATAGGCTTTCAAGTACTCATACCGCAGTCCGGCCGTAAGCTCCAGTCTGGGGGTGATCCTCCAGGCGTGCTCGGCAAAAAGGCCCCAGTTCCGAAAACGCTCCTCATCGTCGTAGTAGCCGTCATGACCTCCAACGACCCGCCCATATCCGTCGAAGAGCTGGGCGAATTCCAGGCCCAGGATGGAGGTGTGCGCATCATTGAAGTGGATTTCATCCATGAGCTTGGCCGACCACTGCCACCACTGTGTCTCCCAGGACTGATCGCTGCCGTCCAGTCTGAAAGACTCCAGGTCCCTGTCTTCGTAGCTGTAGGAAGCGTCCAGGCTGACATCTCCGAATGCTGTTGGATACTTGGAGTTCATAGTCAAAGAATAGGCTATCTTGTCCCAGGTGGGGTCCTGGGACTCGTAGTACCCGCTGACATCTGAATCGATGATTGGATAGTCGGAATCATAGCCTGATTGCGGATCCTTGGGGTCATTGATGGTCGGGACCTGGCGATCCGCATCTGTATAGGTGCCGCTCAGGGTCAGGTATCCCCCCTGATCAAAGACATATCCTCCCCGCCCATGGACTGTATTGATGTCTGCCTCGTTGTTGCGCAGGAATCCGTCCGTGGAGTAATGCTGGCCGCCAAGGTCGTAGATGAGCCCTTTATGGCCTCCATGGATGTTCAGATTGTGATTCTGGGTGTTGTAGGTCCGGTAGGAAGCCTGGGCCTTGCCCTCTGGCTTGGAGGTCTCGTAACGCCTCGGGGTCCTGGTCTTCAGGTTGAGCACCCCTCCGATGGACTTTGCAGGATACAGGGCCGAGTGCGGTCCGGGCAGGACCTCGATCTCCTCAATCATCCAGGCCGGGATCAGGCTGTAGTCCACGATGTGGCTGGACCGGCGGCCTCCGCTCTTCCTGACGGTCAAGCCGTCTATGGAGGTCACGAACCGCTTGGAGCTGAAACCGCGCATGAAGATGGTGTCGTCGTCCGGGACCAAGTCCGAGGCCCCGCGGAAATCGATGATGGGGGTGTCCTTGATCACATCCACGATGTTTTGGGCAATCACCGGCTGAACATACTCGTCGACCAGAAAGGTATCGCTTCTGGGCTGGAAAATGACCTTTTTT
>CAYOID010000092.1:0-11346 GCA_964403955.1 uncultured Desulfohalobiaceae bacterium | reverse complement strand
ATCTGTTTGCAAAGCTCAATCCTCTGGAAACATTGACTTAGAAACTGCCGGCTCACCTCAAATGCCCAAAGGCTCTTCATAGAGAGGTTTTTTTACTCTATAGACCAGACCCCGGGAATGATTTTCATACGAGGAGAACCGCAATGCGTTACGAAGGTCCGATTTATAGGCCGCCGAGCGAGGCCGACAGCCTGCTCATCCAGGTTACAGCAGGCTGTCCCCACAACAGATGCACCTTTTGCCTGGTCTACAAAAAGGGGCCAAGGTTCAGGGTCCGGCCGGTTCCCGAGATCATCGCGGACATGCGTGAGGCCCGCCAGACCCTGGGTGAGTCTGTGCGCACCCTGTTTTTCCCGGCAGGGAATTCCATTGCCATGCCCACGGATGAGCTGGTCGAGGTCTGCCGTGCGGCCAGGGAGATTTTTCCCCTTTTGGAGCGGATCACGGTCTATGGATCGTCAAGGTACATCCTGGACAAAGGGGAAGAGGAGCTGAGAAAGCTGGCCCGGGCAGGCCTGTCCAGAGTCCATGTCGGATTGGAGAGCGGCAGCGACGAGGTGCTCAGAAGAATCAAGAAAGGGGCCTCCAGGCAGGAGCAGATCGCAGCCGGTGGGATGCTCAATCGGGCCGGGATCGAGAACAGCACCTACGTCATGCTGGGCATCGGGGGCAGAGAGCTCACATTGGAACATGCCCGGGAAACAGCATCAGCCATCACCGCCATCCGCCCCGACTTTGTCCGGGTGCGGACTTTTCTGCCCAAGGTGAACACACCTCTGCTCAGGCAGATCGAGAAAGGGGAGTTCGAGGTGGTCTCCCCCCATGAGGCTCTGACAGAGCTCAGAAGGCTCGTTGCCGGTATCGATTGCGACACCAGACTGACCAGCGACCATTACACCAACTACCTCAATGCCGAAGGAAGCCTCCCCAAAGACAGGCCCAGGCTGCTGGATCTCGTGGACAGAGCTCTGGCTCTGGACGAGGACTGCTTTCGCCCGGTGTATGTGGGCAGGCAGTGAAGCGGTGTCTCCCTTTTCGGTCTGGCTTTTACCCACACAGAGCACAGGGGGGAGCCGGCCAGAAGCACAAGGAAAAGAGTTTTCTCACGCCCGCTCGAGGACTCGCTCGAGGCACAGAGCCCGCAGAACTCAGAGGGAGGGGGAGAGTTTTTTTTGCGGACAAATCCCTGAGCCGGGGTTTTGCCCGCCCAGCTCCACTCGCTCCCGCTCGTGAGGTCAATCCCTTGCCCGCAGGGCGGAGCAGCTTGCCCTGGACGCCGGCTCAGCGGCCAGGGCAAGTCCCTGTCTTTTTCTCCTCTCCATCTTTCTCCGTGCCTCGAGTGAGAAGCGGCAGCGACCCTGCACCTACTTTTCCTGAAGTAGGTGCAGGGGGCGAGAGACCAATCTTTTCTTCTCTTCCAACCTCACCCACTGACTTTAAGGGTGTGCGAATCTCATCCCTTTCGGTCGGGCGGTCACAATTCCTCGCACGAATGTCCCCTAGGCGGTATCGACGAGATTGAGCCTGGAGCTGGATTCGGAGTCGCTGCTCGAGGTGTCTGTGTACTCAGGGCTGATTTCCCTCAAGCCTTTGGCGATGTTGTAGGACCAGTCCCCGATTTTTTCAAATCTGGTCAGGATGTCCATGAAGGCGATCCCGGCATCGACCTGACAGCGCTCTTCCCGAATGCGGGCGATGTGGTTCTGTTGCATCTGAGCCCGCATGGCGTCGATCTCTTTTTCCAGTTCCCTGGCTTGGACAAAGAAGTCCTCCTGGGGCTCCAGGATCGAATCCCCAACAATGTCCATGAGCTGTTTGACGGTCTCGGACATGGTGTTGACTTCCTGCCAGGCCTGGGATGACAGGGGCAGGTCATACTCCATCACATTTTCAAAGTGCTGGGCTATGTTGGCTATGGCGTTGCCGATACGCTCAAGATTGTACGAGGTGCGCATCAAGACCCCAACTTCCTGGGACAGGGACTCGCTGATTTCGATTTGAAATATCTTTGAGAGATAACTGAGGATCTCCCGGTGTGCCGAGTTGATGTGGTCCTCGTAACGCTGCCAGCGGCTGAGCTGCTTGAGGTCTCCTTTGCTGGCGGCAGTCAGGGCGTTGTCCAGGGCTCCTCGAACCACCTGGGACAGGGCATGAACCTCCCTGCGGACATTGACCACAGCGGCAAAAGGGTTGTCCTGAAAACGGTCGCTGAGTTCCGGATGGCGAAAGAGGTCCTGTTCCGCTTTTTCTTTTTGCGGGGTGAGCCATTTGGCTGTCCTGACCAGCCAGGGCATGACCAGGAGAAAGAACAGGGCGTTGACAACGTTGAACATGGAATGGCCGTTGGCGATGTATCTGGACACATTGCCCATTTCCCCATCGACAAGCGCATCTGCCGGCCCCGTTCCCATAAAGCCTGTGACATATTGGACGCCATCAATGAACCAGGGGAAAATGAGGATCATCAGACCGACCCCGATGACATTGAACAGGGTGTGGGCATTGGCCACCCAGTGCGACTCGGGGTTGTTTGAGCCCAGGGTGGAGAGCTGGGCCGTGATGGTCGTGCCGATGTTCTCCCCCAGAACCAGGGCCATGGCTGCAGGGAAACTGAGCAATCCCTGCCAGGCCAGGCTCATGGTCAAGCCGATGGTGGCCGACGACGACTGGACCATGACCGTCAAGACAGCCCCCACACCCACGCAGAGCAGAATCCCTCCCAGAGAGCTCGGGTCGAAGCGGGTGAAAAAGCTGATGAACGTGGGATCGTTCTTCAGGGGGGCCAGAGAGTCCTTCATCACGGTCAGCCCAAAAAAGAGCAGTCCAAAGCCGAGGATGATTTCTCCCAGGAATCTGATCTTCCTCTTGGTGGCAAAGAACTTCAGCCCCACCCCCAAAGCGATGGCCGGGAGGGAGAGGCTGGACAGCTTGAAGGCGATCAACTGGGCGGTAAGGGTCGTGCCGATGTTGGCTCCCAGGATCACCCCAACGGCCTGATACAGGCTCATCAGCCCCGCCCCGACAAACCCCACCAGCATGACGGTTGTTGCAGACGACGACTGAATCAAGGCAGTGGTGACCGCACCGGTCACGCATCCGATAAACCGGTTCGAGGACAGGGTCTTGAGGACAGCCCTGATGCGCTGGCCGGCAGTTTTTTGCAGGCCTTCGGTCATCGTGCGCATTCCAAGCAGAAAAAGGGCCAACCCGCCAAGGGTGGTGATGAGCACATTCCACTGGGACATGGCTACCTCGTGGCGCGTGTTCAGAATGTGAAGTCAGCGCAGCCACTGGCTGCGCTGACTTCCTTGTATGAAACTTCCTTCCCGGAGTCTGTTCTATGCTGATAGACCTGGCCCCAGGGCCGGCCGCTTGGAAAGCGGCGGCCACCTTGAAGACAGCCTCAGGTTCTTCCCAGTAGGGCGGCTCTGTCCCAGAGCCAGCCCATTTTCGAAACTCCCAGCAGAGGCTGTTGTCACAGCCCCAAGAGGTTCGCCATGTGGTTGACCACCAAGGCTGCCAGTTTGTTCAAGGAAGAAACTGACATGGCCGAACCTGATTCGATGATTGAGCCGGGGAAGGCCGGGCCGCTGAACAAAGGTGCACCCAGTGGGGTCATCATCTGCAGAGCCGGTTCATCTGTTCATGCCGGCCAAGCTGCGAGTTACAAAGAGGCCCCGCACCATTTGAAGCCCAAGAGAAGCGGTTTGACCTTTCCCGGCGGCTGAGTTTCAGACGAAGGATGATAGCGGGCAGAAGGTATGATTTTTGGAAAGCTTTTGCAATGCTTCTGTAACCTCAAAAACAGATGAAGGACATCTGTTTTTGAATTTTCACCAGGAAACCCCGAAGCGTCTGACGCTTCGGGGTTTCCTGGTGTCTGACCGGGGTCATTCAGTTCTTCTCAATTGCACTGGAATGTCAGTCGTCGACGATCATCATCACGCTGGATGCTTTTACAAATGCCTTGGCCGGCTTGCCTTCCTGCAGGCCAATCCTTTGTACGGACTGGGTGGTGATGACCGAGACCATTTCCTGGCCTCCGGGCAACTCCAGGACCACCTCGCTGTTCACATCCCCCATGGTGATTTTTTTCACCGTGCCTTCAAGCAGATTGCGGGCGCTCATCTTCATGGCTTTCAGACCTCCTGGTGTGAAATTTCTTTTTCTTGATTGAATGGCCTCAATGATCGTACTGACTGGCATAGTCCGCGTCATTGTACATGGCCTGGCCGTATTGCCCGACGCCGTAGCTTCCGATGATCTCCTGCCCCTTTTCCCCGGCAACGAAATCGATGAAGGCTTCGGCCAGTTCAGCCTTGTCCTCACTCTTGGGCACGCTCAGGGCGTGGTAGACGTTGACCAGGTAAGGGTCGCCCCTGAAGAGAACGGTCAGGTTGTCCAGGCCTTTTTTCCCGGCCACCCATGTGCTGGAGTCGGTCATGAAGTAGCCCTCGACCTCATTGGCTTTTTTCAGGGTGGCCATCATGAAGTCTTTGGACACCGTGTACCAGCCCCCGGAAGGTGAAATCCCGGCCATGTCCCATATGGACATCTCTTTCTTGTGCGTCCCGGAGTTATCGCCTCTGAAATTGTGGGAAAGACCCCCAAAGAAGTCAAGTTTATTGTTATTATAAGTTATAAAAGTGTATTTAAATCAATAATAAAATAATAATAACTAAAAAATACTAAAAGTGACTAGTACGATGGTGTCCAGGGGAGCCGGGCTGTCTTGACGAAAACGGGCATGGGGCTTTATCAGATGTCAGCGCAGCCTCTGGCTGCGCTGACAGGTCGAGGTTGAGGAAAACAGATCCAGGATACCAGACCAGGAGATGTACATGGAGAGCTGGGACGTATTCTACGCCGCCAATATGCAAGTGTATGAAGGGTATTCCATCGGCAAGCAGCTGGCCATGATCAACGACCCGGAGGTCATTTCTCTGGCCGGGGGGCTGCCTTCGCCGGACACCTTTCTCAAGAAGGAGCTGCAGCAGTTTACCCGGGAGTGCTTCCAGCATCAGCTTGACCGGGTCATGCAGTATTCCCCAATCCGGGGCGAGCCTGAGCTCATCGAGGCCATACGCGGTTTTCTGCGCCGGGAAAAGATCGAGGTCGGCCCGGAGAACATCCTGATCACCTCCTCGGGCCAGCAGGGGCTGGACCTTGTGGGCCGTCTGTTCCTGGATCCAGGGGATGCCGTGGTGGTCGAGCGTCCCACCTTTGCCGGGGCCCTGGCCGCCTTCAGGATGCAGAGGCCTGTTTTTTTGGGGGTCGACCTGGACCAGGACGGCATGAATATCGACCAGCTCAGGGAACTGCTCCAGCAGAGGCAGGCGCAGGGCCGGCGGCCCAAGTTCGTCTACGTCGTCCCCGACTTCCAGAATCCTTCCGGAATCACCATGTCCCTAGCCAAGCGGGAGGCCCTGCTGGACCTCTGTGAAAGGCATCAGGTGCCTGTAGTCGAGGACAGCCCCTACCGGTCCCTGCGCTATGAGGGTCAGGATGTTCCCTCCCTGCTCCAGCTCGATCAGGAGCGCGGCAGCGGCATGGTGATCGAGGTCCAGACCTTTTCCAAGCTCTTCTGCCCGGGCATGCGGGTGGGTTTCAATGTCGGCCCTCAGGAAGTCATGGCCAAGATGACCAACATCAAGGAAGGCGGGACCTTGAACACCCCCAAGTACAACCAGGACATGTGCACCGCATTTCTGACCAGGGTCGATCTCGAGGGATATTTCAGGCACTGCCGGTGGTACTACAAGGGCAAGCTGGAGGTCTTCCTGGAGGCCATGGCCGGGCGGTTTGCAGACGTGCCGGGTATGGACTGGACCCGGCCTGAAGGGGGGCTTTTCGTGTGGGTGACTGTGCCTGAGGATGTCTGCACAGGGGAGCTCTTCCAGACCGCCCTGGAGTGCAAGGTGGCCTTTGTGCCCGGCGAGGTCTGCTTTGGCGAGAACCCGGAGCTGCGCCACCTGCGGGTCAACTTTTCCTATCCCCAGGAGGACCGGCTTCTGGAAGCGGTGGACAGGCTCGGAAACAGCCTGGAGAGACACAGGTCCGGTTCGAGGTCGTGAGGCCCCATGGCCGAGTGGTTCGTCTACATGATTCGCTGCCGGGATCGGAGCCTGTACACAGGGATCACCACAGACCTTGCCAGGCGCACGGCCGAGCACGCTGGTTCCGGAAAAGGGGCCAAGGCCCTGCGGGGGAAATGTCCGCTGACACTGGTCTGGTCCATGAAGACAGTCGGCAGGAGCCAGGCATCCAGGATTGAACGGACTATCAAGAGGATGAGCAAGGACGACAAGGAAAAACTCATTCAGACCTCTGCTGTCATTGACGACCTGAGCTCTTGATCTGTCCCGCCAGCAATAATTTTTATGCACCAGCTGAGCGACTTTTTGCAGTCTTTTGTCTGAACAGACAAGACTTTTGAGCTGTCTGTTTGCATTCAGTGACTCGGAGCGGGCTTTTCAGCTCTTTGGCCTGGTCGTCAAGCCCTGTCATTGCTCCTCCTGGTCCAGGGCTTCCCTGACCTTGTTGCTCAGGTCCTGAGCCGAGAAGGGCTTTTGAAGAAAAGCCACCCCCTCGTCGAGCACTCCATGGTGGCAAATGATGTTTTCGGTGTAACCGGACATATAGAGAACCCTGACCCGAGGAAGACTTTGCAGCACCTTTTCGTACAAGGCCTTCCCGTTCATGTCCGGCATGACCACATCGGTCAGCAGAAGGTCAAAAGGACCGGAGTGCGACCTGATCAACTCAAGGCACTGGGACCCATTGGCTGCCCAGAGGACCCGGTATCCTTGCTCCTGAAGAACATTGACCGCCAATTCCCGGACAATGTCGTCATCCTCGACGACGCAGACAGTCTCATGCCCATGGATCTTTTTCTGAGCAATCGGGGCATCTGGCTGCTCGAGCTGTGAATTTGCATCCAGTGCCGGCAGATAAATTTTGAACGTCGTTCCCTTGCCTGGCTCGCTGTAGACCCAGATGTCGCCATGGTGCTGCTTGACGATGCCATAGACCATGGCCAGCCCAAGGCCTGTCCCCTTGTCCTATGTTTTTGTGGTGAAAAACGGTTCGAAGATGTGGTCCAGGATTTCTTTGTCCATCCCCTGGCCGGTATCGCTGATCATGAGGAGCACGTAGCGTCCAGGGATGACCCCAATGTGTTGGGCCACGTAATTTTCATCCAGGTCGGCAACCTGTGTCTCTATAGTCAGTTTGCCGCCTTCCGGCATGGTGTCCTGGGCATTGACAGCCAGATTGAGTATGACCTGCTCCAGCTGGATCCGGTCAGCCTTGATAGGGGGCAGATCAGGGGAGAGCAGAAACTCCATCTCGATATTCTCGCGGATCGTCCTGTGCAGCAATGTGTGAAATTCGGTGAGGACGTTGTTGATGTGCAAGGTCCCGAACTGTAGGGTTTGCTTTCGACTGAAGGCAAGGAGCTGACTGACCAGAGCCTTGCAGCGCAGGCCAGCCTGATGCATGCGCTCGACTCTTTTCTTGTGTTTGCTCTCAAGCTCTGGGTCGGCAAGGAGCATGTCCCCATAGCCAAGAATGGCAACCAGCATATTGTTCAGATCATGGGCCACGCCCCCTGCCAGACGGCCCACAGACTCCAGTTTCTGGGCCTGAAGCAACTGATTGTGCAGTTTTTCCTTGTCCTTTTCGGCCTGTTCGAAAACGCCCCGATAGCGGTCTTCGCTCTCTGTGATTTTTTGCTGCTCAGCTTTTTTGCTCTCAGTCACTGCAAAGGCAGTCTCTACAACCCCAATGATCTGACCATCCGGTCCACGGATCGGCGAGGCCTTGGTCAGCCAGCATCCCTGGCTTTCGGGCCAATGGTCCTGATTTTTCGGGGTGAGCTCCTCTTCGGCAGGCTTGCCTGTCAGCAGCGCCGTGGTCACCGGGCAGTTGCGGCAAAGTCTTTCAAGCCCCCAGGCGAGAAAGCATTCTTTCTCCACCACTTCGTCCAAAGACTTCCCAGTGGCCTCTCTGAATGCCTGATTCGCCCAGACAATCCGCTGCTGAGTATCGTGAAAGGCGACGATTGCCGGGATATTTTCAAGGATATTGAGAAAGATGGCCTTGGTCATCGGCGTTTTCATGGCAAAGTACATCCCTGGTGAGTGATGTGGTCAGAGACTTTGAAGCAAATGGGAATCATTATTTTCAAAAGATATGTGCTTGCCCTCAGGAAAGCAAGAAAAAAAAGAGTATCTTGCTTTCTGCTTCGTTCCAGGACGTACTTCTCCCACGTGCGTCTTACGTTTTAAGAGCAGATGCGCCCGATCAGGAGTGAGAGGAAGATCAGGTCACGGTCTCTCAACTTGAATCAAGGGTGCCGGGGGCTGCTGCGTCTAATCTGAGAGCAAAGACCATGGGTCCGCCACACTCCGGGCAATACAGTGCGGGCCAAGGGAGGATCTTAGGCTGAGCCTCCTCCTCATGCCTGGAAGCCCGGTCAGAATGTTTGATCAGTGCCCTTATGTCGTCAACCGGCACTGAGCAGCTTGATGGAGTGGATATGGGGATGATAGGTGAGCTGTCTGCCCCAGGTATGCAGGACTCCGGTAAATCCTGGCAGGTCAGTGCCGATGAACCTGGAGTCTTTGGCCAGAAGCTTGATGGCCTGGGATGAAGCTTGGAACAGAGATGTCGAAGGAGGGTGTTGGCTGCATCCTTATGGATGCAGAGATGCCTGTTCTTGATGGAGTGGAAACTACCAAGCGTATTCGGGCCTCAAATACAAATTTCAGCAAGATTCCAGTTATTGCCCTCACTGCCTATGCCATGTCAGGAGATAGGGAAACATTTCTTCAAGTCTTGGAAAGAACGTTCAGAATCAGCGGCGGCGAGCAGCGCCGTCCTCTGCATGCTCTTGCTGGATAGTCTGTCGAAATACATGCATCCAATCCTCATGCGGACGAAAGGTCTTCTCACAGCGGGCCTTGAGCTCTGCACACAGCCCTTCCGCCGAGGGCACGACGATATAACCCGTACGCATGTCTCCGACCATCAGACACTCCTTTGCTTCGGCCAGGAACAGTCCTGCCAGCAGACAAAGACAGGCATCCAGGCAGTCCTGATCCGCCTTTTGTGGCGAATCCTTCGTGGCGATGCGGTCGAGCCATTGTACTAATTGGTCGAGTCTTCTTGTTGAGAACTCGCTTGATGTCTTTTTGCAGACGTGTTTCCAATCGGATGCAGAAAAGGTCCTCCTTCGATCCGGATTATACTTGGGCAATCGACCTGTGGGGCGCCTGTCTGGAAGTGTCCACCCCAGCGCGATCATGACCAGCACCGGGTAGGTCTCGATCACCCCCATGCCCGCCACTGGTTCATGGGGGTTTGCCGGACCGCCGAACCGCGCCAGAAAGTTCCATACCGGAGCATCCGGACCGAACATGTCGTCTCTCGCAGTGTTCGCTGGTTGAATCCCGCCGTACCGACGGCTCACAGGCGATGCGACGAGGTTCTCGACAGGCCGCTGGCCAGCGGCATTGTTCACAATGGTGGGCTGGTCCAGTAGCACGATCGTCGCTGCCAGCTCGTGTTGGTCCTGCCAGCCGAGTATAGTGGACTCAGCCTGGCAGTAGTTCACGACCTGGGGTAAGCCGAGTTCATGTAACCTCCCATCGTCATCGCGGACTAACCCAACCAGAGCGCCAGAGTTCTTGGGAGTCCAGGCAGAATCAAACCCGACGAGCAAGATCGTCATGGGTGCGCCTTCGTCGTGCCACTCAAGTCTCCTCCGCCCAACGATCGAACAGCGCGGTTTCTTGCGTCCGCACCGGTGAATGGTTCGGCCAATTTGCTGTTTTTGACGCGCTCCATAAGCTGATCGGTGATTTTGGTTCCTGGCCAGATCAGCACCAGCGGTTGGTTGGCAACGACATAGTGGCCGGGTCGTCGCTTCAGGAGAATAACCACATCTTCCTGCACATCTTCCTGCATGTCCAGCGCCAGCAAATCGTCCCCGTCGACGAACTGCAGATAGCCACCCCGGCAGATGGAACCGGACATGCCTCCAGCTCGAACCTGTCGAGGAAGTCTGCGCCGGGCGGCTCCGCCGAAATCCGAGGTGCTCCCTCTCCGATGTTTTCCGGGAACAGCTGCTCTATTCCCTCGATCAGCTCTGTTGCGACCCGAGCGACGATCTCGCTGGCCTGGATAGAAACGGACACGTGATGGATAAAGTAGATCAACACCCCCACACTCACCACCGCGAGGAGCACACCGAGTGTGACAGAGAGGTGGGGGACGAAGGTGATCTCCTCGGCGTGGTGGATGGTGCGGAGGACGAGCAAACAGTACAGGAAGGTGGCGACGAATAAACGATGATTTTAAAAATCAGCACGGCCCTGGCGGTCTGCTGCCAACTATTGTTAACTGGCTAATAGATGCAGGCATCCAGTATAGACAGTACCTCGGACAGCAATTCATCATTGCCGTGTTCGATTCGCTTGGCACGACGAGAACAGAAATCAACAGATTTAACTTGCTCTACCATAATGAAACCTGCCAGCTTACTGTCTTTAGGGATAGTGACGTGAAAGGGAAAACAACGGTCTGTGTTTGTAACTGGGCACACGATAGCCAACCCCGTGCTGCGGTTGAATAAATCCTTGCTCACAACTAAAGCTGGACGTCGTCCCTTCTGCTCGTGACCGGATTGTGGATCAAATGTGATCGAGATGATGTCTCCCTGCTTGGGGACATAAGCAGCCATCTACCAGACCTCCTTACCAACCGGTTCACCCCAATCAGCTTCGCCTGTCTGGTAGTTTTCAGGAATACCTGCGACAAGATCCTTAAGGCTGTGCTTCCCACGTATCCTTTTCGCAGGTGTGATAATCATAATGCCGTCTTTAACACTTATTTCCACCTCATCGCCGACTTCAAGCTGCGCATCTGCCAGCAAATTCTTGGCAAGACGAAGCCCTTGGCTATTTCCCCATTTTTGAATTTTTGCAAGCATGCGACAACCTCCTAATGTATATCCGAAGTATAGCCATGCTGGAAAAAATGGTCAAGGAAATTTTTCGTCCAACGATGTAGGCAAAGGTCAGCACGCCTACCCGGCCGATGATCATCATCACAATGATCAAAGACTTCCCGAACGTGTTCAGCCCAGGGGTTGCGCCCATGGACAATCCCACAGTACCGAAGGCGGAAACCGTCTCGAACAGATAGGCTAAAAAAGTTCTTTCCTGGCCGATGGTTTGATGAGTGCTTGCAGGTTCGGCCACAAGAGTCAAGAAAAGGATCACGCAAATGGCAGGTGATGGATTGAAAAACAGGAACGAGGAAACGGTGAGCCAGGGATTGGTC
>CAYOID010000091.1:3732-11608 GCA_964403955.1 uncultured Desulfohalobiaceae bacterium | reverse complement strand
TGGTGACGCTGATGCCGGAGCCCCTCTCCAAGAGCCCAAACAACCATGAGGTAAGCTTCCCAAACGATTACAGGTCAGAAGCCGACAGCTCCCTGACCTCTGCGTCGAAGGCATAGCTGGACCTGGGAAAGTGGACCAGGTGGTCGTGGCAGTCCACGCACTTTTTTTCATAGCCCGACCTGGGATAGAGCACAGTCTTGTGAGCCAGAAGAGCCCCTCTCTTGTTGGACATCCCCAGCAGGTTGCGGTGGCATTTCTGACAGTGGCTGTTGTCGATATCCTCGTAAGCTTTTTCCCTGTTTTTGGCGTGATCGTACTGGGAGGTGTCCATGGTGAAGTGCTTCACCACATCTTTGATTCCGTGATAGGTCTTGGCGTAGAAGAATTCAAACGTGTTTTCCGGGGCGGGGAGATGGCAGTCCATGCAGTCGGCCACAAAACCTTTGGGGTTGTTGGCGTGGCTTGAAGTTTTCCAGGTATCAAAGGCGTATTCGATCTCGTGGCAGGAGGCACAGAACTCCGGGGTGGACGTGCGGACCATGGTGTAGTAGGCCATGCTGAAAACAGGAAACCCAACGACGATGCCAAGGACAATGAACACGACCGGCTTGACCCACTTGCCCATTCCCTACCTCCCTTGGGATGAATCTGGAATGTGAGGTTCATTAGCATAACTGAAGAAAGAGAAAAAAATCAAGCCTGATTTGACGGTGGTGCAAAAAGCCAACTCGACAGGTTCCGGCTGCGCATGCATATGGAGCCTTTGATGATGCTCGTATACATTTCAGCATCAGAGTGAGGGTCTCCCGTGATCACACTGGCAGAGAGAATGGGAAAAGACACAACGCCCCTGCGGAACATGCCCACAGGGACGTTGTGAAACGGGTTTGAGGGATGACTGACCACAGTGCACAAGTCGCTTTCGCAGCTCTTGCACCAGAAATTGATAGTTCAACGTATTGATTTTTCAAATCTCTGTTTTCTGTCGTCTGAGCCTGCTTTTCTCACTTGTGCAGGCCCATCTCACTGTCCCAGGATGGCCTTGAGATCCTCATCCGGGGTGGAGATAGGCATGATATTGAAGTTCTGGACCAGCACATTCAGGACATTCTCACTGACGAACGCCGGCAGAGAGGGCCCCAGCCTGATATCCTTGATCCCCAGATAGAGCAGGGTGTAGAGGATGGCGCAGGCCTTCTGCTCATACCAGGACAGGACCATGGACAGGGGCAGCTCGTTGACATCAACCCCAAAGGCCTTTGACAGGGCAACGGCAATCTGGATGGCCGAGTAGGCGTCGTTGCACTGACCAACATCCATGAGCCTGGGAAGTTCTCCAATGTTTCCCAGCTTCTTGTCAAAGAACCGGAACTTGCCGCAGGCCAGGGTCAGGATGACCGTGTCCTCAGGAGCCTTTTCCACGAACTCGGTGTAGTAGTTTCTCTCTGGTCTGGCTCCGTCACAACCGCCCACCAGGAAGAAATGCCGGATGGCCCCCTGCTTGACTGCATCCACGACCTTGTCGGCCACGGACATGACCGCATTGTGCCCGAACCCGACCATGACCGAGCCCTTGTCTTCGTCTGACGTAAACCCTTCCATAGCCAGGGCCTTGTCAATAACCGGAGTGAAGTCTTTGCCCTCAACATGGGTCACCCCGGGCCAGCCTACCAGACCGGTGGTGAAGATATTGTCCAGATAGGATTCCTGGGGCTTCTGGATGCAGTTTGTGGTCATCAGGATGGCCCCGGGGAACTCGGCGAACTCCTTTTTCTGATTCTGCCAGGCGGTTCCATAGTGCCCATAGAAGTGAGGGTGCTTTTTGAGCTCAGGATAGCCATGGCAGGGGAGCATCTCCCCGTGGGTATAAACAGAGATCCCCTTGTCTTTGGTCTGCTCCAAGAGCAGCTCCAGATCACGCAGATCATGGCCTGAAACAAGGATGGCCTTGCCCTTTTTGTGCCCCAGAGGGACTTCTGTGGGCACGGGATGTCCATAGGCTCCAGTATTTGCCGAGTCCAGAAGCTCCATGACCCGCAGATTGATCCGGCCGCACTCCAGGATCAGGCCCAACCAGTCGTCGAGAGAGAGATCCTGGCGCAGGGTGGCAGCCAATCCTTTTTGAATGAAGGCGTAGACCTCATCGTCCTCCTGTCCCAGGATCTGGGCGTGGTCGGCATAGGCGGCCACCCCTTTGAGGCCATAGATCAGGGCATCTTTCAGAGACTTGATGTCTTTGTTCGGTTCAGGATCCTGAAGGACGCCGTGAGCACGGCCCTGTTCGATCATGCCCTCCAGGTCGTCTGCCGGCTGAAAAGAGGCCGGACCTTCTGGAAACTCCACCTGGGCACCCTCCTCGCCAAGACCGATAGCCCTCTTGGCCTTGACCCACAGGGACTCGTCCCTGGTTCCAGCCTCCTTGATCCTGCCCTTGAGCCGCTCTCTGAGCTCCACTGCCCGGTTCACATAGTTCACAAAGCGCTGTGGATCGAAGTTAACGTTGGTCAGGGTGGCAAAGGTGGCTTCACAGGTGAAGACATCCACCTCGTGGTCAGTGACGCCCATCTCCCTGGCCTGGACAGCCACCTGGGAAAGCCCTTTGAGGACATACACGAGCAGGTCCTGCATGGCGGCCACTTCGGGTTTCTTGCCGCACACACCGACCTTGGTGCACCCTTCACCTTTGGCCGTCTGTTCACACTGGTAACAAAACATGTCCAACATGGTCTCCTCCTCATTTTTTTCAGTTTTTACCTCAAAGAGATGACCTGACTGGCAGTTCATCTCCCTGTTCCTTTATTCCACTTCTCATCGTTGTTGATCACACAAGGCTTACTTCACTCAATCCCCAGAACCTTGCGGGCCAGCTGACGACCGGTCTCTGTCAGGGCCGTCCTGTCGATGACCTCAGTGAGCTGTTCCACGTCCATGGGGTCTTCGGCCTGCTTTTCCTCCAGGTTGGCGATCAGGTCGGCGTCATAGACCACCTTGAAATTCAGACTCTCCTCTTCCCTTGGATGATGGTGATGGCCAACAATATCACAAACTTGGTTTACGATGCCCTCATCAGCTCCGAGAGTCTCCAGAATCTGCCTGGCAATGGGCGGGCCTTCCTGATGCTGATACCCTGCAGCGGTGGAGCCATGTTTCCGCTCGGCTTCATGGATCCCGATATCGTGCAGGTAAGCGGCCATGATGATCACACCGAGGTTGCCACCGCCCTCTTCCTTGCCGATGCGTTCTGCATACCTGGCCACTGTGGTCGCGTGCCGGATCCGCCTGCTATCGGTCTTGAAGGTCCTGCGCATTTCCATGCCCACTCTGTCCTTGAGCAGGTCCTGCTGCTTGTTTTGAATCTCTTCCGGCAGGGTCCCCAGACACTGCTCGGCAAACTGGCAGTAGGCAGCGCACCCGAAATCCAGCTCCGGGTTGACGAAACGATGCCCGCAATGGGGGCATTTCCTGGCAGTATCATCCTTAAAGAACTCCACACTTTGACCGCATTGCGGACATTTGGATTCACTGATGGCGTCCTGCTTCCAGAATCTGCTGTCTTGGCCCGGGCATTTCATGATTTTATCCCTCCAGCTTGAATATCCGTGCTTTTCATTCTGAAGCTAACCCGTCCGGATGTCCATTTCCTTGATCCAGATCAAAAATCAAAAGCCCCCTGGTCCGATTCCTCGGACCAGGGGGCTTTTGATTTTTGAAACAGATGAACGGATCAGGAATGGAGATCGTGACGCACTGCGTCCTTGATCCGCTTGACATGACCGCGCCCCAGCCCCTTGACTTCGCAGCCGAGCTCAAAGTAGCGACGGATCTGATCGTCGGACAGGATTCCAAAACAGTCGATAATGGCCGCCGGCTGTCCAGTCATCTGCACCAGCCGGTCAGGATCCAGAGCCCTGTAAGCCTGGTGCCGCACGGCCAGAACGACCGCATCCGCCCCTTTCAGAGTTTCAGGCAGGCTCTTCTGGACCCGGAGGTCTGTCAGCTTGTCCTGATTCCGGAAAAACCGGGCCAGGGAATGTCCTGGGGCCGGATAGCTGTCCTGCTTTTCAAACTCCCACCAGTGCTGGACATAGGGATCGTGGACTTCAACCTCGCCCCCCATTTCAGTCACCTTTCGCACCAGGACTTCCGAGCCCGAGTACCTGGTATCGCCGACGTCCTCCCGGTAAGACGCCCCAAGCAGGGCAATCTTGGAGGCAGCCACTATCTTGCCCATATTGCGCAGAGCGTCCCTGGTCAACTGGGCTGCCCGCAGGGCCCGGGTGTCGTTGATGTCGATGGCTGTGGGCGTGATCTTGAAAATCTCTTCTTCAAAGCCCATCAGGGTGTGATAGGACCAGACACCGAGCCCGCCGTCCTTGGGCAGGCAGTAGCCTCCGATTCCGGGGCCGGGGAAAATGATGTTGTCGTGAGTCGGCCGGACCTTGATGGCCTCGATGACCTTGACCAGGTCCACCCCGTTCCGCTCTGAAAACAGGGACCATTCATGCAAAAAGGAGAGGATCGTGGCCCGGTAGGAGTTTTCCACGATCTTACAGGTCTCGCTCTCCAAAGGCCGATCCAGGACAGTCAGGGGGTAGTCCTCTACATTGAGAACCTCAGAGAGAAATGCCGTCACCCGCTCCCTGGCAGGATCATTGATCCCGGAACAGACCCGCCAGAAGTCCCGGATGGAGGCGACGTACTCTTTTCCTGGCATGACCCTCTCAAAGGAATGGGCCAGGAGGGGTTCATCAGGCAGCTCCCGCTTGGCAAAGGCTTTTTTGAGAATCGGATAAGCCACGTACTCTGTGGTTCCAGGGGGGACCGTGGTCTCAATGAGGACCAGGCACCGCGGATCGATCTGCTCGCCGATGATCTTCAGGCTCTGCTCCAGGGCGCCGATTTCGGCTCTGCCCTTGCGGACGTTTCCAAAGTCCTCCTTGTGGTAGTCGCATTGCACGTCCACCACGACCACATCGGCCAGGGACAAGGCTTCATGGGTGAAGGTGGCGGTCAGGGTCTTCTTGTCCCTGACGCAGCGCTCGATAAGGGGCGCCACCTCTGGGTCCTCGGCCTCAACCGGGGCGACGCCCCGATTCAGATAGGGGATCTTCCAGAACGAGCGGGGCGAAGGCCGCTGCATGCCGATCACGAACTTGGAGGGCTCGCCGGACTCTGGATCCACAGTGTCGGCAATCACTCCAGCCATGACCGCCCCGACAAAACCGACCCCCATGACAACGACAATCTCCCGGCCCATGTCCTGATGAACTCGGGTCAAATCCCGAAGCCTCTCCATTTCCCCGGCATATTCTGATTCCCTGGGCAGAGGAAAAGCCTCCCCGGCAGGGCAGACTGATATCTCATCATGTATGGGATTGTGCATGGTACTCCTCAATGGCACTGCAAGGTTTGCTGCTTACACTTGGAAGACGTGAGTGCAAAAAGTCCAGTTGGACGTTTTCAGCTCCCAACATTATTTTGTAAGTCTTTGATTATACTGAATCCTGAATGCTTGCGGCTGCAACTTGAGTTTTAGCAGCTGCATCTTAGAAAGCATGCTATGACTGTGAGCGCGGCCCCCTCCCGGTCAAAGAAGGGCCTGGCCTGAACGTGCATTCCAGAGGCATGCTGAGACAGCCTCGCTCACTGCCCGCCCCGGCCATAGACGTCATCGACTCTGACAATGTCATCCTCGCCCAGATAGCTCCCTGTCTGGACCTCGATCAGCTCCAGATCGATCTTCCCTGGATTTTCCAGGCGATGGAAATGACCCAGGGGGATGTAGGTGGACTGGTCCTCCTTGAGCACTGTCTCGGCTTCGCCATTGGTGATCAAGGCCGTCCCTTTGACCACAACCCAGTGCTCGGCTCTGTGGAAGTGCTTCTGCAGGGAGAGCTTGGCCCCTGGCTTGACCGTTATCCGTTTGACCTGAAACCGCTCTTCCAGATCCATGGTCTCGTACGCCCCCCAGGGGCGGTAGACCTTTCTGTGGGTTTCGGCCTCTGGCCGCTGTCCCGCCTTGAGGTCGTCGACCAGCTTCTTCACGTCCTGGACTCGATTTTTTGGGGAGACCATGACCGCATCAGAGGTTTCCACAATGACATGCTCCCGCAGGCCGACAACAGCCAGGAGACGGCCAGTGGAATGGATATAGCACTCCCTGGTGTCCTGGGTCAGGACATCCCCCACAGCCACATTGCCTGAATCGTCCTTGTCCGAGATGGCCCACAAAGCGTCCCAGGAGCCCACATCACTCCAACCGGCATCCAGGGGAGCGACCACACCGGACCTGGTCTGCTCCATGACTGC
The DNA here is from genome assembly GCA_964403955.1 of uncultured Desulfohalobiaceae bacterium. Lineage (GTDB taxonomy): Bacteria > Desulfobacterota > Desulfovibrionia > Desulfovibrionales > Desulfothermaceae > CAYOID01. The sequence continues at coordinate 5,299 of CAYOID010000091.1, read as the reverse complement.
ATAGTCTATGGACTCCCCTGGGCAGGCAGCAAAAGCTGAGCTGTCCAGACGGAAAAAATCCAGGTCCTGGACGCCCTTGTCAAAGGCCTCTTTGCTTTGAGCGGCGATGTCGGGTCGGAAATGCTCCAGTTCCCGGAGATAGGCTCCGGAACGGAACATGAACATCCCGCTGTTCCACAGGTACGAACCGTCCGCCAGATAGCCCCTGGCCGTGTCCAGATCAGGCTTCTCCACAAAACGGTTGATGGCGCAGGCCTGGCCTGTGGATTCCACGTTCCGGCCTTTTTTGATGTACCCGTATCCGGTTTCCGGATGCTGCGGCACAATCCCGAAGGTGACCAGAGATTCGTTCTGGGCCAGGGCAAGGGCCGCCTCCACAGAAGAGAGCAAGGCCTCGACCTGCCGGATATGGTGATCAGCAGGGAGAACAAGGAAAACCGAGCCTTGGCCCTTTGACTCGACATAGTGGGCGGCAACAGCCACAGCCGGAGCAGTGTTGCGGCCAACAGGCTCCAGAATGATGGCCCTTGGGCTGACATCGATCTCCCGAAGCTGCTCGGCCACCAGAAAACGGTGCTCTTCATTGCAGACCACGATAGGGCTGCCACTCCATTCCGCCTCTGCCAGCCGGGATATGGTGGCTTGAAACATGGTTTCGTCCCCGATAAGGGGCAGGAACTGTTTTGGGTAGAGCTTCCTGGACAAGGGCCACAGCCTTGTTCCAGACCCGCCGGCCAAAATGATGGGTGTCAGCATACAATCACCTTGAACTGTCAATCTCTCCTGTTCTTTGCCTGCACAACACACGTCAATAACTTGAAATTTCACTCTAATGTTTTTTGCCTGGAAAGGCAATGGACCGCACATGAGTTCAACCCTCTTCAAAGATGCGGCTGCAAAAACTCAAGATACAGCCGCAAGGATTCAGAATTCAGCGCAGCCTCTGGCAGCGCTGGCCAGGACAACTCAATCAATGATGCAAAGATCAAAAGGATGGCGGGCAAGGGACCTGTCAGAAAGGTCCCTTGCCCGCCATCCTTTTTGACAGGCTTTACAATCATGCCCACCCGGTCTATACACTCGGTAACAGCCGACAGGCGTCTGTTTTCACGAGAGACGACGAGCGCTCATCACCCATGGATCAGAGCACACCCCCAACTCACCATCTCCTTGCCCTGCTCCTGACCGTGCTGTCAGTCACAGCTCTTTACCTCACAGCAACCGCGTTGCCGGCCAGAGCCCTGGACCAGAGCCCTTTTTCCAGGGACCAGGATCTCGACAGCCAGCCCTGGCAGCTCGAAGCCGATTCCCTGACAGTGCACAAAGCCCTCAAGGTGGCCGAAGCCCGGGGCAATGTCCTCATCAGCCAGAAAGACAACTTTCTGCAGGCCGATTACGCCAGATACTACTGGGAGACCAAGTGGGTCTACCTTCGCGGCCATGTCCGGGCCAGGTTCGGCCAGGACACCCTGCAGGCCGAAGAGGCCGAGCTGGACCTGGAGAACGATGTGGGCTGGATCAAGAACGGCCAGGTCTTCCTGCAGGAACCCCATCTCTATTTCAAGGG
>CAYOID010000091.1:0-3632 GCA_964403955.1 uncultured Desulfohalobiaceae bacterium | reverse complement strand
AGCCGATCCGGAACCGGCATCAACCTGCCCTACTTCTGGGCCATCGATGATGAAAACGACGCCACCCTGTACACCAACTATTTGAGCGACAGGGGACTGATGCTGGGCACCGAGTTCAGGACCACCCCCAACCTGCAGACAACCGGGGTCTTTCGCCTGGACTGGCTGGAGGACAGGATCACGGCTGAGACAGAAGAGGAGGAGTTCGACCAGTTCGACGACGATGGCCTGATCCGGCCCAATGAGACCCGTTACTGGCTCAGGGGCAAGCTGGACGGCTTCCTCTTCACCCCGGAGTGGAAGACCAAGCTCGATGTGGACGTTGTCTCCGACCAGGACTACCTGCGCGATTTTGACTCCGGCTATAGCGGGTTCGAGTCCTCCAGAGATCTCTTTCTGGAAGAGTTCGGCCGGGACATCGACGACAAGGACGACCTGACCCGGACCTCGGTCTGGACCGTGAACCGAAACTGGTCCACCATCGGTTTCGAGTCCAGGATCGAGGTCACTCAGAACCTGAGGTACATGAACGACAACCTGGACAGAGAGGACAACCCCAGTCTGCAGCGTCTCCCGGAGCTCAACCTGGACATCTACAAGCACCAGCTCCTGAACACGTTCTTTGAGTGGGAGGCCCAGAACGAGCTGACCTACTTCTGGCGGAGAAAGGGCGACACCGGCTACCGGGCCGACCTGCACCCCAGGCTGAGCCTGCCCCTGCGCACCGGCTACGGGAGCGTGATCCCCAAGATCGGGTACAGGCAGACCATCTACTACACTGACAGCTTTGAAGACGGCACAGGGAGCACTGACCACACCCAGACCCGGGGGCTTTTCGACTTTGAAACCGCGGCCTTTACCGAGGTCTTTCGCATCTTCAGCTTGAGCTCGCCTGAAGGGCTCCAGTTGGACCAGGACCATCTGGGCGACTCCCAATGGACCAAGCTCAAGCACAGCCTCAAGCCCGAGGTCACCTACTCCTTTATCCCGGACCAGGATCAGGACGATCTGCCGCGGTACGATTCCACAGACAGGATCGAACCGGAAAACGAGCTGACCTATTCCATCACCAGCACCTTGACCAGGCGCAAGGACACCGTGGTCAAGGCCTCGGACCAGAATGCCAGCTCCTTTGACCTCAAGAGCGATTATCGCGACGTCCTGCGCATCAAGGCTGAACAGAGCTATGACTTTGAAGAGGCCAACCGCAGGGAAGACAGGGACACCTACCCGAGGCGCCCTTTCTCTGATATCCGTGTGGAAGTTGATGTTTCCCCGGCCAGCTGGCTCAGCCTGAGCCAGACCACCTGGTTTTCACCCTACGAGGGCACGGTGACCGAGCACGAGCACATGCTCAAGCTGTCCTATCAGGACCGCTTCAGCACCTACTTCGGGTTGGACTATGTCAAAGAGCTCAAAGACGACTACGAGAGACGAAACCAGGAGGAGCTCAAGATCATCAAGCTTGGCGGGCAGGCCCAGCTGGGCAGGAAATGGGACGTCTATGCCGACTACCAGTACGACCAGGCCGAGTCCGAGCTGATCCGGCAGACTGTAGGCTTTGGCTACACGCACCAGTGCTGGGGGGTGAACCTGAGTTATGAAAAGACTGATGATGAGGACAAGGTCTTGATTCTCATCAATCTGCACCAGCTGGGAGCCTTTGAGCAGTCCTTCTCCCCGCCCGGGGACTCGTGAGGTCCTTACCCTCTTTACCCTCTTTCTCTTGAAGCCTTTAAAGGAAGTTTCATACGAGCCAAGAAATTTAAAGCGGCAAAGCAGTCAACAATACGCTCATCCTGCATCAAGACCTTGTGCAGCCGCATCTTCACACCAGCATCTCAAAGCAGTATGTCCAAGCACACTCAAGCCCCCATACGCATCCTGCCCCCTGAACTGCAGAACCAGATCGCAGCCGGGGAGGTGGTGGAACGCCCGGCCAGCGTGCTCAAGGAGCTGGTGGAAAACAGCTTGGATGCCGGGGCCACCAGGGTGGAGGCGCTCATCGAGTCCGGGGGGCAGTCCAGAATCATGGTCCAGGACAATGGGACCGGGCTGTCCCCTGAGGATCTGAGGCTGGCCCTGACCAGGCACGCCACGAGCAAGATCATCTCCATTCAGGATTTGAGCCGGATCGCAAGCTTCGGGTTCAGAGGCGAGGCCCTGCCGAGCATAGCCTCGGTCTCCAGGATGGAGATCATGTCCATCACTCCAGGGACAGACGAAGGGTGCCGGCTCAAGATCGAGTTTGGGGCCATTCTGGATCAGGAACCTGTCCCCTTCCGGGAAGGCACGCGAGTGGAGGTCCAGGGCCTGTTCATCAACACCCCGGCCAGGCTCAAGTTCCTCAAGACCCAGGCCACGGAAGGGCGCCGCTGCCAGGAGGTCCTGCAGCGCATGGCCTTGGCCAATCTGAGGGTTGGCTTTTCCCTGACCAGCAATGCCCGAACCCTGTTCACCTTTGCTCCACAGGAGTCTCTGGAGGAACGCCTGCAGCGCATCTGGCCTCAGAGTATCACAGACCGGTTGGTCCAGGTGGATCATCAGAGCCCCGGAGCCAGCCTGACCGGGCTCGTTGGGCACCCGGACACGGCCCAGGGCCGGGGGGACCGAATCCTCTTCTTTGTCAACAGCAGGCCTGTCCAGGACAGGACGCTGCTCTCAGCCCTGCGCCAGGCCTACAAGGGGATGCTCCTGTCCAAGGAGTACCCGCAGGCAGTGCTCTTCATCCGCATGGACCCGGAGCTGGTGGATGTCAATGTCCACCCGGCCAAATCCGAGGTCCGCTTTCGGGACGAGCAGCTCCTGTTCTCCCTGGTTCGAACCGGGGTGTCCTCGGCCCTGCAGCAGGCGGCCGACGTCATGTCCCAGGGCCAGGCCCAGGGCTACGCCAGAGAATCCGCTCCCAGGACGAGCGGCACACATGATGACAAGTTCCAGACCTTTTCCGACTTTCTCTCCCTCCGGGAGGATGAGGCCTATGGAGCTCAAGCCGGGGAAGAAAGGCCGGTGGAGTCGGCCAGGGAGAGGCCTGCCGAGGAACGCATCCTGCCCGATCGCCTGACCATCTCCCCAAGCCCGGGTTTGAGCGGGGATGAACTGGTCTACCTGGGCCAGCTCCAGGACACCTATCTCATTCTGGCCGACCGGTCGAAGCGCTTGATCCTCATAGACCAGCACGCAGCCCACGAACGAATCCTGTACCACGCCTTTGCCCGCAGCAGGGACAGCATCGAATCCAGACTCCTGGCCCTGCCCCTGGAAATGCAGCTCCACCCGGCCGAGCAGACCCAGCTGGAAAAGAGCGGGCCGCACCTTCGCCGGCTCGGCTTTTCCTACCAGCGCCCAAGCCAGGACCTCATGCTTGTCCGGGGGGTGCCGGAGAGCCTGAACGTATCTCAAGCCAGGGATCTGATCAGGGAGATCCTGAGTGAAAGGACGGATTCCTGGGAACGGATGCTGACCCTCATGGCCTGCCGCAAGGCAGTCAAGGCCGGGGAGGCCTTGAGCCGGGACGAAGCCATGAACCTGCTCACGGCCTGGATGGACTGCCCGGACAAGGATTTTTGCCCCCACGGCCGGCCGGCGGCTGTCAGCCTGGGCCCCAGGGAGCTGGGGGACCTCTTCAAGCG
>CAYOID010000090.1:0-11660 GCA_964403955.1 uncultured Desulfohalobiaceae bacterium | reverse complement strand
TCTTCGATGTCCTCGGCCAACAGCTTGCCTACGAAACCGGTGGAGGCGATGGTTAAGGTGAGCATGCCGGCAAATGCCCCAAAGCCAAAGGCCTTGACAAAGAAGATGGCGATCAGGACTTCGGGCAGGGTGCGCACAACACCGATGTAACCGCGGAAAACCAAATAAACCAGCTTGGGGACCAGGTTGCGGGCTGCTCCCACGGCAACCGGAATACTGAGCACTATGCCCACGGCGGTGGAAAAGACGGCCATCTGCAGACTTTCCAGCAAACCATCCATGAGCAGATCCCAGCGCGAAAAATCCGGAGGGACCATTTGCCTGAGCATGGTCACCATGCGGGGAAGACCGGCGATGAACCGTTTGAAATCCATGTTCACATCGCTGCCGGCATAGAGGAGATAGAGCACTGCCCCGGCGATGAGGGTCCAGCGCAACAGCGGACTCTGGATCATCGGGGGCTTATGCCAGGTGCGTTGTCCAGAAAGGGCTGTCCCGGAAAAGTTTTGGCTCATGGTTCAGCGCTACCTCTGGCGGCGGCCGGCAGTTTGATCCGGGATGAAACAGTTACGAAGAAGGCAGGCCCTCGGAGAGGACCGCCCTACCCAAAAGACCACGGGCCGGGTTGCTTGGTAGGCCGCCCTTCTCCGAAGGGCAGGCTTTCTTCAAGGTAAAATCAGTTTCATACGAGTGTTCCGAGCGGATTCAAGGATTTCTATTGCTCAGCAGCTTGCCGGGGGTTTTCACGGGCTTCAACGTCTTCCGCGGCGTGGCGTATTGTCTGACGCCAATCCGATTCGCCGAAGATGCGGGTCAAGATCTCTTCATTGACCTGGCCCGGAGAACCATCAAAGACGATCTGGCCCTGGGACAAACCAATGATCCGCTGGGCGAAGCTCAGACCCAGCCCGACGTCGTGTATGTTGATTAAAACGGGCAGGCTGTGTTCTGCGGCCAGATCGCTGATCAGGGACATAATGGTCCGGGCCGTCTTGGGATCCAGAGAGGATGTCGGTTCGTCAACCAGAAGTATCTTGGGCTGCTGGATCAGGGCCCGGGCGATCCCCACCCTCTGCCGCTGGCCTCCGGACAAAGCGTCCGCCCGGTTGTTTTCGTAGCCGTTTAAGCCGACCCGCTCCAGAATATGAAAGGCCCGCTCGATATCCGGCTGCGGAAAACGTCGAAAAAAAGCCTGCAGGAAGGTGACATATCCGAGGCGTCCGGAGAGAACGTTCTCCATGACCGTCAGGCGCTCCACAAGATTGTATTCCTGAAAAATCATGCCGATTTGCCGGCGCATATGACACATGTCAGTCATATCCAAAGCCGTTATTTCCTTTCCGTCCAGGATGATCCGACCTTGACTCGGCTCCACCAGGCGATTGATGCATCGGATGAAGCTGCTTTTTCCGGCTCCGGACGGACCTATGATGGCCACCACCTGGCTGGAGTCCACACTCAGGGTGCAGCCTTTGAGGGCTTGTAATCCGTTGGGGTATGTCTTGCCCAGGTTCTCTATGTGCAACATCTCTGCTCTCGAGAAAAGAAGAGCCGGACCGAATACGGGAAGTCAAAGACAGCCCGTGGAGATCGGTCCGGCCTGTTGAGGGAAGAGTCTCAGGGAATGTCTTACCCGCCGATATTTTCCTTGGTATACTCTACGCCATTCATTTCCTGAATCGTTCGGATCGCATCCCAGTTATGCTTGTAGGTGATGGGAATGAAGCGGTCCACGTCCGAGAATTCCTGGCCCAGCTTGGTCCCCGCAAATTCAAAGGTGAAGAAGGCCTTCTGGATCAAAAGGGCCAGTCTGGGATGCACATTGTGGGCGAAGCCGAAAGAGGTGGTGGGAAAAGACTGGGTTTCATAGATGATCCGGATTTTATCTTTGTCCACCGCACCACGCTCAGCCATGCGGTCCAGCACCGAGGAGGCGATGGGGGCTGCGGCGTAATCTTTGTTGGCGACTCCCATTATGCTCCGGTCATGTCCGCCGGAGTAAATGACTTCATAATCTTTGTCCGGAATGATGCCTTGTTTGGCCAGCAGGGCTCGAGGGGCCTGGTTTCCGGAGTTTGAAGCCTGTTCGGTGTGGGCCACGGTCTTGCCCTTCAAGTCCTGCAATGAGGTGATGGCGCTGTCGGCGGGCACGATGACCTGCATTTTGTAGCCGTATTCGCCTTCTTCCGTGCCCATGATGGCGAAGGGATGGAAACCAGACAGGTTGACTCCGAATGGGGTGGAGCCGGTGGAAAGTCCGGCCACGTGAAGCCTGCCGCTGCGCAAGGCCTCAATTTGGGCTGCATAGGACTGAGCCGAAAAGTAACGGACATGCTTTCCAGTCACAGCTTCAAGATGGTTGAGAAAGGACTCGAACATACCCTTGTACAGGGCTGGATCTTCCACAGGTACGTAGGAGAAGAAAATTGTGTCTGGATTGGCCCACCTGGAGCTGTCCAGGGGCAGATCAGCCACCATATCCCGGTTGTCATCGCAGAACTGTGTATCCAGAAGGCCGCGATGCCTGCAATGGGTGTCTTCGGCCTGGACATAAGGGGCCGAACAGACTGTGGCCACAAACGCTGTTATGACCTGGAACAAAGAGAGAAAGTGGACTTTGGTCAGCTTCCTCTTCTTGAGTTCATTGGACATATTCGAGGTTGAAATCCTCCGAAATTTCTGAGCCATACTCATTGCCTCCCTTCAAGATCGTTTGGCAGTAGAGGTTGCCGTGATTGACAAAATTCCATGCATTTCTGACCCGTCTTTCTTTATGCAGATCTGAGACTGTATCCATCCAGTGTTACGCTTTTGACTCAATTCTATGACAATCCAGTCAAGCAAGAGTGTGGGAGTGCAGACAAAAACCGGAGGCGTGATCCATGGTGCGGCTGCAAAAACTGAACAGGCAGCCGCAAAAGCAAGAATAATCAAAGAGTTACATGCATGAATTGACTTCGAGAAACCGTTGCTCGGACTTTTTGTACTGGCGTCATCCATGTTTTACAGCAAGTCTTTGCATAGGACAGGTGAAAAATTGGACTCGCCGAGGCGGATTCAGATGATTTGGAGATCAGGCTTCAGGTATTGATTCCAGACATGACTCATTCCAGTTGATGGGCTAAATCAGTCAGCTCCGTGATGGCTTGGGCCGAATCATCCATTGCCTGAAGGGTCTCAGATGCGATGACGTCAACGCTTTGTGTGGACCGAAGCATCGTTTGGCTGAGAGCTCCCTGCTGTTGAGTCGCTCATTCGGGTCTTAACGTAGAACAATTGCTTTTTGACGATTGCTTGGTGACCTCGCTTTCGTCGCCAAAAGCGGCACCAATCGCCCGGTTGCCATCAGCACCGGGAAACGTTGTCGACAATCTGATCAACATGTCCTGATGTAAAATGAAGATGGACACCTCGTCGCCCACTATGCCTTTGACCAGAAGGGGAGTTCATCACCAGCCTGGGATCTCACGAGTCCTGGCCAAGGGGAGGCCTGCGATCGACAACAGATGAGCAGCCCGGCATGGACTTGGCGTAGGTCTTGACTTCAGCGGCCCGTTCGCTGATGGCCTTGAGGTTGGTCTGCCCTGTGCAGTGGACTATGCCCAGCGAGACTGTCACCAGAGGCCTGCCTCTTTGATGAGTTATCTCTTGCAACAGGATTGAAAAAAGTGTTACCTCATTGTAAAATCCCCATTCGTATTCTCGTCCATGTCAATTGGCATGACCGAACCTTTTCCCCTTAAGATCTTCATTTTTTTAACCTGTAATCTGCAAAGGAGACTTGCATGAATCCCTTCAAATCAGGCGGGCTGGTCACTGGATTGGCTGTGGGCGCCGGCTTCTTCCTTCTCGCACCTGTGGCCGCAAGAATGCTCAGCGGGGCCGGCCGGCCGCTGCTGAAAGAAACAGTCAAGGGCGGTTTGTTCGTCTACAACAGGGGCCGGACCCTGTGGGCTGAAACCAGGGAATCCCTGGAAGACATCACTGCCGAGGCCAAATCGGAACTGGTCCAGTCCAAACAGCTCCCTGCAGGCTCGAATCAGTAGGGCAAAGCCCCTTTTTCGGTGCCACCACCCAACAGAAAACAGAAGGAGGCCATATGCGATTTTTCAAAATGCCAGGACCCTTCGGAACCGGTCTGCTCGTGGGGGTAGGGGCGGCCACCCTTATCCCTTTGGTTGCCAGAATGTTTGCCGGGGCAGGCAAGCCTTTGATCAAGGAGGTGGTCAAGGGCGGGCTTCTGGTCATGGACCAGGGCAAATCCCTGTACAACGAGACCCGCAGTTCAATCAGCGAAGTCAGTACTGAAGCCAAGGCAGACATTTCGGCAGCGAAAACCAAGACTGACACAACCAAGACAGCATCTCCCAAGTCTGCTTCGTCCACTCCCCAGACCGAGCAATCCACCAGCTGAGCAGCTGCCGGTTCTGAATTGAAATGACACGGAGAGCCACCATGCCTCTTCCAATTGGTGAATGCGTCCATTGTTCGGCCGGTCGCCTTCGGGTCAGAGTCAGAGAGAAGCGGGGAGATGCCGACTTCTTCGAGAAGGTCAAAAAGACCCTGGCTTCCAGCTTCCCCAAGGCCCAGATCACGGTGAATCCAGATACGGGTTCGGTCCTGAGCCTTGGAGTCGACGACCGGGACGGCCTGGTCGAGGCAGCCAGGAAGAAAAACCTGTTTGACCTGGCTGGTCCGGGTCGCCATGTCCCGGTGTCCCAGGCTGTCCAGGACTCGTTCAAACAGGCCAATCTGACTGTCAGGTCGTCCACCCGTGGGGAGTTGGATCTGCCGACCCTGGTCTTCCTGATCCTGGTCGGCACCGGCATCGTCCAGATCATGCGGGGCAACGTCGGGGCACCGCCCTGGTACACCGCCTTCTGGTACGCCCTGGGCGTGTTCACCAAAGCGCTGACAGACGAATCAAAAGTACCTGATCAGGGTTCAGGGACATGGGTAGAATGATGACCAGGACACCAACCACCAAACCGGACATTCGGCCGGTCCATACCAGTGTCCCAGGCAGGGCGCGTTTCAAGGTTGCAGGCCTGCGATACAACGATGCCTTCAAGGTCCATCTGGAAGACACGCTCCCAGGCCGGGCCACGATCGCCTCAGTCAGGGCCAACCCAGCCAACGGCAGCCTGCTCGTCCAGTTCGATCCAGGCACGGACCTGCATGAGGTTGTTGCAGGCATCGAACCCTTTCTGAAAGGGGCCTTCCAAACCGTCCCGGAAAAGGGCGCTCCCAAGCCCAAGCTCGAGGTGCCTGCATCTCAGCCTGGAGATGCAGACGTCCCGGCTCCAATCCACGCCTGGCACCGCAGCAGTGTCACAAAGACGATGGAACTTTTGGAAACAGGAAGCAAGGGGCTGACTGACGCTGTGGCTGCAAAGAGGCTGAAAACCTATGGTCTCAACACCCTCACCGAAAACGCCCTGGTCCAGCTGGCCATCGACCAGGGTTTGGACGTCAAGGCCATCCGCAAGAATCACGGCCTGCTTGAGGTCAATCACCGCTCACAGAAATGTCAGATGATGAGCACCTTGCATGCAACAGAAGGAGAGACCTATCTGCATGCAGTCAAGGGCAGCCCCCTGGAGGTCCTGGATCTGTGCAACAAGCAGATGAAAAACGGCCAGATCGTGGATTTGACAGAAAAAGACAGGGAGGCGATCAGAGCCGAGAACAGCCGCATGGCCGGCAAGGCCTACCGGGTTCTGGGCACAGCCACCCGGACACTCAAGAATCCCAAGGACATGAACAAAAAGAACGGCTTTGTCTGGCTTGGGCTGATCGGGATGACCGATCCCTTGCGCCGAGGGGTGCCCGAGGCCATCAAGGCCTTTCACCGGGCCGGGATCGAGACGGTCATGATCACCGGGGACCAGCGACTCACAGCCGAGGCCGTGGCCAGGGAGCTGGACTTGAGTCACGGCCAGCCCCTGCAGATCATGGATGCCGCCGAGATCGAGCAGCTCTCCCCGGAGGAGCTGACCCAGCGGGCGGGTTCGGTGCACGTCTTTGCCCGGGTCAGCCCGGCCCACAAGCTGAAGATCGTCCAGGCCCTGCAGAGCCAGGGGCGGATCGTGGCCATGACCGGGGACGGGATCAACGACGGGCCGGCCCTGAAAGCGGCCGACGTGGGCATCGCCATGGGTGACGGGGGAACCGACGTGGCCAGGGACGTGGCCGATGTCGTCCTGGAGTACGACCACCTGGACTCCATGATCCAGGCCATCAACGATGGCCGGACAACGTTTACCAACATCAGAAAATCGGTCCACTTCTTTCTGTCCACCAACTTCAGCGAAACCATGCTCATGACCGGCTCCATCGCCGCAGGAGTGGGATCTCCGCTGACCTCGATGCAGCTTTTGTGGATCAACCTCATCTCCGACATCTTCCCGGGCCTGTCCCTGTCCATGGAGCCCCAGGACCCGGACGTCCTGGACCGGCCTCCCAGGGACCCGGACGATCCTCTCTTTTCAACATCGGATTACCTGACCATGAGCCATGAATCCATTGTGATCTCGGCCAATGCCATGGGGGCCTACACCTTTGGCCTGATGCGCTACGGACCAGGCCTGCATGCCGGCTCCCTGGCCTTCCACACCCTGACTCTGTCCCAGCTGCTGCATGCCTACTCCTGCCGCAGCGAGACAAGAGCAGGAGCCAAGTCCGGAAGGCAGCCGTCCAACCCCTGGGTGCACGCTGCAGTTGGCGGCTCCATCGGACTGCACCTGCTGACCATGTTCCTGCCCAGCCTGCGGGGCTTCCTGAACCTGACGCCCCTTGGCCTGACAGATCTCGGGGTCATTGCCGGGTCCACCCTGGCCTCCTTCGGACTGAACGAGGTCTTCAAGTCAAGGCCGAAGGCCGCTCCCAGGGACGACATCGCTCTGGCCAGGAACCCGGCATCAGGGGGCTATGAACTGGATTCACCTGCCGGGACGGAACACGGCCAGGCTCGACACCAGGATGTCCTGGACTCCAAATATGTGGGACAGTATGCAGCTCAGTCCTCCTGATGGCCAGGTCAGGCGGGTCAAGACGGACACCTTCGGCTATCAAGCTGGTTCTTGGTTTTTCCTGCCTCTTGCCCCGGGTCCCCATGAACACCTTCATCCTGAACAGGACAGAGTGGGTTCAGGCGGGATCGGTCACCCTTCTGGTCGTTCTGGCCCTGATCGCCAGGTGGCAGACCCCGGACATTCCGGTTTTTGGGAGAAAGGTCGGGATCGCCTTTCTCTTCCTCCTGGCTGGTTAGGTCGCCATCAGCTATGTCTGGGCCAAGTCAGGAGGGGACCAGGTCGTCCTCGGGGAGAACGAGCCGAAACATCCCCCCTCGCCCCTGTTGGCAGGCAAGATCCTTGTCGGCCTGATCATGGTTGTCGTCGGGGTACGGGTCCTGTTTCCAGCAGCTTCAGAAATCGCCATGCGGATCGGGGTGTCGGAGGACATCATCGCAGCCACCATGGTCGCCTTCGGGACCTCCCTGCCCGAGTTGGTGACAGGAATCACTGCCGTGCGCAAAGGCTTCGCCAAACATGAAATGATCGAACAGCCGAAGTGAAAACTGTTCTTGACTACGGAGGCCGTATTGAAAGGAAAGCTTGAGTCTGTTCTGGTGTTGGGTTTGGGGAGAGTTGGGACACTGGTCGGGATTTTGCTGGAAAAAACCGGCCTTCACGTTTCAGGTGCCGATCTGCACCGAAAATTTGGTTTGCCTTTTGAAACCAAAGAGATCGATGTTACAGATATTGCGCAGGTCACAAAGTTGATGCAAGGACATGATGGGGTTGTTTCCTGCCTTCCATACAATTTTAACCTTGAAATTGCGAACCGGGCGTGTCGGCACGGCATTCATTATTTTGATTTGACCGAGGATGTCCCCACAACAAAGAAAATCATCAGATTGAGTGCATCGGCACAAGCCATTTTAGCCCCCCAATGTGGCTTAGCTCCCGGTTTCATAGGTATCGTCGGGGCCTCTTTAGTGGAAGGGCTTGACACAATTCGAAGTCTCAAGCTGAGAGTTGGTGCACTTCCTCAGCACCCGACTGGACTGCTTGGTTATGCTTTTAACTGGTCACCAGAGGGGGTCGTGAACGAGTATTTGAATGACTGCGAGGTCATAGAAGACGGTGTGCACAAATGGGTATCGCCAATGGAGTGGATCGAGAAACTTGTCATCCATGGGATCCAGTTAGAGGCTTTCACGACCTCAGGAGGGCTGGGAACGATGTGTGAGACCTACCTGGGGCGCATTGAAAATCTGGATTATAAAAGCATTCGTTATTCCGGACATGTAGAACTTATGAATTTTTTCTTCCACGAACTGCTCATGCGGGAAGACCGGAAAATGGCCGGTCAAATTTTGACAAATGCGAAACCACCGGTCAAAGAAGATGTTGTCTATATTCATGCCTCTGCTGAGGGCTGGCACAATCAGGATCTCATTCGCGACGAGTTTGTCAAAGCCTATTACCCCAAAAAAATCGGTGACAGATCATGGAGTGCGATTTCCTGGACAACCGCTGCATCGGTATGCGCAATCGTAGAGATGGTGCACAACGGCTCGATACCGAAAAAAGGGTTTGTCAAGCAGGAAACGATTCCTTTGAAGGAGTTTCTGGCAACTCAGAACGGCCGTCTGTTCACTTCAAACGCATATGACGATGCGATCCATGCCTGGGCATAGCACTCGGGCCCGGCTTTCTTGATGTGATGAGTTCTGATCTCAGCCGTGCTTTCCAACTCCGAGGTCATGGGCCCCCTCCGACCCGGGGAGCACGGGGCCACTTTCGGAGGCAACCCATTGGCCTGCGCCCTGGCCCGGGAGGCCCTCAAAGTCCTGATGGAGGAGGGGATGATCGAGAATTCGAGGGTCATGGGCCAGCGCTTTCTGGATGGGCTCCGGTCCCTGAGCAACCCCATGATCAAGGACACCCACGAGCACACCATCCGCTTCGTCCCGCTCCTGGTCATAACCAAAGATGAAGTGGACTGGGCCTTGGACCAGATCGGGAGTCTTTTCGGATAAAGAAATGGTTTCCGGACCAAGTCCGGAAACCATTTCTTTATGCTTTGGTCTTGGAGCGGCCTGGAATCAACGTCTGGGTGCTGTTGATTCCATTGATGCGACGCACCTTGGTTTGAACAAACTCGCCAATGGTTTCCGCATCAGATGCCACCAGGTTTCTCTGTAAAACGACTTTTGCGATGATGTCCACATTACCGTGAACCGAATGGATTTCTTTGACTTCATCCAATTCAAAAAGCTTGTCCACTACCTTGTAGTCCTTGCTGGCCGAAATGGTCAAAAGAATAAAAGCGGTGATTTCCCTGAGCATCTCAGGATATTCATTCTGTTTTATGTTCATCATTTTCTTTCGAAAGGCCTTCATGTCACCGGGCACAAAACGGCTGATGCCAATACCGTATTTGGGTGTCTGTGTTGTTCGATCTTCCTGCCAGTGGTGAAAGGTACAGGACGTTCTCAGGCGAACTCTTGGCAGACAAAGTATTCGACCACGTGGGCTCGTATATCCTCCCTGCCCAATTCTTTGGCCACCGCAATTCTGTGATTGCCGTCAAGGGCATAGAACTGGTCCCTGATTTGAAAGAGTCTGACCGGAGGCAGAGGCTGCCCGGCCAGCATGGCCTGTCTGATCTTTTCTCGCCTTTCGGGCGGCACGTGCGGCTTGAAACGGAATTTTTGATCCATATGAATGAAGCGCGGCGGAGCATGGGTCAGAATCACGTCCATGTTCTTGTGCCACCACAAGGTCGGAACGAGCTTGAGGGCAATCTTGCGCATCTGAGCTTCGGTGTACTGGAAGCATCCGCCGTTGTATCAGCGAGAGCCCTCGATACCAAGAATTTTGAGACCCTTGTATGTGATAAGGCGGGCGTGCACATTGGTACACCCGGCCGGCGGTTTTTCCACATAGCGGATGTCGTGGTTCCCGGCGACATAGAAGACCGGGGCGTTGAAGACATTTCGTAAAAATCTGAGGTACTCCGGCGGGAGATCACCGCAGCCAAGGATAAGCTCCACGCCTTCATAGCGGTGCGGAGCCTGCTCGTCGTACAAAGAAGGTTCTATGCGATCGGAAACAACCAGTATTTTCATAGTTCAAGTTACAGAGAAGAGACTGGAGCAGGATGATATCAGTAACGCTCACAGATCATTCTAATCGTAACTATTGAGGAAAACAATACCGACACCGGAATAGGGATCAAAGGATCAAAGGGATAGGCTCGTACGAAACTTCATGAAGAAGAACCCCTCACTCAGTTCTTGTTCATCGACAGGAATGACCTACAAACAGTATTTCGAGCTTGGTATACCATAGGAGGGGTATTGGAAAGAACTGAGTGAGGGGAGCAGCAAGAGGAGCAATCCCGAAAGTTTCTGCCATGATCAAACTGGCAGTCGTAAAATCAACCAAATGGTGAAACATCGGGGAGTTAAGTTCTCTCCGATTTAAACCAAATGGATGTCAGCCGGTCACCACCCTCCAGGCGCTGAATCCCGTATACAGCACCAGCAGCAGAGCTCCCTCCCAGCGGAGGATCCTCTTATGGTCCGTCAGGCACAGAGGCAGGAGAAACAGGGACAGGAAGACCATCATGACCAGGTCCTGCCATCCACCTGAAGCAGGGACGGAAATCGGGGTCACTGTGGCAGACAGGCCGGTGATCAAGAGCAGGTTGAAGATGTTGGAGCCGACCACGTTGCCGATGGCGATGTCGGTCTGCCCTTTCACGGTGGCCATGCCAGAGGTCACCAACTCGGGCAGGCTGGTGCCAACGGCAATGATGGTCAGCCCGATCACGGCCTTTGGAATGTTGAGCAGTTCAGCGACACCCACGGCACCATTGACTGCCAGCCGCCCACCCAAGACCAGAAACAGGAGGCCCCCGGCAAAGAGGAGCAGATTGGCGAAGATTTTGGAGAAGCTTTTTTTCCCCGGGAATTCTTTGATCTCTTCCAGAAAAGGCTCATCTGGTTTGGCGCTCAGGATGTCGCCGATGGTGTAGTAGAGAAAGACGCAGAAGATGAGCAGCAGGATAAGACCGTCAGTTCGGTCGTAGGCGTTCGGTGCCTGGCGCAGCAGCGCATCCATGCCGGTCAGAAGGACAAGAGCAGAGGCCAGGAGCATCATCGGGATTTCCCGGGAGATGATGGTTCCATGGACGGCCAGGGGCCTGATCAGGGCGGAAATGCCGAGGATCAAGCCGATGTTGGCGATATTCGAGCCGATGATGTTCCCGAATGAGATGTCCGAGTTGCCTTGGAAGGCGGCCATGAGGTTCACGGAGAGCTCAGGGGCACTGGTTCCGAAGGCCACGACAGTCAGGCCGACGACCAGGGGGGAGACCCCGAAGCTCCTGGCCAGGGCAGAGGCGCCTCGCACCAGGAGATCGCCTCCGCCCAGAAGCAGGATCAAACCGACAACGAGCAGCAGGAGATGGAGGGCCATAAGATTATCCCGGCAAGTTTTTTAAACCAGCACCCTGATTACCCAGCCTCTTAACCCCTATATCTGGATCCGCATTCACCTGAGCCTTTCTTTTTGGTCATAGTCCTGCTGAAGGTTCACCCTCAGGAAGGTGGCATGCCCAAAACGATCGAACTGTTTCGGAAATAG
>CAYOID010000089.1:0-11715 GCA_964403955.1 uncultured Desulfohalobiaceae bacterium | reverse complement strand
TGCGGACAAGATCTCCATCATCGAGGAGATCGCCAGACAGACCAACCTCCTGGCCTTGAACGCGGCCATTGAGGCCGCCAGGGCCGGGGATGCCGGCAAGGGGTTCGCCGTGGTGGCGGCCGAGGTCCGCAAGCTGGCTGAGCGCAGCGGGCAGGCAGCCAACGAGATCAGCGAGCTCTCGTCCTCCAGCGTCCAGGTGGCCGAGCAGGCCGGGGAGATGCTCCAGAAGATGGTCCCGGACATCCAGAAGACAGCTGAGCTGGTCCAGGAGATCGCAGCCGCCAGTCGGGAGCAGAATTCCGGGGCCGAGCAGGTGAATAAGGCTGTCCAGCAGCTGGACCAGGTCATTCAACAGAATGCCTCGGGGGCCGAGGAGATGTCCTCCACAGCCGAGGAGCTGTCCTCCCAGGCCCAGCAGCTCCAGGATACCATGGCCTTTTTCTCCGTGAACGGGAACGGGTCTTTTGCTTCCAGCGGGCAGCCCCGGGTACAGAAAGTGGAAGGCAAGGGGAGCTCGAGACGTCAGCTTGGAGCAGGAAAATCGGCAGCCAGGAGTGATCAGTCAGGCAAGGAGCAGGGGCACGAGCAGTCCCGGTCCTTTGCCCTGGACATGTCCACGGACAAAGAGGACGAGGAGTTCGAGCGCTATTGATGGAAAAGGTGGAGGGTGGAAGGTCGAAGGTTGCGGGAAGAAAAGGGACTGCCCGCGCGGGCAACGACCTTTTTTTCTCATGGCTCGGGGGCTCTTTCCGCCACCCTCCACCCTCAATCCTCCACCTTCAACCTGTGACTTAAGGAGAGCATATGAACGAGACCATCGATACCATGGCCAACCAGTACTTGACCCTGCTCCTGGACGGGGATCTGTATGCTTTGGAGATCGCCTCTGTGCAGGAGGTCCTGGAGTACATGCCCATCACCAAGGTCCCCCGCACCCAGGATTTCATGCGCGGGGTGATCAATGTCCGGGGCCATGCCGTGCCTGTGGTGGATCTGCGGCTGAAGTTCGGCATGGAACCTGCGGAGAAGACTGTGGACACCTGCATCATCATCGTCGAGGTGGATGTGGAAGGAGAAAAGACCACCATGGGCGCATTGGTGGACGGAGTGGAAGAGGTCCTGGAAATGGAGCCCGGAAACATCGAGCCTCCCCCAAAGCTGGGAACCAAGATCAACACCAGGTTCATGAAAGGAATCGGAAAACTTGAGGAGGCCTTTGTGATCATGCTGGACATCAACCAGGTCTTCACCTTTGAGGAAATGGCCGAGCTTGCAGAAAGCGGCTCTGCTTGATCCGGAAAGGCGTATGCTGTCGAGCAGGGTGCACCAAAGTCCTTCAGGAGATATCGGATGGGGAAGCCAGACCAGACTCATGCCCGAAAAGGGACCTGGACACCGCCCAGGTCCATGTCCGAGAAGGAATTTCGGCGATTCAGCGAGTTCATTCAGACCGAGTTCGGGATCAAGATGCCTGCGGGCAAAAAGACCATGCTCGAATCTCGGCTGCAAAAACGCTTGCGGGCTTTGAACATGACCAGGCACAAGGAATATGAGGATTACCTCTTCAGCCTCAAAGGCATGGAGATTGAGCTGCCTCATCTCATCGATGTGGTGACCACGAACAAGACTGACTTCTTTCGGGAGCCCAAGCACTTTGAAGTCCTGTACCGGGATATTCTGCCCAGGTGGCTCCAGGCCTCATCCAACCGGTCCTTGTTTTCGGTCTGGAGCGCGGGGTGTTCAACAGGTGAGGAACCATATACCATTGCCATGGTTCTGGAGGAGTTTCGAAACCAGCAGTCAGAGATCGAGTACTCCATTTTGGGCACGGACATTTCAAACCAGGTCCTGGAAACCGCCAGTCGCGGGGTGTACAGTGAGGAACGGATCAAAGAGGTTGCCCCTCAGCTCCGCAAGAAGTACTTCCTGCGCAGCAGGGACCGGAGCAAGCAGCTGGTCCGGATTGTTCCTGAGATACGGGGAAAGGTGAAGTTTCGGCAGCTCAACTTCATGGATGATTTCGAGTTCCGGGAAAAAATGGACGTCATCTTTTGCCGGAACGTGGTCATCTATTTTGAACGGCCCATTCAGGAGGCCCTGTTTCGGAAGTTCTGCGATCGCCTTGCTCCAAACGGATATCTGTTCATCGGGCATTCCGAGACTCTGGGCGGGATGGACCTCCCCCTGATCCAGCACGCTCCGACTGTGTACAGGAAAAGATCATGAAATGCTCGCATGAAATTTCACAATAATGCAGCGTTGCCAGAGGCAGAGCTGCATTGAGCAATATTGTTCATCCCATCGTTTTCGGAGGTCAAATGCGGATTTTGATTGTGGAGGATGAGTTTTCCAGCCGGAAGGTCCTGGAAAAGTTCTTGGACGGCTATGGACAGTGCGATGTTGTTGGGGATGGGGATGAGGCCGTGGAATCTTTTGTCGCTGCCTGGGAGGAGAAGGACCCGTACGACCTGGTGCTCATGGACATCATGATGCCCAAGCTGGATGGCCAAAAGGCCTTGCAGCAGATCCGGGATTTTGAGCGGACACAAGGTATTCTCGGCTTTGATGAAGCCAAGGTGATCATGGTCACTGCCCTGGATGACCCCAAGAATGTGGTCGAGGCCTTTTATGAGGGCGGGGCCAACGCCTATCTGGTCAAACCAATTGAAAAAGAGAATCTGGATGCTGAACTGCGGACCCTGGGCCTCATCTGAAACGAGGCCATGCTGCCAACCAACACTTCTTGGGGATCTCCTGGAATTGCCAGGAACTCACGCGGGTGCCCATCACAGTGAGGAGGGCATGATGTCGGAAAGTCACTGTATCAGGCCTGAACAGGAGCGGATTGAGAAAATGCAGGCCCTGTCCGGGCTTGCAATCTGGGAAGTAGACCTGGCTGCTCATGAGGCGGAGTGGTCGGAACGCTTCTGCCTGTATCTTGGCTGGCCGAAATGCGATGCCGAGAACAGCCTGGGCTGGCTCAGAGCCCATATTCATCCGGAAGATCTGGATCAATTCGACGACGCCTGGGGCCGGATGCTGGCCACTGGTACGTTGGATCTCTCGCTGCGCATCATGCGTCGGGACGGCGAAACCCGGTTCGTGACCCTCAAAGGCGAGCGGCTTGAGGGGCAGGATTCCAGATTTTTCGGCATTCTTCAGGATGACACCCAGCATAAAAAAGTTGAGAGCAAGCTGGTTGAGCTTCTGGAAGCATCGCAGCGCCAGAGGAGGGAGACACGGGCCCTGTTGACCGGCACCAGGTCGCTGCTGGAGCATCAGGACTTCAAGCTGGCCGGGGAGCAGATCTCCAGAGAGTGTCAGAAACTGGTCGCCAGCCAGGCAGTGGGCATTTTTCTGTTCGCCGATGCCGGGCTCAGCCATTCCAGCACCATGGTCGGGAGCATTCAGGGAGAAGCCATTGCCCGGATACCGGATCTGCAGGCCCATCTTGAACAAGTTCGGGCAGACGGTGAAATCAGGCAGGTACGGCATGTTTTCCGAAACAGCAATCCAGAGGGAAAGGAGCACAATCTCTTGATCGTGCCTGTGACCTGGAACTGCACTGTTGTTGCCTGCCTCTGCCTGCTCAAGGAGACTCAGGAATTCGCTGAAACAGACCTCAGAATGGCCTCGGCTTTTGCTGAGCTCGCGGCCATATCCCTGCGGAACAGCAGTAACCTTGAGCAGATGGTCAAGCTGACGGCTGCAGTCGAGCAGTCTGGTGAAGGTGTGGTCATCACCGACGGATCGGGCAGGATCGAGTATGTGAACACAGCAGAGGAGAAGAGCTCGGGGTTGTCCGCCCGAGATCAAATCGGCTGCCTGGCCGATATGTTTGCTCGAGACAGCTTTGGGCGTCCTGAGCACCCTTCATTCTGGCAGGCGGCACAAGCCGGTCAGGAATGGAGGGGCCAGATCACTGCCCGCAAGGCAGACGGCACCGTGTATCAGGAAGAGAGGACCGTGTCTCCGGTTCTTGATCAGAAAGGGAACATCACCAATTATATCCTCGTCAATCGGGATGTGACAGAAAAGATGCAGATGGAGGCCCAACTGCGCCAGTCCCAGAAAATGGAAGCCATAGGGACTCTGGCCGGCGGTATTGCTCACGATTTCAATAACATCCTCATGGCTATCATCGGGTTCACCGAAATGGCGCAGAAGAATCTTGACCGGGAGCACAAGAACCACAGGTACTTGCAGAATGTCCTTGAGGCCAGCCACCGGGCCAAGGAGCTGGTCAAGCAGATTCTGACCTTCAGCAGGCAGCAGGGCAGAGAAAAGCAGCCCCTGCAGGTCGATCTGGTGGTCAAGGAGGCCTTGAAGTTCCTGAAAGCCTCTCTGCCTTCAACCATTGAAATCCGTCAGGACATCGGCAGCCAGCTCAAGGCGGTTATGGCTGACCCGGCCCAGATTCACCAGGTGGTCATGAATCTCGGTACCAATGCAGCCCATGCCATGCGAAAGACAGGGGGCATTCTCGAGATCAGCCTGCAGCAGGTCGAGATAGCCCCTTCCCAGGAGGCCACCCGGGACCTCACTCCGGGGCAGTACCTCCAGCTCACGGTCAGCGATACCGGCCACGGCATGGACGGTGCAGTCCTGGAAAGGATCTTTGAGCCTTTCTTCACCACCAAAGAAACGGACAAAGGAACCGGAATGGGCATGGCAGTGGTCCACGGCATTGTCAAAGATCTCAAAGGGGATGTGTTTGTTCGGAGCGAAAAAGACAAGGGCACAACGGTGTCCGTGTTTGTGCCGGTCATTGACAAGCCTTCCAGGCCGGTGAAGATCGAAAAGGAAACCCTCTTCAAGGGGCGGGGCCGGGTTCTGTTTGTGGACGATGAACAGAGCCTGGTGGATTGGGCCCGGGATTCCCTGCAAAGATTAGGATACACGGTTTCAGCCACCACAAGCAGTCTTCAAGCCATGGAATGGCTGAGCAGGGATCCGGATGACTACGATCTTGTGGTCACCGATCTGACCATGCCCCAAAAGACAGGCTATGATCTGATTCTGGCTGTCCGTGAGCAGGCTCCAGATCTTCCGGTGATCTTGTGTACTGGGTTCAGCGATAACGCCTGGGCCGAGGAGGCCGTGGACGTCAAACCCAACGTGCTTTTGACCAAGCCCTTCAGTATGGCCGAGTTTTCCAAAGCTGTGGCCTCCTGTTTAGGGC
The DNA here is from genome assembly GCA_964403955.1 of uncultured Desulfohalobiaceae bacterium. Lineage (GTDB taxonomy): Bacteria > Desulfobacterota > Desulfovibrionia > Desulfovibrionales > Desulfothermaceae > CAYOID01. The sequence continues at coordinate 6,533 of CAYOID010000089.1, read as the reverse complement.
GTCAGGCGACCACCTGATACAAAGGCTTCATTCATGAGTGGACATCAAGTGCGTGTGCTGGTCGTGGACGACTCAGCTCTGGTCAGGCAGGCCTTGAGCCAGGTCCTGGATTCTGATCCGGAGATAGAGGTCATTGATGTGGCTGCTGACCCTTATGCCGCAGTGGCCAAGATGGAGCAGCAGGTCCCGGACGTGATCACCCTTGATGTGGAGATGCCCAGGATGGACGGGGTGACCTTTCTGCGCAAGATCATGACCCAGCACCCGCTTCCGGTCATCATCTGCTCCACGCTGACCGAGAAGGGCTCGGAGCTGGCCTTGAGGGCCCTGGAGTACGGGGCGGTGGACATCATCACCAAACCCAAAATGGGCACCAAGCAGTTCTTTCAGGAATCAGCCATTCGGCTCTGCGATGCGGTCAAGGCTGCTGCCAGGGCTGATCTCAAGAAGGTCAAGGCCCGGCCCGGCAAAGACGTCAAGGTCGAGCCCAAGCTCTCGGCAGATGCGGTCATGCCCCAGGCCAGGTCTTCTCGGGCCATGATCAAGACCACGGAGAAGGTCATTGCCGTTGGGGCCTCCACCGGGGGGACAGAGGCCATCCGAGAGCTGCTCCAGGCCATGCCCATGGACAGCCCCGGCATCGTCATCGTTCAACACATGCCGGAGCACTTTACCTCGGCCTTTGCCTCCCGGCTCAACTCCATCTGCCAGATCACGGTCAAGGAAGCTGTGGACAACGACACGGTCATCAGGGGACAGGCCTTGATCGCTCCCGGGAACAGGCACCTGCTCTTGAAGCGGAGCGGGGCCCGCTACTATGTGGAGATCAAGGACGGACCTCTGGTCTCCCGGCACAGGCCGTCCGTGGATGTCCTTTTCAGGTCCACGGCCAGGTATGCTGGCAAGAATGCGGTCGGGGTGATCATGACCGGAATGGGGGACGACGGGGCCAAAGGCATGAAAGAGATGTATGATGCCGGGGCAGTGACCTTTGCCCAGGACGAAGCCTCCTGCGTGGTCTTTGGCATGCCCCAGGAGGCCATCAGGCAGAATGCGGTGCACAAGGTCCTGGCTCTGAACCGGCTCGCTGCCGAGGTGGTCAGTGCCTCCAGGAGCTGAAGCCGGTTTCGGGGCGGAGTGGTTCAGGGTCTCAGCTCCGCATGCTCCGGCATCCCAAGCCGACAGCGATAGTGCTCGTATGAACCAGCTGCTGGGGAAGACCAAACCGCTTCTCTTCGGCTTCAATTGAACATTGCGTATGACACGGTTGTGATCATGAAAAAGCTGAATATTTTAGTTGTGGACGACAGCAGATCAGCGCGGGCCCTTTTGCAATCCATGCTCTCTTCCTACGGGCAATGCGATCTGGCCAGGGACGGACAGGAGGCCGTTGACCTCTTCCAGGCCGCCCTTGACAGGGATCGGCCCTACGACGTCATCTTCATGGACATTCACATGCCGGATATGGACGGGGTCAAGGCCACGCAGCAGATACTGGACATTCAGCTCAGTTTCGGCCATGAGGCCCGGACGAAAGTGGTCATGCTCTCCCAGATCAGGGATAAGGAGACTATGCTCAGGTCGCAGCTCCAGATCGGAGCTGATATGTATCTGACCAAGCCCCTGGAGGAGCAAACCCTCCATGAAGCCCTGGTCAACCTGGAGCTCATGGATCTTCCCCTGGACATCGACAGGCTATGCGACAGATTCTGAAACACCACGCCAATATCGACACCAGGTACCTCAAGATCGGGGAAGGGGGGATCTATGCACAGCCCACGGCAGTGCAGACGGTTCTTGGGTCATGCGTTTCCGTGACTTTTTTCGCCCCTGCATCCGGCATCGGGGCCATGTTCCATGCCTTTCTGCCCTGCCCCCAGACCGAGGCTGACTGTGTCGCAGAGCGGTACAGGTTCGTCAGCACTGCGGTCCAGACCGTGGCCACCTCTTTTGTGAGCATGGGGATTCACAGACGCCAGATCGAGTGCAAGGTCTTTGGCGGGGCCAATGCCCTGTTGGAAGGGGAGTACGGGGTGGGAAAGAAGAATGCCCAGCAGGCCTTTGATTCCCTGGAGCAATGCGGCCTTTCCGTCCTGGTCAGCAGCATAGGCGGAACCAGGGGGCGGAAGCTCGTTTTTCTCTCCCATACCGGTGAGGTGTACCTCAAGTACCTGGACAATGGTTCCAGGCCCCGCACCTGAGCTGTTCCTTGAACAGAGAGCTTCTATGTCTTCAAAGCAGACCCATCTTGATGCAGGCAATGTGATTAGTGCCCAAGAAACTCAAAACATGGTGCACAATGCCCCTATAGGCATCTTTACCTCCACTCCTGAGGGGCGCTTTATCTTTGTCAATCCGGCCATGGCCAGGATGTATGGCTATGACTCCCCGCACGAGATGGTTGAGTCGATTACGGACATTGCTGATCAGCTCTATGTTGATCCATCCGACAGAGAAAAATTGACTCGTCTCATGGAAGCGCAGGAGGAGGTCGTCAATCATGAGTGCCGGCTTCTACGACGTGACGGAAGCGTGTTTTGGGCATCCGAAAATCTCAAGGCTGTGAAGGACCAGGAGGGTCGAGTCGTTGCTTATCAGGGATTCTTTACGGACATTACCGAACGCAAGCGGACCCAAAAGGAGTTGGAGGACAGCAGGGAGCTCTTGGAGCTCATTACGGAAAACATGTTTGACATGGTGTCCCTGACCGATCTGGAAGGCAATTTTGAATTTGTCGGAAGATCGCACCAGATTCTCGGGTATGACCCTGAGTTCCTGCTTGGCAGGAATGTGCTGGACTTTGTACACCCTGAGGACTTGCCCCGAATCACCCGAGAATTCGAAGAATTTCTGCTTTCCATAGACGATGGCCGCAAGGTTGAATACCGCTACAGGCGAAAAGACGGTTCGTATGTCTGGATCGAGACCATTGGCAGATTCATCAAGGATCAGGATTCCAATCCCATCAAAATTGTCTTCAATACACGGGAGATCACCGACCGCAAGCTGGACGAAGAGGCTTTGCGGCAGTCAGAAAACTACTACCGGGCCATTTTTGAAACCTCAGGCACTGCCATGTTCATTATTGAAGAGGATACCACGATCAGGCATGTCAACTCCAACTTCGAGATTCAGTCTGGATATTCCAGGCAGGACATCGAGGGGAAAAAATCCTGGACAGAGTTTGCCCACCCCGATGATGTTGCCTGGATGCGGGAAAACCACTATCTGCGCCGTCAGGACCCAGATGCAGCACCACGCCAATACGAGTTCCGCTTCATCAATCGCTATGGTGAAGAATCCAACGTCTTGCTGGCGGTAGACATGATTCCCGGTACCTGTCAAAGCATAGCTTCGGCCATCGATATCACAGAAAGGAAGCGGACAGAAAAAGCGCTGCGGAAAAGGGAATCCTTCATCAATTTGACTCTGGACAACCTCCCTGTAGGCGTGGCCATCAATTCAGTTGAACCACAAGTCAATTTTACGTACATGAACGAAAATTTTTTGAAATTTTACAGAACGACCAGGGAAGATCTGGCTGACAAGGATTTCTGGGAAGCTGTGTATCAAGAGCCAGAGTTCCGGGAAAAGATCAAACACAGGGTCCTTGAAGATTGCGCCAGCGGTGATCCCAAGCGGATGTTCTGGAAGGATGTGCCTGTATTTCGCCCTGGCCAGGAACCGTTCTATATTACCGCCCAGAACATTCCTCTTCACGACCATAGTCTCATGGTGTCCACTGTCTGGGATGTCACTGACCGCAAACTGGCTGAAGATGGATTGCGGTCCGCCAAGGAGCAAGCCGAAGCCGCCAACCGGGCCAAGTCTCACTTCCTGGCCAACATGAGTCACGAGATACGAACCCCTTTGAATGGGATCATGGGCATGCACCAGCTGCTGCAAGCGACCGACCTGAATGATGAACAGAATGAGTACCTGGAAATGGCCCACAACGCTTCCCGGCGCCTGAACAGGCTCTTGAGCGATATCCTGGACCTCTCCAGGATAGAATCCGGAAAAATGGAGCTTCAGGAGGAAGAGATCATTCCGGAAGAGGTCAAGCAGTCAGTAGAAGATATTTTCAGGCATACCTGCCAGGACAACAGCAATGCTTTGCACATAACCCTGGATGACAATCTTCCTGGTAAAGTTATCGGGGACAGCACCCGCCTGACCCAGATCCTGTTCAACCTGGTGGGCAATGCCCTGAAATACACTCAAAACGGGGATGTCAGCCTGCAGGTCTCTCTTTTGCCAGGGATGAGCCCGGAGATGTGCCGCATGCTGCTCGTAGTGGAAGACAATGGCCCCGGAATTCCGGAAGACAAGATAGATCAGGTCTTTGAAACCTTTACCCAGGTCAGCGATTCGGATTCTCCTTATGCCCGGCAGTATGAAGGGGCTGGCTTGGGCCTGCCCCTGGTCAAGAGGCTGGTGGATTTGATGGGCGGCAACCTCTCTTTAACCAGTCATCCAGGGGCAGGCACCGCGGTCTACGTGAGCCTGCCCTTTAATCTTCCGGGCCCCCTGCAGCAGATAAACGGCATTCATGACCTGGAAGGGACCTCTGGATTACCAGGACGCCAAGTTCTTTTGGTGGATGATGAGCAGACCACCCAAATCTTTATTCGGCGGGTGCTCAACAAGAACGGATACAGGGTTGCGGTGGCTGACAATGGACAGCAGGCCCTGGCGGAATTGGCCAAAAACGATTACCACTGCGTGCTGATGGACATTCAGATGCCGGTTTTGGACGGCGTGGAGGCTACCAAGAAGATCAGGTCTTCCAAGGCCATATTCAAGGATATTCCTGTCATTGCCTTGACCGCATATGCCATGTCCGGGGATCGGGACAAGTTTTTGGAAGCCGGCATGAATGACTATATTGCCAAACCAGTCCATAAAGATGAGCTTTTAGCAGTGCTGGAGAGGAATTGTTAGGTCGAACCCGGAAAGGACAGCCTCTGGCGTGACAGGACACCGCAATGCTCATCTCACCGTAAAAATTCGCATAGGTAAATTCTTTGTTCATATATTATTGACAATCAATAATTGCTAGGCAATAATACATCCAAAAGCGCCCATGCATTTGGATACTTTGAAACCAATATTGATGCATTGACTCCAAGACAAAAATCTTTAATGAAGGCCTTAGCCAATGAAAGGACACAAAATATATATTCTAATGACTACATTAAAAAACACAATCTCGGATCTATAGGTGGCATTCAGCAAAGTGTGGATACATTATCCAAAAATGATCTTATAACAAAAGAAAACACAACATGGAAAGTTGTTGACCCTGTGATGGAAGCTTGGCTTAGAGAAAGGTTTTTTGTATTTTGAGATTGGGCAGAGATCTGCAGATAAGACACTCTCAGCCCATTGTACCATAGGACGGCATATGCTCCATACAATTACTCAAGAACAATTCCTTCCCCTGGGCTTGGAAACAGCTTGGGGCTTTTTTTTCTGATCCCGCCAATCTTTGTCACATTACCCCTGCGTGGCTCAATTTTACTCTCAGTTGCCCTTCACCCAAGCGAATATACGCTGGCCAAATATTGACCTGTACAATCCAGCCTTTACCTCGGGTCCGAATGGCAGGGGTCAACCGAGATTATCTTAGACTATGGCTATAAGCCTTCAAGGCGGGAGTAAATCCGGGAGTAAAGCGGTTTGCTTCCAGGGGTATCTGGTGATCTTCTTGCTGTAAAGGGTTCAATAATAATGAGGTGGTCCTGGGTCGGCTGTGCCTTTTCACACCGATGACTGATAAGGCCAAAATTGATCGCAAAGTGATCGCACCATGCGATCACTTTTGACCATTTCCGACCATTTTTGACCACATGCGCCTTAGGCTTGACGTGCCCCTCAGCCCTTGTTATCTCTGGTTTCACGCACATGAGCCGGCGTAGCTCAGTTGGTAGAGCAGCTGATTCGTAATCAGCAGGTAGTGAGTTCAAATCTCATCGCCGGCTCCAGGAAAATGAAGGGTTGGGCAGTGAGCTCAGCCCTTTTTTTGTGGCCGTGTGGAAGCCCGTGAGGCCCCAGGCAAGGGCCCTTGCCGGACTCCCTTGCCGAGTGGCCGCTCTGAGCTCACTGGGTTGGCCACATCCCCCTTTCAAGTCGGATCTCCAGGGCCATGGCAAGATCCGGGAGCAGTCCCGGCCCGATTTCCCTGTCCAGTGAGTTCAGAAAATACTCAACCCAGTCAAGACGCCTTTCTTGAGGCTGGTTCTTGATTTCCTGCACAACCTTCTCGATAGCTGATTGGACCTCCATGCCCGTTCCTCCAGATGCTTGATGAGCTTTCTACTCCCGAAAATGTTTCCAAGAGCTTCATGTGAAGCATCATGAACCTTCAGGCTGATGTACCAGCCGGCAGCTCAAAAGGGAAGGGCAATAAGAAATATTCCAAGTTTCTTTTCAGCGCAGCCTCTGGCTGCGCTGAATATTTGGGTTTGAATTGAAGAAGTTTCCTTGCTTTTGATCAGAGCCTGTCGCCTTCATACAGCCAGTTTGATCAG
>CAYOID010000088.1:0-12267 GCA_964403955.1 uncultured Desulfohalobiaceae bacterium | reverse complement strand
GGCCTGCAGATCTTGCATTTTCTTCTCTTGATGACTCATCCAAGCTCCTGGACCATGCATCCGGGTTTGAGCTGACTAAGGGCATGCCCATGCGGGTCGCCTCTGCCGGCAGTTGGTTCCAAAAGATCTGTTTCGTGACTAGCATATAACCCAACTCACCCTTATTGCTCAAGGTCATATCCGCCTGAACTTGGCGAAAGGTCTCGATGCGGGTAACAGTATCTCTGAGTAGCCTGCGAGCCGCCAGCCCAGACCGGATTGGACCCGGGCTGCGTGTTCCGATATCCCGTCCCATACCTGACAATGCCTTGACATCCAAGCAAACTTCAGACCTGCAGACACGTCTTTCCCCCATACAGCTGGAGTGGTCCGGTCTGGAGCACATCCGGAAAAGAAACTTATCGGCCATTGATGACACAGTTTGGTCACGATATTGCATTCGAATTTCGTCATCATTGAACCTTTCGGTGCTGACAGTCAAATTTCATGAACAAAAAAGTAAGTCTGGAGGGCGGCCTGTGCGATTCAAAAGCATCAACTCCCTTTTGAGCACCATAGTCGGTATTCTGGTGGTCATGACCATCGCAGCCCTGATCCTGTACGTGAACACCTCGTCCTACAAGGGCCTTCTTGAGTCTCAGTCCCAGAGCATGCGCCAGATCAATTCCAACCTGCTCCAGATGGTGGATGACGTCACCAAGCAGGGCCTGGGCATTGCCCAGACCGTGTCCCAGAAAAAGGCTGTGCTCGATGCTCTGGAGATGAAGGACCAAGCCGTCCTGGATCTGGTCAGGAACCAGATCCGGAAAAACATTGCCAACTTCCCCATCGTTGAGAGTATTGTTGTTTTTGACGCTTCCGGAACGGTCATTGCCGGAGTCAAGCACGACCAGACTACGCTCAGCAACAAGAACGTATCGCAGACCGCCCTGTTTAAGGACACAGTGTCCAAAAAGGCGAACCATACCGGCTCAACCATCACCCAGGGACTGGCTTCAGACCAGCTCGTCTTCTACACCGGGGCTCCGGTCACAAAGGCCTTCAGCGACGAGGTCATCGGCGGAGTGGGCATTGCCATCAACTGGAGCATCTTCAGCAGCAAGTACATTGACCCCATCACCATCGGCCAGCAGGGCTACCCCTTCATGATCGACCAGAACGGGGACATCATCGCCCACCCCAATCAGGACAAGCTCTTGAAGCCCTCCAGCTCCTTCGAGACCATCAAGCCCCATATCGGGACTGAGACCTCAATGGTCCACTACGAGTACAAGGGTGAAGACAAAATCTTGACTTTTCAGGTCTACCCCAGAAACGATTGGATCATCTGCATGTCCGCCTATAAAAAAGACCTGGCGGCCAAGGCGATCGAACAGCGTAACACCCTGACCATCCTGGGGATCCTTGCCACGGCAGTCCTGATCCTTGTCCTGGTCGTGTTCATGCGCCGACTGATTTTCAAACCCATCCAGGCCATCAGGGATTTCACGCACAAGATCACCCAGGGTGACCTGCAGGCCACCCTGGAAGGCACATTCCTTTACGAGCTCAAAAGCCTGGCCGGGGACGTCTCAGCCATGGTCAGCGACCTGAAGTCCAAACTCGGCTTTTCTGAAGGCATCCTCAACCATTTGACCATACCTTACGTGGTCGCCAATGACCGGGAGGAGATCATCTTTGTCAATCAGCAGGCCGTCGACCTACTGGAGCTGGACAAGCCGCCCAAGGAGGTCCTGGGCATGACTGTCGGGGAATTCTTCTACAACGACCCTCAACGAAAGACAATCATAGGCAAAGCCATTGCAGCCAAGGAGCCAATCCTCAATGTGGAAGTGGATGGAACCTCGAGAAAGGGGAACGAGTTCTCCATCCGGGTTGATGCTTCACCAATCTATGACCGGGACGGAAACTTTCTGGCCGCCTTTGTCCTCTACACCGTGCTGACTGACATCAAGCACCAGCAACAGAAAGTCCAGACCCAGAACGAGCGCATCGAAACAGCGGCCCATAAAGCCAGTCAAATTTCCGACCAGCTCTCATCCTCAAGTGAGGAGCTCTCGGCCCAGATTGAACAGGCCAGTCGCGGGGCTGATGAACAAAAAACCAGGGCGGCTGAAGCATCCACTGCCATGGAAGAAATGAACGCCACGGTTCTGGAGGTGGCCAAGAATGCCTCCTACGCATCTGAGATCGCCGAGAACACGAAAAACAAAGCTCAGGACGGAACTCGTGTGGTCCAGGAGACCATGGAGGTCATGAACCGGGTCCAGGAAAGGGTGACCAAGCTCAAGAGCGACATGTCTGAACTGGGCAACCAGGCGGATGGGATCGGGGACATCATGGATGTGATCACTGACATTGCAGACCAGACCAACCTCCTGGCCCTGAACGCAGCCATTGAAGCAGCCCGGGCAGGTGAGGCAGGACGTGGTTTTGCCGTTGTGGCTGACGAAGTCCGCAAGCTCGCCGAAAAGACCATGAACGCCACCAAAGAGGTCGGGGAATACATCACGACCATCCAGAGCAGCGCCAAGACCAACATCACCAACACTGAGGAAGCGGCCCAGGCCGTGGCTGACAGCAACGAGCTCTCCCAAAAGTCAGGCCGGGTCTTGCAGGAGATCGTTTCCCTGGTGGAAGAATCGGCTGATCAGATCAGGAACATCGCCACCTCTTCAGAGCAGCAGTCTTCGGCCAGCGAGGAGATCAACCAAGCCACGGAGGACGTCAGCCGGATCGCTTCGGAAACGGCCGATGCCATGACCCAGTCATCCCAGGCCGTGACTGAGATGAACACTGTGGCTCATGAACTGCAGACCGTGATCAAGGAGATCCAGGCCTAAAAATTTTGCCGGCAAAAGGGTCCTTTTGCCGGCAAAATTTTTAGTGTTCCGCAGGCTCAGGTATCGGGATCCCGTTGTCCAGCAGATCCTGCTGCAAAACCTCGCGCATTCGTTTGCTGATGGGACCGGGACGGACATCGTGAATGGGCGAGTCGTTGTACCTGACCACCCCCACGGCGTCAAAGCTGGTTCCCAAAAGGATGACTTCCCGGGCCTCCAGGATCTCCCATTCCTGGACCGGCCTGATCACGATCGGAACCTCGCCGGCCAGGAGGTCAAGAGCCCGCATCAGGGTGGTCCCTTCCAGGGCCTGGCGCAGCTCCGGGACAACGAGCTCTCCGCTCTGGGTCACGAAACACACGTTTTCTGTCGCCCCTTCGGCCACGAATCCATGTTCGTCGAAGCACAGGGGGTAGTCGTACCCTTTGAGCACGGCTTCGCGCTTCATGAGCACGTTCGGCAGGTAGTCCACGCTCTTGACCTTGGACAGGTAATCCTGTTTGGCCGGGACCTGGACTCTGAAAGCAGTCACCCCGTCCTCCCAGAACTTTGGCTCATGCCTCTTCAAATGCCTGATGACCAGATAGAGGCTGGACTCCGGACACTCCCGAAAATCAATGGAAAACCCGCCCGGGCCCCGGCCGATGAAGGCCGTGATCAACCCCTCCTCGTGTTCTGCCGCAGCACAGGTGTCCAGAATGAGCTCCCGCACCCGTTTCCAGGAACACGGGGGCTGCAGGTACAACGCCTCACAAGATCTCTTCATCCTCTGGAGATGGGCGTCGAGTTGATAGACTCTGAAATGTTCGAACTTCAGGGTCTCGAAGACCCCGTCGCCCCTGTGGACAAGGTGATCGTCCAGGGGAATGACCATCAGGCGGGGATCGCGGCAGATCATGTCCAGCCGGTGGTCGTAAAAGGCAAGGACGTTCTCCAGTCCAGGTCTGGGAATTTGAAGCAGCCCCTGCATGTAGTCGTCAGTCGTTGCTATTTTGGTCACGCTCTCTCCCCATCCAAAGTCAGCGCAGCCTCTGACTTTCATTTCTTTTATAACTATATGAAATATTTAAAATTCTTTTCCTGGCAGCTCCTGCTGCCAGGAAAAGAATTTTAATACAGTCCCCTGTTCAGGATCTCCTCGGCGATCTGAACTGTGTTCAAGGCCGCCCCTTTGCGGATATTGTCGGCCACGATCCACAGGTTCAAGCCATTGTCAATGGTCTCGTCTTCGCGAATTCGGCCCACAAAGGTGTCATTTTCTCCTGCAGCATGAATGGGCATGGGATAGATCTTCTCCCCGGGGTTATCCAGGACCGTGATCCCCGGAGCCTGACTCAGAATGACCCTGGCTTCCTGAGAGCTCAGCTTTTTGGTTGTCTCTATATTGACCGATTCGCTGTGCCCGAAAAAGACAGGCACCCTGACAGTGGTCGCCGTGACCCTGATGCTCGCATCCCCCATGATCTTGGTGGTCTCATTGACCATCTTCATCTCTTCCTTGGTGTATTCATTGTCCTCGAAGCTGTCGATATGGGGCAGGCAGTTAAAGGCGATTTGATGAGGATAGACTGAAACCTCAGGGTCTTGCATGTTGAACAGGGCCCGGACCTGGGACTGAAGCTCCTCAATGGCCTTTTGCCCGCTTCCAGAGACTGCCTGGTAGGTGGAGACCACCACCCGCTTGATCCCGGCCTTGTCATGCAGGGGCTTGAGGGCCACAACCATCTGAATGGTGGAACAGTTGGGATTGGCTATGATATTTTTGTGCCAGCTCAGATCGTCAGGGTTGACTTCAGGGACCACCAGGGGAACTTCAGGATCCATTCGCCAGGCACTGGAGTTGTCGACCACGACACATCCGGCCTGAGCCGCCTTTGGAGCAAATTCCCGGGATGTGCCTCCTCCAGCTGAAAAAAGGGCCAGCTGTGTATCGGCAAAAGAATCCTCTTTGAGCTCCTCAACAGCCAACTCCCCCCCCCTGAAAGGGAGCTTCTGGCCCGCTGAACGGGCCGAGGCCAGTGCCCGCACGTCCTGGGCTGGAAAGTCCCGCTCCTCGAGGATCTTGAGCATTTCCCGGCCAACTGCTCCAGTGGCCCCGACCACAGCAACAGTCAGTTTCTGTGCATTCATGTCTCTTTCTCCTGGTTTTTACTCTCCCTGGGTGTCAATTCCTGTTTTGACTCAGATAACTCTGGAAGGATCTGTGGCTGTGCAGCCGGGTCATCCTCCTACCCGGCCACGGTTCCGGCAATTTTGAAGATAGGCAGATACATGCTGATCACCAGACCCCCTACCACAACTCCAAGAAAAACGATCATGATCGGCTCGATCAGAGAGGTCAGATTGGAGACGGCCACATCGACTTCGTCGTCATAAAAGTCGGCCACTTTTGAAAGCATGGTGTCCAGAGATCCGGTGGACTCCCCGATGGAGAGCATGTGGATGACCATCGGTGGAAAAACTCCTGTGGCGTCAAGGGGTTCAGCCAGGGTCTGCCCCTCGGAGATGCTCTTCCTGGCCTTGAAAACTCCGAGCTCCACAGTCTTGTTCCCTGCGGTCTTGGCCACGACTTCAAGGGCATAGAGAATAGGCACTCCGCTGGAAACCATGGTGCTCAGGGTCCTGCTGAACCTGGCCACAGCCACCTTGCGCAGCAGGGGTCCAAAAACCGGCAAAAAGAGAACCCAGCGGTCAACCAGAATCTGACCCCGCTCCCAGCGGTAGAAGAATCGAAACAGGACCGCAAACACGGCCAGGCCGAGCAGAATCCATCCAATGTTGCCTTTGACAAAACGGCTCAATCCAATGACAAAAGCTGTCGGCGCAGGCAAAGATCCGCCAAAATCGGCAAACATCTTTTCAAAAGTGGGAATGACAAAGATGAGGATGATCGCAATCACGCCCACGGCCACGACGCTCACCACTGCCGGGTAGATCATGGCCCCTTTGACCTTGGACTTCAAGTTGGCTGCCTTTTCAATATACTCGGCCAGTCGGTTGAGGACAATGTCCAGCACACCGCCCGTTTCCCCGGCATTGACCATATTGGTGTACAGGGCGTCGAACACGTCCTTGTGCTTGGCCAGGGCCTCGTAGAGCGAGCTCCCCCCTTCGACGTCGTTTCTGACCTCGTACAGCTTCCGCCTCAGCTTGTTGTTTTCGGTCTGCTCGCACATGACCTGCAGGGCCTGGAGAATCGGGACCCCGGAATTGACCATGGTTGCGAACTGCCGGGAGAAGACAACCATGTCCCGTGAACTGACTCCCCCTTCCAGAAATGTGCCTTCCAGCAGATCCTTTGGCTTGGGCTTGACCTTGATGTCGGTGAAGCCTTTCCTCTGCAGTGAGTTCTGGGCCATTTCCAGACTCGGGGCGTCCAGATCCCCTTTGACTCTCCGGCCGGCCCGGTTTTTGGCCTTGTAGATGAAGATGGGCATGCTCGTCATTCTCCCCTGTTCAGGTTAGAAACTCAGCGCTCATGGAGGGTTGAAACCTTCGAAGGTTTACGTTTGCTCCGATTCAGTATAGACTGCAGCCCAGCTGTCCTCAGCCGTGAATACCCGGAACCCATAAACCATTCACAATGATTTTTCAAACCCGAATCACCACTGTCCCTGCCTTTGAACCGCTTATTGGCCAAGCGATCCACAGGGTTCTAGCAAAAATCATGCAATGTTGACGTCAGGTCACTCCATGGCTCTCTTGCCGAACTGTTACGCAATTATTCCAGCCAGATACGACTCGTCCCGTTTCCCGGGCAAGCCCCTGGCCCCTATCCTGGGATCCCCCATGTTTTGGCATGTCTGGACAAGGACTGCCCAGTGTTCTGAACTTGACGGCATCTACCTGGCCACTGACGACGAGCGCATCCTCAAAGCAGCAGCCGAGCTGAACATTCCGGCCGTGTCCACCAGCAGCGACCACACCAGCGGAACCGACCGGATCTTTGAAGCGGCCTGCAAGCTGAACCTCCCGGAAAGCTCCATTGTCATCAATGTCCAGGGCGACGAGCCAACCCTGGACCCGAAGATGCTCTCCGAGCTCATCTCCCCCATGAGCGACCCCAGGGTCCAGGTCAGCACCCTGGCCAGACCGATCAGCCATGCAGAGGCTCAGCTGCCCAATATGGTCAAAGCCGTCCGCTCCGCCAGCGGACTGGCCCTGTATTTTTCCCGGGCCCCGGTGCCCTATTCCAGAGGCGGACAGGCCATACCCTTTCTCGGACACATCGGCCTCTACGCCTATCGTTTCCCAGTCCTGAAAGACTTTCACAACCTCCCCCCCAGCCCCCTGGAACAACTCGAACAACTGGAGCAGCTCAGACTGCTCGAAGCAGGTTTCCACATGCATATCGTGCTCACCGGCCACAGATCCCAGGCTGTGGACCGGCCGGAAGACATCGAACTGGTGGAAGCCATTTTGCGCAAGGAGAAAGACTGATGCGAGCCATCTTAGGACTTGAAGACGGCACATGGTTTGAAGGCCGGTCCTTTACCGGACCGGGAGAAACCAGTGGAGAAGTCATTTTCAACACTGGCATGAGCGGGTATCAGGAGGTTCTGACCGACCCCTCCTACTGCCGGCAGCTGGTGTGCATGACCTATCCCCATATGGGGAATTACGGCATCAACCCCCAGGACATTGAATCCAGCCGAATCCAGGTTTCCGGGTTCATTGTCAAGGAGTGCTGCAAACAACCGTCAAACTTCAGGAGCACAGCCTCCCTGCCTGACTACCTCTCCCAGCAGGGCGTGCTCGGACTTGAGGGCCTTGACACCCGGGCCCTGACCAGACACATCCGCCTGCAGGGGGCTATGCGCGGAGTGATCTCAACCTTTGACCAGCCCAGGGACGTCGTGGCCAAGGCCAGGGAGATCCCTGAAATGAAAGGCTCCAACCTGGTCCAGCACGTGGAGCCCAAGGCCCCCTATCTGTGGACGGACCAGGGGCCGCAGACGATTGAGCCAGGTCAAGGCCGCCCTGTATGGACTGGATCCGGACCGCGCATCGTGGTCCTGGACTACGGGGCCAAGTGGAACATCCTCAGACATCTTGCACGTCGCGGCGCTCAGGTCCTGGCCGTGCCAGGCTCCTGGAACGCAGACCAGGTCAAGGGCCTGGAGCCTGACGCCGTCTTCCTCTCCAACGGCCCGGGCGACCCGGCTGTCCTGGACTCGATCATCCACCAGTGCGCCCTGCTCATGGAGCACTTCCCCACAGGCGGGATCTGTCTTGGTCACCAGATCATCGGGCTGGCCATGGGGGCCACGAGCTTCAAGCTCAAATTCGGCCATCACGGCCTCAATCACCCGGTCAAGGAGCTTGCCTCCGGGCATATTGAAATCTCGTCCCAGAACCACGGTTTCTGCGTGGACGTCTCCAGGCTCGACACCCTTCGCCAGACCCACATCAACCTCAATGACCAGACCCTGGAAGGCTTCAAGCACAGCTCAAAACCGATCATGGCGGTCCAGTACCACCCTGAAGCCGCCCCGGGCCCTCACGATTCAAGCAGCTTCTTTGACGCCTTCATGCATATGGTCCAGGAGTAGCTCCACAACCTGTCAGACCCCTCTTACACATTTTCAACGCGGCCATCGCCGCCTTGAAAGGAGTTTTCCATGGCTGGTGGTGTCAGCAAAGCCAGATCACGACTGAACAGCGTCAACCTTCTGCTCAAGCAGGAAAAGCTGATCTCGGCTGTTATGGCCCTTGAGGAGGGCGTCAACATCTATCTGCACACCAAGCTCCTGAAGCACGAGATCCAGGACCTGCAGCGCAAAATCGAGAGTGCAGCCTCCACCCTGGCCCTGAGTCAGGAGTTCAAAGCACAGTACCCCCTGATCCTGGAATACATCCCAGGGCATGAAAAGACCCTCCAGCAAGAGCTGAAGAACATCGTGAACGAACTCCAGGAGTCTGTGACCTCTGGAGCCCAGGAGCAGCTCAAGCTTCTGGAGCAGCGCAAGGAGGCCGCCCTGACCTCAGGACAGGCCCATCTGGACCACAGAGAGTACGAGCAGGCAGAATCCGTCTTTCAGCACCTCGTGAAAGAGTTCAGTGAAGATGCCGACCTGAAGATCGCAATTGCCGATCGGTACCTGGAGAAAGACCTCTTCGACGAAGCCCTGAAATACCTCAAACGGGCCCACGAAGACGATCCAGAGTCGATCTTTGTCCTGAACAAGCTGGGGATGGCCCTGCGCAGGGCAGGGCGATTCCAGCTGGCTGAGAGGGTCTACGCAGAGGCCCTGCGCAAGTCGTCCGCAGACGAATTTCTCTTCTTCAACCTCGGCCGGGTCTACATCGACTGGCAAAAATGGGATAAGGCCACTCAGGCCGCAGAAAAGGCCATTTCATGCCGCAGCCCCTTTCCTGAAGCCGAAAAGATGCTCCTCTTTGCCCAAAAGAAGCTTGGGGTCTCCAGCTAGCTTTTCCCAGAAAGCCGAACGCACTGCCCTGTTTGAATCAAGCCTGCCTTCAGTCAGGCTGCGATCTTGTGAGCCCAGGCCTCATGGTCCTGTTTCCAGCAGGCGCAAAGCGGTTTCCACGGCCATCTGCAGGCTGGCCGTGCCGGCCCGGCCGGTACCAACCAGATCATACCCGGTGCCATGGTCCACGGACGTCCTCACCCAGGGCAGCCCCAGGGTGATGTTCACAGCCTGGTTGAAATGGATGGCCTTGAGCGGTCCCAGTCCCTGATCATGGTACATGGCCAAGACGGCCGAAAACTCCCCCTGAAGAGCCCGGAAAAAGAGAGTATCCGCAGGCAGCGGCCCTTCAGCCCTGATACCTGCCTGCCTGGCCTCCTGAACGGCCGGTCCGATGATGCTCTCTTCCTCGGATCCCAGTTGACCGTCCTCTCCGGCATGGGGATTCAAGCCGCAGACCCCCAGAGGGGCAGGGCCGGCATCAAGCCTGGTCATCAGGTCCCAGGTCAGACCCAGACAACGGACAATCTTCTCCCTGGTCACCAGTCTGCTCACGTCCTGCAGGGGATGGTGGGTGGTGACCAGAGAGACCCGAAGCCTGGGACCTGCCAGATGCATGCACACCTGATCGGCCGGCAAACCGGCCCGGTCAGCCAAGAACTCCGTGTGCCCGGGAAAGGGGTACCCTGCCTTGATGATCATGGCCTTGTTCAGGGGACAGGTGACCAAGCCGCCCCCCTGTCCGGCATGGAGGGCCAGGCAGGCAGCATCCAGGCTGATAGCCGCTGCACGCCCCCCCTCCAGGGTTGCCAGGCCGGGACGGCTCTTGAAGTCACTGAGCTCTGGCGGGGTATAGGCATAGATTCCAGGGCGATGGTGCACAAGATCGTCTTTCCGCTTCAGGGGGGTCCAGAAACAGGGCAGCTCATGGGCTTCACAGACGTCCTCCAGGACCTGAACCGGTCCGACCAGGCAGATCCGGGCTCTGGAAAAGGGCGAATCCTCACGGCTCAGGTACCGAGCTGCTATCTCCGGCCCCAGGCCATTGGGATCGCCCAGGGTAAGCCATATCGTTGTCTCTGCCCTCACGTCGTCACTCCAGACTCGTATGAAACTCAGCTGTTGGGGAAGGCCAAACCGCTTCTCTTCGGCTTCAAGAGGTGGCATACCCTGCGCAAAAGAGAGGTTCCGTCTCAGTCCAAACCCAAAGAGTCAGCGCAGCCAGAGGCTGCGCTGACTCCGGGGATTGTTGAAGGGAACGTTTTTTTCACCCGCCATCTTCGGCCATGATCAGGGTCTTGGCCATGCCCAGCAGGGCGCTCATCTCCGGATCTGAGCTGGCTGCGATGCGCTCTGGCAGCCACCAGGACCTGTTCTGAAAACGTTTTCGCAAGGTAGCCCAGACACGATCCTCACAATAGGGTAGGAAACTGCTCAAACCACCGCTCATCCCGATGCTCCGAACCCCGAAGATCACCTGCAGACTGGACAGGTACAGCCCCAGTCGACGCCCATACCTCTCCATGACCTTCAAGGCCCGGGGCTCACTGTTGCCGACCGCCTGGTGGAGATCTCGCAGATCTAAACCCAACAGGCCCTCGTCCTGGCAAAGCTCCAGGAGAGCCTGCTTGTTCAGCCAGGTCTCTGCACATCCGACCTGACCGCATCCACACCGCTTTCTGCGTCCGGGTCCGAGATAGAGATGGCCCAGCTCAGGGCCGGTAAAATGGTTCGCCCTCCAGATGTCACCGTCCATGATCACCCCTGAACCAACTCCTGTCCCCAGAGTAATGACCACAGCCCTTTGTTCCCCGGCCAGGCACCCCTGCCAGGTCTCCCCCAAAGCTGCCGCCTGGGCGTCATTGTCCATGGTCACCATCAGCCCGGTCTGTTGGTTGAGAAAGTCGCCCACCTTAAAAGAATTGAGCTCCGGCATATTCGAGGTCTGGAGATACTGCCTGGACCTGTGATCCAGTGGTCCGGCAGTGGCCAGCCCCACCCCCCTGAGGTTGGACGGGGCATCTTTGCGGATGCTGGAGATCAATGCCAGAAGGGACTCCTTGGTGCCCTCCAGGGTGCGTGGCCTGGCGATCAGGTTGACATCTCCCCGCACCCCGGACCGGCTCACCCAGGTCCCCCTGATATTGGTCCCTCCCAGGTCAATGCATGCGAACATCGGTCCTCAATCCCCTGTTGTCTGTCCTCTGAAACACAGCGCCCTGCCCATGCTGACATGGCCTTGCGATTCGGCTTGACTTTTCCAGCTCAGATAATCCTGCACAATCCTGTGATGGTCAAAGGCCAGACGGGGCCAATCTCCTGGAGCGAAGACCTCGGCCCGGCTGGCATCGTCCGCCCCTTTCAGCTTCTCCGGCTGGTCTGCCCGGGCCACAAAGACAGTGCTGACCGTGTGTTGACGGGGATCTCTGTCCGGACTGGAATAGACGCCGAGCAGAGACTTCAGCTCCACGTCCAGCCCGGTCTCCTCCCTGGCTTCCCTGACTGCGGCCTGATCAAAGCTCTCCCCGTAATCCACGAACCCGCCGGGCAAGGCCCAGCCGTGGGGCGGGTTTCTCCTTTGAATGAGCACGATCCCCTGTCCCGGGATTTCAATGATGATGTCTACAGTAGGGACAGGGTTTCGATAGATGACAATCTTCTCCCCGCAGTTGGGGCAAGGCTTGGTGACCTGGACCACATCGGCCTCCTGCTGTTTTTCACGTCTTGATCCCTGGAGAGAGAGGGCACCCCCAAAATCGGTTTTCCATCGCCTTCAACCTAAACCAATCATGGTCTGCAGGCAATCCGTCAACCCCGCGGGCAGAATGAGACATCCTTTGGGCCCTCGGTCCTGGGTGGCGTCAACCTTGACCATTTCAGAAACCTTGGATACGTCCCATGTCAGCGCTGCCTCTGGCATGAGCTTCGTACACACTTAACACAGAGGGAAAAGAGTCTTGAACCGCCCGTTCGCTTTGCTCACTTGATGAAGA
>CAYOID010000087.1:0-12271 GCA_964403955.1 uncultured Desulfohalobiaceae bacterium | reverse complement strand
GGATGGACTCACACCATCCTGACAAAACGCCTTCACAGGCGCACTCAGCCCTGCCGCTGGCAGCGGCTGACATATATCTTTTTGATTTAAAACAATAAACTTAATTCATGTTCTCGAAGGAAGTCTCATACGAGCTCCGGCATTTCTTCTGCTGCCCCCCCCTTGGCTCCAGGGCCAACAAAAAAGCCGCCTCAGATTCGAAGCGGCTTTTTGATGCTTTGCGCCTGCGACTGCTTATGGTGCTCACAGCCGCCGATTCCTGTCGGGATTCTACCAGCGCGGACGGGCTTCATTCACCTTCAGGCTTCGGCCCTGGAACTCATTTCCGTTCAGGGCTTCCATAGCTGTGTTGGCGTCTTCCTCATTCATCTCAACAAAACCGAATCCGCGGGAACGGCCTGTTTCCCGATCAATGATCAGGTTTGCAGATTTGACATCACCATAGTTTGCGAAAAGGTTCCGGAGGTCTTCTTCCGTGGAAGAAAAAGGCAAATTCCCGACATACATCTTCTTGGACATAACTTCTCTACTCCTGAAAATAAAAAATAAAATGTAAAAAAGGCCCCATGGCCAGAGTTCACAATTAAATATTGCCAAAAAATTTGTCAAGACTCCGGCTGCCTTTTCCTTCAGAAAAACGTATCAGCTCATCAGGTGCTTGAAGGATTCCTGCAGAGATGCTAAGTCCACAGCAAAAGGTCCTTGAACGACTCCTGCAGACTCGCGACCAGAGGAATAACTGCAGAATCGGCGGAGACGCTCCTGGTGTGAGCCAGGTCGCACGTTTCGGGTGAAAGGCATGAAAATCGCATCAGCAAGCATGGCCATAATGCTGACAGCCCTGTTCTGTGCGTCGACCCTCCTGGCCTGGCAAGGCCGAGTCAGCGAGGTGATCGATGCCAGGACCCTGCTCGTCGACGCTGGGGAAAGGGAGGTCCGGGTCTCCCTTTATGGCCTTGGAGTTCCCGAAAAAAACGAGCCTTTTGGCCAGGAAGCCCTGGATTTCCTCATGGAAAGAGCCCTGGGCCGCCTGGTCGATGTTCAAAGGCAATCCTCCAAAGGGTCGCATATCCCAGCGGTGGTGACCGTCTCGGAGTCTGATCTCAACCTGAACGAAGCCCTCCTGACTCACGGACTGGCCTGGGTCTGGGAGGCCTATTGCGAAAAAGCTGTCCTCTGCGGGCGCTGGGAACGGTTACAGGGGCAGGCAAAAGCAAACGGCCAGGGATTCTGGCCCCTGATCCCCGAAAACAGACCACCCTGGAAGTGGCTCAGGGAGCAGGGAAGGGAATGACGGATAACGCGGTCATTTCAGCCGTGCCCTGGAGGCGATCTGCCAGTGCCGAAGCTCCTGTCCCAGGATGCACAAGCCCCTTCCCTGAACCCTTTCCCATCAACCAAGGAAACTGAGGCCATGAACGAGATCATCGACCTGACCAAAGAGCTCATCCGCTTTAAGACCATGCACACCGAGCCGGATGAAATCCAGCGCTGTATGGACTTCATTCAGGAATACGTGACCAGGCTCGGATTGGAGGCAAAACGGATCAACCACGACTACGTGCCCTCTCTTATCGTACTCCCGTCCAGCGGGCACGCCCCTGTCCTGCTCATGTCGCACATTGACGTTGTGGATGCCCCTGAAGAGCTCTTCTTCCCCCGGGAAGAAGACGGGAAGCTCTATGGCCGGGGCAGCATCGACGACAAGTATGCCGTGGCCCTGTCCCTGGTCCTGCTGCGCAGGCATATCGAGCGGAGCAAGACCCAGGATGAGCTGCCCTTTGGGGTGCTCATCACTGGAGACGAGGAAATGGGCGGATTCAACGGGGCCAAAAAGGCGCTGCACGAGGTCGGGACTGACTTCTGTATTGCCCTGGACGGCGGAAGCCCGAACAAAATTGTGTCCAAGGAAAAAGGCCTGCTCAGTGTCAAGCTCATTTCCAGGGGCAAAGCCGCTCACGGGGCCCGGCCCTGGCTCGGTGAAAACGCTATTGAAAAGCTTATCCAGGATTACTCCAAGATCAAGGAGTTCTTCACCCAGGACGAACCTGATCACTGGCACCGCACCATGAACTTCAGCATTTTTCAGGCCGGCAAGTCGCACAACCAGGTCCCGGATCACGCGGAAGGGATTTTCGACATCCGCTACACGGAACACGACGACCCGGACCAGCTCATAGAGCAGTTCAAGGCCCTGATCCAGAGCGAGCTCGTGGTTGAAGCCAAAGAGCCGCTTTTTCACGGGGGGGAATCACCGTATCTGAATCGTCTTGTCGATCTGGTGCCCGGCACAGAAGTCGGATTCGAACACGGGGCCAGCGATGCCCGTTTCCTGTCCGAACATTCCATCCCCGGCATCGTCTGGGGAGCGGACGGTGAAATGAGCCAGCATTCCGAGTCAGAGCATGTCCTCACCGACAGCGTCCTGAATCTGGCCCAGACCCTGGAGACATTCCTTACAGGAGCGAATCTTCAAACGTAAGGAAGACCCCCTTAGCCCAGAAAGTTTCTGCTTTGACCAAACTCTGGCTGCATCACGTTGACACTCCCCGCACGTGCAGCATGGTGTTCTTCCTGCACAACGCTTCAGCCTCATCCCGCAATACGATGCCTTTGCATCTTTTTCAATCGAAACCAGAAAGATCACTTTGGCTGGAAGGAGATGAAAATTCCGAAGCCAGGTCCTGGAGATAGGCAACCAGCTTGTCCCGGTCACGATACTCATCCAGGACATTGGGCTGCATCGATGCCAGCTCGCTCTTGAAGTGCTCCACCATGACCTCGTTGCAGGTCACAAAACCGGCCAGCTTGCCTGACCTGGCCCCTTGAAAACGATGCGGCGGCTGACGGGTAATGATCAGACGCCCCGGCAGCCTCCCCTGATCCTGCCCCTGTTTGAGCGTGAAGCTGAAGGTCGGACAGGCATGCATCAAGTACAGATTCCAGTTTGGCGAGTTCTGGACGAACCAGGCCACATTCCGGATATGTTTGACTCGCCAGCTCCTCTCCAGGGGATCGGCACAAGTGCGAAGATAGTCCTCCAGGCATGACTTGCAGAGATAGTTGTCCACCCGGTACCGCCCCAGGTTGGTGACCAGGGCATGAAGACGTTCCTGTCCCACGGCCTCGACCAGGGGGCCGTAAATGGAATGGCTCTGAACCAGACGCCGCTGGGAGTGCAGTCGGTGCCCCTTCAGACGCAAACATACTGTGGGTTCAGAGCTGACCACCACATGAGGACCGGGTTCCTGCTCGGAAGAGAGCATGGCCAGGCCCAGGGTGAAATCGTCCTTGACCGGAAGCAGGGCCGAGGTGAAGCGTTTCCTCTTTGCAGTGTTCACAAAATGAGGGATATCCGCTTCCGAGAGTTTGGCCCGGTCAAAGACCTCCAGCAGTTCATCCGCCTTTTGCAGGCTGATGTTTACGGCTACTGCAAAGGCAATCAGTTTTTCCCGCCCCACATTGACAATCTTGCCCTGTTCCAGATCCCTGATATAGGTGTTTGAGAGCCCTGACTGAGCCGCGATCTGATTTCTGGGCAGGGAGACCTGCTCCATGAGGGAGGTCACGAATTGCGCCCTGTTCGTCTGTTGTGTGTCCATTAATTCTTCCAGAATCCATGTCGGTTTTGGGCTCTTATGAAACTGGATCATATATTTACTGAGCTAGAAATATAATTTTAAAAGACTTTAATATTTTGTGACTTTAGAGAATAAAATTAATTTTAGTTATTTGATTTTATTTATTAAAAATATAAATTTTTATATCAAAGCTCATTAAAATTTTCATGTATACTCACTGCAAATTGACTTGCCCTTCACTTTATTTTAAACAAAAATCAAGTCAAGATCGCATTTCCTGAATCAAGAACCAGCCTGGGAACCTGGAGGACCGCTTGCCAGACACCATTATCCTGACCAACGGCCTGCTCATCGACGGCACCGGCAAGCCCCCCCTTTCTCAGGCCACCGTGGTCATTCAAGGTGACCGGATCACAGAGGTCGTCGATTCGCCCCCCCGTCATGACACGTCCTGTCCCGTTCTGGACGTGAAGGGCAGGACCATTCTCCCCGGCCTGATTGACGCCCACGTTCACCCGGGAAACGTTGCGATCTCTCTGGACAGGACCGCCCTTCTTCCCCCGGCAGTCTATGTTCACAAGGCGTCCAGGACACTGTCCATGGACCTTCAGCTCGGGTTCACCACCCTCAGGGACGGCGCTGGACTGGACCCCGGTTTCAGGGAAGCCATCGATCTCAAGCTCATCGCCGGCCCCAGGCTCATGTTGAGCATCACCCCGCTGAATCAGACCTCCAGTGCAGCTCTCGACCGTCCGGTGCCCCTGGACACCCCCCGGAACAGCCTCGGAATCAGGCCTGAAATCTGCGACGGCCCCGAAGACGTCCGCAAGGCGGTGCGCAGGACCATCGGCCGGGGCGCCGATCAGATCAAGATCTTCGCCGACGGCGAGGTCGTGGCCCAGGACAAACAGGACCGTGCTGGCCCCGGGCAGTGGAAGTTCAGTCTGGAAGAAATCGAGATGGCGGTGGCCACGGCCGCTGCATCCGGCATCCCGGTTATGGCCCATGCCTACAGTCCGCAGGCCATTGAAAACTGCGTTCGAGCCGGCGTCCGCTCCATTGAGCACGGCAACCTCATGGATGAAGGATCGGCTCGGCTCATGGCCGAGCACAGCACCGCCTATGTGCCCACCCTGACAGTCTACGACGTCCTGTCCCAAAAAGGCCGTGAAGCAGGCCTGGACAACCCCTCCCTGCACAAGCTGCGCAAGGTGGCCGATGCCGGGGGCCAGGCCCTGGAACTGGCATATCGGGCCGGAGTCAAAATCGGTTCAGGGTCGGATCTGATCGGGCCCTATCAGCACCTCAAAGGCCGTGAGCTGGCCCTGAAATCTGAAGTCATGACGCCAATGGAAGCCCTGGTCTCAGCCACCAGGACCAATGCCGAAATCCTGGGCCTTGCACACGAGCTCGGCACCATTGAGCCGGGCAAGCTGGCTGACCTCATCGTTGTCCAGGGCAATCCCCTCCGCAATCCAGGCCTCTTTGAACAGGGACTGGAATCGGTTCAGGTGGTCATCAAAAACGGACAGATCGTCAAAAACCTGCTATGAATGAGCCGCACATTCATCCGTCATCCCGGGGCTGCCTGCAGCAGGCAAATCCAGGACAGCTCCAGACCAGGTCCGAGCATCTCCTGGACATTCGCAATCTGAGCACCTCGTTCACCACCTTTGACGGTGTGGCTCAAGCAGTAGACAACATCTCGATTTTTCTCGACAAAGGAGAAGTCCTGGGCCTGGTTGGCGAATCCGGCTGCGGCAAGAGCGTAACCGCTCAATCGATCATGCGCCTGATCCCTGAGCCTCCGGGACGAATCGATCAGGGCAGGATCATCTTTGACTCCATGGACCTGGTCAGGCTCCCTATGGACAGGGTGCGCAGGATCAGGGGCAACCGCATCGCCATGATCTTTCAGGAACCCATGACCTCTCTGAACCCGGTCTACACGATCGGCAACCAGATTGCTGAAATGTTCACCCTGCATCAAAAGGTCTCCGGCAGGGAAGGGTTACGCCGGGCTGTGGACATGCTCCGCCAGGTTCAGGTCCCTGCCCCGGAAAAACGGATCCACGAGTACCCGCATCAACTCTCCGGAGGCATGCGTCAGAGAGTAATGATTGCCATGGCTATGGCCTGCAACCCGGAAATCCTGATTGCAGACGAACCTACAACCGCCTTGGACGTCACTGTCCAGGCCCAGATCCTGGACCTGATGCTCAAACTGCAGCAGGAGTTCCAGTCAGCGATCATGATGATCACCCACGACCTGGGGGTGATCGCTGAAATGGCCCATCGGGTGGTGGTCATGTATGCCGGCAAGGTGGTTGAGGAAGCCCCGACCCTGGAGCTGTTCGACAACCCTCGACACCCCTACACCCAGGGGCTCTTGGGCTCTGTCCCCCGTCTTGGGGCAAGGGCACGGGAGAAGGTTCGAAGCCTGCATGAAATCAAAGGCATGGTCCCAGGACTGCTCAAACTGCCCAGAGGATGCGCTTTTCATCCCAGATGCAGCCGGGTCATGGACGTATGCCGGGAAGAGATTCCTGAACTCACAGCCATCGCAGCCGGGCAGAGGGTCCGCTGCTGGCTGTATGCCTGATGTCTCAAGGATTTCAGTCTGGCCGGAGGCCAGGCTGAAGGTTGAGGGAAGAAAAGATCCCAGACGTGTCGAGCCGGGCTTCGACTGGGCCAGCAGCTGCACTGAACTGAAACCATGAACAGCCACGCACCGATCCTGACCACTGACGACCTCAAGGTCCACTTTCCGATCAAGAAGGGACTCTTCTCCAGGACCGTGGGGCATGTCTTTGCTGTGGACGGGGTTTCCTTCACCCTGAACAGGGGAGAGACCCTGGGACTCGTTGGCGAGTCCGGATGCGGCAAGACCACCACTGGATTGGCGGTTCTCAGGTTGATCGACCCCACCTCGGGGAGCGTCACTTTTGCCGGTCAGGACCTGTCCAGAGCGAGCCAGGCCACACTCCGGGGCCTGCGCAAGGAGCTGCAGATCATCTTTCAGGACCCCTATTCTTCCCTCAATCCGCGCATGACCATCAACCAGCTCCTGTCAGACCCCATGGATATTCACGGCCTCTATCCGGGCCGGAAGCGCCGGGAGCGGATCGCCTATCTGCTGGAACGGGTCGGGCTCTCTCCGGATTACGGGCGCAGATACCCCCATGAATTTTCCGGCGGCCAGCGGCAACGGATCGGCATCGCCAGGGCCCTGGCCCTTGACCCGACCATCATCATCGGAGACGAGCCAGTCTCAGCCCTGGATGTGTCCATCCAGGCCCAGATCATCAACCTGCTCATCGAGCTGCAGCAGGAGTTCGAGCTGTCCTACATCGTCATCGCCCACGACCTGGCAGTCGTCGAAGTCATCTGCGACCGCATCGCGGTCATGTACCTGGGCAAGATCGTGGAACTGGCCTCCTACACAGATCTGTACACCAAACCCAGGCACCCATACACCAAGGCCCTCATGTCGGCCATTCCGGTCGCTGATCCCAGGGCGAAGAGAGAGCGCATCATTGTCCAAGGGGACGTACCCAGCCCGATTTCTCCGCCTGCGGGCTGCCATTTCCATCCCCGCTGCCCGTACCGGATGGAACAATGCTCCCAGCAGACCCCTGAGCTGCGCAACGCAGGCGGTGCAGACCATCAGGTCAGATGCTTTTTGTATTGACCCGGCCTGGAGAACTGCTCCGGCACGGGGCATGTGTGTGCCAATGGATTCACCCCAACCTGCAACAAAGGAGACGCAACCATGAAACGATGTGCACTGCTCTGCTTCTGCCTGGCTGTCTTTCTCGCCTGGAGCTCGCCCCTGCTGGCGGCCCAGCCCCTGGTGGTTGCCGTGGACACCCCGCCCAGGACCATGGACCCCCACGCTTCTGACGCCGACTCCAACCTCTCTGTGATGACCAATTTCTTTGACGGCCTGCTCCAGCTCAAGGACGGCGAATTCATCCCGGCCCTGGCTACAAAGGTCGATCATCCCGATCTTTTGACCTGGAAGTTCACCCTGCGCAAAGGGGTCACCTTTCACAACGGCAACCCTTTCACCGCTGCTGATGTCAAGTACAGCTTTGAACGGCTGAGCAACCCCAAGGTCTCTGAGTTCACCAACACCGGAAAATCCATTGACTCTATCAAGATCATTGACGACTTTAACCTGGTCATCACCACCAAGGAACCCATTCAGTGGTTTGCCAACAACCTGCATCAGATCTTCATCATGGACAAAGAGTCCACGGAGTCCAGGGACGAGGGCGATGTTGGGCAGATGCCCATTGGAACAGGGGCCTACTCCCTGGAAGAATGGGTCAAAGGCTCCTACCTCAGACTCAACGCCAACCCGGACTACTGGGAAGGCCCTCCGGGCATCGAAAGCGTTGAACTCCGGCCCATCACCCAATCCTCGACCCGTTTTGCCGCCCTGGCCTCGGGCAAGGTGGACCTGGTCACAGGCATTCCGGTAGAGCTCTTCGACAAGGTGGCCAAGGATCAGCGTCTGGAGCTCATCAGCCGACCGGCCCGGAGAGCAATCTTTTTGTCCCTGGGCAACGAGCCAGGAACACCCACAGCCGATATCCGGGTGCGCAAAGCCATGTCCATGGCCATCAATGAACAGGAGATCATCGACAAGATCATGCGCGGTCACGCAACCCCGGCCGCGCAGATACCAGATCCGGCCACCATCGGCTATCACCCCGACCTGGAAAGGTATTCCTATGATCCGGACCAGGCCAGAGCCCTGCTGAAAGAGGCCGGGTATGCGGACGGGTTCGAAATCACCCTGGCCGCCCCCAACGACCGCTACGTCCAGGACGAAAAGATCGCTGAAGCCATCGTCAAGTATCTGGCCAAGGTGGGCATCACGGCCAAGTTGGATGTCAAGCCCAAGTCCATCTTCTTCCCCGAAGTTGGGGAAGGCCAGCACAACTTCTACCTCATCGGCTGGCTGGACGGTGCTTTTGACATGGGACGGACCTACTTCAACCTGATTCACACCTACGATGCCGACAAAGGGTACGGAACCTGGAACGGCGCCCGCTTCAGCGACCCGACCATCGACATCCTCCTGGAAGGCACCTCGGACATCGTGGACAGGGAGATGCGGGCAAAGGTGCTCCAGGATCTGAACAAGATCACCATGCGCGACAAGCTGGCCTGGATCCCTCTGCACTATCAGGTCGACCTCTATGCCGTGAAAAAGGACGCCGACATCTCTTTCACGCCACGGGCCGACCGCTGGATGGTCTACAAAGAAATCACCAGATGACAGCTTCGGGCTCACCGTTTCCTGATTGGATACGGCGAGCCCCTTTTTCAGGAAGGGCATGACCACCTATATCATCCGTCGACTTATCCAGGGCTTGATCGTTCTCCTGGCCGTGAGCATGATCTGCTTCATCATCTTCAGGTACATGGGAGATCCGGTCCAGACTCTGGCCGGCAGATACGCCACCCAGAAGGATCGGGAGGAGGTCCGGCAGACTTTCGGCCTGGACAAGCCCATGTTTGTCCAATACGGCCACTTCCTGTGGAATGCCCTGCACGGCAACTTCGGCAAGTCCTACGTCAGCCGGGTTCCGACCCTGAAGCTGATCCTGGAACGCTTCCCGGCCACATTCGAACTGGCGGCCACGGCAGTCCTGCTGGCCTTTGTCATCGGCTTGGGCCTGGGAGTCGTGGTCTCCCTGAAACCCTATGCCCTTTCCAACCGGCTGATCATGGCCACGTCACTGGGGGGCATCTCCATCCCCACCTTTTTGATCGGCATCCTCCTGATCATGATCTTTGCCGTTTTCCTCGGAGTCCTGCCGCCGTACGGCCGAGGGGAAACCGTCCAGGTGGGCATCTGGCGGACCGGGCTTTTGACCCTGGACGGCATCAAGCACCTCATTCTTCCGGCCATCACCCTGGCCATGTACCAGCTGGCTGTGATCCTCAGGCTGACTCGGGCTGGAATGCGCGAAGTCCTGGCCCAGGAATACATCAAAACCGCCAATGCCAAGGGACTTCCCCCGCACAAGGTCATCATCAAGCACGCCCTGCGCAACGTCATGATTCCTGTGGTGACCATCACCGGGCTCCAGTTCGGGGAGATCCTGGCCTTTGCCATCGTCACGGAAACCATTTTTCAATGGCCGGGGATGGGCAACCTGCTCTTGAGCTCCATCTATGAATCAGACCAACCGGTCATCGCCACCTATATCATGCTGGCCGCGGTCATCATCCTGAGCATCAACATCATTGTGGATGTGATCTACGCATTCCTGAACCCAAAAATCCGCTATGACTAACCCATTCCGCCAATCACGCCTCCTGCACAGCTACCTGCACGATCCTTCAGCCATCGTGGGCAGCTTCATTCTGGTGGCTTTTGTTGTCCTGGCCGTCATGGCCCCTTGGATCGCTCCCCAGGATCCCTACAATCTGGAGTCCCTGTCCCTGGAATATTTCCTGACCCCCCCGATCTGGATGGAGGACGGACAGGCCCCATACCTGCTGGGCACCGACGACCAGGGACGGGGCATCCTGAGCACCATCCTCTATGGTTGCCGGACGTCGCTGATCGTGGGAGTCTCAGTGGTCCTGATTTCCGGAGTCTTTGGAGTGACCATGGGGGTCCTGGCCGGCTATTACGGGGGGGTGCTGGACAGCCTGATCATGCGCCTGGCTGACACCTTTTTTTCCTTTTCCCAAACCCTGATGGCCATCCTCCTCCTGGGGCTTTTCAAGCAGCGGGGGCTGCTGACCGTCATCCTGGCCATCTCCGTCGTGGACTGGGTCAGATACGCCAGGACCATGCGCGGATCGGTCCTCGAGGTCAAGGAAGAGGCTTACGTCATGGCGGCCAAAGCCACAGGGGCCAAGGATTTCCGCCTGTTGCTCAAACACTTGACACCCAATGCCATCCCCCCGATTTTCGTTGTCGTGGCTGTGGACCTGGCTGTGGTCATCATGCTCGAAGCCACCCTGAGCTTTCTTGGAGTGGGGGTGCCCCTGACCGAACCCTCTCTGGGTATGATGATCGCCATCGGCAAAGACTACATCTATGCCGGGATGTGGTGGATGGTCGTCTTCCCAGGGGCAGCCCTGATCTCCCTTGTGGTGGGCATCAACCTCTTTGCGGACTGGCTGCGGGAGGAACTCAACCCCAGACTCGAACGTTAGGGAAACTATCATGGCCCTGGCCTTGTTTGATTTGGACAACACCCTGCTGGCCGGAGACAGCGACCATACCTGGAACGAGTTCCTGATCCACGAAGGCGTGGCCGGACAGGATTTCAGGCAGGGCAACGACCGCTTCCTTGAGGACTATACCCAGGGCCGCCTGGATGTGCGGGCCTATCTCCAGTTTGCCATTGAGCCCCTGAAAGGGTTCACCCTGCAGCAGCTGGAGCCCTTGCGTCAGAGATTCCTCCGGGACGAAGTGGCTCCAATGGTTGCACAGAAAGCTGAAGAGCTGCTGGCCGAGCATCGCGCCCGGAACGACACCCTGCTCATCATCACGTCCACAAACAGCTTTGTGACCGGACCCATTGCCCGGATGCTCGGAGTTGACGCCCTGCTGGCCACAGATTTCGAAACCAGGGACGACCGGTTCACCGGGCAAATCCTGGGCACACCCTGCTTCCGGGAAGGCAAAGTGACCCGGCTCATGGAGTGGATGGATCTCCATGGGGCCGACCTGACCGGGAGCCACTTCTACACCGACTCCCTCAACGACCTCCCTCTTCTGGATCTTGTAGATCATCCAGTAGCCGTGGATCCAGATCCCACTCTGGGCGCCATCGCTTTGGAGCGGGGCTGGACGACCATCTCCCTGCGCTGACATCGTCTATGACGTCACTGCAAAGAGTCGATCTCGAGCTCCTGGCCTCAATGCTTGATAAAAAGAATGGATCTCCATAGAATCGTGCTATGCGAGCACAAAGCGTTCTCCAAACGGAATCGCGTCCATGACCCTTTTCAAACACCTGACCATGATCCGGGTCCTGGCCATTCTGACCGTTGGGGTGCTCCTGGCCCTGTTGATATGGAAAACCGATCCGGTTCACTGGATGCAGGTCCTGATCAACAGGGACACCAACCCGTTTCTGTTCATCACCCTGATGGCTTTTCTGCCGGTGGTCGGTTTTCCAATGACCGTCTTTCTGATCCTGGTGGGAATCAAGTTCGGGACCTTTTACGGCATGCTCATCACAGCC
Source organism: uncultured Desulfohalobiaceae bacterium (assembly GCA_964403955.1). Classification (GTDB taxonomy): domain Bacteria; phylum Desulfobacterota; class Desulfovibrionia; order Desulfovibrionales; family Desulfothermaceae; genus CAYOID01. Next base: position 465 of record CAYOID010000087.1, on the reverse strand, counting down.
CTGACCATGCCGGTGCACATGATGCTGAGCTACTTTCTGGCCCGAACGTTTTTCCGGAAAACGCTCCAGGACCTGCTCACAAGAAAGGGCTACTCACTCCCGGAGGTCACCTCCCGGAAAGCCGTGGTCGGAGTCTTCATCTTTCTGTTTTTGCCCGGCCTCTCCTATGCCCTGAAAAATTACCTTCTGGCCATCACCGAGATCAGGCTGCCCCTCTACCTGGCCGTCAATCTCAGCGCCCAGGGGGTGGTCACCCTGCCGGTGGCCGGCCTGGGCGGTGCTGCGGCTGAGCACAATCCCATAGCCATCGGGCTTTTTCTGGCCGTGATCATTCTCGTTGCCCTGGGCCGGTGGGTGTACAAGAAGAAGAAGGCAGACTCGTGCACGTCGTGATGAAAGGGCTGAGTGCTTAACCCAACTTTATGGGGTCGATCGTACTACCTTGAATTTTATCAACGGGTTATT
>CAYOID010000086.1:0-12523 GCA_964403955.1 uncultured Desulfohalobiaceae bacterium | reverse complement strand
CCCTCGGGAGCGGGCGGTTAAAAATTCTTGAAACTCTTTCTTCGACCCCACTGTCATGAGTGTGGGTAAAGACCAGGCCTGAGGCAGGGCTGAAGAGAGGATTTATGGATTTTCCGGAATCTGTTGAACTTATTGAAGTCGGTCCGCGGGACGGCTTTCAGTTCGAGAAGACGCCCATTCCCACCGAGATCAAAAAAGAGGTCATCAATTGTCTGGCCGGGGCAGGCCTGCGAGAGATCCAGGCCGCCTCATTCGTCAATCCCAAACGGGTTCCTCAGATGGCAGATGCTGAGGATCTTCTCCTTTCCCTTTCTGAAAGTCAAAGCACGGTATACACCGCACTTGTCCTCAATCCCAGGGGGCTGGAACGGGCTCTGGGGGTCGGCCTGAGCAGGGTCGAGATCTCGGCTTCGGTCAGTGACACCCATTCCAGGAAAAATTCAGGCTCTTCTCATGACAAGGCCATGGAGCAGGCAGTCCAGATGATCGACAAGGCTCGCTCGGCCGGGATGACCGTTCGAGGGAGTCTGCAGTGCGCCTTTGGTTGTGTGTATGAGGGGTCGGTCTCTGAAGACACGGTTGTTGAGAGTGCGGTCCGGCTGGTCAAAGCAGGGGCGAACTGGCTGGCTCTCTCAGACACCACAGGCATGGCCGATCCTGTTCAGGTGAGTCGTCTGGTTTCCCGGGTGGTGCCGCATCTGGGCTCGGCCTCTCTGATTCTTCACCTCCACGACACCAGAGGGTTGGGCCTGGTCAACCTGATGGCCGGCCTGCAGTCCGGGGTGACCAGGTTTGATACAGCCCTCGGGGGAATGGGCGGGTGTCCGTTTGTTCCCGGGGCGGCCGGGAACATACCCACTGAAGACACCGTCTACCTCTTGCAGCGATTGAACATCTCAACCGGCGTGGATATTTCGAAAGTCTGCGCCTGCACTGAGCGAATCGAGAGTGTTTTGGGCAAGAGGTTTCCGGCCAGGATCAGGGTGAGGCAACTCAGTCCCGCCATATAGGCCCGTCAGGCCCCGGGGGTAGCTTCAAGCGATGCCCCCCCCCGCACACCGCGTTCACTCACACCTCGCGCATCGTCACCAAGAACCCCAGGCCAGGATCGAGTCATTCAGCTTTGCCAGAGGCAAAGCTGAATTCAGCTCAGAAAACCGTGCTTTTGCAGCTTCTGATAAAAGGCCCTCCGGCTCAGTCCCAGCATTTTCATGGCCTGGGTACGCGTTGTGCATTTGTCCATGACCACGTGGAGCAGGTCCCTCTCAAAGGCGTTCATGACCTCTTTGTACAGGGACAGCCTGGCAGCATTGCACTGATGGGGCGGTTGAGCCGGAAACCCGTTGTGCAATGAGGCCTGGGTGTCCGAGAGCAGCAAATAGTGCGGCAGGTCTTGAGGGGTGATGGTCGCAGTGTCCGTCATGTTCACGGCATATTCCACCACGCTTCTGAGCTCGCGCACATTGCCCGGCCAGTCGTGCTTGGAGAGGATGTCCAGGGCGCTCTGGCTGAATTTCGTTTCTTTTTTGTAATGCCGGCAGAAAACCTCCAGAAGGTGCGTCACCAGCAGGCCGAGGTCGTCCCCCCTCTCCCGCAAAGGCGGCAGTCGAACGATCATGGTGTTCAGCCGGTAGAACAGGTCTTCCCGAAAACGGCCGTCAGAGACCATGCGCTCGAGATTCTTGTTGGTGGCGCTCAAAAGGCGGACGTCAGCGGGGATGAGCCTTTCCCCGCCCACCCGGCGGAAGTTCTTCTCTTCGAGCACGCGCAGGATTTTGGCCTGGGTGCTCATCTCCAGGTCTCCGATTTCATCGAAAAACAAGGTCCCCTGATGCGCTTGGTCAAACAGGCCTTTTTTCCCATGTTTCCGGGCCCCGGTGAACGTCCCTGATTCATAGCCGAACAACTCGGATTCGATCAGCGTATTTGGAATGGTGGCGCAGTTGATGGGCACGAAATCATGCCTGTGCCTGGCACTCGATTCATGGATGGCCCGGACCAGCAACTCTTTACCCACTCCGCTTTCACCGGTGACCAGGGCCGGAAAATCCCCCTGACTGGCCTTGTAGGCCAGGAACAAAGCCTGCCTGAAGCGTCGATCTTCACCGATCAATTCTGAAAACGGGAGTGGAAGCCGGGTTTCCAGAGCCAGCCTGGAATCGAGATAGGCCTGTACTGACCTCCCGGCAGCCTGGTTCCAAAGCATCCGGGCAGCATCATCCGGTCCCTGCATCTGAATTCCCTTGGGGTGAAAGGTCCAGGAGCTGAATCTCCATGAAACACATCCACTCTGCGCACGTTGTGCCTGGAAGTGTCTTCTTTGTTTAGAAAAGTATACATGAACGTTGTTGTGAAAATCAAGCCCGGTTTGTGAATTTTGATTGTCAGCGCTGCCTCTGGCTGCACTGAATATTTAGGTTTGGTCAGAGCTTGAAGGGCTGGGCCGCGGAACGATGGCATCAGGAAGATGATGCATGTTGAAGGCATGCACCCATAAGGTCATTGACCTCAAGATCCGGTCAACGTTCCTTGCCGGTAAATCGTTGTGTGGCTTTGTAGAGTTGAGGAAACAGATTATGCGTGTGTGTATGAAAGTAAACAGCCCAGGGGGTTTTGGATCCTGGAAGGGTCAATGCTCAAGACCCGGATGAGACGGAAAAGATGAGAGCGCTTGGGGGCTGATGCCAATGGCATGCCAGTTGCTTACCATGTGCAAGAGGTCCAAGAAGAGGCGGCTGCAAAAAGTCGAATGCAGGCTTGGTGGTCAAGCACATGGCGAAATTCGTGATCGGGAATTCTTTTCATTCCAGGGCGCATTGTGAGCTCTCAGATTGATGTCATTGAAATTGGGCCCCGAAAGGGAGTCCAGTACCATCCAAGGTATATTCAGGCCCCAAAAAAGATCCAGCTGATCAACATGCTGTATGAGGCAGGTTTTGACCGTATCGAGGCGACTTCGTTCGTTCATCCGAAGATTGTCCCTCAGATGAAGGATTCCATCCAGGTCTTACAGGGCATACAGGATTATCTGGACGCGAATGACCGGAAAAAATCATGTCAGGTCCTTGTGCCCAATGAGACTGGATGCCGTGATGCCATAGCGTATAGGGCTGATGAAATAGCGGTGTGGATGTTTCTGACCGATGAGCTCAATCTCATCACTCACAATCGCAGCAGGGCCGAAACCCTGAAAGAGATCAACACCATTATTGAGATCGCCCAGACGAATACTCTCCCGGTCAGTGCATACATAGGGGGGGCTTTCGGTTATCCGGGCATGGATGACCTGCACTATGACGACCTCAGGGGCATGGTTGAAAAGCTGTTGCACCTGGGTTGCTACCAGGTCTGCCTGAATGATGAGTTCTGCTTTGCCAGCCCTTTGATGATTCAGGAGTATTTCAGAACGTATCTCCAGGCGATCGACAGATCCAGGCTCGCGGTTCATTTCCACGACGCTGTCGGTCTGGGGCTGGCCAATGCCGTTACCGCCTATGCAGAGGGGGTGCGAACCTTCAAGACCTGCCTTGGCGGGGCGGGGATGCACAATGATCTGACGTTGTCACCTCGGGGTGGGGCCTGCAATAAGAGTCAATCCCCGAACATACCCACTGAGGATTTGGTGTATGTCTTTGAAGAGATGGGTATTTCCACAGGCATTGATGTTGACCGCCTCATCGCATGCGGTCGCTTTATGGAAGATCTGCTGGAATCGAGATTGGGAAGTCGGGTCCTGGCCAATGGGCTTTCACGCGCGACGCTGAATCAGGTGGCCGCATTGCCTGAGCTCGCTTAGCTTTCAGTGCTTTGGAGTCTTTCAAGGAGGGCGTATGGAGTTTGATCTGAGCAAGGAACAGGAAATGATTCGCAAGGAAGTGCGCAAGTTCGCCAAGAGTGAAATTGCTCCAGTAGCGCTCGACCTGGACGAAAAGGAGGAGTTTTCTGCTGAGCTGACCAGGAAAATGGGCGAGATCGGCTTGTTTGGGATGTTTGTCTCGGAGAAGTACGATGGCCAGGCCATGGACTATCTGTCCTATATCATCGCCGTGGAGGAGTTGGCCAGGGTGGATGGCTCTCAGGCTGCAACAGTTGCTGCGGGAAATTCACTTGGAATCGGGCCCCTCTACTACTTTGGAACCGAGGAGCAGAAGCAGAAGTACCTGCCCCCCCTGTGCCGGGGAGAATCCTTGTGGGGGTTTGGCCTGACTGAACCAACTGCCGGGTCCGATGCTGGAGGAAGCAAGACCACGGCGGTGCAGGACGGGGACGACTGGGTGATCGACGGGTCCAAGATCTTTATCACCAATGCGGCCTGTGAGATGACCCTCGGGGTCACGGTTCAGGCGGTGACCGGGACCAGGCCCAGCGGCAAGCCCGAGTACACATGCTTCATCGTTGAAAAGGGAACCCCGGGGTTCAAGGCCGTGCCCATGCACAAGAAGATGATGTGGCGATCCTCGAATACCGGGGAACTCTATTTTGACAAGGTCAGAGTCCCTCAGGAAAACATGCTCGGCCAGAAAGGGGATGGATTTCATCAGATGCTTCAGACCCTGGACGGGGGGCGGTTGTCCATAGGGGCCATGGGCCTTGGCGGGGCCCAGGGGGCTTTTGATCTGGCCTTGAAGTACGCCAAAGAGCGGGAGCAGTTCGGGCAACCCATTGGCAAATTTCAGGCAGTAGCCTTCAAGCTGGCGGACTGCGCCACGGAAATAGAGTGCGGACGAAATCTGCTCTACAAGTCCTGCTGGCTGCGGAACAACAACAGGCCTTTTGCCAAGGAAGCAGCCATGGCCAAGCTCTACTGTTCGGAGCTCATGGGCCGCGTTGTTGACCATGCCGTTCAGATCCATGGGGGTTACGGACTGATGAAAGAGTATGACGTCGAGCGGTTCTACCGGGACCAGAAGCTCCTGGATATTGGTGAGGGCACCTCTGAAATTCAGCGCTTGGTCATCTCCAGATACATCGGCTGTTGAAAGGCGGAAGGTCGAAGGTTGAGGGTGGACGGTTGAGGGAAGAAAAGAGCCCGACTCATCGCCGGATGACCCTCAACGCGCCCGGTTTGATCAAGGCAGAAGCTTTCTGGCTGCTCCCGGGGTGCTCCCCTTTTCCGAAATGTGTTCCAGATGGAGTTTTTGTCCTGGCGACCGGGAGACAAAGGAGGACAGGATGGACAACGAACAGATCACGATCCAGGAAGAGGGAGGCGTGGCCACCATCACCCTGAATCGACCTCAGGTGATGAATGCCTTCAATTTCGCCCTGCTCAGGGCCCTGGAGGACACCATGGCCGCACTCCGCTTTCGGAAGGATATCCGGGTGATCATCATCACAGGGGCAGGGGACAAGGCCTTCTGTGCCGGGGCGGATCTCAAGGAAAGGGCTACTTTGGACCAGGTCCAGGTCAAGGAGTTCATTTTTACCATCAGGAACCTGTTCACCAGTATTGAAAACCTGAACAAACCGGTGATTGCAGCTATCAATGGCGTGGCCCTGGGGGGAGGAACGGAGCTGGCCCTGGCCTGCGATATCCGGCTGGCTTCAGATTCGGCCAGCATGGGCCTGACTGAGACCAGGCTGGCCATCATTCCAGGGGCCGGAGGCACGCAGAGGCTGCCCAGGTTGATCGGCCGGAGCAAGGCCAAGGAGCTCATCTTCACCGGGCGACGGGTCGATGCCCATGAAGCCCTGGACATCGGCCTGGTCAATCAGGTCTGTTCCCAGTCCGAGCTCCTGCAGAAGTGTCACCACATGGCGGCCATGATCTGTGAGTGCGGGCCGCTGGCTGTTGAGCAGGCCAAATACGCCATCAACAATGGCCTGGAAACAGATTTGACCACTGGTTTGGCCATAGAGTCCAATGCCTACTGGCTGCTCATTCCAACTGAGGACCGACTGGAAGGGTTGGCAGCGTTCAAGGAGAAGCGAAAACCGGCCTTCAAGGGCCAATAGCAGCAATGGGGTGAGCTATGGACAAAAAGGCTGAGAATCGACGATTCTGGGAAAGCGAAGAAAAAAAGCTCGAGGCCCGGGTCCAGGAAGCGCTCAACCCGGGCGGGGACAAGGCTGTGCAGCGCCTGGTCAAGTCTGGCAAACGTCCCGTCAGGGAACTCATTCAAAATCTGATCGATCCTGGGACCAGCTTTTATGAGCTGAGCCGGATAGCAGGGTTCGGCATGCATTATCCCGGAGTGGAGGATGTCCCCTGCGCCGGAGTGGTCACCGGGATCGGAAAGGTCCACGGCAACTGGACCATGATCTTTGCCAACGACAGCCGGGTCAAGGCCGGGACCTACTTCCCCATCACCTTGAAAAAACACATGCGGGCCCAGTTCATTGCAGAACGATGCGGATTGAACTGCGTCTATATTGCCGACTCAGGCGGGGCCTTTCTGCCCATGCAGGCCGATGTCTTTCCAGACGATCAGCACTTCGGGTCCATGTTCTACAACATGGCCCGGATGTCGGCCCAGGGCCTGAAGCAGATCACCATGAGCACCGGGGGAAACACTGCCGGCGGGGCCTATATCGTGTTCATGGCCTGCCAGGCGGTGATGATCGACAACATGGCCTACTCTTTTCTCGGGGGCCCGCCTCTGGTCAAGGCGGCCACAGGCGAGGACATCACAGCAGAAGAGCTCGGGGGGGCCAGGGTCCACACTCAGATTTCCGGAGGGGCGGATTACCTTTGCAGCAGTCAGGAAGAGGCCGTGGAAAGGGTCAGAAACATTCTGGCCCTGGAGCCTCCCAGGAGTCTGGCGGTGCATCGCTATCCGGAAAAGCCGCCCCGGGTGCCTGCCGACTCTCTGTACGAGCTCATGCCCCAGTCGGCCCAGCAGGGGATCGAGGTCCGGAGCATCATCAAGACCATTGCCGACGACAGCGAGTTTTTTGAGTACAAGAAGCGTTACGCTCATGGCCGCGGGGACAACATAGTGGCCGGCAAGATGCGGATCAAAGGCATCCCTGTGGGGGTCATCGCCTCCAACGGGGTGGGGATCATCTTTGTGGAGGCCGCCCGCAAGGCCACGGAATGGATCGTGCGCTGCTCCCAGGAGAAGATCCCCTTGCTGTTCATTCAAAACGCTCCGGGCTACATGGTCGGCTCGGAAGCCGAGCACATGGGGATCGGCAAGTACGGGGCCGACATGGTCCGGGCTGTGTCCTGCGCCCAGGTGCCCCGGGTTCAGCTGGTCATCGGGCCCGACCACGGGGCAGCCAACTATGGAATGTGCGGCAGGGCCTATCGGCCCCACTTCCTGTTTTCCACCATGCGGGCCAGGACGTCGGTCATGAGCGGACGCAGCGCCTCCAGTGTCCTTTTGTCCATCGAAAAACGAAAGCGAGAAGCCCAGGGGCAGGAGATGGGCCCTGAAGAGATTCAGGAATTTCAGAACACGATGATCGAGAAGTACGACGGCGAAGCCCATCCTTTTTACTGCGGAGCCCGGATCCTCAATGACCGGGTGCTCAAGTTTTCCGAGATTCGGGACTGGCTGGGGATGGCCTTTGAGGTCAGCCTGCTGCAGCCCATAGGCGAGCCCTGTTTCGGGAACTTCAGGTTTTGAGGTGTGTGCGTTCAAAGCTCTGGATGTAGGGAGTTCAGAATTGACGACCCAAAGACATACAATCAGGAGGCAACAGCATGAGCGAATATGATCTGTGGAACATCTTTCCCCGCATGCCCCGAAAGGTCACCATCGGCGACATCACCATCAGAGACGGGTTTCAGCACGAGGAAAAGTTCATTTCCACGGCGGCCAAGAAGTTCTACCTGGAGGAGCTCATTTTTGCCGGGTGCAGGGATATCGAGGTCACCAACCTGGGCAACCCGTTTTTCATGCCCCAGTTTCGGGATGCTGAAGAGTTGCTGACTCATCTGCGCAGCGACTGGTTCAAGAAGCGGTGCGCCAGAAAAGGGGTCAACTACGACGACATCTGCCTGACCTGCATCACGATCCGCGAACCTGCTGTGGACCGGGCCCTTGAGCTCAAGGACAGGGGCATTGGCCCGGATCGGCTGTTGATGATGGTCTCCACCGAAGAGGAGCATCACTTTGCCAACTCAGGGACCACGCTGCCTGAATACTGGCAGGAAGCGGAAAGGTGCATCAAGAAGTGCAACGATGCCGGGATGAAGATGTGCGGCACGGTGTCCACTATCTGGGGCAGCCCCATCGGCGGGGCCACAGAGCTCAAGGATGCTGTGGAGTTCACCAAGCGCTGGCTGGAAATCGGGGCCCATGACGTTGAGCACGCCGATCATGACGGCAGTGCTTCGGCTCCAGAGGTGTATCGCTACTACTCCATGATCCTGGATGAGATTCCGGACACCAACGTGCACATCGCCCATTTTCATGAGACCAAGCGGGTGGCCTCGGCCTCGGTCCTGGCCGCGCTGCAGGCCGGGATCACCAACTTTGAAGCCACCATGGGCGGACTTGGCGGACAGCCGGCCAACTTTCTCGACGACTGCCCGGTAAAGGGCACAGGGGAGTACTACTACGAGGATCCGCGATTCGTGGGTCTGATCTGTCTGGAAGACCTCCTGGTCCAGGTGGATGAAATGGGCATCGAACACGGCTATGATGTTGACAGGATCCTCTGGCTGGGCAAACAAATGGAGAAGACCATCGGCCGCAAGCTGCGTTCGGAAGCCGTGGTCAACGGCCGGACCCTGAAAGAGGGTCATCCTCAGTTCGCCAGGCCCGGACTGGGCAAACGCAAGGAAAAGCTCGGAGAAAAGCCGGGCCAGAAGCTGCCGGGAGACTGGAAAGACAAGGCCGAGCTTCCTGAGCGTTCCTAGGCCGGTTCCGCCTCCTGAGGCCATGTCGGCTCGGATGAAACTTCATTCGGCTGCGTCACGACGACACGTCTTTGCAGCAAGGCTGCTTCTTGATTTCAAACCCGAATATTCAGCGCGGCCAGAGGCTGCACTGAAAGGAGTCATAGATGGAGAAGAACCAGAAACCATACATCAATGTTGACTATTTTGAGGATCTGACCGGCGAGGTCTGCAAGCCCGGCCCGGCCTCGGTGCAGGAGATCGGCAAACGGGTCCGTCAGCTGCGGGAGGAAAAAGAGGTCTCCCTGGAGGATCTGGCGGACATGACGGGCTTTGAGACAGGGTTTTTGGCTGATATCGAGAGCGGTCAGGTCCAGCCTCAGCTGGGGACGGTGATGAGGCTGTCCAAGGCCCTGGACAGCGCCTTCAGCCGGGTCTTGTCCGGAACAGGAGACAAGCCTTACTCCATCACCAGAAAGAGTGAAAGACGGAGCATCTCCAGAACAGCCTCTCCAAAGGGGCAGAAGAAGCTCTATTCCTATCAGAGCCTGGCCCCTGAAGTGCAGGGGCGGCACATGGAGGCACTGATGGTTCAGCTGGAGGAGAATCCGGACGAGGAAACATCGCTGCATGACGGAGAGGAGTTCATCTTTGTCCTGGAAGGAACGGTCCTGCTCAAGCTCGGAGAGGAGCGTTTTGAGCTTGAACCAGGGGACAGTGTCTATTACCTTTCCAGTCAACCGCACCTTGTCGCTGCCAAGCAGGGCACGGCAACTATTCTGGCTGTCCTCTACGAGGGCTGAAAAAGCCTCGTATGAACCTGAACACACGGGGGTGAGCAGACAATGGGCAAAAAACTCTGGGAGCCAACACCGGAAAGAATCTCTGGCACCAACATGTACAAGTTCATGCAGAAAATGAACCGCAAGCATGGACTTTCACTTCAGAGCTACGACGAGCTCTATGCCTGGTCGGTGGAAAACATACCCCAGTTCTGGGCAGAGCTGTGGGAAGCGGCCGATATCATCCACTCTGCCCCCTATGATCAGGTGGTGGATGATCCTTACAAGATGCCGGGCGCGAAGTGGTTTTCAGGGGCCAGGCTCAACTTCGCCCAGAACCTGCTCCGCTTCCGGGACGATCACGTGGCTCTTGTCTTCAAGGGCGAAGGCCTGGAACCCCGCAAGGTGACCTATGACGACCTCTACAACGAGGTGTCCAGGGTGGCGGCAGCCCTGAAAAAGCTCGGCATCCAGCCCGGCGACCGGGTCGTGGGCTACATGCCCAATATGCCTGAAACCATCGTGGCCATGCTGGCGGCAACGAGCCTGGGGGCAACCTGGTCGTCCTGCTCTCCGGACTTTGGAATCAAAGGCGTCCTGGACCGTTTCGGCCAGATCAAGCCGCGAGTCCTGTTCACATCCAACGGCTACTTCTTCAAGGGCAAGACCCTGGACAGCCTGGAGCGCCTGGAGACCATCCTGGAAGAGATTCCCTCAGTGGAACAGGTTGTGGTTGTTCCCTACACCCAGAGCGACCCGGACATCTCCAGAATCAAGAAAGGGATCATGTATTCCGATTTCAAGCAGGACGGGCCGGTTCAGGAGATCGACTTTGTCCAGCTCCCCTTTAATCACCCTCTGTACATCATGTACTCCTCAGGGACGACCGGTCTTCCCAAGTGCATGGTCCAGGGAAGTGGGGGAGTTTTGCTGCAGCACATCAAGGAGCTGATGCTCCACACCGATGTCAGCCGGGATGACACCGTGTTTTACTTCACCACCTGCGGGTGGATGATGTGGAACTGGCTGGCCTCCGGCCTGGCCCTGGGTGCCACCCTGGTCCTCTACGACGGCAATCCTTTTCATCCTTCGCCGGGGGTGCTCTGGGAGCTGGCTGAGCAGGTGGACATGACAGTCTTCGGCACCAGCGCCGGATACCTGGCCGCCCTGGAAGCCGCCGGCGTCAAGCCCGGGACGGAGTACGACCTGTCCGATCTGCGGGCGGTCCTGTCCACGGGCTCCCCGCTGTCTGAAGAGGGCTTTGAGTTTGTCTACCGGGAGATCAAGGAGGATCTGCAGCTGGCCTCCATATCGGGCGGAACGGACCTGAACGGATGCTTTGCCCTGGGCAATCCCATCAGTCCGGTCTACAGCGGAGAGCTCCAGTGTCGGGGGCTGGGAATGAAGGTCCTGGCCTACAATGATCAGGGGGAACCTGTTTTCAATCAGCAGGGGGAGCTGGTCTGCACAGCCGCCTTCCCGTCAATGCCCATCTATTTCTGGGACGATCCAGACGGCCAGAAGTACCACAAGGCCTATTTCGACACTTTTCCGGGTGTCTGGCGGCACGGGGACTTTATCGAGATCAACGACCGGGGCGGGGTGATCATCTACGGCCGCTCAGATGCCACTCTCAATCCTGGAGGGGTGAGGATCGGGACTGCTGAAATCTACCGTCAGGTCGATCAGATCGATGAAATCGAGGACAGCCTGGTCATCGGTCAGCAATGGAAGAACGATGTCCGGGTCATTCTCTTTGTCAAGCTGTTTCCCGACTTTGAACTGACTGAGGAACTGAAATCCAAAATCAAAAAAATCATCCGGGCCAATGCTTCACCCCGGCATGTCCCGGCAAAAATCATCCAGGTCCCGGACATCCCGTATACCTTGAACATGAAGAAGGTCGAGCTGGCAGTGAAGAAGATCATTCACGGCCAGAAGGTCATGAACAGGGATTCTCTCAGAAATCCGGAATGTTTGGAGTTCTACGCCTCTTTGTCTGAACTGGAGCAGGACTAGCTCAATTTCAGCCGGAAGACCGGCTGAAATTGAATCCTTTTTCAAGCAAAGCGCCCGAATCCTGCAGGATGCGGGCGCTTTGCCTGAAAATCCATAATGGAACAGCAGCCGGAAGCTGTTGTGAAATCAGCACTTCAGCTGATCGAGCAGGTTCTGCTTGATGGACTGGATGTCGCCTGAACCGTCCAGGGCGATGTACCTGGTCTTGCCCTGTTCAGCCAGGTCCTTGAAGAAATAGGCTGCAGCCAGGGTACCGGTCTGGGTGTCGTAGTAAATGTCGTGCCGCTTGTCGATGGCGTCCTCGTCCTGGTCGTCGGACCTGGCTTTGAGTTCGCCGCCGCAGACCCGGCACTTGTCCCCGTCAGGCTTGATGGCGTCGATGTAGATGTTGTTGGGGTGGTTGTTGTCGTTGACGCACAGCCTGCGGCCCATGATCCTGTTTTTCGCGATCTGCCGGTCGAGCTCGATCTCGATCACCGCATTCAGCTCCAGGCCTTCTGCCTGCATGGCCTCCCAGAGCTTTTTGGCCTGTTCGATGTTCCGGGGGAACCCGTCCAGCAGCCATCCATTGGCACCTTTTTTCTTCAAGGTCTCCAGGACCATGGGGATGGTGATGTCGTCAGGGACGAGCTCGCCGCGATCGATGTATTCCTTGGCCTTTTTGCCCAGGTCAGTGCCCTGGCCGATGTGTTCCCGAAAGATGACTCCGGACTCGATATGGGCCACTTGACACTTTTCTTTGACCAGAGAGCCCTGGGTGCCTTTTCCGCTTCCATTGGGACCGAAAATGAGTATGTTCATCACTCCCTCCTTTTTAAGAAATTTTTCACAAACTGATAGCCCGCATAGGGACTGGTGTCAATGACCAGATCACTGCTGTCTGGCATTGCGAATGGCCCGGACAAGCTGTGCTGTGCTCTCCAGGGGTGATTCA
>CAYOID010000085.1:0-12683 GCA_964403955.1 uncultured Desulfohalobiaceae bacterium | reverse complement strand
AATCGAGTTTCGTGCAAGCAGCACAGGAGGAAACACATGACAGAAATGACAATCGAAGCCCTTATCCGGCAGATTGAGCCTGTTGACCAGACCTTCATACGTCAGGCCAGAGAACATACAGCACAGCTGGTCATCCCGCCGAGGGCTTTAGGGCGGCTGCACGAGGTGGCTGAGCAGATCTGCGGGATCCAGCGGACATTGAAGCCGGATATCTCCAAGAAATGCGTTCTGGTCTTTGCCGGGGACCACGGCGTAGTCCAGGAGGGAGTTTCAGCCTTTCCCCAGGTGGTCTCCATGGAGATGATTCGATGCTTTCTCCAAGGCGGCGGCGGGATCAACGCCATCAGCAGGCAGGTCAATGCTGCTGTCAAAGTCATTGACATGGGCATTGTTTCTGACTTGGACCCGAAAAGCCTTAAAGGAGGTGAACATCTCGTGGTCAGCAAGATCGGCACAGGGACCCGCAATCTGGCCCGCGGACCGGCCATGTCCGGAACAGAAGCTGAGGCATCCGTCCTGGGCGGGTTTCTTCAGGCTGAAAGGATGATCCGTGAAGGGGTGACTCTGCTTGGAACAGGGGATATGGGTATCGGGAACACCACCCCTTCGGCAGCTATCGGCGCTGTGCTCACAGGCCATGATCTGGAAGGCATGGTCGGGCGGGGTACCGGAATCGACGACAAGGGGCTGGACACAAAACGCAGGGCCATTGCCCAGGGTATTGCCGTCAATCAACCCGATCCTGAGGACGGACTGGATGTTTTGGCCAAGGTGGGCGGTTTTGAAATCGGGGGCATTGCCGGATGCATCCTGGCCGGGGCAGTCTACAGGGTCCCGGTGGTCATCGACGGCTTCATTTCTGCGGCCGGGGCCTTGATTGCCTCGAGCTTGTGCCCGCAGGCCAGTGGGTTCATGCTCGCCGGGCATTGTTCAGAGGAGCCGGGACATCGGGCCATGTTGCACACTCTGGGATTGCAGCCTATCCTGGACCTTGGAATGCGCCTCGGGGAAGGCACCGGCGGGGCCTTGGCCATGTCCATCCTGGACGGGGCCCTCAGAGTCTTTGAAGAGGTCATGACCTTTGAGCAGGCCGGGGTGTCGAAAGGGGCATAGATATCAGCGCAGCCTCTGGCCTGGCTGACAGGTCGAGGGTCGAGGGTGGACGGTTGAGGGAAGAAAAGATCCCCGACGTGTCGTGCAGGGCCTCGACTCGGCCAGTTTGATCAGGGAAGAAACTCCGTTACATGGTACTCTGAGAGATTGCTTCGCTGCGCTCGCAATGACGAGTCAAATTGCCTCTCCGTAGCTGAGACCCTGCCCGTCATTGCGAGGCCAGTCCCGAGCAGAGCGAGGGAACTCAACGAAGCAATCTCAAACAGTTATAGTGAGTTTCATACGAGGTTTGATGGTCACATTCAGGCTGGAGGTGAAGACATGAGCGATGTTCAGGTCGTGGGCATCAGCGGAAGCCCTCGGAAGAAGGCCACGGATTATGCCGTCCGCTGGGCCCTGGACCATATTCGGGATTCTTACGGTCTGCAGACCGAGTACTTTTCGGTCCGGGGCAAGACCATCAACTACTGCATCCACTGCGACTACTGCATCAAAAAACAGCAGGGGTGCATTCACGATGATGACCTCCAGCCCCTGTATCCGTTGCTGGAGCAGGCCAGGATCTGGATCGTGGGCAGCCCTGTCTACCATGGCCACATCAGTGCTCAAACCAAAGCAGTCCTGGACAGGACCCGGGCCTCGGTGGCCAAGGACCGCAGGATTTTTGAAAACAAGGTCGGACTGGGGCTGGCTGTGGGAGGGGACAGGAATGGAGGGCAGGAGCAGGTCCTGCACACCATTCTCGATTTTTATCTCATCAACGAGATGATCCCGGTGAGTGGGGGAGTGTTTGGGGCCAATCTCGGGGGCACAGTCTGGTCCAGAGATAAAGGAGCCCCAGGGGCCGAAAAAGACGTGGAAGGGCTCAAGAGCCTTCGCAAGACCATTGCCAGGGCGGTCAAGGTCTCTGAAGCCCTCAAAACAGGCCAGGGTTCATACGAGCGCTGATAGAGCAGCTGAGCTGTGCTCAGGGCTGGTTTGATCCAGATATTTGGATGCAATGCACACAGCTGCGGCTGCAGCCGTGAAATCAATGAGTTCCGGCAGGGAGGTCGGGCCGTTGAATTCGCCCAGGTGCGGACCGGTGACCAGGGTCAGATCATGGGTTCCCTGGGTCAGGGCTGCCAGTTGATTCCTGCCGATGCCCCTCTGGCTGAGGAAGGCTGTGAACTCTGCCGGGGACATGGCCGTCTGGTCCCTGACCCTGAGGGTTTCAGTCATGTGACGGTCCATGCCCAGTTCCTCAATCATTCTTTGCACAAGGTGCTGCTGCGACCCGGGCAGGCTCTCCATGGATCGCCCGGTGAAGCCTAGATGGTAGGATGTGACGATGAGGCTCACCAGCTCGGACAGCAGGTCGGGGTCGAAAAGGTCCCTGCAGTCCAAAGGGGAACCGTGTTCATCAAGGCCGATCCGGTCCGGGGCTTTGAACCGGAAGTAGCTTCCAGCCACGAGCAGAAGGCTGAAAATTTGAGCGCCCACCTCTTGAAACAGATCCCGCCCCTGTTCATTCCAGCAGCGGATGTGCTCAAAATCCCGCAATCCAGAGAGTCCGAAGTTGGGGAATCTGCATGAATGCAGCCAGCGATCCAGCCTGCCTTTGCGGGTCCAGATGTAGCGGCCTCCGTCGTCCCGCCTGGTCTGCTGTGTCCGGTTATGAAAGAGAGGGATGGCTGCGGTGTGCAGCAAGCCTTGAGCGCTGAGATGGCCGAAATTTGCAGCTGCCCGGGCCAGAACTCGGCTGAACTGTGCTGGGCCGGGGAGATGCCCTGGCTCATTGGGGTAGGCAAAGTAGTCCCTGGAGACCACAAAGGGCAGCACGGTGATGACCAGGGGAGCGTCTGCATGCTGTCCAGCCGGGCGCATGTGGCTGGTTTCTTCAATGGCTTTGGAGAGATCGACCTGGAGCAGGGGGTGGCTGAAAAAGTACAAAGGCCGGGGCAGCTCGCACTTTTCAGGAAAATCTGGACCTTCAGCCAGGCTGCTCATCCAGGCAGCCTCCAGATACAGCCCTTGAATGTCCATTCGGTCGTGGGCGCACTTCAGGACCAGGAGGGGTTCGGCCTCTGAATCGGACACAATCAGGTTCCGTCCGGCCCAGGTGAGGCTGTGCCCCGTGAATCCAGACGTACTGAGGAGATGTTCAAAGTCGGCCAGAGGCGGCGAAGCATCTGCGACCAGACTCTGGGGGGCTTCCTTGCAAGGCAGACTGATGGGGAGCGTTCCCAGGGCCTGGGCTGCAGCCATGCATGGATTGCCCAGAGTGTGCAGGGCACAGCCCTTCAAGGCCTGATACGCAGCCTGACTGACTTCAGGCCGATGCGTCGAGGCCATGATCGAGCTGAGGATCCTGGCTGTCTCCTGATAGACAAACGGGGCACATGTCTGGCCGGCAAAGGAATGGTCCAGCAGGGCCCTCTTCAGGGACTGCACTGTCTCCAGGTCCACGCATTGCGGCGCGGCATCGATGTCGGCCTGCAGGCTCTTCAGGGCCATGAACGAGCTGCTGATGTCCTGGCTGACAGAGGCTGTAAGACATGAAGAGCTCATGAGCGGAAATGTTCACATGGGCCACAGATGCTGGATCGTGGTTGGGTCAAGCCCCAGGAGCTCAGCTGCCTGCCGGTCGACGGCATAGGGGTCGAAACCGCCCAGAAGAGTGTTCAAGGGAGGCGAGCAGGGCGGGCCCCCAAGATGGTACTCAGCCAGACCGACTGAGGCGTCCATGATGGTCATATCCGGGGTGATGTAGGAATTCCACTCCTGCAGGGCGGTCTGGATTCTGTTGTGGAAAAGGGCTTTTTTCCATGACCCGCTTCGCCCGCCATAAGTGGCTGGAGGAGCGAACCCGAGCATGTTTTTCAAGGTTCCGGTGATGTCGGCCAGGGAATGGGCCTTGAGGACCGGGACGGAGACAATAAAGGCTTCATGGGCTATTGTGGGAAGGGAGGCTTCTGGAAGCAGCCGGCAGCTTGGGTTTGTCCGTGTGCGCACCGGTTCATGATTCAAATCCATGAGCTCCACATCCAGCTCTGAACTGAGCCTGGTGTACCCCAGAGAGTCAAAGACATCCATGGTTTCCAGTCCAGGGTCGCCGCATCCTTCGGCAATGATCAGCCTGCAGTCGGTCCAGGAACGGATACAGCTCACCAGGGCCCTGCAGACCTGGACAGGCGTGGTCACCGGGGGCGGGGAGTCATTGATCAGATTGGGCTTGATCAGGATCGTATCCTGTTTGGCAAACATGCTCCCAGCCCCTAAAAGCTCACAGAGCTCCGGGATGGTCTGCTCAAAGGAGCGGTAAGGAAGAGAGGTGCAGGGGGACATCATTGGGTTTGATAAAGAGTTGGGCTGCGGACTCGCCCGAGCCCGCAGCCCAATCTCTTATTTCGCCTGGTCCTTGATGGCCTGAGCCAGCCTTTGGGCCACTTCGTCCAGGGCCTTGAAGTCGTCGTGGCTTGGGACGTGCTTGACCTTGAACGGCGGTTCAGGCTGGTCCATGCCCATTTCTGCCAGCCAGTCGGAGATGATTTTGGGGCTCTCTCCGCTCCAGCCATAGGATCCAAAGGCAAAGCCCAGCTTGTTTTGGGGCTTGAGGCCTTTGATATAGGTCAGGTTGTCGGCCACAAGAGGCAGAATGCCGTTGTTGTGCGTTGAAGACCCCACCAGCAGTGCCCCTGCATCCCAGAGTTCGCCCATGACATCGGAATGATGCCAGCTCTTGAGGTGGAAGAGTTTGACCTTGATCCCCTGATCGGCCAGCCCAGAGGCCAGAGTCTCGGCCATCTTGGCCGTGCTCCTCCACATGGTGTCGTAGATGATGACCGCTTTTTCCGTGGGTTTCTGGGCCGCGAACTCCTGGTAGGCAGCCAGAGTCTCGGCTACGTGATTCTGGAGGATCAATCCATGGTCCGGGGCAATAGTGTCTATCTCCCAGCCCAGATCCTGGATTTTTTTGAAGGCCTTTGGAACCATGGGGGAAAAGGGCAGGATGATGTTGGCGTAGTAGTGGGCCATTTCCCGCTTGAGCTGCGGCCAGTCGATCCAGTCGTCAAAGCGTTCTCCTGAGGCGATGTTCTGCCCAAAGGCGTCCTGGGAAATGAGCAGCTTTTCTTCCGGGATGTAGGAAACCATGCTGTCAGGCCAGTGAAGCATCCGGGTTTCCAGGAACTGGACGCTTCGTTTCCCAAGACTGATGATTTGTTCGTTCTCTACGGTTTCGATCGGCCAGCCGTCGGTGTGAAACCGACCCTGGATGAATTTTTCTCCCATTTTTGAGGTCAGAATTCTTTGTGGCTTGGTCGCCTCAACAATGTAGGGAAGACTCCCGGAATGGTCTGGTTCAGCATGGTTGACCACCAGAGTGTCGATCTTTTCTGGATCCACAATGTGTGCGATCTGGCACAAAAGCTCGTCCTTGTACTTGACGTCCACGGAGTCGAAGAGGGTGATGGTCTCGTCAACAATGAGGTAGGCATTGTAGGTCGAGCCTTGGGATGTTCTGGAATATCCGTGAAAGTCTCTGAGGTTCCAGTCGATGGCCCCGACCCAAAAGATGCCGGGCTTGATTTCTACAGGTCTCATATGTTCCTCCCGTCAGCGTTGATCTGCGTATAAAAAAATCACTGCCACATATGACAGGGTAAGTACGTCCGGGTGATTTGGCAACTCTTGCCATGCAGAAATGACTGGCAGAAGAAAAGCGCACTCACAGTGCGCTTTATCGGGCATGTCTTTCAGGACAGGCAAGAGAAAGAGGAATTTACTGTGAACACTTGGGGCAAAGGCCGTAAAAAATGAGCTCGCAGCCTTGAACCTGGAAGTCGGTCTGGATCTTTTCAGTCAAGTCGGGCAAATGGTTGTTCGAATGCACATCAGCGACCCGCCCGCAGTTGACGCAGTAGATGTGCAGATGGGGATGGGCCTTGCCGTCAAAGCGCATCTGACCTTCGTGGAGATGCAGCTTCTGAATGACTTTTTGGTTGGAAAGCAGGTCCAGGTTGCGGTAAATGGTTCCCAGGCTGATTCTGGGCATTCTTTTCCGGACCATCTCGTAGAGCTCGTCAGCTGTGGGATGGGTGTCCACTTTGCACAGTTCTTCCAGAATAACTTTTCGTTGCGGTGTGACCCGCACCATTCTTTTTTCCAAGGCTGGCTCCCTCTTTATTGCGGCACCAGGCAACCTGGTTTCTCAGGTCGAAATAATTTAGTAATAGTTTTTAATAAGGGGTTGGGCCAAAAATGTCAAGAACCCCAAAATCGTTTTAAAATGCGGAAAGTTGAAAGGACAGGGTGTCGCCGGGCTTGGTGTAGGCAAACACCCGGCTGGGGATCGTGTTCAGAAAAGATGAGATTTTGGACATCCAGGCGGGATCGCCAAAGCCGTGCATGGGGACAAAGATGTCCGGCTGGAGGGCCTGCACGACCTCCAGGCCTCCGGCCAGGTTTTCCAGGCGGGTATCGAGGTTGGAAAAAGCGATATGGATGTGCTCCTGCCCAATGGTCAGCAGGCAGTCGCTGAAAAAAGACTGGGCCATGTCCTGGGCCTTAGGCGGCATGCTGGGCCAGATCCAGTTGGCCAGGTCCCCGGCAAAATAGATGTTCAGACCGTTGGCTGTGATGAGATAGGCTACACCGAGATCGTTGCTGGTCAGGGTGCGGATGGTCATGCCCTTCAGAGTATAGGTCTGCTCGGGTTCAACAACGCAGGAGCCCTCAGGCACAGCCTCAGGGAACATGTCGACTATGTCGTCTGAGAGCACATAGACTGTCTTTGCTGCTTGTTCGGTGATCGTTAAGAGATGTTCATTGAAGTGGTCGTCGTGGCTGTGAGAGCAGAACACGGCCAGATCGGTGTTTTTGATGTAGGACGAGATCAGCCGGGCCACTTCCGGTGAGAGGTGCTCATCAGAGGGGCAGTCAAAGAGGAAGGTTCTGGTATCCAGTTTGAGGATGAAGCAGTTGTGATGGATGTAGACAATCCGGCCTATGACCGGGCTGTGGAGAGATGGTGCCTTACCTTGGGTCACGAGTCCTGCTCTTGCATGCGGGCATGGATTTTTTTCAGCTTGTTCTGGTCGTCCTTGTAGAGCTTGTAGTTCACGGAATCGACCAGGGCCTGCCAACTGGCTTCAATGATGTTGAAGGACACCCCGACAGTGATCCAACGGTCCTTGGAGTCCCCGGATTCAATGAGCACCCTGACCCGGGAGGCGGTTCCGGGGCTGTCGTTGATGTTCGGGGAGAGCACGCGGACCTTGAAGTCCAGAAGCTTCATTTCAGTCAGTCCGGGATAGAACTTTTCCAGGCCTTTTCGGAGGGCGTTGTCCAGGGCGTTGACCGGACCACGGCCTGTGGCGGCCGTGTGCTCGACCTCGCCGCCGACCTTGATCATGACCGTGGCCTCGGAAAAGGGGTCGCCGTTTTCCTGGTTCTTGGCATCCATGACCCGAAATCCCAGCAGGGAGTAATATTTCCTGGCCCGTCCCAGAGTCCGGTTGAGCAAGAGCTCGAATGAGGCTTCAGCCACTCCGAACTCATAGCCTTTGCTCTCCAGTTCCTTGACCTGGTTCAGGACGTCCAAAACGAATGGGTCGTCCTTTTCCAGCGGGATGCCGTACCGCTTGGCCTTGAACAGAATATTGCTCTGGCCGGCAAGGTCTGAGAGGAGGACCCTCTGCTTGTTGCCCACGGCCTCTGGAGCGATGTGTTCATAGGTCTTGGGGTTTCTGCGGATGGCGCTGACGTGGACCCCTCCTTTGTGGGCAAAGGCGGAAAGGCCCACAAAGGGCTGCCTGGCAAACGGCCTGAGGTTGGCCACCTCTGAGATATACCTGGAGGCGGTGGTCAATTTGGAGATGTTGTCCGAGGGCAGACAGGTCAGGCCCATCTTGAGCTCCAGATTGGGGATGATAGAGCAGAGATTGGCATTGCCGCAGCGCTCCCCGTACCCGTTGATGGTGCCCTGAACATGTCTGGCCCCGCAGCGCACGGCTTCCAGGGAGTTGGCCACGGCCAGCTCTGAGTCGTTATGAGCGTGGATGCCCAGCCGGAGCTCGGGCAGCTCCTGGCTGACCTGGATGCAGATGTCCCTGATTTCATGGGGCATGGTTCCGCCATTGGTGTCGCAGAGGACAATGCAATCGGCCCCGGCCTGATGAGCCTGGCGCAGGCAGGCCAGGGAAAACTCCCTGTCTTCTTTGAATCCGTCAAAGAAATGCTCGGCATCGAAGAAGAGGTGTTTGACCTTGGGGCGAACAAAGGCCAGTGAATCGCGAACGATCTCCAGGTTTCTCTCCAGGGTGGTCCGCAGGGCCTCGCGGACATGAATCCCCCAGGTCTTGCCAAAGAGGGTCACCCCCTCAGCCTCGGCTCGAAGCACTTTTTGCAGGCCCTCATCGTTTTCCGGGGTTGTCTTGGGGTTCTGGGTACTGGAGAAGGCCACGACCTGAGAGGTCTTGA
Source organism: uncultured Desulfohalobiaceae bacterium (assembly GCA_964403955.1). Classification (GTDB taxonomy): domain Bacteria; phylum Desulfobacterota; class Desulfovibrionia; order Desulfovibrionales; family Desulfothermaceae; genus CAYOID01. Next base: position 4,109 of record CAYOID010000085.1, on the reverse strand, counting down.
GGTCGTAGTGCTTGATTTCCCGAAAGAACTGTTCGTCTGTCGGGTTGGAGCTCGGCCAGCCGCCTTCAATGAAGTCAACCCCGAGATCGTCAAGCTTGCGGGCGATGCGCAGCTTGTCCTCTGTGGAGAGATGGACGTCTTCGGCCTGGGTGCCGTCCCTCAACGTTGTATCGTAAATGAAGATTTTTTCAGTGCTCATGGTGGGTGCCGTTCTCATGACCTTGTCATCCCTCTCCCCTGAACCGTCGTCGTCCTTCAACCTTCAGACCGGGGTTCTTTCTCCAGCCCAAAGGCTTCATGCAGGGTCCGGATGGCCAGCTCAGCGTATTTTTCGTCGATCAAACAGGAGATTTTGATCTCCGAGGTGGAAATGATCATGATGTTGATGTTCTCCTGCTGCAGGGCCTTGAAGGCGATGGCTGCCACGCCGGAGTGATTGCGCATGCCCACGCCGATGACCGAGACCTTGCAGACTTTGGGATCGGACAGGATAGCCTTGGCCCCAATGGTCTCCTTGAGCTTGTCGAAGATGGCCAGGGAGCGGCTGAGGTCCTCCCTGGACACGGTGAAGGTCATGTCGGTCCGGCCCTCCCGGCTGGGGTTCTGGACGATCATGTCCACCACGATGCCGGCGCTGGCCAGGGGTTCGAAAATCGTGGCCGCGATGCCAGGCTCGTCATAGACGTCGACCAGGGTAATCCTGGATTGGTTTTTGTCATAGGCGATTCCAGAGACGAGGACCGCTTCCATATCTTTATCCTCCTGCACGAGAAACGTCCCCAGATCTTCGACAAAGGTCGAGCGGACATGGACAGGGACGTTGTATTTTTTGGCAAATTCCACGGAACGGATTTGAAGCACCTTGGCCCCCATGCTGGCCATTTCCAGCATTTCATCATAGGCGATCTTTTTCATTTTTCTGGCCTGGGGGCATATGTTGGGATCTGTGGTGTAGACTCCATCCACATCCGTGTAGATTTCACAGACCTCGGCATTCAGGGCCGCAGCCAGGGCGACCGCTGTGGTGTCTGAACCGCCGCGTCCCAGAGTGGTCAGGGAGTTGCTGCCGTCGCAGCCCTGAAAGCCGGCCACCACGAGAACATCATGCTGCTTCAGCTTGGTGTCCAGGTTCTCGGTGTCGATGTCCAGAATTCTGGCCTTGCCGTAGGATGGGTCAGTATGGATGGGGATCTGAAAGCCGAGCAGGGATCTGGCCCTGACCCCGCTGTCCCGCAGGAGCATGGAAAACAGGGCCACTGAAGTCTGCTCACCGGTGGTCAGCAGGACGTCCAGCTCGCAGGGGTCGGGCTTTGAGGACCATTCCCGGGCCAGAGTGAGCAGGCGGTCCGTTTCCCCGGACATGGCCGAGAGGATGACCACGACCTTATAGCCCTGGGTCAGCTTTTTTTCCACCCGTTTTTTGACCTGCTGCATGCACTCCAGATTGGCAACTGATGTGCCGCCGTATTTTTGAACGACGATTTTCATCTGACGATGTGCTCCTTGGATTGGCGATGCTGTATATCTGATGGCAGACAGGTGCGTATCATGTCAACGATGGCGGCTGCGCGAGTCCCATGAGCTTCCAGGCTGATCACCCGTCCCCCAGCCTGGTCATGAGTCAGGGTGCCCAGGATATGATCGCCAGGGCGTGAGTTCTGATCGAGGTGATCGGACCACTCCACAATGACCAGCATATCCGAACCCTGGATCGTGTCCAGGATGTCCTCGTCCACCCCCATGCCCCCCAGACGATAGAGGTCGATGTGGGCGACCTCAGGCTGGGTGGGGTACTCATTGACCAGGTTGAAGCTCGGACTGCTGACCATGGCCTGGTCCCCGTTCGGCAGAGCCTGAACCAGAATACGGGTCAGGGTCGTCTTGCCGGACCCGAGCGGCCCCTGCAGCAACAGGCAGGTCGGGCCGTGCTGATGGATGGCCTGAGCCAGGCACAGGGCCAGGGACTCTGTGTCCGCAAGGCGGGGCAGGGGCAGGAGCAGGCTCATCAGGAAGTCAAGGTCTTCAGGATATCTTCTTTGCCCACAATGCCCACGAGCTTTCCATCCTCGACCACCGGGATGGTATGGTAGTTTTTGGTGACCATGAGCTCGGCCACTTCTTCGATTTCTGCATCCGGGCTGGTCGTGGTCGGGTCATGGGTCATGGCGTCGTCCACCGTGGTGGCGGACATCTTTTTGACCTCTTTTTCCAAATGACTGATGGAGTTCAAGGGAATGATCCCGTCCAGCAGGGTGAAGACCGTTGGTACCGGCCATTTCTTCTGCTGCACGATGATATCGCTCTGACAGATGATCCCCATGAGAGTGTTGTCAGTGTCGACCACCGGGAGTCCGTTGATTCTTTTTTCCAAAAGGATCTTGGTTGCCTCGGTCACCTTGGTTTCAGGGCCGACAGTGATGACCTCGGTGGTCATGATTTCAGCAACTTTGGTCATGCCTCTGCTCCATGTCAGCGCAGCTTCTGGCTGCGCTGACACATGTGTTTTTGTGAAGATGTTTTTTTGGCAAAAAAACATCTTAGACATGAGTCTCAGGAAATTCAAGAGCGCGGGGCAGGATATGGGCAATTTCCCGGGCCAGGCTGCCCTGGTGGGGGGACACGGCCTCCAGGGCCATCCCGGCCTGGCCGTGCCAGTACACGCCAAGACACGCAGCCGGGTAGGCATCCAGACCTCTGGCAGCCAGAGAGCCAAGAATGCCGGACAGGACGTCTCCTGACCCGCCCACGGCCAGGGACGGGCAGGCAAATGGGGAAATGGAGACCGGCGGTTCCGGACCGGCGATCACGGTACCTGCGCCTTTGAGCACCAGGGTGCAGCCGATTGCCCGGACCAGCTCCCGGGCTGCGGAGATCCGGTCGGACTGGATTTCGGCGATGGATCGGCCGCACAGTCTGGCCATCTCTCCGGGGTGGGGGGTGAGGATGGTTTCTGGACCCACAAGGTTCCAGAGCTCAGGGTTCTGGGCCAGGTGATAGAGCCCGTCGGCGTCGATGACCGTGGGCGGGTGCCCGGCCTGGAGATAGGTCTGGAGGAACTCGGTGCCGCCTTCGTTTCGGCCCATGCCCGGTCCCAGGACCACGGCATCGAACCTGGAGAGCTGCGAGCTGAGGTCTTCGAAGCAGGCTGCGGACCAGGTTTTGCCCGGGCCAAGGGGCAGGGTCATGATCTCCGGCCAGCCCTGCTTGATCTCGCTGCTGACCCCTTTGGGGCAGCCCACAGTGACCAGCCCCCCCCCGGATCGCAAGACCCCGAGCCCGGACAGGGTGGGGGCCCCGCTCAGGCCGAACGAGCCTCCGAGCACGAGCACATGACCCGCATCTCCCTTGTGTCCGATTGGCTTGATCCTGGGCAGATGGGCCAGGATCTTTTCATTGAGCCCGAAGCAGGCGGGCGGATTGCTGTCCTGGACCTCTTTGGGGATGCCGATGGTTCTGGTGTGCAGCTCCCCCACATACTCCCCGGCCTCAGGCAGAAAGAGCCCCACCTTGGCCGCCCCGAAGGTCACTGTGCAGTCAGCCTTGACTGCGGTGGGATCAGCCCGCCCGGTCAGCCCGCTCAAGCCTGAGGGGATGTCCAGGGCCACGATCAGTGCCCTGTCCTTGAAAAGGTTGATGTGGCTGATCCAGTCCAGGTAGTCCTGCCTCAATGGACCCTGAAAGCCGGTGCCCAGCAGTCCGTCCACGATCACGTCCGGGGGGGTCAGAAAGTCCAGGTTGTACTCCGGGAGGTAGACCAGGGGCACTCCGACCTTTTTGGCCAGCTTGAGGTGAAAGGCTGTTTCCCCGGAGTACTGGTCCTGAGGCCTGGTGTGCAGAACCATGCATCTGGCCCCGCAGTCGTTCAGGTGCCTGGCCAGGGCAAAAGCGTCGCCTCCGTTGTTGCCGGACCCGGCAAACAGGACGACCTGCAGGCCTTCAAGGGTCTCGATCCTCTCCTTGAGGACATGAAAGGCCTCCCGGCTGGCGTTCTCCATGAGCATCTCCCCTGGAATGCCGTATGTCTCGATGCTCAGCCTGTCCCAAAGGCCCATTTCCCTGGGTGTGGGTAAAGGGATGTTCATTGTGCCTCCCTGGCTGGAGTGTGCTCG
>CAYOID010000084.1:0-12767 GCA_964403955.1 uncultured Desulfohalobiaceae bacterium | reverse complement strand
AACCTGACCCACTGTCTCACGTGTGTGCGAAGCTCATGCCAGAGGCAGGGCTGACTACTTGTGCAGGACATGTTCCTCCCACCCTTTCTCCAGCTCTTCCAGGTAAGCGGACGGGATTTCCGGCACCGCGGCAGCTGAGAGCTCCGCTGGGCTCAGGGTGGCCGGGCCAAGATCGACATCCCTGAACCTTTGCCGGTCTTCTGGTGTGAGCCTGCCCATGTCCAGAATCGGAAAATCGCCCCAATTCTGGGGTTTGTACTTGGAGAGCTGGGCGTCGACCGACATGAGGAAATTGGCCAGGACCATGGCCCCCGGGACATTGGGGGCGTTGAAGGGAATCGATGTGAAATGGGTGTTGAAGAGTGATCCCTCCTGCATGACATAGGTCCGGACCGTTTCCCGGAAGGTCCCTTCCACAATTTTGTTCTGGGCGTGGGGCGGATGATAGGACATGCCCAGCAGAACTTCCCCCCTGGCCAGCAGGGTGTCCAGGCTTGCGCTGCTTTTGGGATAGGTCCGTCCCTGCTGCCACAAATAGGGCTCGATATCCTTGAGGAACTCCCACAGCTTTGGGCTCTGGCTTTCAAAGAGATCGGGGTCGAAGCCGGCCGTGTACTGCTCGTGACCGCCGGTCAGCGCAGTGAAGACCTGGCGGATGAAGGCCGAGCCGGTGAAGTCCGGAGGTTGGGGATAGGTGAACTGGCCCGGGTGCTCCTTGACCCAGTCCTTGAGCGCCTTGAAAGACCTAGGCGGGTTGCTCAGACTGGATGTGTCGTACTCGAAGACAAAGTAAGCCCGGCCAAAGGGGGCCTCGTGGCCTTCGACCGGGAACCCGAAATCCGAGATCACAGTGGAAGGGTCTGTATTGGACTTGAAGCTGGGCAGCCTTGAGGCGAAAGAGCCATAGAGCAGATCTGCCTGCTTGGCTTTCTTGAAGTTCTCCCCATTGATCCACAGCAGGTCCATCGACCCTTGGTCCTTGCCGGCCGCCTTTTCGGTCAGGAGCTTGTTCACAAACACGCTGGCATCCATGGGCACCCGGATGAGTTCGATGTCGTAGCGCTTCGCCATCTCCCCGGCCACATACGTGTCCACCCAGGAGTTCACATGAGGCCAGCCCCCATACATGATCCACCTGACCTCGGTGCCCCGGGCGGCTTTTTCGATCTTGGAAAAAGGCTCATCCAGCCAGTTCGTTTCCCCATGGGCCGAACCAAAAGCCACCAGGACCAGGACCACACCCATCACCCCCCAAAATCGCATCAGCATATCCCCTCTTTGGATTCAGGTTGAAGGTCCCGGACCTCCATTCTGAGGTTTTTTTGATCCACGTCAATGATTTTCCTGTTGATCGCTCTAGAGTAAGGCCTACAAACACAAAACACGATCAAAGCGATCATCAGGAGGTCATCTCATGGCACAGACACGGCACATCATCGAAATAGACGACGAACTCTGCGACGGTTGCGGGCAGTGCGTCCCGGCCTGCGAAGAAGGGGCCATCCAGATCATTGGGGGCAAGGCCCGCCTGGTTGGGGAAAAGTACTGCGACGGCCTGGGCAACTGCCTGGGCGAATGCCCCACAGGGGCATTGAAAATCGTGGAAAGAGAAGCAGAGCCTTTTGACGAGGAGGCGGTCCAGGAGCTGTTGGCGGCCCAGAAGAAGGAGCAGCCGGCAACGCCGTCAGGATGCCCTTCTGCCCGGCTGCAGCAGTTCTCCTCCTGCGCCCAGGCCAACATCCCCCGGGAACAGACATCTTCGGCCCTGTCCCACTGGCCGGTGCAGATCAAGCTGGTCCCTCCGCATGCCCCGTTTTTGCAGAATGCGGACCTGCTCATCACCGCAGACTGTGCCCCGGTGGCCACAGCTGAGTACCATTCCCGCTTCCTGCCTGGAAAGGTGGCTTTGATGGGCTGCCCCAAGTTTGACGACGTCCAGGAGTACCTGGACAAGTTCGTGGACATCTTCAGCCGCGGGGATATCGCCAGCGTCACGGTCCTGTCCATGGAAGTGCCCTGCTGCTCGGGACTCCTGGGGATCGTGAAAAAGGCCAGAGAAATCTCCGGTGCCGCCGTGCCCATCCGGAACGTGGTCCTGTCCACCCGGGGCGAGGTCAAGCAGGAGCTGGAGAGTGCCGCTCAGATCAGGGCCCTGGAACGGAGCAAGGGACGGGGATCGATGAGATGACGGTTGAACCAGTCCTTCTTCGGCCCGGCCCCCATAGCCAGGGCCAGGAGCTCGGAAAAGTGAAAGACAGGCAGGGTTGGCCTGGCAGTGCACCTGACCTCCAGATTGAGGTGACACATGGAGCAGGCCGTGACCAGACAGTCTGCCCCGGCCTGCTCGGCCCCGGAGAAGATCTCGTTGACCAGGGGCGTGACCAGGTCCGGTCTGGCCACAGACAGGAAGGTGCCGCAGCACTTCATGGCGTGGGCCCACATCAATGGCTCGGCCCCAAGGTCATGCAGGGTTTTCTCCATGATCCCGAACATCAGGGGATCGTCCTTCATGGCCGAGGGCCTGGCCAGCATGCAGCCGTAATAGGGCACACACCGCAATCCATCCAGCTTCAGCCCGGCTTCGGACACAATGCCCGCCAGGTCCTGCCCGGCCAGGAAGCTCAAAAAGGGAATCAGCTCGAGCTCAGGGTTCAGCTCTGTCTGCCAGGCTGTCTCGAACTGGTCCCGGCATTGAGCGTCTTTCCAAAGCAGGAGCAAGGTCTGTTTGAGCCTCTTGTAACAGCTGGGGCAGGCCACAAGGACCCGCTTTTGGCTGTTCATCAGGGCCAGATTCCGGCAGGCCAGGCCAAATGCCAGCTCATGGTTGATGGCGTGGGCCGAAGACGTCCCGCAGCAGTTCCAGTCCTGGATCTCAGTCAGCTCGAACCCGAGGCTTCGGCACAAGGAGCGCAGGGATTCATAGTTTTCCCTGGCTGAAGTGGCCAGGGAGCAGCCTGGGAAAAAAGCCAGTTCCTTACTCATGGTTGCGCCCCCCGGGCCAGGAGAGGGCCCGGCTTGTGCTGAACAGGTCCTTGATCTCCGGAAGGTTTGTGATCCTGGCAGGCAGAAGGTGCAGCTTTCGCCTGGAGAGCATCTTCAGGCCAAGGTCCCAATCCTCCAGCCAGGCCTTTTTTCTGACCTTGTACCTGAGCATGATCTCCAGCTTGTGGGTCCGGCCGTAGCGCTGGATGGAACCCAGGATTTCCTGGTGAAGATCCAGGACCTCGGGCATGGGAACGGCACGATCGGAATCCAGGGCGTATTGGCGCAGGACATCCATGACGGCCGGGATGTCAATGGACATGGGGCAGTTGCTGGCGCAGGTGTCGCATCCAACGCAGATCCAGATGGTTGTGCTGGTCAGGGCCTCCTCAAACCGCCCCAGCTGGAGCAGCCGGACGATCCGGTTCGGGCCGAGGTCCATGGCCCTGAAGAAAGGGCACCCGTTCGAGCAGGACTTGCACTGCAGGCAGGACATGATGTTGGTTCGGGAGTGACGCTGCAGGGCCTCTTGCACGTCCCGATCGTCCCTCTTCAAGGTGATCTTCCGGGCAGCATCAGGACCCGGCATGCTGAACTCCTGAGCCTTCGAGGCCGTGATTCCTGCGCAGTCGTTCTGACAGGCTGTTGATCGTTTCAAAGGCCTTTTCCACCGTAGACGTCCCGTCGGGATTGACCAGGCAGCAGGTGGCCGGGGAGAGCAGGCTTCTGGACAGGAGCCATGCCTTGTCGATCCCTTTGCCTTCCAGTGCGTCCCAGAGGGATTCGAGCTGCTTTGTCATGGACTCCAGGCTCTCCTTTTCGAATGGCTCGACATTGGTCGGCACCTGCCCCCAGACAATGACCCCGCCCCGGTCCAGAAATCTTTTGATCGAGGAGGCATAGGACACGAATCGTTCGCCGTTGGAAAAGACGTCCAGGGAGAGGATGTCCAGATCCAGATTGAGCAGGAAGTCCCAGTCAGGATTCCCACAGAGATGGATCCCCCGCGGACGCTCAACCATGGCGAAGAAGGCTTCCAGATCCTGTTTGGCCTTGAAGTCGTCATAACCGGACAGGGCGCTGAACACAAACTGCAGCCCGGGCTCGTCCACAAACATGAAGGCATTGTCGTTCTTGGCTTTGAGGCGCTTCAGCTGAACATTGATCCGCTTGGCCATGAACTCGAGCATGAAGGATCTGACAGTGTCGTCGAACAGGATCGGTCGCTCGTCCTGGTCCATGATGTTGAACCCGAAGCTGACCGGCCCTTCGAGCTGCCCCCGTATTGCCGGACGGTCCTTGAGGTCCATGTCCAGAAAGGCGTGGTAGACCGCCGAATACTCCGGGCTGATGTCAAAATAGTCCGGCTCGTCAAACCTGGCCATGGCCTGGCCCAGCTCTTCCATGAACCGGTCCATGGAAAAACGCAGGGTCCGGTTCTCAACATCCAGGAGGATCCCCGGGAAATGTTCGGCTGCCTGGACGTACATGTCTTCAAAGTAGTTCAGAAGCGGCAGTTGGGGCCAAAAAGGGATGTCCAGGCTCAGGGCTGTCTTCAGGGCCCGGTCCGCGTCTTTGTGGGGCATGACCGCCATGGCCGTGGTCAGGAGATTTCCGGGGATGGGCACGTCATCACCTGCTTTCATGTTTCGAAGGTTCAAACCACTCCTGCATTCTGGTTCGCTTTGAGGACCCGATCATAGAGGCGGAGCAATGGTCACCAGCACCCGAAGGTCCTTGCTGGCCCTGATGCCGTGGGGCTCGGCAATGTCCGAGATCAGGACGTCGCCCTCCCGGGCCGGCATGGTCGCGCCATCGGCCCCCAGGAACTCGCCCTCGCCCTGGATAACCGTGATGGACAGCTGCCCGTCGAGGTCGTGGGAATGGATGGGCAGTTCCTGGCCGGCCTTGAAGTTGAAGTTCAGGATCTTGAAGTACGGTGAATCATGGACCAGAAATTTCTTCATGGATTTCTCGCTGAAACCGTTTTCTTCATACAGATTGAGCTTTTTCATGGTCGCTTCTCCTTGTTGAAAAGTTTGGACATGCCCGTCTCCTTTGCTGGCAAAATCGTTCTGCCTGGACGTATTGTTCTTCTATCCTTTTTTATACATTATGTTTTTGATGCAGATCAAATATTCCTTTCCCAGGCAGAATCGTCCACATTCCGGGGAACGCCGGGGATGGCATCAGCTCGGGGCAAACCCTGGTTCGGAAAATCCTGCATCCCGATTGGACATGGTCATGAAGGTCGGAGATACTGCGCTGAAGACCACCGCCCTGCGCCTTGCCAACTCAGGGATCAGCTCTTCCAAAACTCCTTGAAGAACAGAATGATCACGGTGTAAATTTCCAACCGCCCCAAGAGCATGCAAAAAGACAAGACCCACTTGGCCAGATCCGGGAGATGGCCAAAATTGTCAGTTGGTCCAACCTGAGCCAGCCCCGGCCCGATGTTGCTGATGCAGGCAATCACAGCGCCGATGCTGGTCAGCATGTCCAGGCCCAGGGCGGCAAGAATGACAATGGATATCACCGCCAGGGCCAGATACAAGAGAAAAAAACCGATGATTCCGTTCAGCACGTCGTCGGATACGATTTTTCCTCCCAGCTTGACAGGCATCACGGCCCGGGGATGGACCAGGTGCATCAGTTCCCGGTGGACGTGCTTGATCAGGACAATCAGCCGCATGCATTTGACTCCGCCGCTGGTGGAGCCTGCGCTGCCCCCGATGACCATGCAGATGACGAGCAGGACTTGGGCCATTGCGCCCCAGAGCTCATAATCCGCTGTGCCGTATCCAGTGGTGGTGAAAATCGAGACCGTCTGGAAGACGCTGTAGCGCAGGGATTGCCCCAGGTTTGCATACACATCCCCATAGAGCCGCCAGGTGAGAATAAGGGTCACACCCAGGGTGAACAGCAGATAGAAACGAAATTCCGGATTCCGCCACAAGGCCAGGGGCTTTCCGCGCAGGACATGGAAATGCAGTGCGAAATTGACCCCGGCCAGGAACATGAAAGCCGTGATGACCAGGTCAAAGTAGACACTGTCGTAGTGACCGATGGACGCGTTTTTCGGAGAAAAGCCGCCGGTGGGCATGGTGGTGAAGGCATGGCACAGGGAGTCGAAAAAGGACATCCCCCCTGCCAGGAGGAAGCCAATCTCCAACACAGAAAGCAGCAGGTACACTGTCCAGAGCAGCCTGGCCGTATCTCTGACCCGCGGCCTGAGCTTGTCCGGAGTTGGGCCGGGAACTTCGGCTCTGTAGAGCTGCATTCCTCCAACACCCAGGAAGGGGAGTATGGCCAGGGACAAAAGGACGATGCCCATTCCTCCCAGCCATTGGATCAGGCTGCGCCACATGAGTATGCCGACCGGCAGGGACTCGATATCGCCCAGGATGGTCGACCCGGTTGTGGTGAAACCGGAAAAGGACTCGAACGCACAGTCGGTAAAGGCTGGGATGGCCCCGCTCAGATAGAAAGGCAGGGCCCCGAACAGACACCCCCCAACCCAGCCCAGGGTGACGATGCACATGCCTTCGCGGTGGCTGACGGCATGGCCTTGATCGCAACGGAAAAAGAGGAACAGTCCCCCGCCAATTACGATATTCAGGGCCATGGACTGGATCAGGGGCACAGCTGCCCCGTCTTGAGCAGCCAGGGAAAACCCCAGGGGGACACACATGGCCAGGCCTACAAACAGGATGATCAGCCCGACGATTTCGAGGATAAAAGCCCAGCGCATGGTCTTTGAAATCCCAGTTCAGGTTATCGTTTGTCCAGATCTGGAGTGAGCTTGTATGAAACTTCAGACGTAAGGAAGACCCCCTCACCTCTCAGGCCTTTGGGCAGCTCCCCCTACCCCTCAGTCCTCAAGTGTGTGCGAAGCTCATGCCAGAGGCAGGGCTGACATGGGGGTTGACCATCTCATGATAGAAGCGAAACTCCAAGCATAAAATGAAAGGTTCGACCCAGTCGACCACCTCAGGGTCGGAGTGTTCACCTCCAACCACCTCGACAAAAGGGACCAGATAGGGTGGATTGAAAGGATGCCCGACACAGGTCCTGGCTGCTGTGGCGCAGTGGGCCTGGATATCGATCATGGCAAACCCTGAGATTGAAACCGGCGCAAATGAAGAGCGTGGGCAGCCCGGAGACACCTTCAATGGATTGATCAACACTGAAATCCATGCCATTGCTGGCTTTGACCGGCTGACCATCAAGAGAAAGGAAATGCCAGCTGTAGAGGTTTTTTCGCAGTTGATTGGCCACACGCAGAGGCTCCATGGCTGCGAAGAGTCCGAGCATGGAAAAACCGTTAAACACCAGGAAGTGAATCGGCTCCGGTTGGTACTCTGGATACTGATTGGTGTCCATTGGCTTGGGTCAAAAGGGCTTGTGTTTGGTCATGGCTCACATGGAGCAGAATATCCTTTAATCCTCATCCCAGGAATGCCTGAACGGCGGTACAGCACTCATGAAGTTCAGTCGCCACCCCCCACCATTCTCCAGTGCAGTGCGGAAACTCTTGATTTTCAGCCCTGGCCGGTTCCTGGCCAATCAAGGCCTTATCGTCTTCGGGGCGTTGCTCACCGCCCTGGGATACAGCCTCTTCCAGATTCCCTTCAATATCACGGCCGGGGGCTTGAGCGGCCTGGCCATCGTCATCAATCATTTCACGGACTGGCCCCAGGGACTCATGTTTCTGATCATGAACATCCCTCTGGTCGTGCTCGGCTTCTTTCACCTGGGACGGTGGCGGTTTCTGTTTTCAGTCATCCTTTCGCTGATCGTTTTCTCTCTGGCCACAGACCTGTTCGTCTTCTGGCTGCCTCAGCTCCTGGACAACTATCCGATCACGGACAACATCCTCTTGAGCGCCCTCTATGCCGGAATCACCTTCGGGGCCGGAAACGGCCTCATCTTCAGGGCCGGCGGCAGCTTCCCCGGAACGACCATTGTCGGCCGCATCATCCAGAACAAGACCGGTTTCCCTTTGAGCCAGACGTTTATGTTCACTGACACAGCCATTATCCTCACCGGCGGCCTGGTCTTCGGGTGGGAGCTGGCCTTGCTGGCCATGATCAGCCTTTTTTTCTCCGGCATCGCCGCGGACTTCATGCTCGAAGGGGCCAGTCAGGTCAGAACAACCATGATCATCACCGACAACCCCACCGAGCTCAGAAACCAGCTCATGCAGGGACTGGGCAAAGGCGTCTCTCAATGGGAGATCACCGGCGGCTATACCGGCTACCAGCACACCATGCTTTACTGCATCATCCGCCGCTCCCAGGTCAACACCCTGAAATACATCGTCAGCCAGACAGATCCCCAGGCCTTTGTAGTCATAGGGGTCGCTCAGCAAGCGTTCGGAGGGACCTCCTTTTCCCGGGTCAGACGGCCCTAGTCTCAGAACATTGCCGGACAAGCTCATTCTGAGGCTTGGGAACAGGCCAGAAGTTGGCTCTCGACACTGAGATTCATCTGGAATATTAAGACGAAAGAAGCTGCTGAAGCAGCCTCATTCCAAGCAGGATGCGGCTGCCCTTTGGGTTTGAACAGCCGGAACACAAAGGAGGTTTCATGACGCAATCACCAAGAGAGTCCAAGCCATGGAACCCCTATTTGGCCGGGGCACTGAGCGGTCTCGTGCTCATTGCCTCTGTCTGGGGGGCTGGAAAATTTTTCGGGGCTTCGACCTCATTTGTCCGTTCAGCCGGGATGATCGAAAAGTTCCTCGATGCGCAGCGGGTGCAGCACATGGAATACTTCCTGAAGACCATTCCAAAGATCGACTGGCAATGGATGTTCGTTGCCGGCATTTGCATCGGAGCTTATGTGAGCTCACGCATCTCAAAAACATTCCGCCTGCAATCCGTTCCAGACATGTGGCGGGCCAGGTTCGGGACGTCGGTTGTCAAACGGGCTTCTGTCGCATTCATCGGCGGCGTCATCGCCATGTTCGGCGCACGTCTGGCCGGAGGGTGACCAAGCGGGCACGGGCTCAGCGGGACGCTGCAGCTGGCCTTGAGCGGCTTTATCGCTCTGATCTGCTTCTTTATCGGCGGGCTGATCACAGCCCGTCTCCTCTATCCAAGGAGGTGAACCGTGCTGCTCATCTACGGACTGATCACCGGGATCCTTTTCGGCTTCCTTCTGCAAAAGGCCGAAGTCATCCGCTATGACAGGCAGGTTGGAGCCCTGCGCCTTGTGGACATGACCATTGTCAAGTTCATGCTTTCAACCGTCCTTGTCGGCATGATCGGGATCTACCTGCTGTTTGACCTGGGGTGGATCGAGCTCAATGTCAAGTCCACAGTTCTGGGGGCCAACATCCTGGGCGGCCTCATTTTTGGGCTTGGCTGGGGGCTGCTCGGGTACTGCCCCGGCACCTCGGCAGGAGCCCTTGGGGAAGGCCGCTGGGATGCCGTCTGGGGAATACTGGGGATGCTCGTCGGAGCCGCCCTGTATGCAGAAGCCTTCCCCTTCTTGAAGGCAACCATTCTTCAATGGGGACAATTGGGTCCGATCACATTGCCCCAGATCCTGCACATCGATCACTGGTTCGTCATCTTTCCGCTCATTGTGCTCAGTCTGGTGCTCTTTTTCTGGTTGGAAGGCAAAGACTTGTGAGATCGTGAATCAACTTTTTGACGTGAGTGCAAAAAGTCCAGCTGGTCGGTTTACGCTACCAACACTCTTTTATAACTCTTTGATTAGACTGGCTCCTGGATGCTTGCGGCTGCATCTTGAGTTTTGCAGCCGCATCTTTTTGCACCAGCGTCACCCTATGGCCTGATAGAAGAGCCGGACGCTGAATAGGACCAGGATAGCCGAAAAAATGAACGCAATGGTCCTGCCCTGCAGCCGGGCGGACATGAACCTGGCCCCGGCCTGGCCTCCGGCAAGAGAGAACAGGGCAGCAGGCAGGACAAAGGCCCAGTCGATGCTGTGCATGGACATGTAGCCCAAAAACCCGGTCAGAGAGGAAAAACAGACGATAAAGGTAGACGAGGCCGCCGCTGTCCTGGCCGGGACATGCAGGATATACATGAGCAGGGGAACGACAAACACCCCTCCGCCGATGCCCAAGAGCCCGCCCAGAAAGCCGATGGCCAAACCGATGATCAATCCGCCGATGACCTTGACTTTAGCTGACTGTTCCCGGTCTGAGGTGTCCTTTTTGGGGACAAAGGCCATGCGGATGGCAGCCAGGATGAGAATAACGGCCATGAGGATGGAGAAAAACTGGATGTTCACCAGGCCATTGACATAGGAGCCGAAAGGGGCTGCTGCTGCAGAGGAAATGATCAGAGGAACGGACAGGGGAAAGTCGACCATTTTTTTTCGGCCATAGGTCACAGCAGCCGAAGAAGCGGCCACCAGGTTGAGGAACAGGGAGGTGGATGCGGCCGCCGCTTTGGGCAGGCCGAGCATGAGAAACAGGGGAGAAAAGAGGAGTCCGCCGCCCAGACCGACCATGGTCAGGACAAAGGAGATGGCCAGGACGGCGGCCCAGATTGCAGCAAAGAAGAACATGGCAAGCTCCTATCCCCTTTGCCCAAGCGAGCGCCAGGGGAAAAAGCGTGAGAGAGTCACTTGCTTTGCTGCCCGGACTGGTCCTGTTGACCACGAGCGTGTTCAGCCTCTTCACCGTGACATTCCCTGATCTGTTCAGGGGTGCAGTTTTCAGGCCTGTCTTTCAGCTTGTGCGGATACTGGCAATTTCCATGACAATCACAACCCATGTTCGATTCTCCTTGTTGTTGCAGTTTGAAAGCAGACATTGACACCAATACTGGCTCTCACTCAGCTTTGTCTGAAGCACGGCCGAACTGGCCGCGATCACCAAAAATCCGGTCCAGGGGCTGTGCGAGCACGTTCTGCATTATGCGACGCCAGTGATCTAGGACGTCCCAGTCCAGCTCGTAGTGCACATAGTATCCCCTCTTTTCCGGCCTGATGAGGTCGGTATCCCGAAGAATGCGCAGGTGCTGCGACACCGCAGCCGCAGTCAGTCCCAGCTCCTTGGCCAGGGCGTTGACGCAAAGGGAGGAAACCTTCAAGGTTTCCAGAATCTTCACCCGGTTCGGCACGGACAGGGCCTTGCATATCCTGGCGACTTTGTCTGGATCGGACATGGGGACCTCGATGAGTGACGACATTTTTGATTTAGCAACTTCGCAAGAACTAAAATTATTTTCGCTTTCTGTCAAGCCCTGGGTTGACAAGGCTTTTGGTTTGACATAGTCATTGCGTAATTGCTAAATTAAAACTTGATCTCCTGGATCCTAATTCATCAATGTCGATTCATTTCGCCTCTGTGATGGAAACTGACAGCATGAAAAATACTCTGGTGGTGCAGAACCTGGCCAAGCGCTTTGATCAGGTCCAGGCTGTGGCCGACATATCTTTTCGTGTGAATCAGGGCGAGCTGTTCGGATTTCTGGGCCCCAACGGGGCGGGCAAGACCACGACCATCAATATGCTCACCGGACTAGCCCGCCCGGATTCAGGGAGCATGAGCATCGGAGGGCTGGACTGCACCAAACGGCCCAGATCGGCTCAACACCTCATCGGTGTGGTCCCGGATGAGAGCAATCTGTATCCGGAGCTGACCGGATTCGACAATCTGTGTTTCTGCGCCGCCCTGTACGGACTGAGCAAACAGGAACGGCAGGCACGGGCCAGGCAGCTCCTGGAGGACTTTGGTCTGAGCCAGGCCGCTGATCGCAGGTTCGGGGGCTATTCCAAGGGCATGAAGCGCAAATTGACCATTGCCGCCGGGATCATCCATCAGCCCCGAATCCTGTTCCTGGACGAGCCCACCACAGGCATCGACGTGGCCAGTGCCCGGCAGCTGCGGCAGCTGGTGGCTGACCTGCACCGCTCCGGAACCACCATCTTCCTGACCACCCATTACATCGAGGAGGCCGAGCGGCTCTGCGACCGCATCGCCTTCATCGTCTCCGGCCGCATCGTGCAGATCGACAGCGTGGACAATCTGCTCCAGCCCCTGCAGGCCAGGCATGTGATCCAGATTGCCTGTGAGCAGGACCTCTCGAGCATGCTGGAAGAAATCCGAAAAGCGTTCCCCCATCTCGAGCTCTCCTCTCCCGGGCAGACCACTCTCCAGGTGGAAGCCGACCAGCCGATAAAGGCCGGGGCTGTGGTTCATTTTCTGGAGGAGCGGGGAGTGGAGGTGTCCGAGGCCCGGAAGGTCAGGCCGTCCCTGGAGGACGTGTTTGTCCGGGTCACCGGCATCGGGGTTGAGGCCATGCACGCCAATGGGGGCAAGGGGGCCGGAGCATGAAACTGTGGACCGCATTCGTCAGCATCCTGATCAAGGACATGCGCACCTATTACCTCAAACCCCCGAACATCAGCTGGGGTCTCATCTTCCCTTTGGCCTGGACCGCCATGTTCTTCATCAAGTCCGGCAGCGGCCTGGGCAGCATCCCCACCTTGCTGCCTGCCGTGGTGGCGGTATCCATCCTCTTTGGGACCACCTCCATGCTGGCGGTGACCGTGACCTTTGAGAAGAAGCAGCGCTCCTTCGAACGCTTGCTCCTGGCCCCGATCCCGCTGGAGATCCTGATGCTGGCCAAGACCAGCGGGGCCATCCTGTTCGGGATAGCCAACGCCTTTGTCCCAATCATCATGGCCGCCTTCCTCATGGACATATCCCAGGTATCCTGGGTGGCCTTTGTCCCGGCCGTGGTTTTGATCGCCGTGGCTTCCACCTTTCTGGGGCTGTTCATCGCCGTGGCCGTGAGCGA
>CAYOID010000083.1:8575-13103 GCA_964403955.1 uncultured Desulfohalobiaceae bacterium | reverse complement strand
ATCCACGACCGGGATGGCTTGCCCCCGGACATTGATCACCCCCCGCATGAAATCCTGTGTCTTGGGGACCCTGGTGATCGGCGTGTACTCCAGCACTTCCTTGACCGCTGAGATTTCCAGGGCATACATTTCACGCTCCAGTTTGAAGGTCAGGTATTGATTGATCAGTGTTTCGAATTGGTCTGACATGGTGTCTCCTTCTCCTCGCCTTGGTTGAAGGGTCGAAGGACAGGGCAAAGTGAATCCATCAAGGACGTCCTTTCAACCCGCATCCTTCGACCAAACATGAAGGGTCGCTTCATCAATATCGTTCAAACTCTTGATCTTCGGCATCATTGCCCATATCCAGGGCAAAGCTCTCCTGCCGGGTCTGTTCTTCCGACCCTTGCTTTGCTCTTTCCTTGCCAGCTCCCAGAACTCTCTTTGTTCCGGTTTGAGGCTCGATCCTTTCCTCCTTGGCCGCCTTGACTCCGGAAAAGCTTCCCGAAGCCCCATCGACCCTGAAGAAGCTCATGGTGTCCTGGAGCTGCTGGGCCTGGGAGGAAAGCTCTTCTGCAGTGGAAGACATCTCCTCGGAAGCGGACGCATTCTGCTGGATGACCTGGTCCAGCTGCTGGACGGCCTTGTTCACCTGTTCGGCCCCGGAGTTCTGCTCCCGGCTGGAGGCAGCGATCTCCTGGACCAACTCGGCCGTCTTCTTGATGTCCGGGACCATCTGCTTCAGCATCCCCCCGGCCTTTTCCGCCACGTCAACACTGGACGAGGACAGCTCGCTGATCTCGTTAGCTGCCTGGCCGCTGCGCTCAGCCAGCTTGCGCACTTCGGCCGCGACCACGGCAAATCCCTTGCCGGCCTCTCCGGCCCGGGCGGCTTCAATGGCCGCGTTCAGGGCCAGGAGGTTCGTTTGCCTGGCGATCTCCTCGATGATGGAGATCTTGTCCGCAATGTCCTTCATGGCCTGAACTGTATCGGTCACAGCCTTGCCGCCGTCCTCAGCATCCTGGGCCGCCTTGCTGGCGATCTTTTCCGTCTCCTGGGCGTTGTCGGTGTTCTGCTGGATGTTGGCGGCCATCTGCTCCATGGAGGAGGAGACCTCCTCGATGTTCGAGGCCTGCTCCGTGGCCCCCTGGGAGAGCTCTTCAGAGGATGAGCTCATCTCTTCAGACCCGGAGGCCACGTTCTCTGAGGCCGACTTGACGTTCTGGACCACGTCCCGCAAGCGGTCGACCATGTCGTTCAGGGCCTCGGCCAGGTTGCCGATCTCGTCCTTTTGAGCGATGGACAGCTTCTGGGTGAAATCCCCCTTGGCCATGGCCTTGGCAAACTCCACCCCCTGGACCACCGGGCGGGTGATCCCCCTGGTCAGGACAATGGCCACGGCCACCCCGATGACCAGGGCGATGATCAGACCGACGATCATGATGGTCGAAGCCTGATCCATGCTGGCTACGGTGTCCGCGGTCACGGTCATGGTCTGGCCCATGCCGGCGCCGGCGGTCTCCCGCAGCTGGGCAAAGAGCTCGTTGCCGATGTTCGCCCCTCTGGAAATCGTGTCGTTGATCGCGGTCCAGGCGGCCAGGTAGTCCTGCATGGCTGCCTTGTAGTCCTGCCCGGCGGTCCTGATGGCCTCGATCTGCTGACGATTCTCCTGATTCGTGATCAGGGCCTTGAGCTCGTCCAGTTTTTGGTTGATGAGCTCGAAGTTTTCATACTTGGCCTGCATCAGCTCCGGGTCCCTCGTGGCCTGGGCCTTGAAGTTCCCCACCCGGGCGTCGTTGCCCAGGTCGATCACGTCGTTGGCCAGGGTGATTTCCTGCAGGCTTTCCATTAAGGCATTGCTCCGAGCCCCCTGGAGGATCTCCTCCCGCATCTCCGTGTTCTGATCGGTCAAAAAGACCGCGCAGGTCTCCATGTAGCTTCCGGCAGCCTCATCCATGGCCGTCTGAGCCCCGGCAATGCTCTGACCCTCCCGGGCCAGCTCGTCGACGATCTCCGAGTAGCTGGCAATGTTGGCCTTGATGCCTGCAACACGCTCTTTCAGGGCTTCCAGCTCCGGGTACTTCTGGACCAGGCCTTCGGCCTCCTGGACAGCCTGACGGGCCTCCTGCATCTTTTCCCGCCCGGGCCCCAGGTACTTCTCGTTCATGGTCGTGGCGTAGTAGATGACCAGGGCCCTGGCGTTGAGATAGGCCCTTTCAATGTTGGAAATGATCTCAACTTCAGGGACGTACTTGTGGTTCAGGCCGTCGGCCTTGGTGGCGACGCCCTTCATCTGGATCACGGCAATGCCGCCCAGGACGCAGGCCAAGATGATCAGGATGCCGAACCCCCCGCCGATTTTTGTTCCCAGCTTCAAGTTCTTGAACATGTCTCTCCTCCAAAGTTCAAACATTCAAAAAACTACAGGGCAGCACGCTCACTGGTGCTGCTGACCTTGTGCTCCACCGTCTGAATGAGCTGGTCCGTGTCGATGATCAGGGCCATGCTGCCGTCCCCCCGAATGGTGGCCCCGGAAATCCCTTCAACATTGCGATAGACTCGGCTCAGGCTCTTGATCACGGTTTGAAACTGTCCAATGACCTCGTCCACCACAAGACCGACCCGTTTGCCTTCCGAGCTGACCACCACGATCTGCTCGATGTCCGGGCAGGGCCCCTGGGTCATGAACCACTGCCGCAATCGGACAAATGGCACGATTTCTCCCCGGAGCTGAACGAACTCCTGGTTCCTGGACTTTTCAGAGTCCTCTTTCGTACGTTCGATGCACTCCTCCACCACATGCAGGGGCAGGACGAAGAAGTCCTCCCCGACCTGGACCTGCAGCCCGTCGATAATGGCCAGGGTCAAGGGGAGCTTGACCCTGACCGTGCAGCCAAGTCCAAGCTGACTCTCCATCTCGACTGATCCCCGCAGTGACTCGATATTGCTCCGGACCACGTCCATGCCCACCCCGCGGCCGGAGACATCGGTCACTGCACTGGCTGTGGAAAACCCAGGGGCGAATATCAGACTGGTGATCTCCTTGTCGGAAAGCTCTGCCCCTTCAGTGATCAGCCCCCGCTCCACGCCCTTCTGCCTGAGCTTGTCCAGGTCAAGGCCTTTGCCGTCGTCAACAATGGTCAGGAGCACGTTGCCCCCGGAATGCATGGCCGAGAGGACCACCTTGCCCTGCCTGGGCTTTCCGGCCCGCTCCCGCTCCTCCGGAGACTCGATGCCATGATCGATGGCGTTGCGCAGCAGATGGACCAAAGGATCCCCCAACCGCTCGATCACGGTCTTGTCCAATTCTGTGTCCGCGCCTTCGGTCTCCAGCTCGATCTCCTTGCCCAGATCCGCGGAAAGGTCCCGAACCACCCGCCTGAACCGACTGAACGTGGACCCGATGGGCAGCATCCTGATCCCCAGCGTGGAGTCCCTCAGCTCGTCAGAGAGTCTCTCGATCTCTTCGGAGATGCCGGTCAACTCCTGATTGTCCATTCCCCCCGCTGTCTGGCTCAGTCTGGCCTGGGCGATGACCAGCTCCCCTACCAGATCCACGAGCTGATCCAGCTTGGCAGCCGAGACCCGAATGGAGGATACAGCATCCTGCTGCTTGCGTTCCTGCCGGGCCTCGCGAACAGCATTCTGCTCCACCAGAGCTGAGTGCACCTCTTGATCGCTGACCAGACCCTGCTCCGATAGCATGGCCCCCAATGGCTTCTGGGAGATCAGAACCTGATGGAGCTCCGGCTGAGTCAGGTCGCCCCGTTCGATCAGGATCTCGCCAAGTCTCTTGTAGGCCAGCTCCTCGTCATCAACCGCCTGGCCTTCGTCTATGACCTGAATGACAATCTCGCTCTCGTCCTCCACAAAGATGAACACGTCCCGGATAGCCTCTTTGCCCTTGTCCGTGGTCAGGATGATGTCCCACCACAGAAAGCAGGCCTCGGGGTCCAGGTCCCCCAGCAGGGGGATGTCTTCGGTGTGGGCGATCACATGGGCCCGGCCGAGCCCTTTGAGCTCATCGACCAGATTGAGGGGATCCGTGCCTGTGGCAAAGATGTTTTTCCCGGGCTTGAATCGTACCCGGTAGATGATCTCGTTTCCCGAATCCGAACTGTCCACCTTGGGCGAGCCGCCCGGGGAACTTCCAGAGTCATCATCTGCCGGGAGAAACGCTCTGAACTGCTCCAAGAGCTGTTCTTCCTTTTCAGCATCAAGATTCTCTGGGTCATAGAGCAGCCGCTGAACATGATCCTTCGCCCCTAATGTCAGGTCCAGAAGGTGAGTGCTGACCGCTGCCTCGCCGTTGCGGACCAGATCAAACACTGTCTCCACCTCATGGGTAAAGTCGGCCACGGCATCGAAACCGAACATGGCTCCGGAGCCCTTGATGGTGTGCAAGGCCCTGAACACCCGATTCACCAGTTCGGAATCTTCTGGAGTCTCCTCCAGCTCGAGCAGGGCGCTTTCAAGCTCCGGCAGCAAATCTCCGGCTTCCTCGTAAAAGGCTTGAATCATCTGTTCTTCACGGGACATTGGAACCTCG
>CAYOID010000083.1:0-8475 GCA_964403955.1 uncultured Desulfohalobiaceae bacterium | reverse complement strand
TCATTTCAAAAGCTTCTCCACCACTCCAAGGATCTGGGGTGGTTTGAAAGGCTTGACGATCCAGCCGGTGGCCCCGGCGGACTTGCCTTCCTGCTTCTTCGAATCCTGGGATTCAGTGGTCAGCATGACGATGGGAATGAACTTGGTGGACGCATTGGCCCGAACGGACTTGATCAGTTCCAAACCGTCCATGTTGGGCATGTTCAAGTCAGTGATGATCATGTCGATCTGGCCCTTAAGCTTGCCCAGGGCATCCTGGCCGTCCACGGCCTGAACCACCTCATACCCCGCGTCCTTGAGGGTGTAGCTGACCATCTCCCGCACGCTGGATGAATCGTCCACGGTCATGATTGTTTTGGTCATGAAAAATTCTCCTCTTTGACACATGTCTCAACAGCGCAGTGCTGACAGGCATGGAGAAGACCGCTTTCCTGCAGCAGGCTGCGTAACGCTTCAGAAGGGCTGTCAAGGACAGTCACTGTTTTTCCCGACTGGGCAGCAGTTTTCTGAGCAGCGCACAGCAGCTGAATCATGGCCACATCGCAGCTCTTTACACCAGAGACGTCCAGCTGAACCTCACCGGACTGCTCGAGGGCTGAACCAAGCAGTTCTTTGAGCTCAGCGATCCTGTCTACCTTGCAACTCCCGGAAAACTCGATCTTCATGCTTCCATCCTCATATGTCTCAAGACTTATATGGACATTCGCGTATGAAACTTGATTTGGCAGGAATTTTTTTTGATCAAAATGGCCGAATTCAGTGTCATAAAGCGACAAGTCGTGTTTTTCTCCTTCAACTATCCACCCTCCACCCCTCGACCTTCAGCCAGGCCAGAGATCGGGCTGAATTCTGCCTGAACAGGCAGAATTCAGAACAGCTCCACATTGTCCCCAAACTCGCTGCCCTCATCCTGTTCTTCAGCATAAGCAGCGCTATCCTCGTCCTGTTCTGCATGGCCCATGCCTGAAAAGGCCATGTGCACGAGCCGCTCCGATTCCATGGTGTATCGGTTGAGAAGGGATTGAAGCCTCTCCGACCTGGCCGGCGATTCAAATTCAGGCACCAGTTGCCTGGCCTGGTGCTCGATGGCCGAGAGCTCCTCTCTGGCCCGAGTCAGCTCGGCCACGACCTCGCGCTGCACATCCCGGTTGCTGAACACCCTGTTGATGGAATCATTCAAGGTTTGCCCCACGTCCTGGACAGCAGTCAGGGAGCTTGCGACCTCTGTGTTGGCCTGTTGAAGGGACTGGACAATCTCGTTCAGCCGCGAGCTCAGCTCTTCCTCTTTTCTGGAGGCTTCCCTGGTCTTTTCAGCGTCTTCATGCAGCTGGCCGGCCTGATCGTTGATCTCTCTGAGAATCCGGGACACCTCAGCAACCCGGTCACCGGACTCGACCGACAGCTTGCGGATGGCTTCGGCCAAAACCCCGAGGGCCAGGCCCCGCTCTCCGGTATGAGCGGCCTTGATGCTCGCGTTCAGGGCAATGAGCTCGATTTCTTCGCCAACTTCCTCCACCTGACTGATGAAGGAGCCCATTTCAGCCACGGTATCAGCCATTGTGCCCATGGCCTTCATGACCTCTTCAAGAAATCCGCACCCCTGCTGCAGAGGCTCAAGGAAGCGGACGATCCTGTCTTCAAGCTCAGTCAAGAGGCTCTGACCCTGACTGCAGAGAGAGGTCGAGTGAACATGCCTCTCGAGCTCAAAGACATCAGCGCTGATGGTCTCAAGGCTGGTCCATATCTGATCAATGGCCTGGAGAAACTCCTTTTGGGTGGCCTGACTCTGGTGAGCCTGCAGCCTGCACACATCCGCAGCCCAGGAAATGATCTCCTCATCATGCTCTCCTGGATCGGCGTGACATTCGTGCTCAGCCATCATCGATCGGCATTCTTCCAGGACCAGACTGATGTGCTCGATCTGCTGCCGGATGATGTCGTGAAACTGGACTGAAGAGATCACCTCTCCCACATTGGAGGCAATGCCCTCTGAATAGCTGGAAAGAGTGGCAGACATGTGTTCGGCCTCGGCCTGAACCCTTTGCAGGCTGTCAAAGCTCTGCTGCACGTCCTGGAGAACCATTTCACCCTGACCGCTTTCCAGGCCTGAAACACTCGCCGTCTTCTTCTGGGCGTTTTCGACCATGGCCTGGAGCACCTTGGTCTTGGCCTGGACCTGCTTGGAGTATTCAGCTGTCTTGGTGGCCAACTGCTCCACATCGTCGGCCAGGGTGCTGAACCCCCGGCCTTCGCTGCCCAGCCTGGAGCTCTCGATCCGCGTGGATATGGCCAGGACCCGCAACCGTTTGATGATCTGACGAAAGCCGCCCATCCTGTCCTGGAGCTCCTGGATGGTCTGACCGATGCTGAGCAGAAGCCCGCCGCCCCTCAGAGGATCGACTGCCTCGCAGATCTCAAAGAGCTCCTTGAACTCTTGGGAAAACTTTTCCACCTCGCCCCGAAAGCCCTGTCCAGAAGCATTCTGCACCAGCTCGGTCACACTCTGGGTCATGTCTCGGGACAGTCTGGAGATGTCCTGAATCGAGTGCCCGATCTCCAGAAAGTCGTTTTCTTTGCTCTCAATGGTCTGGATGAGGGTGGAGCTCAAATCCCTGAAGCTGTCCATCCATCGCTGATAGGGAATCATTCCCGGAGTCGGCTCTTGATGAAAGGTCTGTTGTGAACCCGCATCCCAGCGGTCTTCAAAGCTCATTCTCTCTCCTGCAGCCACGACCGTTGCCTGACAGACAGACTCTCAAGGTCCTGCTTTCTGCTGGTGCACATCGAGCCTTTGCTCTTCTTTGCCGCTTCAGAAAGCTGTGCCCTGTGAACGCGAAACTTCTTCAAGACTGAATAGACCTCCAGAATGCCGAATTCCGCCCGGCTGATCAGCTTGGGATGCAGACCGTGCAAATCTCGCTCAGCGTCATTCAAGCCTTGATTGAGAACGATGATCAGGGGAACATCCCGCAAGAGGTGTTTTGAGCCAAGAAGTTCAGGAACATTGCTCGCTTCAGGCACAAAAATGATGACCATCTGGATATCGAAAACACTCTTTCTGATTCGGTGCAGCAAACTTTTGAAGCTGGAAAAGAACTCAAGCTCTGCAGGCGAAAGGCCGCTCTGCAGAATTTCAATGAAATCCGTGCTGAAAGTGGATTCTGAACCGAAGTCGCAGTAGAGGTACATAGAGCTCCTTTCTCCAGGAAGGATGACTGTGATGAACGTCTCTGCCTTGAACCCTATCAAGGACTGTGCCAAGTCAAGCCAATCAAGCAAAATCAATTATTTCATAATGTTAAGAAAATGTGGTAAGAAAAAAATCCAGAGTGTCTCCTCCAGATTCAAATCTGATTTGAATCCATTCAAATCTGATTTGAATCTGGGTCATGGAGAAGAGATCAGCTCGCCGGACTGGAAAAGGCTATTGGCCTGGACGTGCAGGCCCTGCAGGGAAAAGGGGGGTCGGAAAGAAAGGAAGAACTGCGGCAGAAGGGTGAAGAGTGGCTTCGCTCAGAAGGTCATTCCGGCCGTGAAATGCCATACTTGCCCAGGATGCTGTAAATCCTGGACCGCGTCAGGCCGGAGCACTCGGCCACGGCGCCGACATCGCCCTGAAAATGTTCATGGAGTTCGCGAAAGTAGAGCTCTTCTGCTTCGTTATGGATGAACTGTTTGAAGGTCTTCCAGTCCGGCAGCGGGTGAAAGCACAACGGGCTGGCTGACTGGTTCAAGAGACTTTCGCCACCATCTGTCTGCTTCAGGTCGTTTTTCAGCAGGGCCACGCGAATGTTGACCGGGAGGTGCTTGCGATGCAGGGCAGGCTCGTTCATGGCCCGGGAAATGACCTGATCCAGGGTGTTCACCAGCTCCCTGACATTGCCCG
Organism: uncultured Desulfohalobiaceae bacterium; assembly: GCA_964403955.1. Taxonomy (GTDB): domain Bacteria; phylum Desulfobacterota; class Desulfovibrionia; order Desulfovibrionales; family Desulfothermaceae; genus CAYOID01. The sequence goes on along the minus strand of CAYOID010000083.1, from coordinate 4,589 downwards.
GCCAGTCATACTGGCAGAGATGATCCAGGAAATCCTGATGGAACCGCTTGGCCTGGACCTGCATACGTTCACAAATCCGGCCGACATAGTGGCTGACCAGTTCTGGGATATCTTCTTTATGATCCCGCAACGGTGGAAGGTGTATCTCCTGGGAACGTATCCTGAACAAAAGGTCCTGGCGAAATTCACCACTTTCGACCATACTGTCCAGGTCTTTATTCGTGGCCGCCACCAGCCTGAAGTGACTGGTTCGGTGTTTCTGGGCCCCAACAGGACGAAAGCTCTTGTCTTCAATGACCCGTAAGAGCCTCTTTTGAACACTGAGAGGCAGTTCCCCGATTTCATCAAGAAAGAGGGTCCCCTGGTCAGCCAGAGCGATCAAGCCCTCATTGGTGTTGACTGCGCCGGTGAAAGCTCCCTTGACATGTCCGAACAGGGTGCTCTCCGCCAGATTTTCGGTCAATACAGCACAGTCCACAGTGATGAAGCTCTTGTCGCACCGGCTGCTGTTGGAGTGCACGGCCCGGGCGAAGAGCTCCTTGCCTGTTCCGGTTTCTCCGGTGATCAGAATGGAATGCTGGCCGAGAGCTCCTTCGCTCAAGGCCTGTATCACCTTCTGCAGCGGTTCGCTGTTGCCGATAATCTCGTCCCGCCTGGTCTTGGGGCCTCTGTTGCGGATCAGTCTGGCCTCTCTGTACTCCAGAGCCCGGGACAGGGTCAGGCCCACCTCCTTCATGGTCACCGGCTTCTGGATATAGTCAAAGGCGCCTTGGGTCAGGGCGAACTCGGCACCCTGCAAATCAGCATATCCGGTAATGATGATCACTTCCGGACGGGAGGTTTGATGCACAAACCTGGACAGGCTCTTCAGCCCGCTGCCATCCGGGAGGTGGACGTCGAGAAGGACGGCTGCAAAACTGTACTCCTCGGTCAATTGCAGCCCTTGTTGCAAGGTCTGGGCGCATCTGGCCACATGCCCGGTTTCCTGGACAGCATTGGCCAAAAGCTCGCAAATTTTTTTTTCGTCGTCGACAACCAGGATATCCGCCATGCAGCCTGCCTGTTTCGCTTTGATTGCAAGAGATCTGTGCTCAAACTCCTTGCTCGCAGCATCTTTTCATACTTGCTGCAGACACGGACGTACCAGAAAAACAGGGCGTGAACAATACCTTGAAACTCCTGTCTCAGGGATACAGAGGAAAATCCTCAGATAGTTCGTGAGGCTGGCACAAAAAATGCTTAAATTTTTCAGAGCACTCTGGTCCTCTGCTCGCGATTCCTTGTGGCATGAGCCTCGGATTGAAGCCCGGACAGGTCGACGGCTGAGGGTCGAGGAGAGGCAAAGCTGAACTATGTTCACCTGAAAACCCAAAACAATGAGCATCTCAGGACCTGCAGACATGTCGCTCCAACATAAAGTGACCACATTCATTCTCAACAGGATTGATGACCATACCCCCCAGGGTCAGGCCAGAGGAATCATCCTTTTCGGCATCCTGACTGTCATCGTAGTCTTCGGTCTGGTCGGGTACCTCCCTTCTCTGATTTCAGCCCTGGAACAGGGACGAACGTCCCTGGTGCTCATCCTGAGCGCTGCCTATGCACTGCTCCTTCTGCTCATTGGGCTCAAACCTATCGCATTTAATGTCCGGGCATTCCTGGTCTGCGGGATCATCTTTCTGGTAGGTGCGTCCACATTTTTCACCGCAGAATTCATGAGTTCGGCCAGACTCTGGTTTGTGTGTGCATCGGTCCTGGCCTGCCTGCTCTTGGGGCTTCGGTCTGCCCTCACCTTCGGCTTGCTCTCCCTTGCATTCATGCTGACCTACGGATTTTTGACCGACTTTGCTGTCCATCTTCCCAGGGAGCCTGACCAGATCATCTGGAGAATCGTGCTGTCTTCATTCGCCCTGATCCAAATCATTGTCATCGGGGCTGCAAGCCTTTTGGTCAGAGGCTTAACCCAATCACTGGAAAGGGAAAAGATTCTGGTCCGGGAAAACGAGGAAGCCAACCGGGCCAAAACCGAATTTCTGGCCAACATGTCCCATGAAATCAGGACGCCGATGAATGGTGTTTTGGGTATGCTCCAACTTTTGAGAACAACCCATTTGAATGAAGAACAGGCGGAATATGTCCGGCATGCTGAAAGTTCAGGCAAAAGATTGACCAGGCTTTTGACAGACATACTCGATCTGTCCAAGATCGAGGTTGGAAAGATGGACATCAGGGAGGCTCCTTTTGACCTGGACAAGGCTCTGCAGTCCATCAAGGACCTCTATTCCCAGGAAATCGAACGTAAAGGTCTTGTGCTGGAGATCAACCGCGACCAGACGGTTCCGTCCCAGCTGATTGGAGATGAGATCCGCCTGACCCAGATCCTGTTCAACCTGGTCGGCAATGCCGTCAAGTTCACTGCCAAAGGCCAGATTCGAGTCCAGGTCCAGGCTCTGCAGTCAGACAGACCAGATAGGGTCAATCTCCTGTTCTCGGTGGCTGATACCGGAATCGGAATCCCAGGGGACAAGCTGGAATCCATTTTTGAGACCTTTGCCCAGGGTGAGAGCATTGCCTCACCCCATGCCCGAACCAAAGAAGGGGCTGGACTGGGCCTGCCGCTGGTCAAGCGCCTGTCCGGGCTCATGGGCGGACATGTCACGGTTCAGAGCCAGGAAGGCCATGGGTCCACGTTCCTTGTCACCCTCCCCTTCAAAAGTGCTGCACCTCAAGAACCGATCAGCCCTGCCTCCTCCCCAAATCCGAATTGAAGGTCCGAGGACGCCAATGCCAGATTTTTCCACATTTTTTGAACGGGTCAAAAAAGCAACCCCGATCCAGAATCAATCCCAGCTGGCCCAGGAGCTTGAACTGGGCCGGGCTGCTATCTCCCTGGCCAAACACAAAAACGTCGTTCCCTCGAAGTGGATATTCACCCTGTCCCGAAAATACGGCGTCAATGCCGACTGGCTGGCCACTGGTTCCGGCCCAATGACAACCAGTGATGACACTTTACATCTGCAATCATCAGGCATCGTGCACATCCTTCCCCGCTTGACCAGCGACGGAGCACCGGTTCTCAAGCCAGAATCCCAAATCAAGGATTCTTTCCCTGACATGTGGCTGGACACGCACAGCACTTCTTCCCGTCTGGCCCTGATGACCATGGCCGGGAACTGTATGGAACCTGAAATCAAGCCGGGAGATCGAGTGCTCATTGACCTCGATGCCAGGGAGTCTTACTCTGACTGTATCTACGCAGTCGGAATCGATCAGCACATTCTTATCCGGAGGATAGAAAGGATGCCTGGTCAGCTTGTACTCAGATGCGACAACCCCCATTCGGCGGACATGGTCCTGTCTGAAAACGAGGAGGCCGCGGTTTCCATTGTCGGACGAATCATCTGGGTGGGCAGGCATTACCAATTTTTGTGATTTTCAACTCATGAGGAGTCGTGATGAAGTCTGATTTTAAAAAAGCCTTAAAGGATGTCACCGACATCTGCAAATTTGAACACTGGATTCGTTTTTACTACCTGCAGAAAAAAGGCGAAGAGCTTCAGGTTGATATCCCTGATGATTCCATGGACTATCTGAAAAATGAATACAGCGAGCTGAGCAAGCTGGCTGAAAAAATGAACAACGTCACCATCACTCCGGAAATATCCCAGCAGGTTCTTGGGGAATTCATCGGTACCTCCCTGGATGGGGCTGTCCATGATTCGCAGTTGGTCCATTCTGTCCTGAGCAGCAAGAGTTTTGAGACGGAAATCACCCTCTTTCATATGTGGGTGGACGCTCATGAAGATCAGCTCGATGATGAGGTCATTGATTTCCAGGAATGGATGAAGCTCTTTGAAGCCTGGAAGCGAACTGAGAAAGGTCAGCACATGATCCAGTCCCTGACCGGATCGGCCATGGTTCAGGAGAGCAGCGATCTGACCCATTGATCAAAGGCCAGGCCCCTTTGATGCCCACAAAAAAAAGGCGCACTCATCGAGTGCGCCTTTTTTGAAAAAAGCCCTGGCAGCGACCTACTTTCCCACGGTTAGGACCGCAGTATCATCGGCGTAGGAGGGCTTAACTGCCGAGTTCGGAATGGGGTCGGGTGTCTCACCTCCACTATGGCCACCAGGACACAATATGTAAGTGACATAGGCTGGAGAAAGAAGTTAAGACGCACGGCCTATTAGTACCGGTTCGCTCAATACATTGCTGCACTTACACGTCCGGCCTATCAACCTGGTCGTCTTCCAGGGGCCTTCAGTCCTTACGGAGGGAGACCTGATCTTGGGGGAGGCTTCCCGCTTAGATGCCTTCAGCGGTTATCCCGTCCGATCATAGCTACCCTGCTATGCCGCTGGCGCGACAACAGGTCCACTAGAGGATCGTCCACCCCGGTCCTCTCGTACTAGGGGCAGATCCCCTCAAGTCTCCTACGCCCACAGCAGATAGGGACCAAACTGTCTCACGACGTTTTAAACCCAGCTCGCGTACCACTTTAATCGGCGAACAGCCGAACCCTTGGGACCTGCTCCAGCCCCAGGATGTGATGAGCCGACATCGAGGTGCCAAACCGCGCCGTCGATGTG